>NZ_LOHS01000077.1 GCF_001642995.1 Streptomyces jeddahensis
CGGTGGAAGCCACCGCGGCCGCCTCCCTGGCGTTAAGCCCGCCGGAAGCTCAACGTCTCCCCCAACGCTCCCGCCCTCCACAAGTCGTTGCACGCCTCCGCCATCCGGTCCAGGCCGTCCACGACCTGCCCCCACACGATCCCCGGCACCCAGCCCACATCACCGTTGAGCAGCAGGTTGTTCCGCTCGTAGAACAGGGCCAGGTCGACGACCGTCGTGCCCGCCCGGACGTCGGCCGCCGGCTCGTAGCCATACGCCTGGGTGCCCAACTCGGTGCCGGAGAAGGAGAAGTAGCAGAGGTCGCCGGGGATGGGGGTGACCGTCGGGTTCTCGAGAGGGGGTTCCTGGGCGGCGAAGGCCGGGAAGAGGGCGTAGATCTCGTTCCTGGCGTACTTCGCGTGGTAGACGTCGCCGCCGAGCGGCAGCGCGTCCCACACCGCCGCGCAGGTGAGCGGAGCCCGGTCGTCGAGCAGCTTCGCTGTGCAGTGCACTCCCCGTTTGGTGAGGGCGACTTCGATGAAGCGGTCCGTGCCATCCACGAACCGGTCCGTGCGATTCATCCCGTCCGTACGATTCGTCATGGACCCATCGTCCCCATGAGGTCAAGACCGCCCCATACGGCACGCACAAGCTCTGGGCAAAGATCACGGGCGCAAACTCGTCCGAATACTTTGTATGTTCTCGGGTAGCCGCGCGCCCATGGCTCCGACAAGACGAGACCAACAGGAACGACGAGGTGTGCCACGGGGTGAACCACGGCACGTGGGACGGCGGACCCTGCTGACGGGTGCCGCCGCGCTCGGTGCCGCGGCCGCCGTGGGAGGTGCCGCGGGCTGCAGCCGGGTGCAGGAGGGTGACGCGCTCGCGCGGCTGCGGTCGCAGGGCACCGTGCGGCTCGGTATCGCGGGAGAGATCCCGTTCGGATACATCGGCACGGACGGTGAGTTCACCGGCGAGGCACCGGAACTCGCCAAAGTGATCTTCAAGCGGCTCGGCATCGACAGCGTCCAGCCCGTGGCCACAGAGTTCGGCTCCCTCATACCGGGCCTCAACTCGCAGCAGTTCGATGTCGTGTCGGCCGGCATGTACATCAACAAGGAGCGCTGCCAGCAGGTCATCTTCTCCGACCCCGAGTACCAGATGCTCGACGCGTTCATCGTGCGCAAGGGCAACCCGAAGAACCTGCACAGCTACGAGGACGTGGTGAAGGCCAAGGCGAAGTTCGCCACCGGCACCGGATACGCCGAGATCGACTACGCCGTCTCCGCCGGTTACCCGGAGAAGGACATCGTCATCCTGCAGGACCAGGTGGCCGGGCTGAACGCCGTCGAGTCGGGCCGCGTCGACGTCTTCGCGGGCACGGCGCTCACCACCCGCGAAGTGGTCAAGAAGAGCCGGAAGGCCGAGGTGACCGCGCCTTTCGCGCCGATCGTCGACGGAAAGAAGAAGATCGACGGCGGCGGCTTCGCCTTCCGTCCCGTGGACACCGAGCTGCGCGACGCCTTCAACCGGGAGATCCACAAGATGAAGGCGAGTGGCGAACTCCTGCGGATCCTGCGGCCCTTCGGGTTCACCGAGAAGGAGATGACCACGATGACGGCGAAGGAGCTCTGCGCCGTATGACCACCGGACTGTGGGAACACTGGGTCCTTCCGGGCATCTGGATCACCATCCAGCTGACCCTCTACAGCGCGGCGCTGGCCGCCGTGGTCGCCTTCGCCGTCGGCGCCGCCCGCACGCACCGCTCGAAGGCCGTCCGCTTCCTCGCGGGTTTCTACACGGAGATCTTCCGCGGCACGTCGGCCCTGGTGCTGATGTTCTGGATGTTCTTCGTGCTGCCGCCGCTCGCGGGCTGGCAGCTGGTCCCGATGTGGGCGGCCGTCCTCGCGCTCGGCCTGTCGTACGGGGCGTACGGCGCGGAGATCGTGCGCGGCGCGCTGAACGCGGTGTCGCCGGCTCAGCGCGAGGCGGGGGTCGCGCTCAGCTTCACGCCGTGGCAGCGGATGCGGCTGATCCTGCTGCCGCAGGCCGTGCCGGAGATGATCCCGCCGTTCAGCAACCTGCTGATCGAGCTGCTCAAGGGCACCGCGCTGGTGTCCCTGCTGGGGATCGGGGACGTCTCCTTCGCCGCGTACCTGGTGCGCCTGGCCACGCAGGACAGCGCGCAGATCTACACGATCTCGCTCGTCATCTACTTCGTCCTCGCGTTCCTGCTCACGCGCGGCATGCGCGCCCTGGAGCGCAAGGCCAAGGCCGGGATCGGGCAGAAGTCCGAGCCCGTGTTCAAGGGCCTGTCGCTGCGCCGCCCGGCCGGGCGCGCGCGTGAACTCGAGCCCATGACCCGCGGCGGAGGCGCCTCGATGAACGCCGGTACCGGAGGTGCTTCATGAACTGGGACTGGTCGGCCGTCGCCGATTTCCTGCCGAAGTTCTGGGACGGCGTCCTCACGACGCTGCAGGCCCTGGTGCTCGGCTCCCTCATCTCCTTCACCCTGGGCCTGGTCTGGGCGATCGCCTTCCGCGCACCCACCCGCTTCATACGGTGGCCGGTGGGCCTGATCACGGAGTTCATCCGCAACACCCCGCTGCTGGTGCAGCTGTTCTTCCTGTACTTCGTGCTGCCGGAGTGGGGCATCCAGTTCTCGGCCCTCACCACCGGCGTCATCGCGATCGGCCTGCACTACTCGACGTACACCGCGCAGGTCTACCGCGCGGGCATCGACGCGGTGCCGGCCGGCCAGTGGGAGGCCGCGACGGCGCTCAGCCTGCCCGCGCGCCGCACCTGGTTCGCGGTGATCCTGCCGCAGGCCTTCCGCCGCGTGGTCCCGGCGCTGGGCAACTACGTGGTCGCGATGCTGAAGGACACCCCGCTGCTGATGTCCATCGGCGTGCTCGAGCTGCTGCAGCAGGCGCGTCTGGAGGGCGCGGCGACCTTCCAGTACACCGAGCCGCTGACCGTCGTCGGCATCGCCTTCATCGTCATCGCCTACCCGGCTTCCCTTCTCCTGCGATCCCTGGAGCGACGCCTTGTCCGCTGACACCAACCCCCTCGCAAAAGACCTGGCCAACCCGCCCGTGGACGGCAGCGAGCTGATCCGCTTCGACAAGGTCACCAAGCGGTTCGGCGCCACCACGGTGCTCGACGAGCTCGACTTCTCGGTCGCCTCCGGCAAGCACGTCACGCTGATCGGCCCGTCGGGCTCCGGCAAGACGACGATCCTGCGGCTGCTGATGACCCTGACCCGCCCCGACGAGGGCACGATCAAGGTGAACGGCGACTACCTCACGCACGAGGAGAAGAACGGCAGGCTGGTCCCGGCCGGCGAGAAGCACATCCGCGAGGTCCGCAAGAACATCGGGATGGTCTTCCAGCAGTTCAACCTCTTCCCGAACATGAAGGTGCTGCGCAACATCACCGAGGCGCCCGTCACCGTCCTCGGCATGTCGAAGGACGAGGCGGAGGAGCGGGCCCGCGAGCTGCTCGACATGGTCGGCCTCGCCGACCGCTGCGACGCGTACCCGACCCAGCTGTCCGGCGGGCAGCAGCAGCGCGTCGCGATCGCCCGCGCGCTCGCGATGCGCCCGCAGGTACTGCTGCTCGACGAGGTGACCTCGGCCCTCGACCCCGAGCTCGTCGCCGGAGTCCTGGACGTCCTGCGCGACATCGCCCGCTCCACGGACATCACCATGCTCTGCGTGACCCACGAGATGAACTTCGCCCGGGACATTTCGGACCAGGTGTTGATGTTCGACTCCGGCCGTGTCATCGAATCCGGGACACCCGAAAAGATCTTCGGTGATCCGGAGCAGGACAGGACGAGGGAATTTCTCAGCGCCGTCCTGTGAGGCCCGGTGATCGCCGACGGCAATCTCCGAGGCAGTGGCGCCGGAGCATGACTGTGGCATATGCCAGGGTGGCGCGTTCCTGCTGAGGGCCATGGAACGCGCCACCTAACTCGTCAACAACCGGTCCGCAAGGGCTGGTTGGCGGCTATCGTGGTACGGAGCCCAGCTGTCCGGAACAGGCCCATAGCAGGGGGAAGCCGTGGCGCTGAAGCACGAACCGACCGTGCCGCACCACTCGGTGCAGCAAACCTTGCGTCTCCTGGAGATCATCTCCCGGCGGAGCACCGGCGCGACCGCCGCCGAGCTCGCACGGGACACGGGGCTGCCCGCGGAGCGACTGGCCCCGATGCTGCGAATACTGCGCCGCGAGGGGTACATCGAGCGGCTGGCCGACGGCGCGTACATCGCGGGCAATGCCCTGACCAGGCTGAGCTCCGCCCAGGGCCGCGACCAGGCCCTGCGTGAAAAACTCCAGCACACCCTCGACAAGCTGCGCGACTCGGTCGGCGCCGCGGTCTATTTCAGCCGGTACGTCGACGGCGAGATCCGCGTCACACAGTACGCCGACAGCCCGCGCACCCCGAAGGTCAACGAGTGGGTGGACTTCCGCTCCGCCGCGCACGCCAGCGCGATCGGCAAGAGCCTACTCGGCCAGCTCGACCTGAACGGCCGCCGCGATCACCTCTCCCGCCACAAGATGGCCCGGCTCACCTCGCGGACGATCACCAACGAGCGTGTCCTGCTCAACAGGCTCGACGCCCAGCCGCCCACGGTGCCGGTGCTCGACCTGCAGGAATACGCGGTGGGCACGGTCTGCGCGGCCGTCCCGGTCACGGCTGGCGCCGCCGTCGGCTGCCTCGCCCTCTCCCTCCCGATCGAGCACGCCTACCGCCTGCGCCAGGCGGCGGACACGCTCAACCGGGAGGCGGCACCGGTGGTGCTGTCGCTGGCGATCTAGGGGGTCGGAGTCCTGCCGAGAGCCCCGGGCGTGCGGCACGCCCGGGGCTCTCGCATGTCCTGGAATTACAAGAATCACTGGGCACCACGCCTCGGTGACCCCGGGATTACAGGGCCCTGACGGGGCGGGATCGTCCCGGTGCCCGCAGGTGGTCACGAGCACCCCTCGGGACCAGGTAGTATTTTCTTCGTCAGCAGGCGCCGCTAGCTCAGTTGGTTAGAGCAGCTGACTCTTAATCAGCGGGTCCGGGGTTCGAGTCCCTGGCGGCGCACTAGCGATCAAGTCGCTGACCTGGGGCTTCTCGGTTTTCCGAGAAGCCCTTTTCGCTTTCTTGATCGCGTATGGGGCTGGATGCGGCCATTAGTTTGCACGGCTGCGCTCCCCTCGAGAATCGCGTAACCGACCGTGCCCGAAGTCGAAACGTCGAGTTCACAAGCGCGCAAGCTTCGTGGCTCCTCATAGCGGGCAACCCGCAGATCACGGGCGTACGACTTCCCGTTGATGCGGGACAAGCAAGAGGTGCACGCGATGGCCGAACTCCGTGTGCTGTCGGTCTACGAGGGCTTCTTCTCCGGAGGAGCCCGGATCGTTCACAGCGATGTCGTGATGGGGCTCCACGAGGGCGGGCAGCGGCATGCGGTGCTGAGTATCAACGGCGAGATGCACCGCGAGGCCACCACGCAGCGTATGGAGGACGATGCCTGCTACCGGTCGCTGACGGCGGCCGGAGTGCAGGTCAGCACGCTGGGGCGGGGCCTCGGCGCCGCCCCGGGGGCGTTCACCGGACCCGAGCTGGCGGCGACGGCCCGCGCCGCGGCCGGCGCCGACGTCGTCCTGTCGCTGAAGGAGCAGCCGCTCGGGCTGCTCAACCAGGCGGGCCTGCCGCGCAGACCCGTCGTGGTGTGCCTGCACCGCTCCGACCCGGAGAACCAGGGACCGGCCCTGGACGACCTCAGGCGGGCGGTCGCCGACGGCAGGATCGCGGCAGCGATCTGCTGCGCGGAATCGACCCGGGCGGCGTATGAGGCCGCAGGCGTCCCGGCCGGGCTGCTGCACGTCATACCCAACGGCGTGGACCTGCTGCGGTTCCGCCCCGACCCGGCGCGCCGGGCCCTGCTGCGGACGGCGCTCGGCATCCCGCAGGACGCGCCCGTCGTCGTCTTCGCGGCGCGCTACGCCGCCATGAAGAACGTCCCGCTGTTCCTGCGTGCGGCCCGGGCCTGGCTGGGCCGTGAGAGGGGCGGCCACGTCCTGATGTGCGGCGCCGGCATGACCGCGGCCAACCCCGGTCTGCGTACCGACATCGAGGCCGCCCTCGGTGACGAGCCGCGGCTGGCGGAGCGGATCGCCCTGCTGGGGGTGCGGCGCGACATGGAAACCCTGTACGCCGCCGCCGACGTGGTGACCCTGACCTCCTCCTCCGGCGAGGCGGCACCGCTCAGCCTCATCGAGGGCATGATGTGCGGCGCCGTACCGGTGGCCACCGACGTCGGCGACTGCGCCGCGCTCGTGGCCGGACGCGGACACCTCACCCCGCACGACCCCAACGCCATCGCCCTGGCCTGGGACGAGGCGGCGGCCCAGCGCGCCCGCTTCGCGCCGGCCCTGGCCCGCAGCCGGGAGCGGTTCAGCCGGACCAGGATGATCGCCGCCTACGCCCACCTCATCGAACAGATCCATGCCGGCGCCGACCGGGCGCCCCTGCCCGAGCCCTTCTGAGACCCCGGCGGGCGCTCCCTTCCGCAGCTGGTTCGGCAGGATTTCACAACGTACCTGGTACGTCGGTGCGATTACGTCACCTGAATGAGAGTGGCGTAGGGTGTCGACGCATTTAACTGCCCGATCACGTAAGCGTGTTGTCAGGCAGCCTGCGGTGCGTCGGTGTGTGTGTCCGTACTGGCTGATCGAGAGGACTCCGATGCCTGAACCGACCTATGCAGCGCGCCCGACCGCCGGTCACCCGGCGGCCGCGGCCCCGACACGGCCACGCAAGAGACACAGCAGGTCTCCGGCCCAGGATCCCCCGCTGGACTCCGCCACCCGATCCCGTCTCCTTCGACTCGCCCTCCTCCCCGTAGCCGCCCTCGCGGTGGTCTTCGCTGCCGTCGTCATCGTGCTGCTCCTCCAGGAGGGCACCGCCGGCGCCGCCATCTGGGGCGTGCTGGCCGCGGCCGTCGTTCTCGGCTGCAGCTGCCTGGCCGGCGCCGTGATCGCCGCCAACGCCGAGGCCCGCGCGGCGTCGCGCCGGTACGCGGCCCTGCACCAGCTGGTCGCCGGTGGCCAGGCGGAGCTCAAGGACATGGTGCGCCGTGTGGAGCGCGGTGAGCAGCTGGAGCAGCCGCCCTTCGCCCGTCACACCCCGCCTGAAGCGAGCGCACTGGACCGTCTCGCGCACGAGATCGCCGTCCTGCGGTGGAGCGCCGCCGCAGCCCTCATCGAGGTGGCCCTGCCCGCCGCGCCGCCCAAGCCGGAGGGCGAGGGCAAGGAGAAGGCCGAGGTCTTCGCCAATCTCGCCCGACGGCTGCAGTCTCTCGTCCATCGCGCGATCGGGGAGATCGACGAGCTCGAGCACGAGGTCGAGGACCCCGAGTTGCTCAAGCGCCTCTTCCAGGTCGATCACCTGCTCACCCGCAACCGGCGCTACGCGGAGAATCTCGCGGTGCTCGGCGGCGCCGTCTCCCGCCGCCAGTGGAGCAAGCCGGTGAGCCTGATGGAGGTGCTCAGGTCCTCGATCGCCGAGGTCGAGCAGTACTCCAGGGTCAAGCTCGTGCCGGAGATCGAGGGAACCCTCCACGGCCACGCCGTCGCCGACGTGATCCACCTGCTGGCCGAACTGGTCGAGAACGCCACGGTGTTCTCCAAGCCGCACACGAACGTGCTCCTGAGCTCGCAGAAGGTCACAGCCGGGCTTGCCGTGGAGGTCGAGGACCGCGGCCTCGGCATGCAGCACGAGGACCAGATGCGGTTCAACGCGCTGCTCACCAACCCGCACGACGTCGACATCAGCAAGCTCCTCGCAGACGGCCGCATCGGACTGTTCGTGGTCGCCGAACTGGCCCGTCGGCACGGCATCGCCGTACAGCTGCGTCGGAACATCTATGGCGGCGTCCAGGCCGTCGTCGTCATCCCCCACCGGCTGCTCGGTGACGAGCCTGACGAGGCGCCGCGGCAGGCGGCAGCCGACATGCCCCGCCCCGCAGCGGCAGTCCCCGTCCAGCGGACTGTCGTTCAGGCGGCGCCCGCGGCACAGCCTCTGGCCGCTCACCCGGCGGTGGCGCAGCCGCTGCCCGAGGTGCGTCACGTGACCACGTCGGCGCCCGTACCGCAGCAGCATGCGCCGGCCGCCGAGCCGGCCCGGCAGCGGGACTACGGTTCGGACTACCACGTCGAAGACCAGGAAGGGCGGCCGGAGCTGCCCAAGCGCCACGCCCAGCAGCACCTGGTGCCGCAACTCCGGGAGGAACCCGGCACTCCCACGACCGGGGAGGAGCAGGACGTGGAGCCCAGCATGCGCAACTGGACCGCTTTCACGGGGGGCTTCAATCGTGCCGAGGACGCGGGCGAGACTCCGTCGGACGGCTCTCGCTAGCCGCAGGCACCGTCACTACCAGGAGAAGAACGTCACCAATGAGCGAATTCCGTTCCACCGGCCAGGAACTCGACTGGCTCCTGCAGAACCTGCTTGCCACGGTGCCAGGCACGCGACATGCGCTGCTGCTGTCCTCTGACGGGCTGAAGAAGGCCGCCGTCGGACTCACCGACGACGACGCCGACAGCCTGGCCGCCATCGCTTCGGGGCTGTCCTCGCTCGGCAAGGGCGTCGCGGGCCGGTTCGGCGGCGGCGGCCAGGTGCGCCAGGTCGTCGTGGAGGTCGACACCGCGTTGCTGTTCGTGTCCTCGGCGGGTTCAGGCGCGGTCCTGGCGGTCCTCGCCGGGCCCGAGACCCTTCCCGACGTCCTGGGATACGAGATGGGGATGCTGGTCAAGAAGGCCCGCCCGCACCTTGCCACGCCCGCCCGCCGAGCGACGAACGTGCCCCTCGATGCGGGGTTCTGAGGACGCGGACGCGCGGGACGGGATGTGGCTGGACGATGAGGCGGGCCGCTTAGTACGGCCCTACACCGTCAGCGGCGGGCGCACCCGGCCCTCGGCGCACTTCGATCTTCTCACCCTCGTGATGGCCACGGGCAGCAGGCCCAAGATCTACCTCGGGCCCGACCACGACCAGATCCTCGACCTGTGCCATGCCAACCCCGTCTCGGTGGCCGAGCTGGCCGCCCACATCGGGCAGCCGGCCGTCATCACGAAAGTCCTGATCAGCGACCTCGCTGAGCACAAGGCGCTCATCACACGGGCGCCGCATGCCATCGAGGCGGCAATCCCAACCGACCGAGAGACCCTGGAGGCGGTGCTGCGTGGGCTTCGCAAGCGGCTCTGACCCCTTCCCCACAGCGCTGAAGATCCTGATCGCGGGTGGCTTCGGGGTGGGCAAGACCACCTTCGTCGGAGCGGTCAGCGAGATCACCCCGCTGAGCACCGAGGAGCTGCTGACCGCCGTCAGCGCGGCGACGGACAGCCTGGACGGCATCGAGGACAAGTCGACGACGACCGTGGCCATGGACTTCGGCCGCATCACCCTCGAGAACGCCGTCCTCTACCTGTTCGGCACGCCCGGCCAGGAGCGGTTCTGGTTCATGTGGGACGAGCTGTCGAACGGGGCCCTCGGCGCCGTGGTGCTCGCCGACACCCGCAGGCTCGACCAGTGCTTCGCCGCCGTCGACTACTTCGAGCGCCGCTCCATACCGTTCGTCGTGGCGGTCAACGAGTGGGACAACGCCTACCGCTACAGCCCCGACGAGGTGCGTGCCGCCCTCGATCTCAAGGCGAACGTGCCCATCGTGATGTGCGACGCCCGGATCTCCAGCTCGGGCACCCGCGTGCTCGTCGAACTCGTCCAGCACGTGCTCAGCAGCTCCGTTCCCGCGACGCCGGCGGCGGAGCCCTACCTGCGCTGATCCCATCTCAGCTCAGCCGAATGCTCAGCCGAACGCTCAGCCGAATGACCGCAGTCGAACGGAGTCCCCATGTCGACCACCCCCGAACCGTACGCCCCCTATGACCCGAGCCACCGGCTCGCCACCCCGCCGGACCCCCAGGCGGCCGCCCGCGCGGCCAGGCTGCGGGAGATCGGGATCGGTGACGCCCCGGTCCCCGAGTTCGACGATTTCGCCAAGCGGCTGGCCCATATAACGGGTGCCCCCTACGCGATGGTCAACTTCATCGACGAGCACCGCCAGTACTTCGCCGGGCTCTACTCCCAGGAGCCCGACCAGGCGGGCGTCGAGCTGCCGCAGCAGGACCAGTCCGTCGGCCGGGAGATGCCGAAGGACCACGGCTGGTGCCCGCACGTCGTCACGCGGCGCAAGGCGATGCCGCTGGGTGACGTCTGCGCCTATCCCCGGTTCGCGGGCAACCCGGTCATCGACAAGCTGGGTGTCCGCGCGTACCTGGGTACGCCCCTGATCGACACGCGGACGGGCATGACGCTGGGGACGATCTGCGTGGTGGACACGGAGACCCGGGAGTGGGGGCAGGAGGGCGTGGAGACGATCAAGGCGATGGCGGAGCAACTGGTCCGCCGGATCCACGACATCGAGGACGGCCTCTGAGGGAGGCGTGGGCGTGCCCTCCTGTGCGCAGGGCACCCGATCCCGATACGGGAGCCGCGGGCACGGCGCTGTGTCCGTGGCTCCCTGCGTTTCACAGAGTCCTGCGTTTTACAGAGCGTGGCCGGCTGCGGCCAGTTGCTCCTCTGGACGGTGCTCGGCCGGTATGGTCCGCACCAGGTCGGCCAGGCGCTCGGACCACTGCCCCTTGCCTGTGCCGAGGGCCACTTCGCCCAGCCGCAGCAGCTGGACGTCGGAGGTTCCGGCCGGGGCGTAGATGTGCTGTGCGTCGCGCAGATAGCGCTCGATCGGCCGGTTGGTGAACAGGCCCGCTGCGGCGTGGATCTCCATGGCGTCGCGGGCGGATTCGATGGCGTACTCGTGGTTGAGGAGTTTGGCGTTCATGAGCTCCGCGTCGCAGGGGAGCCCGCGGTCCAGCGAGTGCACGGCGTGGTAGGCCGCCAGTCGGGCCGTCATCAGCCGCGACTGGATCCTGCCCAGCTTGAGCTTGACGTTGCCGAGCTCGCCGAGCGGTTTGCCGTACCGCTCGCGCTCGATGCAGAAGGCGGTCGTCTCTTCGAGGATGGCCTGGTGGATGCCCAGACTGACGGCGGTGAGGTTGGGGCGCCCGTAGAGGATCGAGGAACTGTAGGCGACCTGGAGGCCCTGGCCTTCCGTGCCGAGCAGGTTGGCCGCCGGAACCCGGCAGTCGTCGAACCTCAGCTCGCCGAAGGAGAAGCCGTGGAGGCCCATGGCGGGCTGGTGCTCGGCGAGCGAGAAGCCGGGGCGGTGGGACTCGACCAGGAAGGCCGAGAGACCCTTCGACCCGGGGCCCGTGCGGACGACGACGCCGTGCAGGTCGCCGACGTGCGAGTTGCCGACGAAGACCTTGCGGCCGTTGAGGATGTAGTCGTCGCCGTCGCGGACCGCGGTGCTGCCCATGCCCAGCACATGGCCGCCCGATTCCGGCTCGGTGACGGCGATCGTCGGCAGGCACTCGCCGGCGGCGATGCGCGGCAGCCAGGTCTGCCGCTGGACGGCGTTCCCGAAGTGGATGATCTTGGCGGTGCCCAGCTGCGATGCCTGGACCATCGCCCCCATCGCTCCGCTGACGCGCGACAGCTCTTCGATGATGATGGTCTTGGCCAGGTGCCCGGCGCCCATTCCGCCGTAGGCCCTGTCTATGGTGACGCCGATCCAGCCTTGACGTGCTATCAGCCGGGACAGCTCGTGGGAGACGGTGCGCTGTGCCTCCATCTCCTCGATGCGGGGGCGCACTTCGCGTTCGGCGAAGTCACGCACACGCTGTCGTAGATCCTCGTGTCTGTGGGTGGTGAAGTAGCGTTCCACGACAACCCTTCTCCGCGCTTTTCCCGCGTCCGGTGGGACGGGGATTCCTCCGTCGGGCAGCGGTTCCCCGTCCCCCAGGCTGCCGACGGGAATATGGTCCACAAGTCGACCCATCACAGCCAAGATCGTTTTTGGACTTTGGCTGAAATCTTGCGTGTTGCATTCTGGCCGCAACTGTGCGACGCAGTAGGCGACTTGCTCACATGCTGATACGCGGCGGGGAAAAGCTGCGCGAGGGGAAGCAGAGAGGCCCCCACACGCCACTGTCCTGCCCACGAGGCAATTGCCCGGCGAGCAGGCAGCCGTGAAGGGCGAGCGGGCAGTCGTGAAGCGCTGGAAACCGGCCACCGGGGCCTGGCCTGACGGGCACAGATGTTTGACCGTGCGATTGTCGTGTTTCGGCCGCCCGGAGCACAGACGGGACCCTGGGGAGACGAGGGGCGTTCCCGTCTCCCCCGGGTCCGTCCGGGTCCGTCCGGATGCGGCCGCGGTTGCTGCCGGCCGGCGTTGCTGCAGGCCGTCGTTACGGCAGCGTCGCCGCAGGCCGCCGTTACCGCAGGCCGCTGCTGATGGCGCTCACCAGCTCGCCGTTCGCGGTGTCACCGCTGAACTCCCAGAAGAACGCGCCGCCCAGGCCCTGGTTCTTGGCCCAGGTCATCTTCCCGGCGATCGTCGACGGGGTGTCGTAGCTCCACCAGTTGCTGCCGCAGTGCGCGTAGGCCGTGCCGGCGATCGTGCCCGTGGCAGGGCAGGACGCCTTGAGGACCTTGTAGTCCTCGATGCCCTGCTCGTACGTCCCCGCCGCAGGACCGGTCGCGCTGCCGCCCGGAGCGGACTGCGTGACGCCCGTCCAGCCCCGTCCGTAGAAGCCGATGCCGATCAGCAGCTTGCTCGCGGGCACGCCCTTCGCCTTGTACTTGGCGATCGCGTCG
Organism: Streptomyces jeddahensis; assembly: GCF_001642995.1. Taxonomy (GTDB): domain Bacteria; phylum Actinomycetota; class Actinomycetes; order Streptomycetales; family Streptomycetaceae; genus Streptomyces; species Streptomyces jeddahensis. The sequence continues at coordinate 12,752 of NZ_LOHS01000077.1, forward strand.
GCCGTGGTGAAGCCGGCCTGCGGGATGCCGCTGTACGAGGTGAGCGGGGAGTGCGGGGCGGTCGGGCCGTCCGCGTCCCAGGCGCCGAAGAAGTCGTACGTCATCACGTTGTACCAGTCGACGTACTGGGCCGCGCCCGCGTAGTCGGCGGCGTCGATCTTGCCGCCGGACGAGGCGTCCGCGGTGACGGCCGACGTGACCAGGTTGCCCGTGCCGAACTTGGCGCGCAGAGCCTGCATCAGGTTCTTGTACGCCGCGGCCCCGCTGGTGTCGCAGGACAGGCCACAGGCGTTCGGGTACTCCCAGTCGATGTCGATGCCGTCGAACACGTCGGCCCAGCGCGGGTCCTCGACCAGGCTGTAGCAGGACGCGGCGAACGCGGCCGGGTTCTTCGCCGCCTCGGCGAAGCCGCCGGACCAGGTCCAGCCGCCGAACGACCACAGCACCTTGATGTGCGGGTACTTGGCCTTCAGCTGGCGCAGCTGGTTGAAGTTGCCGCGCAGCGGCTGGTCCCAGGTGTCGGCCACGCCGCTCACCGACTGCTCGGCGGTGAACGCCTTGTCGTAGTCGGCGTACGCGTCGCCGATCGCGCACTTGCCGCCCGTGACGTTGCCGAACGCGTAGTTGATGTGTGTGATCTTCGAGGCGGAACCGGACGTGACGATGTTCTTGACGTTGTAGTTCCGGCCGTAGATGCCCCACTCGGTGAAGTACCCGAGATTGATCTCGCCGCTCGGTGTCGGCGTCGGGTCCGTGGTGCCGCCGGTGGTGTGCACCTTGACCGAGCCGCTCGCGGGACCGGTCTGGTCGGCGCTGTCGCGGGCCTGCACCGAGTACGAGTAGTCGGTGCCCGCGGTCAGCCCGCTGTCGGAGTACGAGGTGCCCGTCACCGTCGCGACCTTGGCGCCGTCGCGCAGGACGTCGTAGTTCTTGATGCCTTTGTCGTCGGTGGCCGCGGTCCAGCTGAGCTTGACCGAGGTGTTCGTGATGTCGGATGCGGTGGGGGTGCCGGGCGCGGAGGGCGGGTTGTCCCCGGGGACGACGCTGCCGCCGTCGCAGGAGGCGCCGTTGAGTGTGCAGCCGCTCGGCGAGCCGGAACCGGCGCCGTTGAAGCCGAAGGAGACGGAGGCTCCGGGAGCGAGCGAGCCGTTGTAGGACTTGTTCTTGGCGGTCCAGTGGGTGCCGGAATTGGTGACGTCGGCGTCCCAGGAGGAGGTGACCGAGGTGCCGGAGGGGAAGTCCCACTCGACGGTCCAGGAGCTGATGCTCGTGGTGCCGGTGTTCTTGATCGTCCACTTGCCTTCGAAGCCGGTGCCCCAGTCCTGGGTCTTGGCGTACGTGGCCGTGGCGGATGTCGCGGCCTCGGCGGGGGTCGCCAGACCGACCAGGGCTGCGAACGGGAGCAGCAGGGTGGTCAGCCCTGCCACGGCTCTGTCTTTGAAGCGCATCCTGCGCCTCCTCGGGGTGAGGTCCGGTCGTACATGGGGGTTGAACCAGGCCTGCGCCGCCCGTGAGCACGCGTGCACGAGGAACATGCGCGCCCGGGATCGAGCGCATGTTCATGACATGCTCACCGCAGTGCCGCGAGAATAGAAAGGTCTGGACCAGGGGTCAAGAGGTCTGGACCAGTAGCAGTCCAGAGGCCGCGGACCCCGAACTCACCGCGAAGACCGGCTGATTGGGTGAAAACCGGCTCTTTGGGTCGAGTGCTCAGCGGGCACCCGGGAGTTTCAAGCAGGCATCCCGAAGAGTTTCAGCTGGTGCCGCTGCCGGCCGGAGCGGCCGCCGCCGGCTCCGCCGCGGACCTGGGGCCCTGGCCTTCGGACGCCGGATCCGGGCGGCGCATCAGCGCCAGTACGATCACGCCGCCCAGCAGGCCGGCGAACGCGGCGAGCAGCAGGGCGTCCTGCAGACCCGCGGCGAAGGCCGCGTGCACGTCGTGGGCGACGGAGGCACGCTCCTGCGGTGCGGCGCCGGCGATCACGCTCTGCGCCCGCCCGCCGCTCACCGCGCCGGCCGCACGGTCCGGATCCGGCAGGGCGTTCCCGTCCCGCAGCACCCGCAGCAGACCGGCCTGGAAGACCGCGCCGAGCAGGGCGATGCCGAGGGCGTTGCCCAGCTGCCGGCCCGTGTTGAGGGCTCCGCCCGCCATGCCGGCGCGCTGCCACTCCACCTGGGCCATCGCTGCGGACGCCATCACCGGGGTGGCGAGGCCGACGCCGATCCCCGTGACGGTGAGGCCCGGCAGCAGCGTGATCCATGTCGAGTCGGCGCCCAGGAGCGACTGCAGCAGCGCGCCCACGCCGACGAGCAGCAGCCCGCCGCCGATGGTGAGCCGTGGCGAAACCCCGTGCAGGAAACGCCCGGTGAGCGCGGAGGCGGCGAACGCGGCCACGCTCATCGGCACCAGGGCGAGACCGGCGGCCACGGGTCCCATGCCGCGTACGGACTGCAGCCACAGCGACAGGTACGCGAGGCAGGAGTACGCGGCGAGGGCGAGGAGCACTCCGCCGATCATGATCGCGGTGAAGGACCGGTTGCGGAACAGCGAGAGGTCGAGCATCGGATCGGCTGTGCGCAGCTCGATCAGTACGAAGACGACGGCGGCCACGGCGCTCACCGCGAGCGGCCCGAGCGTCGCCCCGTCGAGCCAGCCGTGCTCGCCGGCCCGGATCAGCCCGTACGTCAGCGCTCCGGCGGCCAGCGTGAAGGTGGCCAGGCCCGGTAGGTCGATGCGGGCGGCCCGCGGATCGCGGGACTCCTGGACGGCGCGCACGGTGACCAGCACCGCGACGACGGTGAGCGGCAGGTTGACGTAGAAGATCCAGCGCCAGCTGAGGTGCTCGGTCAGCAGTCCGCCGAGCACAGGTCCCGCCGCGGCGGCGGCTCCGCTGACCGCGCCCCACACGCCGAAGGCGACACCCCGGTCGCGGCCCTGGTACGCGCAGCTGAGCAGGGCCATGGTGGTGGCGAACATGGCGGCCCCGCCGATGCCCTGGACGGCGCGGAACGCGATGAGCGCGCCCGGTCCCGTGGCCAGCGCGCAGGCCAGCGAGGCGGCGGCGAACAGCACGAGTCCGCCCACGTACACCGCCCGCCGGCCGACGCGGTCGGCGAGCGAGCCCGCCCCGAGGAGCAGGGCGGCCAGGGCGAGGGCGTAGCCGTCCATCACCCACTGCAGGTCGGCGAAGGTGGTGTCCAGTCCGGCGGCCATGTCGGGCAGGGCGACGGTCACGATCGTGATGTCGACGAGCAGCATGAACGCGCCCAAGCACACCGCGATCAGCGGCAGCCACTTGCGCATCGGAAACCTCCGCGGTCCTCGCTCCGGCACCGTCCGGCCGGATGCGCGGGGTACCACGGCATCCGATGACGGCTCCCTCCCAATGAAGCCCGTGGGTCGCCGGATTTGCGTGCGGCAGGGCGTGGCACGGCGGAAAAAGGATGAAAACAGGTCTCTTCGAGTGATACGCCGCCCCTCATGGGCCGCACCCCTCCCGGCCTCCGCACCGAGGCCGGGAGGGGTGCGGTCTCCGCATTGCCGGAGCTGTCAGAACCGCACGTCCGAGCAGGCGTAGAACGCGTTCGCCGTGTCGGCGATCGTCCACACCGCGAGGATGACGTGGTGACCGGTCTTGCCCGAGGGCAGCGTGCCCGTGTGCGACAGCGTGGCGGGCGGCTGACCGCTGTAGGGCACGGTCAGGAACGGCGTGGTCTCGAGGGCCGCCCGGGTCAGCGGCTGACTGTCGTTCCAGCCGTTCTTGGTGATGAAGTACTTGAAGTCGGTCGTGGAGTGCCGCGCCGTGAACTGCCAGCGGAAGGTGTAGCTCTGCCCGCCCGTGACCTGGGTCGTCGGCCAGGCACCGCCCGAGGGCGTCTTCGGGCTGTCCAGCGCCGCGAAGTTGGTGTGGCCCGCCGAGCAGATCCGCCCGTCCGCGGGACCGGCGGCCGGGAAGCCCTTGGGCCCCTCGACGCTCTGCGGTTCGTACTGGATGGCGCCGCAGCCGGTCACGGTGCCGTTGGCGCAGAGTTTCTGCCGGCTTATGGGGAGGTCGGTGTAGCCGTGGCTGCTGGCGCCGCCGGTCGAGAGCACGAGGGCGCCTGTCGTGGTGAGGCCCAGTAAGGCCGCGTATGTCTTCTTGCGTCGCATGCTGTCGCTCCTGGAGAACGTGGGGGTGTTCCGTGAGCACGTGCGCACCGCGGTGGATCCGGGCACGGCCGAACGGCGCCGTCCGCCCGGGTCGGGGCAGTGGGCGGCACCCGGACATGACGGGACGTCAGGCCGGGGTAGACCACTGGCATTTCAGGTCTAGACCAAGGCCAGATTATGGGTGGCGCTTGAACATGTCCATACCAATCGCGAGGGAGGGTCGGCGAGGCCCCGCCGCCGTCGTTCGGCGAGGCACTGCCGGTCACGCCCCGTCGCCCGCCCGCCCCGTGTAGAACGCCACCGTCAGGTCCTTCACCAGGGCCTTGCGCTCGTAGTCGTCCAGTTCGACGAGGCCGCGGGTGGTCAGCCGGGTCACGGTGTCCTCGACCGAGTCGACGACCGAGGTGAGCACCGTGTCGCGGTGCTGTGCGTCGAGCGCCGCGATCCGGCGGCGCTGCATCACGGCCGCCACCTCCGGGGCGTACTCGATCCTGACCGGCTGCACCGAGAACACCTCGATGCCGACCGGTTCGGCGTCCGCCGCGACCTGCCGGGTCAGCGCGTCGGCCACGGCCTCCGTGTCGCGCAGCGTGGACACGTTCGCGAGGAGGGCCCCGGCGCCGGTGCCGGAGAACGGGGCGTCGGCCGGGCGCTGGGACGCCACCCGGGCCAGCGCCGCCTCGACGCACTCGCGCAGATACTCCTGGTGGTCGTCCACACCGAGCACGGCGCGCGCCGTGTCCTTCACCCGCCACACGACGAGCACGACGACGCGCAGCGCGACCCCGCCCGCGTCGACCGCGGGCATCGGCTCGCTGCGCCAGTGCCGCAGCCGTACGTCGACGCGGCGGCGCAGGAGCAGCGGGTTGACCCAGAGCAGGCCGGTACGCCGGACGGTCCCGCGGTAGCGGCCGAAGAGCGTCAGCGCCCACGCCCGGCCGACCTGACCCCGCGTCAGCCCGCCGAAGCCGAACATCGCGAGCGCACCGGATCCGGCGAGCACCGCCCACTGCGCCGCTCCGAGCCCCGACCCCGCGTATCCCGGCAGCCCCACCGCCCGCGCCACCAGATCGGGCAGCACGCCCGACCAGCACAGCGACGCCAGGCCGCCCGCCGCGCCCACGACCCCGGCGAGCACGCCGGCGGAACCGGGCAACGCCCGCCCGGGCCACTCGGCGAACTCCGGGTCGTCCGCGGACGCCGGACGCACCCCCGCCTGCCTCTGAACCCGTCCGGTGGCGCGCGCCGCGGCCCGGCGGACGGCACGCGGCTGCGGCTCCGCCGACGCGCCTCCCCTCTGCGACCCGCCGGCACGCACGCCGGCCTGCTGCGGACCGCCCGGCCGCGGAGCTGCGCGGCTCACGACGGCGGATCCCAGCGGCACGCCGACTCCGCCCGCCCCCATGCCCGCTCCCGCTCCGACGCCCGCGGCCACCCCCGCGTCGTCACGGAACAGCAGGTGAACGGGGATCTCGGTGGTGGCCTCGTTCTGGATAAGCCGCGGCGGCCGGGCCCCGGGCTCCTTAGTCCCCTCCGGCAGGGGGGACCCCGATGTGGTCGTACTCATCCGTGCCTCCGTCATGAGAAGAGCCGCCGCCAGGTCTCGGGTCCCGGGTAGCCGTCGGCGGCACCGCCGCGCCAGCCCTGGGCCCGCTGGAACGCCTCGACGTTGCGCCGGTCGCTTTCGCTCCAGCGGGGCCCCGGCCCTGTCGTGTAGTACTTGCCGAACCCCTTCTTCACCAGCTGCCGGCCCAGCGCGGTGACGTACTGGTTGGACTGCCCCGGCCGGAAGTACGCCTTGCCGGGGAACGGGGGCACCGTCTTCCCTGCCCCCGTGCCGCTGCCGCCCGTACCCGCACCCGTACCGCTTCCGCCCTTGCCCGGCGTCCCGCCCGAGACGGCCGCCCTCGGGATGTCCCGGCCCTTGCCGTTGACCAGGTAGTCCCAGGTCTTCGGCCCCGGGATCCCGTCGGCGCCGCTCCCCCTCCACCCCTGCGCCAGCTGGAACGCCTGGGTCGCCCGGCGGTCCGCCTCGGTCCAGCGCGGCCCGGGACCGGAGGTGTAGAAGCGCCCGCCGCCGCGTGCGACCAGCATCTGCCCCAGCTTCGTTACGTATTTGTTGTTCGCGCCCGGACCGAAGTACGCGGCCCCCGGATAGGGGGTCGCCGCGGGCCCGCCGGACCCGCCGCCCGTCCCCGTCCTGAGGCCCTTGTAGCGGTACGGCACATAGCCCGCCGAATGGCTCCAATAGGCGTACGGCGTGGCCTTTTTCCGGGTATTCGGGCGGACCTGTTCGTACGCGACGTAATACTTGTGCGTGTAGTCCGTCCAGCCGCCGAAAACGGTGACGTGTGATCCGTGCACCGGGTCGGCGGGGTTGTGGAAGAGAAGGATGTCGCCGGGCTGGAGCTGCTCCTTGCTGATACGCACCCCGTATACGCCGAGGCTGCCCGTCCATTCGTTGGTGCCCAGATTCCAGACCATCGAGACGAAGCCCGAGCAGTCCTGCCGGTAACCGTCCGCCCAGAACTTCTCCATGCTGTACGGCACCTTCGCGGCGACCCACTGCTTGGCCCTGTTGATGATCTCCGTCCGGGTCGTGGCCGCCGGGACCCGGCTTCCCATGGGGCGGCTCCCGCCGTACAGCGGCGCCCTGCCGCCCTGCGGGGTGCCGGGCTCGTCGGCCGCCGGGACGCCGGGCAGCCTCTCCGGGGGCAGGTCGGCTGGGACGGCCGCGACCGGCTGACCGGAGCCGAGCATGGTGCCCGCCGCGGCCGCGAGCACCAGGGCGCGGCGTGCCCCGTGAGCCGCGGGGTGCCCGCCGAGCCGCACCGGCAGGGAATGCGGCGCGACACGCCGCCAATGAACGCAGCCCGGGCAGTCGCAGCCGCTCGCGGGATCGAATTCCTCGAATACCGGAGCGACCATGAGATTTCCCTCACACCCCTGAAAGAAATGTCCACGCATCTGCACGATCGTCAGTTTCTCAACTGTGTGGAGATACCGCATGTTGACGGTCCGAATGATGGAGCGGGCCCCCTTCGGATAGGCCGACCGTGCCCTTCCTGGCTTTCCTCCGGCACGGCGTGGTCGGGAGCACGCTCCGGACTCGGGTAGAGTTCTCCGGGTCAGCAGGCGCCGCTAGCTCAGTTGGTTAGAGCAGCTGACTCTTAATCAGCGGGTCCGGGGTTCGAGTCCCTGGCGGCGCACAGACAAGCAAGGCCCCTCGCAGAAGCGAGGGGCCTTCGCGCTGCCTGGCCGCTTGTGGGCAGTCGTTCCGTTGTTCCGTTGTGGGCAGTCGTTCCGCAGGGCTGGGGGCACCTCCCAGCGGTAGCTGGGGGAGGGTGGGCACAACACCACGACGGCGGGTACCTCTGCCCACAACCTGGGCAAACGTTCCTGCAGCGCCCCCCGGCCCAGAGGGGCGCCCGCGCCGGAGTCAGCACGGGGCGCCCGATACGACCAGAAGTGCTCTTGCGATCATGATGAACGGCGTAGAACCCTTGCTGCGAGCTATTGGCTCCTATGAGACAGCAGGTACAGGCCAGTTGGAGGCCCGTACCGGTTGCCGGGGAGGGCGGGGAAGGGGCCCCGTTCACGAACGGATGCCGAGGGGGGCATCATGCAACCGGAAGGTCGCTGTTCCATGTCTCAGGTGACGGTGGCCTGCCACTGACGCGTCCGGGAAGGTCGAGGGGGACCGGAGCGGGCGTTCGGAACAACGAACACGCGGTGACTCGCGTGTGGGGGGATGACTCATGACGTCGACGCCAACGGGCGCCCGGCAGCAGTTCGACCCGTCCCAGACCACCCAGCTCAGGGTGATGTCGCAGCGGACGGGCGGCTTTCTCCGGCTCAAGAAAAGCCTTCCGAGATACGACTACGAGCACTACAGCAGGCTCGCCGGTCCCCTTACTCAACCCGATCCGACCAAGCCGTACAAGGTGCGGTACCGATCTTTGCTCTCGCAGGAGCCGCACCGCATCCGCGCGGCCCTGATGCTGGGCGCGGCTCCGCTGCTCTCCCTGGTCCTGCTCGCCTGGCTGCTGCAGCCCCAGCACTGGACCGAACGGGACTATCCGGCGTACGACTTCCTGCCGGCTCTCGACGTCGTCATGCTCGTCGCGATCGGCCTGATCGAGTTCTTCCGCGTCATGAACGTCGTGTCGAACGCGCACGCGACGCTCGTCGCCCGCGATCCGATCCCCGTGGTGCCCGAGACCGGCACCCGCGTCGCCTTCCTCACCTCGTTCGTGCCCGGCAAGGAGCCGCTCGAGATGGTGACGAAGACGCTGGAGGCCGCGGTCAAGCTGCGCCACCGCGGGCTGCTGCACATCTGGCTCCTCGACGAGGGCGACGACCCGGAGGTCAAGGCGGTCTGCGAGCGCCTGGGCGTGCACCACTTCTCCCGCAAGGGCATAGCCAAGTGGAACCAGGCCAAGGGCCCGCACCGCGCCAAGACCAAGCACGGCAACTACAACGCCTGGCTCGACGCCCACGGCGACGACTACGACTACTTCGCCTCGGTCGACACCGACCACGTCCCGCTGCCGAACTACCTGGAGCGGATGCTCGGCTTCTTCCGCGACCCGGACGTCGGCTTCGTCATCGGCCCGCAGGTGTACGGCAACTACGACAACTTCGTCACCAAGGCCGCCGAGTCGCAGCAGTTCCTCTTCCACGCGCTGATCCAGCGCGCCGGCAACCGCTACGGCGCGCCGATGTTCGTGGGCACCTCGAACGCCGTGCGGATCAAGGCGATCAAGCAGATCGGCGGTCTGTACGACTCGATCACCGAGGACATGGCGACCGGCTTCGAGATCCACCGCGCCAAGAACCCGGCGACGGGCCGGAAGTGGCGCTCGGTCTACACCCCGGACGTACTCGCCGTCGGTGAGGGCCCCAGCGCCTGGACGGACTTCTTCACCCAGCAGATGCGCTGGTCGCGAGGGACGTACGAGACGATCCTCAAGCAGTACTGGAAGGGCTGGTTCTCGCTGCCGCCGACCAAGCTCTTCAACTACACGATGATGATCATCTTCTACCCGATGTCGGCCCTCAACTGGATCCTGGCGGCGCTGAGTTGTGCGCTGTTCCTGGGTCTGGGTGCCTCAGGCGTGAACATCGACCCGACGATCTGGCTGATGCTCTACGGCAACGCCTCCGCCCTGCAGATCGGTCTCTACGTCTGGAACCGCCGCCACAACGTCTCGCCGCACGAGCCGGAGGGCTCCGGCGGTGTGGCCGGCATGGTCATGTCCGCGCTGTCGGCGCCGCTGTACGCGAAGGCGCTGATCGACTCCGTACTGCGCCGCAAGAGCAAGTTCGTGGTCACCCCCAAGGGCGACTCGGCGAGTCCGGACCGCTGGTTCGGGACCTTCCGGTACCACTGGTACTTCATCCTGATCTTCGGCGCCTCGATCGGGGCCGGCTTCTACTTCGGCCACTCCCACCCCGCGATGATCATCTGGGCGTCGTTCGCGATGCTGATCACCGCTACGCCGATCTTCGCCTGGCGCTGGATGCTGCGCGCGGAGAAGAAGAAGCGGACCACGGCGCAGGAGCCGGGAGCAGTGGAGCCCGCCGAGGCCCCGGCACCGGGCGCCGCGGCCCCGGCCGCCCCGCATGCTCCGCACGGCCCCCACGCGCCGCAGCACAAGCCGAGCTGGGCCGCCGCCGACCGGGCGTCCGGCTCCGACCGCCAGGCGACCGGCCCCGACCAGCCGGCCGCCCCGGATCAGACCATGCAGATCGCCCTTGGGGGACGTAAGAAGTGAAGGACCACTCCAGCCGCCGCCGCGCCCGCCGCATTGCGATAGGCACGGCGGTGGTTCTCGCGCTGGCCGGCATGAACGGACCGGCCCTCTACCGGTTCGGTTCGGAGCAGTACCACCAGTACAAGATCAACAGACCTGAGTACAAGGCCGAGAACGGCCACTGGGACATCGTCGAGTTCCCGAAGCAGTACCGGCAGAACACGATTCACGCGGCGCTGCTGCACACCGGCAAGGTCCTTCTGGTCGCCGGGTCGGGAAACAACCAGAAGAACTTCGACGCGAAGAAGTTCGACACCCGGCTCTGGGACCCGGTGAAGAACACCATCAAGAAGATCCCCACTCCCAATGACCTTTTCTGCACCGGTCACACCCAGCTCGCCAACGGCAATCTGCTGATCGCGGGCGGCACCAAGCGGTACGAGAAACTGAGGGGCGACGTCACCAAGGCCGGCGGCCTGATGATCGTCCACAACGAGAACCCCGACAAGCCGATCACGCTGCCGGCGGGCACCAGGTTCACCGGCAAGGAGAACGGCAAGACGTTCGTCTCCAAGGACCCGATCCTCGTCCCGCGCGCCAAGAAGGTCTTCGACAAGAAGACCGGCAAGTTCCTGCGCAACGACCCGGGCCTGGGCCGTATCTATGTCGAGGCACAGAAGAGCGGCGAAAAATACGAGACGGGCACCCAGGACAACTACCGAGTGCAGGGCCTGACCGGCGCCGATGCACGGAACACCTACGGCATCGCACAGAAACTCGCCCTGGACAAGAAGGACTTCCAGGGGATCAAGGACGCCTACGAATTCGACCCGGTCGCCGAGAAGTACATCAAGGTCGACCCGATGAACGAGGCGCGCTGGTATCCGACGCTCACCACGATGAGCGACGGAAGGATCCTCAGCCTCTCCGGCCTGGACGAGATCGGCCAGCTGGTCCCCGGCAAGAACGAGGTCTTCGACCCCAAGACCAAGAAGTGGACGTACACCAAGGACGTCCGGCAGTTCCCGACGTATCCGGCGATCTCGCTGATGCAGGACGGCCGGATGTTCTACTCGGGGGCGAACGCGGGCTACGGCCCGGACGACGTCGGCCGTGACCCGGGCATCTGGGACCTGAAGACGAACAAGTTCACCAAGGTCCCCGGCATGAGCGACAAGAAGCTGCTGGAGACCGCAGGCACGGTGCTGCTGCCGCCCGCGCAGGACGAGAAGTACATGGTGATCGGCGGCGGCGGGGTCGGCGAGTCCAAGAAGTCCAGCAAGAAGACGCGCATCATCGACCTGCTGGCCGACGACCCGAAGTTCGTGGACGGTCCCGAGCTGGAGAAGGGCACCCGCTACCCGCAGTCCTCGATCCTGCCCGACGACACCGTGCTGGTGTCGGGCGGTTCCGAGGACTACCGCGGGCGTGGCGACTCCAACATCCTCGAGGCGCGGATCTACGACGGGAAGTCCAACAGCCTCAGGCGGGTCGCCGATCCGCTGGTCGGCCGCAACTATCACTCCGGCTCGCTTCTGCTGCCCGACGGTCGCGTGATGTTCTTCGGCTCGGACTCGCTCTACGCCGACAAGGCCAACACCAAGCCGGGCACGTTCGAGCAGCGCATCGAGATCTACACGCCGCCGTATCTGTACCGGGACTCGCGGCCGTCGCTGAGTGGCGGTCAGGAGACCATCGCGCGCGGTGAGTCGGCGACCTTCGCGTCCAAGCACGCGTCGTCCATCAAGACGGCACGGCTGATCCGGCCGAGCGCCTCCACACACGTCACCGATGTCGACCAGCGCTCCATCGCGCTGGATCTGAAGAAGACGGCGGACGGGGTGACGGTGACGATTCCGAAGAACCGGAATCTGGTTCAGTCCGGGTGGTACATGCTGTTTGTGACGGATGACCAGGGGACGCCGAGCAAGGCGGTGTGGGTCCGGGTGCCGTAGCGCTCCGCGCCGTTCGTGTTCGGGTGCGGGTCCGTTGTGGCTGGTCGCGCAGTTCCCCGCGCCCCTTTTGGGGCGCGGGGATCGCTGCTATTCGGAGGCCTTGGCCAGATCCAACGCGTACTCCGGCCACCACTCGCCCGCCTTCGGGCCGCCCTTGCATGTGCCGTCGGACTCGCCTGGGCGCTTGACCCACAGATACGCGTCGACGAGGTCGTCGCCGGTCTTGGTCGTGGGTGCCTCGCCGAGCGCGCGGCCCGGCGGGTTGCACCAGCGCTCGTCCGCCGCGCCCTCCGTGTACGGGCCCTTGCCGTTGCGGCTGGTGTCGATCACGAACGGCTTGTTGCCGACCTTCGCGGACAGCTCCTTGCCGTACGCGATGCTGTCCTGGGTCGTGTAGAAGTTGGAGACGTTCACCGAGAAGCCGTCGGCCTGCTCGACGCCCGCCCACTTCAGCGGCTCGAAGATCTGGTCCGGCTTGCCCCAGCCCGCGTTGCCCGCGTCCAGGTACACCTTGGTGTTCTTCAGCGACTTCAGCTTCGCGATGGCGCCCTTGAGGAGGTCGTACCGCTCCTCGTGGAACTCGCCGGGCGTGCAGCCGTCGACCAGGTGCAGCACCGCGTCCGGCTCCAGGATCACCGTGGCGCCCCGGTCGCCGATGCCTCTGGCGACCCCGTCGATCCAGGCACGGTACGCGTTGCCGTCGGCGGCACCGCCGCCGGAGTAGTTGCCGCAGTCGCGGTGCGGGATGTTGTAGAGGACGAGGATCGCGTCCCGGTCGGCCTTCTCGGCGGCCTCGGTGAAACCGCGCGCCTCCTGCTCCGGGCTCTCCGTGCCGATCCACTGGCCCGTGGGCTGCTCGGCTATCTTCCGGATCTGCTCGGCCTCTTCGTCCTTGCCCTCCTTCTCGTACGCCGCCACCTGCTTCGCGGCATTGCCCTCCGGATTGACCCAGAACGGGTCCTCGTCCTTCGGCTGCTGCTGGACCGGCGTCTTCGCCGCGCCCTTCTTCGGCTCTTCGCCACCGGAGGAGAAGCACCCCGCCAGCAGCAGTGCCGCCCCCGCCACGGCCGCCGACGCCCTCACCCCCCTGGGAACCCCGGCCCCGAGCCACGATCCGCGGGCTTCCGGAGAGCTCCCCGAACTCCCCCGGAAAATGCCTGCATTGCGGTACATCCACTCCCCCTTGGGTGCACAGTCTGGCTCTCAATCGTGACATAGGTGCCCCACGGCCCACGAGATCGCTCCGGCATCGTCGGAGAGCTGTTACGGGGCCGCGGTGTGCCGATATCGGACCTCGGCCGCGCCGGTCGCCGGTCGCCTGTGTACGGAGAGAGACGGTTAAGCGACTTGGCGTCAAATCGTCTCTGTCCCAGCCCGCGGTTCGTTCTAGAGTCGGCTCAGGTCTGGACCGGTCGCGATCATCGGTGCCCGGGACCGTGATCACCCGGTGTCCGGGGCGGTGATCACCGGGTGCCCGGGACCGTGATCACCCGGTGTCCGGGGCGCTGATCATCGGGTGTCCGGGACCGGCCATTGAACCTCCCGCGCCGGCGCCGGGTTTCTCCCGCGGCCCGAGCGCGCGCGGTCGAGGACCAGCCCGGTCGGCGGCTCCATGGGGGAGCGGGCCGCCGGCCGGGCCGGGTGGCGGCAGGAGCCTGTACCGCCACAGGCATGCGGCTGAGCGTGTGACATAGGCGCCGTTGACAGGGTCCCTGCGCAACTGGGACTCTCCGGGACGACAAGTCCATACAAAGAGGCGACGGTTGACAGGAACCCGGTGCGACTCCGGGACGGTCCCGCCACTGTGACCGCGCGCATCCCGCGCGCGGAAGTCAGGAACTGACCCGTCGTCCTCCTGCCATGGGGCGTGGAAACCCCAGAAGGAGGCCCACCGGTATGTCTCTGCACAGCGCACCGACCACCGACACCACCGCGGTCACGTCCGCGGCGACCAGCACCCGCGACTGGCTCATCGCGTCCGCCGCGGCGATCGTCGCGCTGATCGCGCTCTACGCGGTCTTCATGGACCACGGCACCGTGATCGCGGCGACGGGCAACTACCTGCACGAGTTCGCGCACGACGGCCGGCACCTCTTCGGCGCTCCCTGCCACTGATCGGCCGTATCCACCATGTCCAATCCTGTACTCGCCCTGCTCGGGCGCGGGCTGGCGGCGGGAGGGGCGGCGGGTCTGGCGGCCGGCCTCTTCTCGCTGCTGGCCGCCGAGCCCCTGATGGACCGTGCGATCCGCGACGAGGAGGCGCGCTCGGCACACTCGCATGAGGGTGCCGCCGCCGTGCAGCACCACGAGGAGCTCTTCTCGCGCTCCACGCAGCACGCGGGCCTCGTCGTCACCGGGATCATCGCCGGGCTGGCGCTCGGCGTCCTCTTCGCCATCGCGTACGCCCTCGTCCACCGCCGTACTCCGCAGGCGGCACCGTGGCGGCGCGCGCTGGTCTTCTCGGCGGCCGCGTTCCTCGCGGTGTCGCTGCTGCCCGGACTGCGCTATCCGGCGAACCCGCCGGGAGTCGGCGACTCCGGCACGGTCTCCGATCGCCAGGAGCTGTGGCTGGCGTCGATCGTGATCGGTGTGCTCGGCATGCTGCTGGCCTGGCAGGTGTCGGTACGGCTGGCCGAACGCCCGGCGCCGGTCCGCCACACCGCGGTGGCCCTCACCGTGATCGCCGTCCTGGGGGCCATGTTCGCCCTCCCGGGCAACCCGGACGACGTCCCCGTCGACGCAACCCTCCTGTGGAACTTCCGCGTACTGTCCCTGGCGTCCCACGCGGTGCTGTGGGGGGTGTTCGGGGCGGTGTTCGGAGCACTGGGCTTGCGAGCCGCGACTGTAGCTGGCGCCTTTGCTACTGCTGTGGGCAATCGTTCCGCAGGGCGGAACGGGTGGGCACAGCACCACGACGTCGGGTAACCCGACGCACAACCCCAGCACCGTGCAACGGGGGTGTCCGCGTATACCTCAGGGCCCCTGGCCCGTCAGGTACGCGGACACCACCACGTTCGCCGTATACGTACGCCGAGCCTTGTCGAACGTACCCCCACACGTGATGAGCCGCAGCTCCGCCCGCCCAGCCTGACGCACCCCGTACGCCTGCCGCGCATCGAACCGTTCACGCGTGAGGACCTGCACATCGTCGACGGTGAACTCGGCCACCGTCCCGTCGTCCCGGCTCACCCAGATCTTGTCCCCCGGCCGCATCGCACTGAGGTCGAAGAAGACCGCGGGCCGCGACTCGGTGTCGACATGGCCGACGAACACCGCGGCACCGGCGGCTCCGGGCTGCGTGCCGCCCGCGTACCAGGCCACGGCCCCGGCCTGTTCGTAGGACGGTGCCTCGACCGCCCCGTCCGGGCTGAGCCCGCGGGGCACCACCGGCGCCTGCACCCTTATCGACGGCACGTCGATACGCAGGGGCTTCGCGGCCGGCAACGGCTTCAGTGCCTGCGGGAGTTCGACGCCGAGCGGCCGTCCGACCGCCGCCGCGTCGCCCGTGGTCGGCGCCGACAGGCCGCTGGGCACATCGGTGATCTCACGGCCCCACAGCCAGAGTCCGAGCAGCAGTACCACCCAGGCGACTCCGGTGAACAGGCGTCCGGTGCCAGAGGAAGAACGCTCTTCGCCCGCCATGGCGGTGCGCCCCTACTCCGAGCGGCGGCGCCGGACGCTGCGGAACGCCACGGCGACCGCCGCGACGGCGGCGAGCACCAGGCCGACCACCGCCTGCACCTTGCCGGGTCCGGCGGCCTCCTCGACGTCCGGGTGGGAGGCCGCGAGCTGCGCCGCGGCACCGCCACCGCCGGCACTGACCGGCGCGGTCGGCGACGGAGGCACGCTGGGGGCCGCGGGGCCCGTGGTCGCGGCCGAGCGCTCCGCCACCGTGACCGAACCCTTGGCCTTGTCCTCGCGCCCGTCGCAGGCGATCTTGATCTCGTACGTCCCGGCGGTCACCGTCGACCTGATCGTGGTCTCGCCGTAGAGCAGGCTGCCGTCGCCGCTCGCGACGCCCTCCCGCACGGTCAGCTGGGCATCGGCGACGAACACGGCAGACCGGGCGACGGCCGTCCTGCCCGTGCATCCCCGCGCCTGCAGCTCGATGTCACTGCCGGGCACCGGGCCCGACGGGCTGACGGAGACACCGGCGGCCGTGTCCTCTGCGTGTGCCGGATGTGCCGCCCCGGCGACTATCGGCGTCGCGGCGGCAGCGACCACCGCCCCGGCACTGAGAGTGAGTCGCAGTGAGCCCATGGTGAACCTCCTGTAACAGGAGGGTCCTCCGCGCGCGCCCGCCACGCATCCGCAGCGGGCGCACGATTGCGCCGAACGAGGGGTTACGGAGCGTCATCGGGCCGGGAGGTGACGAGCTCAGATGCGGTCGACGAGATCCGCGATCGAGTCCACGACCGAGGAGGGCCGGAACGGGTACCTCTCGATCTGTTCGGGAGTCGTCAGGCCGGTCAGGACGAGGATGGTCTCCATCCCGGCCTCGAGACCGGCGAGCACGTCGGTGTCCATGCGGTCGCCGATCATCGCGCTGCTCTCCGAGTGCGCCCCGATCGCGTTGAGCCCGGTGCGCATCATCAGCGGATTCGGCTTGCCCGCGAAGTACGGCTCCTTGCCGGTCGCCTTGGTGATCAGCGCGGCGACCGCGCCGGTGGCCGGCAGCGGCCCCTCGGTCGACGGGCCGGTCTCGTCGGGGTTGGTGCAGATGAAGCGGGCGCCCGCGTTGATCAGCCGGACCGCCTTCGTCATGGCCTCGAAGGAGTACGTCCGGGTCTCGCCCAGTACCACGTAGTCCGGGTCGTGGTCCGTCAGGACGTATCCGATGTCGTGCAGCGCCGTCGTGAGGCCGGCCTCGCCTATGACGTACGCGGTGCCGCGCGGACGCTGGTCGTCCAGGAACTTGGCGGTGGCCAGCGCGGACGTCCAGATGTTCTCGACCGGTACGTCCAGGCCCATGCGGGCGAGGCGGGCGTGCAGGTCACGCGGGGTGTAGATCGAGTTGTTGGTGAGGACGAGGAAGGGTCTGCCGGATTCCCGGAGTTTCTTGATGAACGCGTCGGCGCCGGGAATCGGCACACCCTCGTGTATGAGGACACCGTCCATGTCGGTGAGCCACGATTCGATGGGCTTGCGCTCTGCCATGCCGTCTCCTGCCGTACGCGGTGCTGCGCGATGTGCCAGCGGGTGTGATTCTGCCTGCTCTGTCCGATCTCGCCCAGAGTAGCCAGCGGCCGCGCCGGCCGGTTCAGCGCGTGCGCGGCCGGAGGCGCCGGCCCGTTCAGCTCCTGCGCAGCCAGACGCGGCGGCCCGTTCAGCGCCTGCGCAGCCAGACGCGCCAGCCGGTTCAGCGCCTGCGCAGCCGGACGACGCTGCGGACGGTGAGCACGAGTGCGATGCCGCCGAGGAGCAGGGCGCCCGCGGTGACGCCCAGGGTGATGAGGGCGCGCTGGCGCCGCCCCGTTCCGGCCAGTTCGTCGTCGACGTCCTTCTCCTTGCCCTGCGGCTCGCGGGCGGACGGTGAGCTGTCCGGGTCCGGTGTGGCCGTGCTGGGGCTGGGATCGGGGTGCGCGGTGCTGGGGCTCGGGCTGGGCGTTTCGAGGGCCGGGTCGATGGTGAACGCGTAGTCGTTGGACTCGCCGACCCAGTCGCCGTCGTCGTCCTGGCGCTGGACGATCGCGGCATTGGCGACGACGCCGCCGGGCTGGGCGTCGGCGGTGAAGGACAGCCGGACCTTGACGGTGACGGTCGCGCCGGGGGCGACCGTGAATCCGGCGAAGTCGTCGCCGAAGACGCCGACGTTCTCGTCGGCATCAGTGTGTTCGAAAGTGACGGCCCTCTGCCGCGTACTGTCCTCGAACTCCAGCCGCACCTGCCCCGGCTGCAGCGACCTCCGCTCGTCGACGAGGACGACGACGGGGTGGATGTTGCCGCAGGACTCGCCGGTGGTGTTGGTGAGGTCGATCAGCCATTCCTGCCGGCCGCCGCCGGCCTGGTAGGTGGCGGGGCCGCCGTGGATGCGGGTGTCGATCGGGAAGTCGCCGCTGTTCGCGGTGGCGCAGGTGGGCTGCAGGGCGACGGAGCTGTCGTTCGTGGCCGCCGCCACGGGGCTGGCGGAGAGGAGCGTGAGCGTGGTGGCGGGCGTGAGCATGACCGCGGTGGCGGCGAGGGCAGCGGTGGCGGCACGGCCGCCGGACGCGAGGGACCTGCACAGTCGCATGGAGGGCCTTTGCTGATCGCGGGACGAGCAACGGCTGGAGTCCTGCCATTCGACCGCGGCCCGTGCACCGACACCGGCCGCCAGGGCCGATCGGCCGCCAAAGTCCGCCCGATCAGCCGGAAATCAGACGAAAGCGATACGCCCCGGGCATCCCGCTGCCGGGGGCCGGGCGTCCCGCTGTCGGGGGCTGGAGAGATCCCGCTGCCGAGGGCCGGGCAGACCCCGCTGCGGGGGGTGGGCAGATCCCGCTGCCGTGAGCCGGGGACGGCCCGGGCAACGCGGCCCCCGCCCCCCTTTGCTTTAGTGGAGGGCATGAATGGCACCTCCCCCCTGCGCGTCGGCCTCATCGGCTACGGCCTCGCGGGTTCCGTCTTCCACGCCCCGCTGATCGCCGCGACCGACGGCCTGGTCCTCGACACGGTCGTCACCTCCAACCCCGACCGGCAGAAGCAGGCCGCCGCCGCCTTCCCCGAGGTGCGCCTCGCGGCCGCGGCCGACGAGCTGTGGGCCCGCTCCGGCGAGCTCGACCTGATCGTGATCGCATCGCCGAACAAGACACACGTCCCGCTCGCGACCGCCGCCCTCGAGGCGGGACTGCCGGTCGTCGTGGACAAGCCGGTCGCCGGTACGGCGGCCGAGGCGCGCGAGCTCGCCACGCTCGCCGAGGACCGCGGCCTGCTGCTGTCCGTCTTCCAGAACCGCCGCTGGGACAACGACTTCCGTACGGTCCAGAAGCTCCTGACCGAGGGCGAGCTGGGCGACGTATGGCGCTTCGAGTCGCGCTTCGAGCGGTGGCGGCCGCACCCCAAGGGCGGCTGGCGCGAGTCCGGCGACCCCGAAGAGATCGGAGGTCTCCTGTACGACCTGGGCAGCCACGTCGTCGACCAGGCCCTGGTGCTCTTCGGCCCCGCGGTGCAGGTGTACGCCGAGGCGGACGTGCGGCGGCCGGGCGCCGAGACCGACGACGACACGTTCATCGCGGTCACGCACGTGAGCGGCGTGCGCTCGCATCTGTACGTGTCCGCGACCGCGGCCCAGCTCGGCCCGCGCTTCCGGGTCCTCGGCTCGTCAGCCGGCTACGTCAAGTACGGCCTCGACCCGCAGGAGGCCGCGCTGCGCGAGGGCAAGCGCCCGGCCACGGAGACGGAGTGGGGCGCCGAACCGCAGTCGCTGTGGGGCCGGCTGGGCTCCGGTGAGTCCCCGGTGACCGGCGGCGGAAACCCCGTGCCGACGCTGAACGGCGACTACCCGGCGTACTACGCGGCGGTGGCCGCAGCCCTGCGCGGCGAGGGCCCCAACCCGGTCACCGCGCACGAGGCCGCGGCGGCCCTGGACGTGCTGGAGGCGGCGCGCCGCTCGGCCCGCGACGGTGTGGCGGTGAGCCTGTGAGCACCGCGAGCAACGGCGCCCCGGACATCGCGGAACTCGAGGACCAGGAACGCCGCCTGGTCCTGAAGCAGTTCACGTACGACGACGCATGGGCCCTCGGCACGCTGCTGGTGGAGCTGGCCCGCTCGAGGAACGCGCCGGTCGCGATCGACATCCGCCGCGGCGGCCAGCAGCTGTTCCACGCCGCGCTGCCCGGCTCGACCCCCGACAACGACGCCTGGATCGACCGCAAGCGCCGCGTCGTGGAGCGCTACGGCTGCTCCTCCTACCTGGTCGGCTCCCGCTTCCGCGCCAAGGGCACGACCTTCGAGGACTCCTCCCGCCTGGACCCCGACGTGTACGCGGCCCACGGCGGCGCCTTCCCGATCACGATCGAGGGCGCAGGCGTCATCGGCACGGTGGTGGTCTCGGGCCTGCCACAGATCGAGGACCACGCCCTGGTGGTGGAAGCCCTGGAACGCTTCAAAAGCTAACCGGCGCGGCTGTGGGCAATCGTTCCGCAGGGCTGGGGGCACCTCCCAGCGGTAGCTGGGGGAGGGTGGGCACAGCCCCACGACGGCGGGCACCGCCTCACATGACAGTGGCCCGGCCAACCGGGGGGGCACCCCCCGAGTGGCCGGGCCCGTCACCCCCGCTCTCCGCCGGAGGCACTACGCGTTCTTGAACTCCTGCCGCTGCCGCCCCAGCCCCTCAATCTCCAGCTCCACGACATCCCCCGCCCGAAGGAACGGCTTCGGCTCGGGCATCCCGAGCGCAACCCCCGCCGGCGTACCGGTGTTGATGACGTCGCCCGGGTACAGCGTCATGAACTGGCTGACGTACCGGACGACTTCCGCGACCGAGAAGATCTGGTCGGACGTGTTCCCGTCCTGCCTCAGCTCGCCGTTGACCCAGAGCCGCAGGCCGAGCGCCTGCGGGTCCGGGACCTCGTCGGCCGTCACCAGCCAGGGCCCCAGCGGATTGAACGTCTCGCAGTTCTTGCCCTTGTCCCAGGTGCCGCCGCGCTCGATCTGGAACTCCCGCTCGGACACGTCGTGCGCCACCGCGTACCCCGCGACGTGCGCGAGCGCCTCCTCCTCCGACTCCAGGTAGCGGGCGGTACGCCCGATGACGACCGCCAGTTCGACCTCCCAGTCGGTCTTCACGGAGCCACGCGGCACCAGCACGGTGTCGTACGGCCCGACGACCGTATCGGCCGCCTTGAAGAAGACGACCGGCTCGGCGGGCGGCTCGGCACCGGTCTCGGTGGCGTGGTCGTGGTAGTTCAGCCCGATACACACGATCTTGCCGATACGGGCGAGGGGCGGCCCGACCCTCAGCCCTGCGGCGTCGAGCACGGGCAGCTCACCGGAGCCGGCCGCGGACCGGACACGGCCGAGCGCTGCTTCGTCGGCCAGCAGCTCACCGTCGATGTCCTGGACGATCCCCGACAGGTCCCGCAGGGTCCCGTCGGCATCGAGCAGTGCGGGGCGCTCCGCCCCCGCCGTACCGACACGCAGCAGCTTCATGCTTGTCCATCTCCCTTGGTTGCGGCCAGCCCAGCCGACGGTACGCACACGCAGCCATCGGAGGACTGGTTGATCCTCCGATCTCGGCGTGGAGTCCGCAATACCCGGTTCACGTACTGGACCGTCACGAAGCGCCTGTTCACGTACCCGACTGCGCCTTCAATGGCCCCTCGGAAGCGGGCCGGGCCCCGGCGGCGTTCCGGGTCCCCGCCGCCTCCCCCGCCGTCCCCGCCGTCCCCGCCATCCCCGGCATGCCCCGGTAGAGGACGGCCCGCTCGACCGCGCTCCAGGTGGTGCTCGTCACCACGTACAGCGCCGCCGCCAGCGGCACCACCGCCACGGTGAACAGGGTCAGGAACGACATCAGCGGCATGACCTTGGTCATCGCGCCCAGGCCCGGGACCTGCTGCCCCGAGCCGGCCTCCGGCCCTCCGCCCCCGACGACCGGCATCGGCATGGCCGCCATCTGCTGCCGGTAACGCCGGTAGTTGAACGTGGCCACCGCCGCGACGACCGCGAAGAGCCCGACGTACACCAGACCCCGCGCGCCGAACATCCCGCCGTGCGCGAGCGCGTCCACCCACCGGTCCCCGAGGGGCGCGGCGAGCAGCGCGTGGCCGAGGAGCGCGTTCGGCTCGCCGCCGATCGTCGTGTTGGAGAACAGGTGGTAGAGGAGGAAGAAGGCGGGCACCTGGCACAGGCTGGGCAGGCAGCCGGAGAGCGGCGACACCTTCTCCTCCTTGTGCAGCTCGATGATCGCCTTCTGCAGTTTCTCGGTGTCCTTTCCGTGCTTCTTGCGCAGTTCGGCGATCCGGGGCTGGAGTTCGGCCCGGGCGCGCTGCCCGCGCGCCGCGGCCCGCGACAGGGGGTGCACGAGGAGTCGTACGAACGCCGTGAACAGGACGATCGCGGCGGCGGCTGCCGAGGCGTGGAACAGCGGCTGGAGCAGGTCGGCGAGTTGCTCGACGAGATCGGCGAAAACCGAGAAGACGGACATGCGGGAGCCCTCCGAGGGGTCTCATCGTGCCGGGAAAAGGCCGGTACGGCTCGGTACGGCCGGTGAGCCGGCCGGCCTGGGATGAGAGGTCGGCATGACGACCGCGCGATGAGAAAGCGCGCCCCGCAGCGTGCGCGGGAGCGGGTCGCTTACGCGGCCGTCAGGAGGGAACGGCCCGGTGCCCGGGGCCGAGGGCGCCCCGACGCGTCGGGGTCCCGCTGCGGCAGGAACGCCGTGCGGTGTTCACGGTCGCGGATGGCCGTGCGCACCCGGGTGGGCGGTACGGCGGGCGCGCAGCGCGAGGCGATGAGGGAGCACGCGGCGAAGGCGGAGCCGGCCGCGGCGGTGGCGGCGAGGGCGACGGCGGCCGTGAGGCTGCCGGTGTCGGCCAGCACCGTCTCGACGAGGAGGAAGAGCAGCAGGGCGGCCGGACGCAGTGTCGACCAGGACCACGTTGCGATCATGTGCGGTGCTTCCTCCTCTCCCGCTCACCGTGTGCCGTACGGACCAGGCGCTGTACGCGGCATGTGCCGTACGCGGCGCCATGTGCCCGTACAGGCGTTCATACGCTTCCCCGCCGTTATACAGGAACGGTCCCGGTCAGCGCGGCCGCATGGACTGCAGTTTTCCCCACACCACCAGCCGGTACTTGGACGTGTACTCGGGAGTGCAGGTCGTCAGCGTCAGGTAGTAGCCGGGTTCGCGGTACCCGTATCCGGTCCTGACCTGGCTGCGCGGCACGCTCGCGATCACGCTGCCGTCGCGGGCGGTGGTCTGCGGCAGGGTCTTGTCGACGACGTACGTGTAGACGGCCGTCTTCGTCTCGACGCGCATTTCGTCGCCGCGCTGGAGGCGGTTGATGTAGCGGAACGGTTCACCGTGCGTGTTGCGGTGCCCGGCCAGGGCGAAGTTCCCGGCGCGGCCGGGCTGGGCGGTACCGGGGTAGTGCCCCGCGTACCCCTTGTCGAGGACGCCCCCCTTGCTGACCCCCTCGGCCACGGGGACGCGGAGGCCGAGGCGGGGAATGGCGAGGACGGCGTAGGCCTGGTCCCAGCGGGGTGCGGCGGCGGGCCGCGTTCGGGTACCGGCGCCGGAGGACGAGCCCGCGGCGGCGGAACCGTCATCGTCCGCGCCCTGCTGCCCGCCGTCGCCGCCCGCGGACTCCGCGCTGTCCGTGCTGCCGGTGCTGTCCCCGCTGCCCGTGCTGTCCTCACCGCCCGGAGTACCGCCGCTCCCCCACTCCTGCTCCAGGGCCTGCACCGTGCGGTCGGCGGCCTGCTGCGCCTGCCGGTTGGTCCACCACAGCTGGTGTACGACGAGGAGGAGCAGGACGAGTCCGACGGTGACGGCGACTTCGGCGCCGGCCCAGAGCACCCGGGCAGCCGCCGCACGCCGACGGAGCCGCCCCTGCACGACCACCGGAACCCGCGCCCGCCACCACACCCGCACGGCCTCTCCCTCCGCCGGCCCGCATCGCCCCGCACCGGCTCGCATCGGCCCGCACCATAGGGGCTGCGCCTTCAAGTGACCAGGGCCGCGAAGCGGCGGGGACAGGTCGGGCGGCGCACAGACCAGGACAGGCGGCGCACAGACCGGGACATGGGACAGCCCAAAGATCACGCGCCGCCGCCCACACTGACGCACACATGCCTCTTCACGGCCACCTGACCGCAGTACGGTGTCCCCCATGCGCCCCGACACGCCTGCCGACCATGTCGACCACATCGCCGAAGCCGAGCGCATGGTGCGCACGGCCGGGCTCTACCCCGAGGACGCGGAGCACCTGCTGCTGCAGGCCGCGGCCCACCTCGAACTGGCCGAGGACCGAGAACGTGCGACGACGCTCTACGACCGCCTGCTCTCGTCGTCCTCCCCAGCGGCCCTGGAGAACCCCCACCTGGTGAAGGCCCTCAAGGCCGCCAACCTCTGGGAGTACGGCCATGAGGCGGAGGCCCGGGCGATCATCGAGGGCGTACGGGCCGCGGCGCCGAAGGACCCGGCACCGTGGGTGATCGTCGCCGAGGCGCTCGAGTCGCACGACGAGCTGGAGGCGGCCCAGGAAACGTTCACGCAGGCGGTCGCCCTCCTGCTGGCGGGCGACCCGGAGCCGCGGCAGGGCGTGCACCCGGTCCTGTTCGGCCGCCACCGGGTCCGCCGTATGCTCGGCGCCCCGCACGACGAGTGGGACACGCTGGCCGACGAGCTGCACACGGCGCACACGTCCGCCTCGGCTGCCGCCCCCGTGTCCCTGGACGAACTCCACGACCCCAAGCGCGTATGGTCCCTGGGCTCCGAGGACCCCGCGGAGCTCCGCGCGGAGATCTCCCGCCTGCAGGCGGAGCTGGGCTCCTACCGAGAGGCCCTCTCCCGCCCCTTCCCGGTCGCGGTACTCCACTGGCCGGCCGCCGAACTCACCGAACTCCTCACGGCATACCCGGCCCTGACGTCGGAGTACCCCTCCCACGAGGAACACCTCGCCACAGTGGAGACCTCCCTCCGCGAACTAGCCGCCTCCGGCACCCCCAACCTCGGCATCGTCACGGCCACGGTCCCGTCGTACGAGGCCTTCGCCGCCTCGGAGGCCTCGTCCCCGTCGGACGCGTCGCTGCTCCCGCAGTACGCGACGACGCTGGCGGCCCGGGGCCGGGCGGTGGCTTGGCCGCCGCGGGGGGATGAGGGGTGTTGGTGTGGGTCGGGGCGGGTTTATGGGGAGTGTCACGGGTCCGACGGGTGACGTGAACTGCGCCACAGCTTCCATGTCGTGCTGCGGTACGGCCCGTCTGGCCCTCGCCCGCTGTTCGTGGTCCGCCTCACGCTGGTGATCCTGGCGAATCGGACTGCTCACGGCCTTCCGTTTGCTGCTGCCGTTTCGGTCCCGGACATCATCCGGACTACGCGGGTGCGTACCATCAACTTCGTGACGATCCACGGTGGCGGTAACTAGTTGCGTTCGAACCGTCGCCTAGCGCGTTCCGTGAAACGGGTCGAGGACAAGGAGGAACACCATGGCCACCATGAGGCCCTCCTCCCCTACTGTCTCAGCCCGCATGAGTCGGCAGACCAGTCGGGGTACCACACCCGAGATGGCCGTGCGCAAAATGCTCCACGCCGCCGGCCTCCGGTACCGCCTCCACGTACGGGTTCCGGGCATGCCGCGGCGGACGATCGACATTGCCTTCCCAGGAGCAAAAATCGCGATCTTCCTGGACGGTTGCTTCTGGCATGGTTGCCCAGAACACGCCACACACCCAAAGGCAAACGCAGACTGGTGGCGGGAAAAGCTGGACCGCAACATGGCCCGGGACCGCGAGACGACCGATCACCTGCTTGTCGCAGGCTGGACAGTCCTCAGGTTCTGGGAGCACGAATCGGTCGAGGACGTTGCGCGCCGGATCACTGCCACTGTGATGTCCAGACGGTCGGCCTCGGCGGCTCCTGACTCGAGTCGCCTGCACCCGACACCAAGCGTCCCGGTCTCCGTGCGCGACCAGTAGGGCAGACGACGCCTGCCGCGGAACTCCATAGTCCGGGGCCCGAAGACCGATCGTGATCTCGTTTTCGTGCATCCGTGCCCCACTCACCCAATAGTGTGTAGGCGTTGCACACATGAGTGGCGTGCCGTCGTGTGCCGCAAGCGCCTGCCTCGCTCAGAAGCCATGAGCGATGACAAGAGCTTTGGGGACCGATTGCAGCGAACGAGAGCCCGGGGGCAGTCGATTCCATGACCGACGAATTCGACGACATGTACGAGACGTTCAAGGCGCTCTTGGACGCGTTTCCCCCTTCGGAATCGGTCAAGCGGCTGGAGCAGTTCGGCATCAGCCCGGACGTCGTCCAGCGAATCCGTGAGCGACACGAGCAGCAGACGATCCGCATAAAGGAACTCGAAGAACCTCAAGCGGTGATTCTAGGCAATCGCGACACCTGGTACACGGGCCCACAGGCCAAGGACAAGTGCTGGCCCGCGATCGTGGACCTGCTTCGCAAGGACGGTTGGCCACAGGAACCAGCGATCAGCGCCCTCGACGACTCCTCCACGCGCGTGGTCTCGCTGCTGAACCATCCCAAGGAGAAGGCGTTCTCAACTCGGGGCCTCGTCGTCGGCTACGTACAGTCCGGCAAGACGACCAACTTCACCTCGGTCATGGCCAAGGCTGCGGACCGCGGCTACAAGCTGTTCATCGTCCTAGCCGGCATCCACAATGGCTTGCGCCGCCAGACCCAGGCGCGTCTTGTGCAGCAGCTCGTGGAGCCGAATCCCGCCATGTGGTCCCAGCTGACCGGGCTCGACAAGGATTTCACGCCGCAAGAGAACCCGGCATCGTACTTCGGGAAGAACAACAAGACGCACGTGCTGTGCGTGGTGAAGAAGAATGCGACGGTCCTTCGCAAGCTAGCCCGGTGGCTCGAGAAGGCATCGGACTATCTCAAGGACTGCCCTGCGCTCATCATCGACGACGAGGCCGACCAGGCCACCGTGGCGACGAAGTCGATCAATCCTCTGATCCTCAGCATGATGAGCTGCCTGCCGAGGTGCGCCTACGTCGGCTATACGGCCTCGCCGTTCGCCAACCTGCTGATCGACCCGAGCGCCGAGGACCTGTACCCCAAGGACTTCGTCGTCAACCTTCCCAAACCCATGGGGCACTTCGGTACCGAGGTTCTCTTCGGGCGCTACGCGCTGGACGGTGAGGACCCTGAGCAAGTTGACGACGGCTACGACATGATCCGCTCGATTCCCGAGGACGACGTGCCGTGCGTGCGCCCTGAGACGAGAGCCGACGTCGAGGGCTTCGAGCCTGTCATCACCGAGACCCTTCGCAGGGCAGTCGAGTACTTCTGGCTGGTCACGGCAGCCAGGCGAGTACGCGGAACCGGCAATCCGCACAGCACAATGCTGATCCACACCAGTGTCAACACCGCGGTGCACAACAGTTTCGAGGCGCCACTGGCGCATCTGCGCGACCGGTCCGCGCGGTCCCTGTCGGACGCCAACTTCCTGTCCCGACTGCGTGACCTATGGGAGGGCGAAACCGAACGGGTTGCTGCCGAAGATTTCGGTGAGACGAAAGTTTCGTTCGACCGGTTGGTGCCCGAACTGCCGGGAGTCCTCGACAGCTGCCGGGTCATCATGGATAACTCCAGCAGCGAGGCGCGCCTCGACTACGAGAACGGTCCCGTTGTGGCGATCGCCGTGGGCGGCAATACGCTCTCGCGGGGGCTGACCCTTGAGGGCCTGTCGGTCAGCTACTTCGTCCGGTCAGTCTCGGCGTATGACACTCTGCTGCAGATGGGGCGTTGGTTCGGCTTCCGGAACGGCTACGCCGACCTGCCCCGCATCTGGATG
This sequence comes from Streptomyces jeddahensis, assembly GCF_001642995.1. Taxonomy (GTDB): domain Bacteria; phylum Actinomycetota; class Actinomycetes; order Streptomycetales; family Streptomycetaceae; genus Streptomyces; species Streptomyces jeddahensis. The sequence continues at coordinate 40,086 of NZ_LOHS01000077.1, forward strand.
ACAGACGAGTTGGCCGAGTGGTTCCGGCACTTGGCCACGGTCGAGACGGAGATGCGTCGCGACATCGACATCTACATGACCGAGGACGAGACGCCCCTCACGTTCGCCGTGCGACTGCGTACACATCCCGCCCTACGCGTGACTGCAGCTGCAAAGATGCGCGACGCCGTTACGGCGGCCTCGGCCTACGGCGGGCAGCGGGTCCAGACGCATTACTTCCACACTAACGCCGACTGGCTGCGCGGGAATATCGACGCCTCAAGGGCTCTGGTTGCGGCGTCTGTCGCGAGCGCGGTCAGGACCGAGGAACGACCCGAAGAGGGGCGGTACATCTTCCGTGACGTGCCGCACGATGTCGTCACCGACTTCCTCGCGACTTACAAGTTTCATGAGAAGTCCCCGGAGAACGACGCGGACCTCATCATCGACTACATCCGGAAACGAGTCGCCACGGCGGGCTCGCTGGGTCGGTGGAACGTCGCGATCGTTGGCAATCCGAAGGGCGAGGACTTCACCTTTGCCTCTGGCGTGACCGTCGGCCGTAATGTCCGTGCCCGCCTCGAAATCCCCAATGCCGCCCCGGACTTCGCCGATATCAAGACGCTGATGAGCCGTCGTGACGCCGCGGTGGACCTGACAGGTGACACGGCGAAGCTGACCGAGAAGGAGATTACGGACCTGCGACGCGTCCAGCTTCCGGACACCGGCCTGCTGGTTCTCTATCCGATCGACAAGGTGTCCGAGCCGAATCCTACGAAGAAGCTGCGTGCCCCGTTGAACGCCGAAGAGCACGTCATCGGAGTCGGTCTGGTCTTCCCTAAGCCCAGGGACATGGACAGCACGGTGAAGAAGTACATATCCGCCAACCTGGCCAACGTACGGATCGAGGACGAGGACTACAGCCTCCTCGACAGCGAGGACGCATGAACGAGGACACGCTCCGCAGGCTTGTTGAGGAGCACTGGACCGCGCTGGAGGCCGAGCAGACCACAGGAGAGCATCGCCTACGGGTCGCGCAACTTCCTGTGATCACCGAGGGCGGCCCGCTGGCGGTGGCCATCGATTACGAGGGGCACCGCCATGTCCTGGTGCCGGTCCACGCAAATCGCAAGATACGTCCGGGCATGGAGGGGCCGGTCCTCCGGCTGCGTAAAAGGGCATTGGAGGATGAGGAGACCTATCAGCAATACGCCGACCTCTCCTGCCTCCGCAACGACCTCAGCGATCTGTTCACGGAACTATGCGTGGATGTGCTGGGCGCAGCCGAAGAGCTACCCGAGAACCCTGTCAAAGCCCTCTACCGCGTTCTCGACCGCTGGAAGGCCCTTTTCCGAACGCAGGGAACGCCACTGGGTCCGGAGCAACTCGCCGGACTTTTCGGCGAATTGATGGTGCTCAACCGGCTTCTCGAGACGGACTCGAGCGCCCACCGGCTCTGGCGCGGCCCAGAGGGGCATCGCCACGACTTCTCGGCTGGGACCATCGCCGTCGAGGTGAAGTCCAGCACCGCCCGCGAAGGTCGAAAGCCACGGATCCATGGTCTCGATCAACTTGAAGGGCCGGAGGGCGGGACGCTTGCTCTAGCGTGGTTCCGCCTGCATCCCACCACTGTGAACGGTTCTGGCCCCGCGTTCGTGGAGTTGGTCGACCGGGCACTGCGTATGTGCGATGACGAGGGAGCCCTTCTCGAACTGCTGGCAGAAGCCGGGTACCGCCCATCTGATGCCGACCGCTACCGCGATGTCCGCTTCGTGATTGGCGAGGAGAGGTGGTATCGCGTCGACCCTGGCTTCCCGGGGCTGACGGGCCAGGCACTCGTCGCGGCCGGCGTGCCGGTGTCGGTACTGGACGTCGAGTACACCATCGACCTATCGGGTGAAACGCCCGTCCCTCTGGCGCCCGGCCAGGTGACCCAGATGATCGACAGCATGATCCAGGAGTACGCGTGACGGAGCCCCGCTGGTTCTCCCAGCCCTATCCTCCGGAAGGCGCGAGCGCCGCGGAGGGCATCCGCAACCAGCTCGGGCGCCCGGAACTCGACTTGCTCACCATTCTGGTGCGCGAGTCCGCGCAGAACAGCTGGGACGCCCGTCTTGTGCCGGCGTCCGCTCCGGTCGACTACCGCATCGATATGTGGACGGTGAGTCCGGCCCACACCGGCGCCTGGCGAGAGCTCCTGCTCGACGGGGCACCCGCCGGCGCGCAGAACTTTCCGCTGCGCGAGACCCTCAGGCGTGGCTCGGTTCGGGTCCTCGCCATCTCCGACCGCGGTACTCGAGGGCTCGGAGGGCCCACCCGCGCTGACGACGCAGTTGGGCCCGACCGCGACTTCGTCTCCTTCATACGCAACATAGGTGAACCGCGTGACACGGCGCTGGGCGGAGGTACCTACGGCTTCGGCAAGGGCATTTTCTACCTGCTCTCCAAGTCCGGCACCGTCCTGGTGCACTCCCGCTGCCGAACTGCGCAGGGAGGGTATGAGACCCGGCTCATCGGTTGCACCCTCTGGAAGAGCTATGTGGCGGCCGAGCCGCAGGGAGACCGTCGTTACACCGGTCGACACTGGTGGGGCGACACTTCGGGAGATGTTGTCGAACCCCTGGTCGGTCAGAAGGCGGAGGGCACAGCTCAGCGTCTGGGCCTCAGGCCCTTCGGTCCCCACGAGACAGGGACGACCATCGTCGTCGTTGATCCGAACCTTGACGACCTCGAGTCGGCCGACGCTGCTGACTACTTGGCTGAGACCATCGCCTGGCACCTCTGGCCGAAGATGATCTCCGCTGCCGGCAAACCACCCGCCATGCGCTTCTCCGTCACCTGCGACGGTGTCGAACACCTCGTACCGGATCCGCGGGAGACCCGTCCGCTCAACATGTTCGTTGCCGCCTACGAGATGATGACCGGGCCGGACGGCATCGGTTTGGAGTGCATGAAGCCCAAGCGATACCTCGGGCGCCTCGGTTTGGTGAAGAGAATCATGCCGCCGCTGGAGCCGAGCCGTGCATCCCGCATGCTCGACATCGAGGATCTCGTCCATCACGTCTGTTTGATGCGCCCCGCAGAGCTCGTGGTTACCTATCGGCCCGGGCCGAAGCCCCCGAGTGCGAACCAGGGGTATGCCGGGGTCTTCCGAGCCGACGAGGCCATGGATGAGATCTACGCGAAGGCCGAACCACCCACACATGACGCTTGGAACCCCCAGTCGCTCGAAAGGCCCGAGAGCACCTTCGTGCACACGACCTTCCGGCGCATCACCGAATCCCTGGACCGTCTGCTCTCCCTCGGCGGCGTCGCCCGCCCAGGAGCCAGCAACATCGCATTGGGTGCGGCCAGCTCTCTCTTCTCCGGGTTGGTCGGCGGAGTGTGGGGAATCGGCGGAGCCACCGCCTACTCCAAGCCAGGCAGCACTGCCCCACGGGGCTCGAAGTCGGAGGACATGGAGGAAAATACGACGCGTCCCGCCTTGGACCGTCGCGTCCCGGGGACGGCAGCCTCCGGTACCGCACGGACCGCCGCCGACGGAACTGCGGGACACGAGGGGTCCAGCGCCGACAGCCAACCATTCGCCAACACTTCGGAGACCGACCGAACTGGCACAATGCGCCGTCGTCCGCGAGTGCAGTACGTGGGCGATCCCTACTACGACGATCGCGGGGACGCCTCCGTACTTGTCCAGGAGTTCCGGCTGCCCGTGTCCGGGCCACAGCGGGTCCGGATCGATCTGGCCGTCACACTCCCCGGTACTGGCGGGCGCGAGACAGATCCGCCCATCGGGGCAAGCATGCCCGAGCTGATCGGTTGGGAAGACGGAGCGGGTCGGCTGTACTCCTCCGAGGCATACGTGATCGAGGGCGGCGAATCCATATGGCGCGCTCTCGTACGTCCGGCCCCTGACACCATGACGGAGATCGGTATCAAGGTCGAGGCGGTGAAGACCCCGTGACTCGGCGCATTCTTCCCTACCGCATCCCGTCCGAGGACGTGCTTACCGCCCAAAAGTGGTTGCTGGTGACCGAGGACGGCGAGGTCACCATGCCCGAGGCGCTGCCGGACTGGGACTACCAAATGGACCTGCACCTGCGCAGGACCGTCAGCGTCGACCTGGATCGGGCGCGCGTGCAGTCGGGGCTTCCGACCGACGCGGCTCTCATGCTCGCGGCCGTATGGACGGCCACGGGGTCCAATCTGAGCGGGCCGGCGCAACATGTGCGCTTGGTCGAGGGCGGCACCAGAAAAGTTGAGCTCGATATCCGACTGAAGGGTGCTGATCTGGGCGGCCTGCTACTCCTCGACACCGCCCTCGTACTGGCCGAACGCCGAAGCGACGCCCGACCCTCCTCACCCCGTCGGGCAGGCTCCGTATTGTGGAGCGATCGTGAGTCGCTGAGGCTACAGGGCGACGCACCGCAGTTCCCCATGGCTGTGATCGACTTCGCTCGGACGTCCTTTCCCGACGAGGCAGCGTGGCACCTGCAGATCAGCGGTGGCCTGGAGAGCGCCACCATGGGCTCCCTGCTCCTGCTCGTCAACGAGCGGAACACGGTCACCGCCACAGCATTCGAGAACGCTGGCAAGCCCCGCCCCGTGGATCGAATCGTGCTCTCCGCGGTGTACGCGGACGCTGCCCGGATCATGATGGAGCACGCGCTCGGCAACGGTGACTTCGCCGAGGACGCCGACTTCCCGGACGGCTCGCTGGGGGCCACCATGCTGAGTCTGTTCGACCAACTCTTCCCGGGCCAGTCGATCACTGACATCCGTCTGCGCCAACGACAGTCACCAGCTCTTTTCGCCTCTGATCTGCAGGCGGCGGTCAAGATATTCGAGGTGTCATGATGAGCTTCCTCTACCCGCGATTGCTCGCCGAGCAGGCCAGGCCACTCTTCGAGCAGTACCGGCATCTGACAATCGCTGAACTGGGCAGTCGAGTAGACGTCTCTCATGAGTCGGCGGTATACGTGGCCACCGGCGGCGACCGAGTCTCCCCCTCTCAACTCCAGGACCTGCGTTCAGGCGTCGTCGACCTCGCCAAGCGTTCTGGCTTCCCAGACGACTCCGACCGCACGCGCAATGCCGACTTCGACCTCCGGCTTGCTGCCCTGCTGCATGCCGAGATGGGCATGGTGCCCGCCGAGGCCGCCTCTCGTGACGTCTGGGCCTTCCTCGCGCTGGTGCTGCTGCCGGACGTTGCCTTTTGGCGCTACCCCCAGCCTCCCAAGGACCGTGTCCTGGGCACGGACCTCACCCGACACGTCTTTGGCCGACTGTGGTGGCGGGCACAACTCGTGCGCTCGTCGGACGCCCCTGAGCCGTACGACGCTCTTAAGATCCTCGGTGAGGCCGCGTTCGACCAGATCTACGCACGCCGTGCCGCCCTCGGTGGAAGTCCTCACATGGTCCGGGCCATCCTCCGCGTTTGGAAAGACCTCGACCTGAGCGGTCTCAACGAACGCGAGACGCTCCGCGACTTCCTGAAGAGGCTGCTGCGACTAGCGCCGTTCGTGCTCTTTGACGGTATCGAAGAGGAGGCCCTGGATCACGAACTGCGCGCGGTCGCCCAGGAATCCGTCGATGCCCAACGCTTCGCGTCCTCGGCGACCGTGGACGAGACCGTGCAGGCCGGGCAGGACACGGAACGACGCAATGTTGCCGGTAATTCATCTCTTGTCGCGCTGGCCGAGGAGAGGGTACCAACCCCCCGATCCGCCTCGCCTGTGTGGGACGATTCCCGTCGCTTCAGGTCCGTGGAAATCTGCGCCGGCGCCGGAGCGCAGGCTCTTGGCCTCGAAAGCGCCGGATTCGACCCGGTACTGCTCATCGACAGCAAGGCCGACGCATGCTTCACCATCGACCTCAACCGGCCCGAGTGGGACGTCGTCTGTATGGATCTCGTCCATTTTCACCCGGGCATGCGCCCGGAGACGCTGGGCGTTGATCTCCTCAGCGGTGGACTGCCACGCGTGAAGTCCCCGGCCACCGTCGGCCGCGCCGAGGACGTCGAAGAGCGTGGAGTCCTCAAAGCCGCGATCACCTTGGCATGCAGCATCAAGCCGAAGGCCGTGCTTTTGGAGAACGTCCCCGGCCTCGTCGAAAGCCCGGACTTCGACGTTGACCGCTTCTGGATCGAAGCCCAACTCCACAATGCGGGCTACCGCTCGAGCTGGCGAGTCCTCAATGCCGCTGATTACGGCGTGCCGCAGAACCGCAGCAGCGGCTTCTTGGTCGCACTGCGGGAACCGTACCATTCTCGATTTTCCTGGCCGGAACCGGACAAGCAGCCGGCACCGACCGTTGGCCAGGTTCTCGGACGATCCATGTCCGCGCATGGCTGGCGCGGCGCGGAACGTTGGATTAAAAGGGCCGACCGCATCGCGCCCGCACTCGTCGGGGGCTCTGACCGGCGGGGCGGTGCGGACCTCGGGCCTACTGGTAGCAAGAAGGCCTGGGCCGCGCTCGGCGTGAACGGCAACAGCCTCGGCGACGAACCGCCGGACCTGGACTTCCCGGAGGACGGCCTACCCAAGCTGACTGTCGATCAGGCCGCGCTGATCCAGTCCATCCCCGCCGACTGGCGTTTCTTCGGCGGCAAGACATCCAGGTATCGTCAGATCGGCCATGCAATGCCACCACCGCTCGCGGCAGCTGTCGGACGGGCCATCGCAGCCGCTCTCCGAAGCTAAGATCACCCCATGCACACGCCCCGCCCGCTCGACCCCACGCTCATCACAGTCGTCGACTTGTTCGCCGGCTGCGGTGGCTTCACCCAGGGGTTTCACGAGTTCCGACCGGAGGGGGCAAAGGACGGTGGGCCGGTCTTCCACAGCATCGCGGCCGTCGAGCACAACCCCGCTGCTGCTGCCACGTACGCCGTGAATTTCGGCAGCGGCCGCTCGGACAAGACGCTCCCTCCTGCCCACATCCACGTCGGAGACATCGAGGATTGGAAACCGACTCCTGATGCCCTCCACGCGGACGTAGTAGTCGGAGGACCTCCCTGCCAAGGTTTCTCGGCCTTGAACCGTGAGAAGAAGGGCAGCGACCGCAACCGCCTATGGGAGGAATATGTGCGGATCGTTGCAGCAATTCGCCCCAAGGTCTTCGTCATCGAAAACGTCGACCGATTCCTCAAGTCGAACGAATTCCGCAACCTGCTCAGCCAGGTAGAAAAGAACGGTCTGCTGGCAGACTACCGGCTCGTTGATCCTCCTGGTCACGAATCAATCGACACCGAGGAAATCAGAATCAAGCGGTACCTTCTTAACGCCGCCGACTACGGTGCGGTCCAAGCGCGCAGGCGAGCTATCGTCATCGGCGTGCGCCGCGATGTCGACAACGGCCGAACATTGGCGTACCCCACCAGAACGCATATCCGTCGCCCAAAGCGCAATACTGGCATCCCCACTCAGCCGCTCCACGGTCTCGATGTGGGGACCGCGTACTGGCGAGCCGTGGACAGCGTTTTCGACGAGTCGTCACGGCTCGCGATCCGCGGCACTGAACTTCCGGACAGCAAAGATCACATTCTTGAGGTAGACGCTGTCGTCCCGGGTGTCTTCACCACTCCGGATCTCCACTTCGGCCGCAACCCGGCGCCCCTCTCGATAGCCCGCTACTTCGCCATCCCTCCGGGTGGAAACCGCAAGGATCTGCGCAACAAGTGGTACACGGTCGATGAATGCGGCGAGGTTCACATCTTCGACACCCCGAACCCTCCGGGCGTGAGGACACCGGTCAAATACCTCTCGACCACAAGCTGGGACAATCACAACACCGGTACGGGCGACGTCATGGGTCGTCTACGCCTGGGCGAGCCCTCGGTCACCATCCGCACCGAATTCTTTAAGCCGGAAAAGGGGCGCTACCTCCACCCAACGGCTTCCCGCCCGATCACCCACTACGAGGCTGCCCGCATACAAGGATTCCCCCTCGACTTCCGCTGGTGTGGCTCAAAGACGGACATCGCCACACAGATTGGCAACGCTGTACCCATCCCTCTCGGCACGGCCATCGCCTCTGCGATCCACGCTTACCTACGCGACTGAACCATGTCGGCCGACAGACCCACCTCCGCTTCGAAGTGAATCTGCGCCCGATCCAATGCCTCGTCCGGATCACAGCCGTGTGCCCGGAGCCAGTGGAGTAGATCGGCGATGGCGTCGACCGCCGTCGCCTCTGCTACGACCACGCTCACCGGACTCCGGTTGGGTCCCGCCGGGCGAGGCAGCTTTGCCGCTTCGTAGAGGCTGAGCATCGCCTCGACCCGTGTCACACGGGCGCCGCCGCTATGGCCGTCGGACGAGCACAGCCCGGTCGCCAACTCGCACCAGACCACCTTCCGGTCAGCGCGGAGTTGGACGCCCCAACGGTCAGCGACGGCCTCGACGAGCGCCATGCCGCGGCCTGACTCAGAGTCCGTGGCCGCGTTGAGGAGCGTCGGCAGGGCTCGGGTGTCGGGGTCATGCACCTCGATCCGTACGTATGTGCCGCTCATGGAGACAGCGAGGGTTGTCGGGGTGCCCGGCCCTACGTGTGTGATGACGTTGGACACGAGCTCGCTCACGCAGAGTTGGGCGGCCTCGACCGCCTCATGGAGACCCCACAGGCCCAGGTGCGTTCGCATGATGCGGCGCAGGGCCGACACCTCCGCGGGTGCGGCCGTGAAGGCCAGATCCCACGGCTTCCTCGACATGCACGCTTGTTGGACCACGCCCAGCTCCTCTCGACGTCCGCCAGGTCCCCGGCAAGACAGCGCAGCGTTACCTATCCATACGGTGCGTAGCGCTTAGCCAGAATGATGGCGACACATCCCGTCATGCAATGTGCACGACGGGATTCGCACCATCGGGTGATTGGCAAGCACACCTCCTGGCGCGGAGACTGAACACCCGCTAGCAAGACGGAGGTTGAGATGGCTGGTTCACCGACGGCACGCCGTCGTCGCCTCTCGATCGAGCTGAAGAAGCTCCGTGAGAAGAACGCCCTCACGTGTGCCCAGGTCGGTGAGGCGCTGGACTGGAGTGGCTCCAAGGTCAACCGCATGGAGACGGGCAGCGGAAGGGTCCAGCCGTCAGACGTCGAGGCCTTGTGCCGTTTCTACGGCACCAGCGCCGAGCTGCGGGAGTTCCTCAAGTCTCTGGCCAGGCAGGCCAAGACGCGCGGCTGGTGGCAGGTCCACGGCTCCGGCGTGCCCGAGTGGTTCAACATCTACATCGGTCTGGAGCAGGACGCTTCCACGTTCCGTCAATACCAGTGCGAGTTGCTGCCCGGCCTCATGCAGACAGCCGCGTATGCCCGGGAGCTCCACACAACCGGTGCCCATATGTCGGCGGAGGACATCGATCGCGCAGTTCGCGTACGCCTTGAGCGCCAGGACATGCTCACCCGACCCGACGCCCCGGACGCCTGGTTCATCGTGAACGAAGGCGCTCTCCGAAATGTCATCGGGGGTCACGCACTGATGCGCGAGCAACTCGAGCAGGTCCTGGCGTCAGCCGAGTTGCCGAGCGTCACTTTGCAGGTTCTGCCTTTCGACTCCGGCACTTATCCGGCCACGGGCTCGTTCACGATGCTCGGCTTCCCGGATCCGGAAGACCCCGACATCGTGTACCGGGACGGCATCACCGACGCTACCTATCTGGAAGGCGAACACCACGTTCGCGAGTACACCAGGGCCTTCGACGGCCTGCGGGCCGCGGCTCTCAGCCCTCAGCGCTCCACCCAGTTGATCAAGTCCGTTCTGAAGGAATACACACGATGACCAGTGCAGAGTCGACTTTCGGGAACAACCTTTTGTGGTTCAGGTCTTCGTACAGCAACGGCGCAGGCGGCGAATGCGTGGAGTGCGCGCACACCGTCGACGGCACACTCATACGCGATTCCAAGCAGGCGGCCGGCCCGGTCGTCGCCTTCCGGGCCGGTGCCTGGCGAACCTTCGTCGAGGGCCTCGGCCGAGGTCAGCTTCCGAGTACCGATCCGAAGGACTTGTTGCGGTAGGTCAGGCCGAACGCCTTCTCGCTGAACGACACGGCGCCGAACGTCGTGAGGCCCGAGGCGGTGCCGCGCAGCAACCAGTCGGCACCGTCGTGGTAGTGGACGTCGTCGTCGAAGACGTCCTCGCCGGAGGCGGCGGCGGTGAGGTCCGCGCGGCCGTCGCCGTTCAGGTCCTGAAGCCGGACAGCGGATCCCATCTGGTCCATGAACTCGGCGGTGCCGGGCACACCCGTGGTGTTCTGGGTGAAGGACTGGGCGCCGCTGCCGGTCAGGCCGGAGGCCGAACCCTTGAGCAGCCAGACCGCTCCGGCGTACTCGCGGGTGCCGACATCCTCGCCGGGCGCGCCCACTGCCGCATCCTGGTAGCCGTCGCCGTTGACGTCGCCGACCGAGACGCTGGCGCCGAATGCGTCGCCCGACTCGTTCACGCCCGGGACACCCGAGGTGCTCTGGTCGATCAGCTGGCTGCGCGAGCTGCCAGGGATGCCACCAGTGCCGCCGTAGTGGACGGCGATGGTGCCCGCTCCGGAGGAGCCCCGCCCGTAGGTGACCAGGTCGTCGTACCCGTCCTTGTCGAAGTCGCCCGCAGCCGTGCCGCTCGCGGCATCGAGCGGCACGCTTGCGGGGTTCTCGGTGAACGTCATGCCGTCGGAGCCGCCCGCGTAGTAGCCGAGCCACAGGGCCGTGGAGTCGTCGTCCTCGATGTCACTGTCCCCGTTCACCACGAGATCGTCGGCGCCGTTGCCGTCGAAGTCGCCCGCCACGATCGATCCGGTGCCCCGGTACACATTGGGGGAACCGGTGGACAACTCGGTCCGGGCGGGAGCCGTGGACCGCGTGAATCCGTCGTCGAACACCGAGACTCCGGCGTAACCCGTCACGGCGAGCTGGTCACGGCCGTCGCCGTCGAAGTCGCCGACCGCGAGGTTGGAGCCGTACAGGTAGGCGGAACGCGAGTCCGGCGCTCCGTACACGGTCAGCCCACCGTTCACCAGTCCTCTGGAGCCGCCCCACAGGATCTGGACGATGCCTATGTCGGAAGCGGTCGAGTCCTCCATCGGCACGCCGACAGCCAGGTCGGTGTAGCCGTCGCCGTCGAGGTCGCCCGTGGCGTAGGACGTGCCGAACTTGTCGTACGCCTCCGCCGCGCCGGGCACTCCTGCGGTGTTCTGGCTGATCAGGGCGGAACGGCTCGTCGAAACGCCGGACGCCGAGCCGTACAGGACCGTCAACTGCCCCGCTTGTGACTGTCCGTTCACCTTGGCCTTGGGGGTGGCGACCACCAGATCCGTGTAGCCGTCACCGTTGAAGTCGTCGGCGGTGGCGCCGACGGCGGCGGCCGGAGCGGCGAGGGGCAGGGCCAGGCCGCCGGCCGTCATCGCAGCCACAGCGGTGGCAGCCAGAAGTCTTCTTCGCAAGTCGTCCCTCTTCACCTCATGTTGGGATTGTGGTCACACAAGTGACTCCTAGGTCGGTTGAACGGTTGCCCTACGCCATCGGTCAGTCCGCCACGCAGACGTACCCCACGGCTCCTGAAGCTGCTAATACCAGGGCTTACCCGTAGAGGGGTTCAGGTCGGCATCCAATCGCCGTTTCTGCTCACGCCAGTTGATGAAGGAGTGTTCTTCCGGAAGGACGACGCTGATCGTCTCCTCCTGGAATTCCTCATCGGTGAGCACTCTGCGCAGGAACTCCGCCATGCCGAAAGGGTGGATCTGGAAAGTCGGATCCGTGTGCCGCCCGCAGATCAGGACGGGCCATCGGTCGGGGTCGTCGTCCGTGGTCAGCCAGCAGTAGATGTCGGCGCCGCTGGTTACGCCCCAGGCCAGGAGGGAATCGGGGTCTACGTCGAGGGCCACTCTCCCGCCGAGCATCTCCCAGGTGCCGCGGGCGTTGAGGGTCTCGTTCCGTAGGCCGGTCCCGTCCGAATACGAATCGGGGCGAGGAACTGGCAGCAGTATGACGATTTCCTCGCTGAGCAGGCCTGCCCCGTACGTCTCCATGAAGGCGACGTAGTCGGTCGGAAAGCGGGTCCCCCATATCTCCTCAAGCTCACCCCAATCGATCTGCTCGTCCACCCCTTGTGCCGTCGGCACGATCTCGGCGAGCGCCGCCGTCTCAGGATTCCCACTCACTGCCACTCCTTCGCGCACCGTCTCGTGCCTTGGCGCCTTCGGCACCGGGCAGGAAAACCGTAACCGCGGCGCGCAGCCGCGCCGGCTGGTCCAGGTGTACGTCGTGGGCCGCGTCCGGGATAACCGCGAGCTGTGTCATCCCCGGGCGGCGCTCCCGCATCTCGGCCGTCTCCGCCTCCGGCATCGTGCCCTGCGCGCCCCGTATGACGAGCGTCGGGCACCGCACCCGCTCCCATTCGTCCCAGTACGCGTGCGTGGCGAGTTCGGCGACGGCCGCGACCATGACGTCGCGGTCCACGCGCGCGTGCCAGCCGTCGGGGCGCTCGTCCAGGCCTCGCGCCCAGGCCTCGTTGCCGAAGAACTGTTCCGCCTCGGCGAAGGACTTGAAGGGAGTCGGCCAGCCGTCCAGCCAGTCGCCGATCTGCTTCGGGAGCTCCGGGTTCGGGCCGCCCGGGCCCGCCTCCACCAGGATCAGGGCGTGGACCAGGTCCGGGTGCGCGGCCGCGGTGAGCAGGGCCGTGTGGCCGCCCAGGGACTGGCCGAGCAGCGTCACCGGGGCGAGGTCCAGTGCGCGGATCACGGCCACCGCGTCCCGTACGCACGCCGCCCGCGTCATATCCGGCGGTCGGCGCGTGCTCGCTCCGTGGCCTCGGGCGTCGTACGTCACCACCCGG
>NZ_LOHS01000078.1 GCF_001642995.1 Streptomyces jeddahensis
CGTCGTGGGTTGTGCCCACCCTCCCCCAGCTACCGCTGGGAGGTGCCCCCAGCCCTGCGGAACTATTGCCCACAACGGTAGGGCCCTGCCCATAACGGTGCAGGCCCGCGCCCGCTTGCCCACAACGGTGTTGGTCCTGGCCACAACGGCAGGCCCGCGGCTCAGTCGCCCGCCAAGCCCCCGACCAGCAGTCGTGTGAACCGGGCCGCCCATTCCTCGTCCACCGGCTGTGCGCTCACCAGTGCGCGGTGGACCACCGCCCCGGCGACCACGTCGAAGATGAGGTCCGCCGTGCGGGCGGCGGCTGTGGGGTCCTTCTCCAAGGGGAGTTCGCCGCGGGCCTGGGCGCGGCTGCGGCCCTCGAGTACGAGCCGCTTCTGGCGCTCCACGATCGACGTGCGGATGCGCTCGCGCAGCGGCTCGTCGCGCGTCGACTCCGCCACCACCGCCATGAGCGCGGTCTTCGCCTCGGGGCGGTCCAGGATGGCCGCGAACTGGAGCACCACGCCTTCGATGTCCGCGGCGAGGCTCCCGCGGTCCGGCAGTTCGAGTTCGTCGAAGAGGACCGCGACCGCGTCCACGACGAGCTCGTTCTTGCCGGCCCAGCGCCGGTACAGCGTCGTCTTGGCGACGCCCGCCCGGCTCGCGACATCGCCCAAGGTGAGCTTGGACCAGCCGAGTTCGACGAGCGCGGCCCGGGTCGCCTCCAGGATCGCGGCATCCGCCGCGGCACTGCGAGGGCGGCCCGTGCGGGGTGCGGAGGGCAGACGGCTCGGCATGCGGGCGACCCTACCCGCCGCGCCTGTGCCCTCGGCCCCGTGAGGCAGATCACCGGCCGAAAGCCTCGCGACACCGCCCCGGCGCCCTGCCGCGCAGTTACGCTACGACCCGTAGCGAAATCTGTTGCGAGGCGCGTCCCACGGCGCATCTCGCACGAAAGAGTGACAACCACCCGCGCCAGGTGGGGACCCGGCGCAGTGCAGTCCACGGACGCTTTTCACAGTCGCGCGCGAAAGGGGGAGGATGTAGCCATGCAGCCTAGGAACATGTCCATGAGCGGCGTCGTCGACCTCGCCGCGGTGAAGGCGGCCCAGGAGGCCAAGGCGAAGGCGGAGCAGGCGCGCGCCGAAGCGGCCCGGCAGGGCGGGGGCGGAGCCGTGTCCCCCGCGAGCCTCGTCATCGATGTCGACGAGGCGGGTTTCGAGCGCGACGTCCTGCAACGCTCCACCGAGGTCCCGGTCGTCATCGACTTCTGGGCCGAGTGGTGCCAGCCGTGCAAGCAGCTCGGTCCTCTCCTCGAGCGGCTGGCGCTTGAGTACAACGGGCGCTTCGTCCTGGCCAAGGTCGATGTCGACGCCAACCAGATGCTGATGCAGCAGTTCGGGATCCAGGGCATCCCGGCGGTCTTCGCGGTGGTCGCGGGCCAGGCGCTGCCGCTCTTCCAGGGTGCGGCCCCCGAGGCGCAGATCCGCCAGACCCTGGACCAGTTGATCGAGGTCGCCGAGCAGCGCTTCGGGCTGACGGGCCTCGCGGTCGACCCGGACGCGCAGGGCGGGGAGGCCGCGGCGCCCCCGGTGCCGGCAGGCCCGTACGACGCGCTGCTCGAGGCCGCGGTGCAGGCGCTGGACGCGGGCGACCTGGGCGGTGCCATCCAGGCGTACAAGAACGTCCTCACCGACGACCCCGGCAACACGGAGGCGAAGCTGGGCCTGGCCCAGGCCGAACTGCTGAAGCGGGTGCAGGACGTGGACCCGCAGCAGGCGCGCAAGGACGCGGCCGAACGGCCCGGCGACGCGGCGGCGCAGATCGCCGCGGCCGATCTGGATCTGGTCGGCGGTCATGTGGAGGACGCCTTCGGCCGGCTCGTCGAGACGGTGCAGCGCACGGCGGGCGACGACCGGGAAGCGGTGCGGCTGCGGCTCCTCGAGCTCTTCGAGGTCGTCGGCTCCGAGGATCCGCGCGTGGCGACGGCCCGCAGGGCGCTGGCGCGGGCCCTGTTCTGACCGCTCCCTGAAAGCGCTGGGGCAGGTGATGCTCCAGTGAAAAATTCGCTGAGGGGGGATCAGAGTGGCCGCGTTTTACCAAATCTTGGTAAACGCGGCCGCTGTTACTCCGAGTAAGTCGAGGCCGGGTTTCTGTCCGGTTCTGCCCGCCGATCAACCCAAGTGTCAACCACCTCGACGGCACCCTCTGTCGCCGTTCGATACCCGCCGGTACTGGTTCGGTTATAGCGCCGTTACTAGTCAGTAACGAACCCCCTTGTGTCGGCGCCGAGAATGCACCACGATCGGCCACGCTCGGTCCATTGCCTTCTGCCCGACACCCAGTCGGGCCAAGGATTTTCTGGGTCCCCACCGAGCGGGCCGGCGGACAGGAGCGCCGGCCGAGGACAGGGGGGTCTCTGCCGTGAGGCGGAGCCTGTCCGTCAGGTTGTGCGTGACGCGTCAGGCGCGACCAGTGGTTGTCGCTCGGGGGTGATCGCCGGTGATTCGGGTGCCGTCAGCGCCTCGAAGCGGCGCTCTCCTTCCCGAGGACGTAGCACTTCTCCCATCCCAGGTCGGGCCCTGGAGCACGGCCGGAGATGTACGTCCGAGAAGGAGGAAATATGGAGTCCCAGGTGCGTGGCGGGACCAGATGGAAGCGGTTCGCGGTCGTAATGGTGCCGAGTGTGGCCGCCACCGCCGCAATAGGCGTCGGCCTGGCGCAGGGCGCGCTCGCAGCGTCGTTCAGCGTCTCCGGCCAGTCGTTCAAGGTGACGACGGACAAGCTCGTCGGCGAGGGCTTCTCGCAGTACGGCGCCCTTGAAGACGGCTACACCCTCAAGGGCGACAAGGTGAAGCGCCCGGTAGCGGTGTCCGCCTTCAAGACGGCGACGATCACTGGCATGTGCCAGTCCGTGGTCACCCCGAACGTCCCGGTCCTCGGTTCCGTCAGCCTGAAGCTGACGGCCGGTGACGGAGGCACGCCGGTCGAGGCGCAGAACCTCTACATCGACGTGGCCGACCTCCAGGCCGACGCCACGTTCAAGAACATCGACATCGGTGTCGCTGCCAAGGACGCCACCAAGGGCCCGGGCATCGCCAAGGGCGAGGTGGAGCAGCAGAAGGCCAACCCCTTCGGCTTCGCCCAGCAGGCCGACGAGGTCACGCTGACCGACGTGAAGCAGACGGCGTGGGCCACCACCGCCGGAACCTTCAAGCTCAGCGGTCTGAAGATGTCGCTGTCCAAGGGCGTCAAGGAGTGCTACTAGGCACTCCGATGACGGGCGGGGGAGCCTGCGGCTGTCCCGCCCGTCGGGTCCACCTGCCCTCCAGCGCGGCAACACCCCTCATCCAGCCTTCACTTCCCACAGCAACGCCGTTCCAGGGAGCTGTTTTCCATGAGCGCCGAGACTCCGGCTACGCGCGGCCGATTCACCGACTGGCGGCTGCGGTTCCGCGCCTGGCGTGGCGATCGGCCGTTCTGGGCGGGCCTGTTCATCCTGCTCGGTGGATTTCCGATCGCCTACCTTCCGTACGCGAACCTCCAGCTCGGTCATCTGACGCTGGCGATGGCCACCACCGCGGGCGCGGGATCCCTGATCATCGGCGTGCTGCTGATCGTGCTCGGCGTAAGCCTGTGGTTCCAGAAGCACGTCAAGGTCTTCGCGGGTGTTGCGGCGATTCTGCTGGCGCTGGTGTCCATCCCGGTGTCCAACCTCGGCGGCTTCGGTATCGGCTTCCTTCTGGCGCTGATCGGCGGCGCGATGGCCATCGCCTGGGCGCCGGGCGTACCGCCGTCCACCGAGCCCGGGATGGGGACCGCTCCGGAGGCTGCGCCGGACAGCACGGCCCTGGACATGAGCAAGTCGAACGACGTGTCAGGAACGATCACGGCCAACGGGGCGAACGGGAGGCACAGTGCCGGCTGACGAGGTGACCCACGTGACTGACGTGGACGAGCCCCGTGTGAGAACCGGGCCCCGCCACGCGGCACCCAAGAAGCCGCTGTTCACCAGGTTCCACATGCCGGCCGGCAAGGCGGTGGCCCTGGCCGCGATGCCCACGGCCGTCCTCATGGGGATGGGCTTCACACCGACGCTCGCCCAGGCCGACGACCAGCCGTCGTCGAAGAACCTGACGGTCGACGAGTACCAGGACTGCGTCGAGGCTCTGGACGACTCCGCGGACGGCAAGGACGCGTCGGCGACGCCGTCGCCCTCCACCACCGGGTCCGACGACAAGACCGAGGCGACCTCGTCGCCGGGTTCAGGTTCCGGCGACAAGGCCGAGCCCGCGCCGTCCGGGTCCTCCGCGGGCACGTCGGAGCAGTCGTCGGGCAGCGGTACGTCCACCGCGACGCCGGCCCCGTCGGCGTCCGAGAGCGGCGACAACCTGCTGGACACCATCGGCGACGCGATCACGGACGTCTTCACGGGCGGCACCGGCTCCTCGGCGAGCGCGACGCCCACGCCGTCCGCGTCGGCGAGCGCGGGCAAGGACGCGTCCGACACCGTCAAGGACACCGCCGACAAGGTCACCGACACGGTGAAGGACACCGTCAAGGACACGACCGGCAAGGTGTCCGAGGCGGCAGAGGACACCGCGGACAAGGTCACCGACGCGGCCACCGCGTCTCCCAGCCCGTCCGCGACCACGGACGCGGACGACTGCCCGGCCGCCACCGACGAGGAGGGCGGCGTCGAGAAGATCGTGGCGCTGCCCGACGACCCCTGGTACCTGGACGCCAGCTCGCTGCTGCTCAAGGGCGCCGACTACAAGGGCATCGTCAAGGTGAAGACGGCCAACGGCACGGTCAAGAAAGTCCTGAAGTACGTCATCTCCGACGGCACGGACATCGGCGACCTGCACCAGACGGTGAAGGACAAGCAGGCCGGCAGGACGTACCACGTGCAGGCGGCCAAGGGCTCGACGTCCACCATCCGTGACGGCAAGACGGTCATGTACACGGAGAGCATCTCCGGGAACCTGTTCGGCCTGGTGCCGATCACGTTCAGCCCGGAGAACCCGCCGCCGCTGAACATCCCGCTGATCTACTTCACCAAGGTGAAGGTCGTGCAGGCCGGTCAGTTCGGGGGGACCCTGCATGTGCCGGGGCTGCACCAGTACATGACCCCTCTGAACTGAGCGTTCGCGCTCCGCTGGGAGTGCCGCGATGTGCCGTCCGTCGGTTCACTGCGGCGCCGTTGTGGCTGGTCGCGCAGTTCCCCGCGCCCCTTTGGGGCGTCTCAGACCCGTCCGGGAGCCGCACACCGCTGAGGGCGCCCCCTGTTGCAGGGGGCGCCCTCAGTCGTGTCGGGGTGCGGGGTCAGTCGCGGCCGCTGCTGCCCAGGTGGTGGACCCGGACCATGTTGGTGGTGCCGGGGACGCCGGGGGGCGAGCCGGCGGTCATGACCATGATGTCGCCCGCGTTGTAGCGCTGGAGCTTGAGCAGCTCGGCGTCGACGAGCTCGACCATCGCGTCCGTGTTGGCCACGTGCGGGACGACGAACGACTCCACGCCCCAGCTCAGGGCGAGCTGGTTGCGCGTGGACTCCTCGGTGGTGAAGGCCATGATCGGCTGGGAGGCGCGGTAGCGCGACAGCCGGCGGGCGGTGTCACCGGACTTGGTGAAGGCGACCAGCGCCTTGCCGCCCAGGAAGTCCGCGATCTCGCAGGCGGCACGGGCCACCGAACCACCCTGCGTACGCGGCTTCTTGCCCGGCACCAGCGGCTGCAGGCCCTTGGAGAGCAGCTCCTGCTCGGCCGCGACGACGATCTTCGACATCGTCTTGACGGTCTCGATCGGGAACGCGCCGACCGACGACTCGGCCGACAGCATGACGGCGTCCGCGCCGTCCAGGATCGCGTTGGCGACGTCGGACGCCTCGGCGCGCGTGGGGCGGGAGTTGGTGATCATCGACTCCATCATCTGGGTCGCGACGATCACCGGCTTGGCGTTGCGGCGGCACAGCTCGATGAGGCGCTTCTGCACCATGGGGACCTTCTCGAGCGGGTACTCGACGGCCAGGTCGCCGCGGGCGACCATCACGCCGTCGAACGCCATCACGACGTCCTCCATGTTCTCGACCGCCTGCGGCTTCTCCACCTTGGCGATGACGGGGACGCGGCGGCCCTCCTCGTCCATCACCCGGTGCACGTCCTTGACGTCGTTGGCGTCCCGGACGAAGGAGAGCGCGACCAGGTCGCAGCCCATGCGCAGTGCGAAGCGGAGGTCGTCGATGTCCTTCTCGGACAGCGCCGGGACGTTCACGTGGGCGCCCGGCAGGTTGATGCCCTTGTGGTCCGAGATGACGCCGCCCTCGATGACGACCGTCCTGACGCGGGCGCCCTCGACCTCGACGACCTTCAGCTCGACGTTGCCGTCGTTGATCAGGATCGGGTCGCCCTTGGAGACGTCGCCGGGCAGGCCCTTGTAGGTCGTGCCGCAGATCGACTTGTCGCCCGGGACGTCCTCCGTGGTGATGGTGAACTCGTCACCGCGCACCAGCTCGACGGGGCCCTCGGCGAAGGTCTCCAGGCGGATCTTGGGGCCCTGGAGGTCGGCGAGGACGCCGATGGCCTTGCCCGTCTCCTTGGCGGCCGCGCGGACGCGGTCGTACCGCCCCTGGTGCTCGGCGTGACTGCCGTGGCTGAAGTTGAAGCGGGCCACGTTCATGCCGGCTTCGATCAGCGCGACAAGTTTGTCGTGGGTATCGACGGCTGGACCCAGCGTGCAGACGATTTTCGAACGGCGCATGGGGGCGATCCTATCGGTTTGTTTCGCTTCGGAATATTCCGTCTGGCGGAAGATACAAATGGGCGAATGGGCGCTCAGGCGTTGCCATTTTCCGTCCTCGCGGGTGCGACAAGTGCGTAACTCTGGCGGGCGATCTCCAGTTCCTCGTCGGTCGGTACGACGGCGACCGCCACGCGCGCGTACTCGGGCGAGATCAGCCGCGGACCGTCGGCCCGGACGGCGTTCAGCTCGCCGTCGACCGCCAGGCCCAGCTCCTCCAGGCCCGCGACGGCGGCCTCCCGCACCGGGGCCGCGTTCTCGCCCACGCCCGCGGTGAACGCCACCGCGTCCACCTTGCCCAGTACCGCGTAGTAGGCGCCGATGTACTTCTTCAGCCGGTGGATGTAGATGTCGAACGCGAGCTGCGCCTGCGCGGCGTCCTCGCCGCCTTCGTCGATGCGGCGACGGATCTCCCGCATGTCGTTGTCGCCGCACAGCCCGATCAGGCCGCTCTTCTTGTTCAGCAGTGCGTCGATCTCGTCGGCCGACATGCCGCCCACGCGCATCAGGTGGAAGATGACGGCCGGGTCGAGGTCACCGGAGCGCGTACCCATCACGAGCCCCTCCAAAGGCGTCAGGCCCATGGAGGTGTCCACGCACCGCCCGCCGCGCACCGCGGACGCCGACGCGCCGTTGCCCAGGTGCAGCACGATCACGTTGACCTCGGACGGGGCCTTGCCGAGGAGCTTCGCGGTCTCGCGGGAGACGTACGCGTGCGACGTGCCGTGGAAGCCGTAGCGGCGGATGCGGTGCTCGTCTGCCGTCTTGACGTCGATCGCGTAGCGCGAGGCGGACTCCGGCATCGTCGTGTGGAAGGCCGTGTCGAAGACCGCGACCTGCGGCAGGTCCGGGCGCAGGGCCTGAGCGGTGCGGATGCCGGTGAGGTTCGCCGGGTTGTGCAGCGGGGCCACCGGGATCAGCCGCTCGATCTCGGCGAGCACCGCGTCGTCGATCACGGTCGGCTCGGTGAAGTGCTTGCCGCCGTGCACCACGCGGTGGCCGATCACGGCGAGCTCGGGGGAGTCCAGGCCGAGTCCGTCGGCCGCCAGCTCCTCGGCGACCGCCTTGAGCGCCGCGTCGTGGTCGGCGATCGGGGCGGTGCGCTCGCGCTTCTCCCCGCCGTCGGTGAGCGGGGTGTGCACCAGCCGCGATGTCTCCTCGCCGATCCGCTCGACCAGGCCCACGGCGAGCCGGGAGCCGTCGGTCATATCGAGGAGCTGGTACTTCACCGACGAGGAGCCGGAGTTGAGGACGAGTACGCGAGTCGCCGCGCGGTTGTCGGACACGGATGAGGTGCTTTCTTGTGCGGAGGAGAGGGTGCTGTCGGTGCGCCGGGACGGGGCTCGCCCGGTCATGCCTGGCTCGGCCCCTGCGCCTGGATCGCCGTGATGGCGACCGTGTTCACGATGTCCTGGACGAGCGCCCCCCGGGACAGGTCGTTCACGGGCTTGCGCAGGCCCTGCAGCACCGGGCCCACGGCGATCGCGCCGGCCGAACGCTGCACGGCCTTGTAGGTGTTGTTGCCGGTGTTCAGGTCCGGGAAGATCAGCACGCTGGCCTGGCCCGCGACCTCGGAATCCGGCAGCTTGGTGGCGGCCACGGTCGGCTCGACCGCCGCGTCGTACTGGATCGGCCCCTCGATCAGCAGGTCCGGGCGGCGGGAGCGCACCAGCTCGGTGGCCTCGCGCACCTTGTCGACGTCCGCGCCCGAGCCCGACGTGCCGGTCGAGTACGACAGCATCGCGATCCGGGGCTCCACGCCGAACTGGGCGGCGGTGGCGGCCGACTGGATGGCGATGTCGGCGAGCTGCTCGGCGTTCGGGTCCGGGTTCACGGCGCAGTCGCCGTAGACGAGGACCTTGTCGGCGAGGCACATGAAGAAGACCGAGGAGACGATCGAGGCGTCCGCCTTGGTCTTGATGATCTCGAAGGCGGGGCGGATGGTCGCGGCCGTGGAGTGCACCGAGCCGGACACCATGCCGTCGGCCAGGCCCTGCTGGACCATCAGCGTGCCGAAGTAGTTCACGTCCGCCACGACGTCGCCCGCGAGCTCGACGGTGACGCCCTTGTGGGCGCGCAGCGCCGCGTACTCCGCGGCGAACTGCTCCCGCAGCTCGGACGTCTGCGGGTCGAGGATCTGCGCGCCGGAGAGGTCGATGCCGAGGTCGGCGGCCTTCTTGCGGATCTGCTCGTCGGGGCCGAGCAGCGTCAGGTCGCACACACCGCGGCGCAGCAGCACCTCGGAGGCGTGCAGCACGCGCTCCTCCGTGCCCTCGGGCAGCACGACCCGGCGCCGGTCGGAGCGGGCCTGCTCCAGCAGCTTGTGCTCGAACATCATCGGCGTGACGCGGGTGGTGCTGGGCGCCGAGACCCTCTTGACCAGGTCGCTCGTGTCCACGTACCGCTCGAAGAGGCCGAGCGCCGTCTCCGCCTTGCGGGGCGTCGCGGCGTTCAGCTTGCCCTCGAGCGAGAACAGCTCCGCCGCGGTGGGGAAGCTGTTCGTCGCCACCGAGATCACCGGCGTGCCGGGGGCCAGACGGTCGGCGAGGGCCAGGATCTCCGGCGAGGGCACCTCGCCCAGGGTCAGCAGGACACCTGCGATCGGCGGGGTCCCGGCGCTGTGCGAGGCGAGTGTGCCCACGACGAGGTCGGCGCGGTCGCCCGGCGTGACCACCATGCAGCCGGGGGTCAGCGCCGTGAGGAGGTTCGGCAGCATGGCGCCGCCGAAGACGAAGTCGAGCGCGTCACGGGACAGGCCCGCGCTGTCGCCAAGCAGCACCTTGCCGTCCAGCGCGTGCGTGATCTGCGCGACCGTCGGTGCGGACAGGGCGGCATCGTCGGGCAGGACGTAGCACGGCACCGGCAGGCGCGTGTCCACGCCCCGCTGGACGGCCTCGCGGTCCTCCCGCGCCACGCGGTTGGCGATCATGGCGATGACGTCGCAGCCCAGGCCCTCGTACGCGCGATGGGCGTTGCGGATCTCGGCGAGCACCGACTCCGCGGCCTGCTTCCTGCCGCCCACGACCGGCAGCACGGACGCGCCGAACTCGTTGGCCAGACGCGCGTTCAGCGCCAGCTCGTCCGGCAGCTGGGTGTCGGCGAAATCGGTGCCGAGGACGAGGACGACCTCGTACTCCCGGGCGACCCGGTGGAACCGGTCGACGAGCCGGGAGACCAGCTCGTCGGTGCCCTGCTCGGCCTGGATCACCGAGGCCTCCCCGTACGAGAGGCCGTACACGGTCGCCGGATCCTGCGCCAGGCGGTAGCGGGCGCGGAGCAGTTCGAAGAGGCGGTCCGGGCCGTCGTGGACGAGGGGCCGGAACACGCCGACCCGGTCGACCTGGCGGGTCAGGAGCTCCATGACTCCCAGCTCGACGACCTGGCGCCCATCGCCCCGGTCGATCCCGGTCACGTACACGCTGCGCGTCACGTGTGCTCTCCGTTTCGTCGCTGTCGTCACTAGTCGTGTTCGTCGACTTATGGTGTTCGTCGCTGTCTGGCGGTACCCGCTCTGGAGGTGGATCGTGACCAGGCAGACAGAAAATACCCGCTGTCGTGGGCGTTGCCCTCTTGACAATACCCTTGGGGGTGGGTAGAGCGCCCGCCGGGAGAAGGGCCTGGTGGGGGCGGGGAACGGTCCTCCGGACCCGGGCCCGGGAGCGGATTCCGGGCCCGATTGGCGCAAGACGCGAAGCCCCCGGGGCCGTGGAAGAATCGGAATGGCTCACAAGTATCACCGGCGAGCAGGAGACACAGCACGATGCGTATCGGAGTTCTCACCGCAGGCGGCGACTGCCCGGGGCTGAACGCAGTGATCCGGTCGGTCGTGCACCGCGCCGTCACGCACCACGGAGACGAGGTCATCGGCTTCGAAGACGGGTACGCGGGCCTGCTCGACGGGCGCTACCGGACCCTCGACCTCAACGCGGTGAGCGGCATCCTGGCCCGCGGCGGCACCATCCTCGGCTCATCCCGCCTCGAGCGCGACCGGCTCCGCGAGGCCTGCGAGAACGCCCGCGACATGGCCGTCGAGTTCGGCATCGACGCGCTCATCCCGATCGGCGGCGAAGGCACCCTGACCGCCGCCCGCATGCTGTCCGACGCGGGTCTGCCCGTGGTCGGCGTGCCGAAGACCATCGACAACGACATCTCCTCCACGGACCGCACCTTCGGCTTCGACACCGCGGTCGGTGTCGCCACCGAGGCGATAGACCGCCTCAAGACCACCGCCGAGTCGCACCAGCGCGTCATGGTCGTCGAGGTGATGGGCCGGCACGCCGGCTGGATCGCGCTGGAGTCCGGCATGGCGGGCGGTGCGCACGGCATCTGCCTGCCCGAGCGCCCCTTCGACCCGGCCGACCTGGTCAAGATGGTCGAGGAGCGCTTCTCCCGCGGCAAGAAGTTCGCCGTGATCTGCGTCGCCGAGGGCGCCCACCCGGCCGAGGGCACGATGGACTACGGCAAGGGCGCGATCGACCAGTACGGCCACGAGCGCTTCCAGGGCATCGGCACCGCCCTCGCCTTCGAACTGGAGAAGCGCCTCGGCAAGGAGGCCAAGCCGGTCATCCTCGGCCACGTCCAGCGCGGCGGCGTCCCCACCGCGTACGACAGGGTCCTGGCCACGCGGTTCGGCTGGCACGCCGTGGAGGCGGCGCACAGCGGCGACTTCGGCCATATGACGGCGCTGCGCGGCACGGACATCGCGATGGTGCCGCTCGCCGAGGCGGTCACCGAGCTGAAGACGGTGCCGAAGGACCGGATGGACGAGGCGGAGTCCGTCTTCTGAGTTCGCGCTTCTGAGTACGGGGACGTGGGGTACGGGGACGTGGGCCCGCGCCTGATGAGCCGTCAGTCGTTGCTGAGCCAGCAGTACCGGAACTCGGGCCGGCCGACGTGCCCGTACAGCGGGCTCCGGGCGGCCCGCCCCGTGCTGACCAGGTGTTCCAGGTAACGGCGTGCCGTGATCCGGGAGATGCCCACGGACTCGGCCGCCGCCGTGGCCGTCAGGCCGTCGGGGGAGTCGCGCAGGGTGCGGGTGACGCGTTCCAGGGTCGGCCCGCTCAGGCCCTTGGGCAGCGCGGCCGGGCCGGGAGCCCGCAGGGTGGCCAGGGCCCGGTCCACCTCATCCTGGCCGGTGGCCTCGCCGGCCGTCGTACGGAACTCCGCGTACCGTACGAGCCGGTCGCGCAGCGTCGCGAACGTGAACGGCTTCAGGACGTACTGCACGACCCCGAGCGAGACTCCCTCGCGGACCACCGCGAGGTCCCGGGCCGACGTCACCGCGATCACGTCGGTGTGGTGGCCCACGGCGCGCAGGGTGCGGGCCAGTTGCAGACCGTGGCCGTCCGGGAGGTGCAGGTCGAGGAGGAGCAGGTCGACCTGCATGCGGTCGAGGGCGCGGCGGGCCTCGGCGGCGCTGTGGACCACTCCGGCCACGGTGAAGCCGGGGACGCGGTCGACGTAGAGGCGGTGGGCGTCTGCGGTGACCGGGTCGTCTTCGACGACCAGTACGCGGATCTCCTGCGGAGAGCTCACTTCTTGCCTCCGTGCTCTTTGCCACTGGGAGCGGCAGCCCCTTCGATTGGTGCCGTTTCACCCGAGGGAGCCGGAACCGTGGGTTGTGCCCACCCTCCCCCAGTGCCTGAAACGGCCTGGGGGGACCCCCATCGCCCTGCGGAACGATTGCCCACAACGGTGGTCGTCAGCGTCAGCGGCAGGCTCGCCGTGAATTCGGCGCCGCCCTCCTCCGATTCCGTCACCGTCAGCGTGCCCCCGTTTCGTAGCACCGTCTGCCGTACCAGGGCCAGGCCCAGGCCGCGGCCGCCCGGGCCCGCGGGCTTCGTGGACCAGCCGCGCTCGAACACGGCCTCCGCGTGAGCCGGGTCCACGCCAGGGCCGGTGTCCGACACACGCACGATCAGGCCGTCGTCGCCCGCGCGGGCCGTGACGGTCACGCGCGCGTGCAGGGAGCCCTGGGCCGCGTCGACGGCGTTGTCTACCAGGTTGCCGAGGATCGTGACCAGGTCGCGGGCGGACAGGGACTCCGGCAGGAGGCCGTCGTCGATGCGGCTGTCCTCGGAGACGAGCAGCTCCACGCCGCGCTCGTTGGCCTGTGCCGCCTTGCCGAGCAGCAGCGCCGCGAGGACCGGCTCGCCGACCGCCGCGACCACCTGGTCGGTGAGCGCCTGCGCCAGCTCCAGCTCGGCGGTGGCGAACTCGACGGCCTCATCGGCCCGGCCCAGCTCGATCAGCGACACCACGGTGTGCAGCCGGTTCGCCGCCTCGTGGGCCTGGGAGCGCAGCGCCTGCGTGAAGCCCCGCTCGGAGTCCAGCTCGCCCATCACGGCCTGCAGCTCGGTGTGGTCGCGGAGCGTCACGACCGTACCGCGGCGTTCGCCGCCGGAGACCGGCGACGTGTTGACGACGACGACCCGGTCGGCGGTCAGATGCACCTCGTCCACGCGCGGCTCGGTGGCCAGCAGCGCACCGGTCAGCGGGGCGGGCAGGCCGAGCTCGGCGACGTTCCTGCCGATCACGTCGTCCTCGGCGGACACGCCGAGCAGCTCCCGCCCGCCGTCGTTGATCAGCGCGATCCGCCGCTGCCCGTCCAGCATCACCAGCCCCTCGCGGACGGCGTGCAGGGCCGCCTCGTGATAGGCGTGCATACGGCTGAGCTCGGTCGCGTTCATGCCATGGGTGTGCCGCCGCAGCCGGGCGTTGACCACATACGTGCCGATGCCGCCCAGTACGAGGGCGCCCGCCGCGACGCCGAACAGCGCGGCCAGCTGACTGCGCACCCGGGCGCTGATCTCGTCGACGGTGATGCCCGCGCTGACCAGCCCGACGATCCGCCCGTCGCTGCGGATCGGCGTCACCACGCGCACCGACGGGCCCAGCGTGCCCGTGTAGGTCTCGTAGAAGGTCTCCCCGCGCAGCGCCGGCTCGATATGGCCGAGAAAGTGCTGTCCTATCTGCCGCTTGTCGGGGTGGGTCCAGCGGATGCCGTGCGTGTCCATGATCGTGACGAAGTCGACGCCGGTGCTGCGCTGCACCTCCGTCGCGTACGGCTGGAGGACCTTCGACGGATCGTCGTCGTGCACCGCCTCCCGTACGGTCGGCGCCACCGCGACCGCGAGCGCCGCCGCGCCCGCCTGCCGCCGCGCGGCCTGCTCGGCCTGGCGTCCGTCACTGATGTACGTGAACAGCGCGCATCCGGCCACGACGACGGCGACCAGCACGACCTGCATCGCGAAGAGCTGGCCGGCCAGGCTGCGGGGGTGGGGCGGGCGGAGGCGCATGACAGCCAGTCTGCCTCGACGTATATGCGTGAACTAAATGAACGCAAGGGTGACCGCGCTCACAGCCTGGGAGATAGTCACCGCATTGGATCCGGCCAGGACGTGAGCCGCACGGACTGCGCGTATCGCGCCGAGTACCGCATGTAACAGACTGCCGTACCTGCGCACGCCGATGATGTCGTTCAAGGAGGCACACCCGTGTCCGCAGCACAGGTGACACCCGCCGCCAAGCGGGACCGCACGCACTATCTGTACATCGCGGTGATCATCGCGGTGGCGCTCGGCATCGCCGTGGGTCTGATCGCCCCGGACTTCGCGGTCGAGCTGAAGCCGATCGGCACCGGCTTCGTGAACCTGATCAAGATGATGATCTCGCCGATCATCTTCTGCACGATCGTGCTGGGCATCGGCTCGGTACGGAAGGCCGCCAAGGTCGGCGCGGTGGGCGGTATCGCCCTCGGCTACTTCCTGGTCATGTCGCTGATCGCGCTCGGCATCGGCCTGGTCGTCGGCAACATCCTGGAGCCCGGCACGGGCCTCGCGATCACCGACGCGGTGAAGGAAGCCGGAAAGGAGCAGGTGTCCACCGAGGCCCTGCCGCCGGTCGAGTTCGCGCTCTCGATCATCCCGACCACGATGGTCTCCGCCTTCACCGAGGGCCAGGTCCTGCAGACCCTCCTCATCGCCCTGCTCGCCGGCTTCGCGCTGCAGGCCATGGGCTCCGTCGGCGAGCCGATCCTGCGCGGTGTCGAGCACATCCAGCGGCTCGTCTTCCGCATCCTCGCCATGGTGATGTGGGCCGCCCCCATCGGTGCCTTCGGCGCCATCGCCGCGGTCACCGGCTCGGCCGGCCTGGACGCTCTCAAGAGCCTCGCCGTCCTCATGCTCGGCTTCTACGTCACCTGCATCCTCTTCGTCTTCATCGTGCTCGGCGCCCTGCTCCGCGCCGTCGCGGGCCTCAACATCCTCACGTTCTTCAAGTACCTGGGCCGTGAGTTCCTGCTGATCCTGTCCACCTCCTCCTCCGAGTCGGCCCTCCCGCGCCTCATCGCGAAGATGGAGCACCTGGGCGTCAGCAAGCCGGTGGTCGGCATCACCGTCCCGACCGGCTACTCCTTCAACCTCGACGGCACCATGATCTACATGACCATGGCCTCGCTGTTCATCGCCGACGCCATGGGCACCCCGATGTCGGTCGGCGAGCAGATCCCGCTGCTGCTCTTCCTCCTCGTCGCCTCGAAGGGCGCGGCGGGCGTCACCGGTGCCGGACTGGCCACGCTCGCGGGCGGTCTGCAGTCGCACAAGCCCGCGCTGGTGGACGGCGTCGGCCTGATCGTCGGCATCGACCGCTTCATGAGCGAGGCGCGCGCCCTGACGAACTTCGCGGGCAACGCGGTCGCCACGGTGCTGATCGGCACCTGGACCAAGGAGATCGACAAGGAGCGGGTCGGTCAGGTGCTGGCGGGCGAGCTGCCGTTCGACGAGCGGACGCTGCTGGACGAGGACGCCGCCGCCCCGGAGGGCGAGGTGCCCTCGCCGCGGGACGAGGCGCAGGAGCCGGTGAAGGCGTAGCCCCCGGCTCCGACCCTCCTGGGGGCTTCGCCCCCAGACCCCCGGATCGCCCTTCGGGCTCGTCCTCAAACGCCGGACGGGCTGA
>NZ_LOHS01000079.1 GCF_001642995.1 Streptomyces jeddahensis
CCCGCCCGCCGTGGCGCGCGTGAAGATCTCCACCTCGACGTTGATCGCGGCCAGCCGCTTGGCGAGCTCCACGATGTATACGTTCATGCCGCCCGCGTCGCCCGTGCCGGGCTGGTGCAGCGGGGAGGTGTGCACGCTGAGCATGGCGACCCGCCGCGGGCGCCGGTGTGTGCCGGGCAGCCGGAGCCGGGAGGGAGCCGCCGGGGAACGGCGCCCGAACCTGGTCACGTACTGGCTCACGTGGCGGTCCTCCTTGCTGCGGGCGTGGCAGCTCGATATGCGGGCAGTGCAGGCACAGCTGTGCGCGCAGTGCGGGCACACCTGTGCGGAGAACGTGCTACCGCCTCCAAGAGCCGCAACACCGGAGCAACCTCCTCGCATTCCGCTTTGCCGAAAGATTGCCGAGGCGGGGTCGAGGGTGACCAGGTGGCGGGCCCGGCGGGGGCTCCGGCGTGACCCGGTGGCGGGGCTTCGGCTGGGGCTCCGGTGCGAGCAGGGGGCGAGCGCGGCCGCGGCCCGGCGGCAGGCGCGGCCGCGGCCCGGTGGCGGGTCTCCCGCGTGGCCGGTGGCGGGCTCAGCCATGGCCTGGCGGCAGGCTCCGGCGTGACCCGGTGGCGGCTCAGCCGTGGCCCGAGCCCCCCGGTGAGACGGCTCACACGCGCGTGGCGGGCCATGCGGCCGCGGAACGCCATCGTCGCAGGTCACACGTGCGGGCGGTCTTCGGGAGCGCGGCCGACGGGAAGGCGCCCGCCCATACCCTCATACGCATGGCCTCCCGCACCCAGTCCCGGCCCGTGGGAACGGTGACACGCGGGACCACCAATCCGAACCGGCTGCGCCGCATGGACCGCTGGATCGCCGCCGCCCACGGCCGTCGGCTGCGGCGCGCGGACGACGCCGTCGCCGTCGATCTCGGCTACGGCGCCGCTCCCTGGACCGCGGTCGAGCTGCTGCAGCGGCTGCGCACTGTCGCGCCGCACGCGCGCGTGGTCGGTATCGAGATCGAACCGGCACGGGTGGAGGCCGCGAAGCCGTACGAACGCGAGGGGCTGCACTTCCGCCACGGCGGCTTCGAGATACCGCTGCCCGAACGCCCCGTCCTCATCCGCGCGGCGAACGTGCTGCGCCAGTACGACGAGGACCAGGTCGCCGCCGTCTGGGAGCGGCTGTGCGCGCGGCTCGCGCCTCCGGCCCCCGCGAGCGGTTTCGCGGGCGGGCTGCTGGTCGAGGGCACGTGCGACGAGATCGGCCGGCGGCACGTGTGGGTCGCGCTCGACACGTCGGGGCCGCGCACGGTGACGTTCGCGACCCGCCTCGGCTCCCTGGACCGCCCGTCCGACCTCGCCGAGCGGCTGCCGAAGGTACTGATCCACCGGAACGTGCCCGGTGAGCCGGTGCACGCCTTCCTGCGCGACTTCGACCGGGCGTGGGCGGCCGCGGCGCCCTACGCGTCGTACGGTGCGCGCCAGCGGTGGATCAGGGCGGTACGCGACCTCACGGCGGACTGGCCGGTGCTGGACGGGATCTCGCGATGGCGGCAGGGCGAAGTGACCGTCGGCTGGGAGGCCTTGGCGCCGCGTACGTCGTCCTGACCGGCGCGCAGGACGCCTTGCCGCCGACGGCCGGGAACGATCTCCGAGGCCCGTTCGTCACATGAGGCGGTGGGGGATCGGAATTCCCGTCCGGCTCTGTCGTATTGAGCGCGGGCGTGGCACCATCCCGAAGACGTCCGGTAGTTACTGACGGTAAATCAGCTTTGGGGGGCTGAGACGTGATCGGGAAGACCGGGAAGGTGGGCTTGACCTCGGCGGCCGTAGCGCTGGTCTGCGCGGTGACGGTACTGACGGCCCCGGGAGCGGCGTACGCCAGTTCGTACGCGAATCCGGCCAAGCCGGCCCCGACCCCCACGCCGACGCCGACGGCCTCCGGGGACCAGGACCTCGAAAAGGTCCGCGAGGAACTGGACCGGCTCTACCACGAGGCGGCGGTCGCGACGGACGAGTACAACGCGGCCGAGGAGAAGGCCGACGAGCAGTCCGCGGAGATCGTCGAGCTGGCCCGCAGGATCGTCAAGGGCCAGGAGAAACTGGACGACTTGAAGGAGCGCGTGGGCGCGGCGGCCAGGGCGCAGTACCGCAGCGGCGGGCTGCCGCCCGAGGCGCAGCTGATGCTCAGCGACGACCCGCGGCTGTTCCTGGACGGCGCCAGCCGGGTGCGCGAGGGCGCGCAGGCGACCAAGGGGCTGCTCGCCGAGCTGACCCGGACGCAGGAGGACCTGCAGTCCTACGCGAAGGACGCCTCGACCCAGTGGCAGCGGCTCGAGGCCAACCGCAAGGCCAAGGCGGCGGCGAAGAAGAAGATCAAGAGCCGGATCGCCGAGGCCGAGAAGCTCGAGGCGAAGCTCGAGAAGGAGGAGCTCGAGCGGCTCCTTGAGCTGGAGCAGGAGACCGCGTACCAGAACCAGGCCGCCTGGCTGAGCTCCGGAATCCTGAAGGAGATCGACGGCAAGGCGTCGCCCCGCGGCAAGAAGGCCGTCAAGTACGCGACCGCGCAGATAGGCAAGCCGTACGAATGGGGCGCCGAAGGCCCGAAGACGTACGACTGCTCGGGGCTGACCTCACAGGCCTGGGCGGCCGCCGGGCGCGGCATTCCGCGCACCTCGCAGGAGCAGTGGAAGCAGCTGCCGCACATCGACATCAGGGACATGCGGCCGGGCGACCTGATCATTTATCACGACGACGCCAGCCATGTCGGGATGTACATAGGCGACGGCGCGATCGTGCACGCGCCGCGCCCGGGGCGTACGGTGACCATCGCGGGCGCCGGCTCGATGGCGATTCTCGGGGTGGTACGTCCCGATAAGTGAGGCCTTGCGTGAGGCGCGACACGTGACCTACTGCACGTGACCCGCGGCACCTTCGGGCGCCCACTCAACCTCTGCGGCGTGATGTTCGTCATCCACAGTGAGACGTGCCGTGCCCAAATCCGCTCCTGAATGCGGCATATGACAGCGGCGGTTTGCTGCTCGCCATTCCGTTACCGCGGGGGCTACCGCTATGGTCCCCGTCGGTGGGGGCGAAGGTCTTCGTTCCACCGTGCCCTCGGGGGGAGGGAAGGAATCCAGAACCATGCCCGTACCCATACCGCGGCAGAGAGGTATCCCAGCCGTGGAGAGTGGTCAGGCTCAAGCCGAGCCCACGCACGGCCTGCCTCGCCCCCGGACGGAACCGGCGACGCCGCGGACCGCCGACGCCGTAGACGGCGGCGGGCGCACCGGCGACGGCCACGGCCGTGACGGCGATCACGACGGTGACGCCGACAACGGCCGTCACGACGCCGGCTACGGCGGTGGTCCCGGCAGCGGTACGGGGATCACGCTCCTGGTCATCGAGGACGACCCGGCCGGTTCGCTGAGCCTTCCGGAGCTGATCGACTCCGCCGGCAAGCCCGTCCGCGTCCGCACCGCCCGCAACCTCATCGAGGCCGAGCGGCTTCTCACGGACGACGTCAACTGCATCCTTCTCGACCTCGCGCTGCCCGCACCCGGCAGCGGCACGGCGTCCCAGGGACCGGCCGGCGGCGCCCGGCCCGGATCCGGGAGCGGTGCCGCGCACGGTTCCGGGAGCGGTTCCACGCACGGTTCGGGCAACGGTCCGCGTCCCGACGCCGACGAACTCGCGACGCTCAGGCACGTACTGCGTCTCGCGCCCCGGCACGCCGTGCTCGCGCTCACCGCGTCCGGTGACGCCGAGCGGGGCGCGGAAGCCGTGCGCGTGGGCGCCCAGGACTATCTGTTCCGGGACGAACTGGACGGAAAGCTGCTCACCCGCGCCATCCGGTACGCGGTGGAGCGCAAGCGCGCCGACGTGGCCCAGCGCAAGCTCACCGAGTCCCGGCTGCGGGCACAGGAGAACGCCCGTCTGGAGCGGGGTCTGCTGCCGACGCCCCTGCTGGGCGGCTCGTCGCTGCGTTTCGCCGCCAGCTACCGCCCCGGCCGTTCGCGCGCCCTGCTCGGCGGCGACTTCTACGACACGGTCCGCACCCCGGACGGCACGGTGCACGCCATGATCGGCGACGTCTGCGGGCACGGCCCCGACGCCGCGGCGCTCGGCGTCGAACTGCGCATCGCCTGGCGGGCGCTGACCCTCGCCGGGATGTGCGGCGACGAGCTGCTGTCGACGCTCCAGGAGGTGCTGGAGCACGAGCGCGCGGACGACGAGATCTTCGCGACGCTGTGCACGGTGGACATCGCCCCCGACGAGCGGCGCGCCGGCCTGTGCCTGGCGGGACATCCGTCTCCGCTGATCGCCCGGCAGGGCAGCCGCGCCGAACTCCTGGCGCCGGAGGAGAACAGCGGCCCGGCACTCGGCCTGCTCGAACGCGCCCGCTGGCCGCGCCGGCAGGTGGAACTGGGCGCCACCTGGAGCCTGATGCTCTACACGGACGGCCTGATAGAGGGCCGTATCGGCCAGGGCAATCAGCGGCTCGGCCAGGAAGGGATGGTGGACCTGGTCCGCCGCCAGCTCGCCGCGGGCCTGCAGGGCGAGGAGCTGCTGGAGGCGGCGGTCAACGAGGTCCGCGACCTCAACGGAGGGGACCTGACGGACGACGTGGCCGTCCTGCTGCTGGACCGCGACCGGAACCGGGACCGCACCCGCGGCCAAGGCCGGGAGCGGTAGAGGCCGAGAGCGGTAGAGCGCAACGCGCAGGAGGCACCCGCAGAGGCACCAGGCCCCTGGCGACCGCTACCGTCCGCCGTTGTAGGGCCCGTAAGGACCGTCGCTGCTCGAGCCGCGGCGGCCGCCGCCACCCGTGATCGACCGGACCGCGGGCCGCACGTCGACCATGTACACGATGGTCGCGATGGCGCCGATGATGGGCAGGAACGACAGGATGGGGAAGAGCAGGCTCACCACGAAGGCGATCCCCAGGATGATCAGCCAGAACGGCTTGGTCTGCTTGTCGGCGGCACGATAGGCGTCTTCGCGCCGGATGGCGGCGTCGATCAGAGCGAAGCCGCTGAACAGGATCAGGGCCACGCTCAGCAGCCACATGAAACCCGCGAACCCCTGCATCAGCACTGCGTCCACCACCTGGTCATCGGCTCATGTCTATGCGGCCACCGTACCTGCTACCCGAGGAACGAGCCGGGCACTCCGCAAGTGCCCGGCTCATTCCCGCGACGAGGTCGCTCCGGAGCTCTCCCGGGACCCGGAGCTTCTTCCGGAACCCGGAGCTTCTCCTGGAACGCGGTCACTTGGCGGGCGGGGTGGGCTTCTTCGCCGTGGTGGTGGTCTTCTTGGCCGGGGCCTTCTTCGCCGCGGGGGTCGTCTTCTTGGCCGAGGCCGCGCTCCGGGACTCGGCGGCCTTGGGCGACGACGCCGACGAGGACGGCTTCGACTCCGGCTCGACGGTCACAGCGAGCTCCGAGATCTCCTCGGCCGCCTCACCGCGCCAGGTCCGGACGGCCTGCTCGCCGTGCTCGGCGACCTTCTCGTACGTCTCACGCGCCTTGACCGCGTACTCGGCGGCCACGCCGACGCCGCGCAGGGCCAGGTCCTGAGCGGATTCGCCCAGCTTCTTCAGGTCGGTGTCGATGGTGCCGAGCACCTCCGCGACCTTGGCCTGGAGGGTCTCCTGCACCTCCTTGGCGCGGGCGGCGGCCTTGTCCTGGACGACCTTCGGGTCGGTGCCGCGCACGGCCTCGATACGGGCCGGAGCCTCGGCGCGCAGCTGCTCGACGAGCGAGGGCACCTTCTTGGCCTGCTGGTACGCGAGGTCGGCGGTGCCCGCTGCGAAGTACAGCGGCGTGGGGTCCTTCAGGGTCTTACGCAGATCGTCGGTGATGGCCATGACTGTGGTCCTCCCGGATCACTTCAGCTCGAGGGTTTGTGGTCGTGCTGGTCGTGCTGGTCGGCATCGCTGCCACTGGCCGCGCTGGGCTCGCCGGCCCCGCCGCGGCCGTCCGCGGCGGTGTCCTGGATGGCATCCGCTACGACATCCGTAACGGCATCCGTAACGACGTCGGTCCCGGTTCCGTTCTCCTTGCGGAAGGACTCGTAGATCTGCAGGAGCACCTGCTTCTGACGTTCGTTGAGGGACGGATCGGCAAGGATCACCGCGCGCGTCTCCACGTCGTCCCGATCCCGCTCCGCGTCGAGGATCCCGGCCCGCACGTACAGCGTCTCGGCGGAGATCCGCAGCGCCTTCGCGACCTGCTGCAGCACCTCGGCACTCGGCTTGCGCAGCCCGCGCTCGATCTGGCTCAGATACGGATTGGACACCCCTGCCGCCTCCGCGAGCTGCCGCAGCGACAGCTGCGCGGTGCGCCGCTGCTCGCGCAGGTACTCGCCGAGATTGCCGACGTTGAGTGATGCCATGCCTCGATGGTGCCTCACTGGCGCTAACTATTGCAAGCGCGTGCTTGCAAAAGTGTGCCGCGCGGCGCGAGCCCAAAGATGCCCACTTCCCGATAATCCGCTACGGACCGATTGCCACTACCCTTGCCCGCATGACCGCCATGGCACCCAAGCGCACCGAGCCGGACCTCTCGTACCTGCTGGACCACACGAGCCATGTCCTGCGCACCCAGATGTCGGCGGCGCTCGCCGAGATCGGATTGACGCCGCGCATGCACTGCGTACTGGTCCACGCCCTGGAAGAGGAGCGCACCCAGGCTCAGCTCGCCGAGATCGGCGACATGGACAAGACCACAATGGTGGTCACCGTGGACGCGCTGGAGGAGGCCGGCCTCGCCGAGCGGCGTCCCTCCAGCCGGGACCGGAGGGCGCGGATCATCGCGGTCACCGAGGAGGGCGCACGCGTCGCCGAGCAGAGCCAGAAGATCGTGGACCGCGTCCACGGGAGGGCCCTGCAAGCCGTCCCCGAGGGCGACCGGGCGGCTTTGTTGCGGACCCTGGAGCAGCTGGCCGGCGGGCATCTGGCCACACCGGCCGAGAGCCCGCGACCGGCCCGGCGGGCACGTCAGCGCGGATAGCAACCGCTCCCGCCCCCACTAGATGTGAAGTAGATAGTCTGCAACAGAACTATCTGCTACGGTCTCTCCTGTCGGCCCAACCGAACAGGAGAGAACGCATGTCCGCAGCATCTGCCGCTTCCACTCCTCCTCGCGGCGCAGCGCCCCGGCGCGAGGCGTCCGCGGGTCCCGCCCCGACCACCCGGTCCCGGACACTCGCCCTCGGCGTCATCGCCACCGGAATGCTGATGACCGTCCTCGACGGCAGCATCGTGACCGTGGCGATGCCCGCCATCCAGCACGACCTGGGCTTCTCCCCCGCCGGCCTCAGCTGGGTCGTGAACGCCTACCTGATCGCGTTCGGCAGCCTGCTCCTGCTCGCCGGACGGCTCGGCGATCTGTTAGGGCGTAAACGCATGTTCCTGGCCGGAACCGCGGTGTTCACCGGCGCATCGCTCCTTGCGGGAGTGGCGACGTCCCCCGCCGTACTGATCTCCGCCCGGTTCCTGCAGGGCATCGGCAGCGCGATGGCCTCCGCCGTCAGCCTGGGCATCCTCGTCACGCTGTTCACCGAGCCCAGGGAGCGCGCCAGGGCGATCGCCGTGTTCAGCTTCACCGGGGCGGCCGGCGCATCGCTCGGCCAGGTGCTCGGCGGCGTCCTCACCGATGCCCTCGACTGGCACTGGATCTTCTACATCAACCTGCCGATCGGGCTGGCGGCCCTCGCGATCGCCGTACCCGTCCTGCCCGCCGACCGCGGGCTCGGCCGTGCGGCAGGTGCCGACGCCCTCGGCGCTCTCCTCGTCACGGCCGGCCTGATGCTCGGGATCTACACGATCGTCAAGGTGGAGGAGTACGGGTGGACTTCGGCACCCACGCTCGGCTTCGGCGCCCTCGCCCTCGTCCTGCTCGCCGCCTTCGTCGTGCGCCAGGCGACCGCCAGGACCCCGCTCATGCCGTTGCGGATCTTCCGCTCCCGCAGTGTCTCGGGGGCGAACCTAGTTCAGATCCTCATGGTGGCGGCGCTCTTCTCGTTCCAGATCCTGGTGGCCCTCTATCTCCAGAAGGTGCTCGGGTACGGGGCGGCCAGGACCGGCCTGGCCATGCTCCCCGCGGCAGCGGTCATCGGCGCGGTGTCGCTCGGGGTCTCAGCCCGGCTGAACGCCCGTTTCGGTGAGCGCAACGTGCTGCTCGCGGGACTCGTGCTGCTGATCGGGGTGCTCGGACTGCTCACGCGTCTGCCCGTGGAGGCGCACTACCTCACCGACCTGCTCCCCGTGATGCTGCTCGCCGCCGGCTTCGGGCTCGCCCTCCCCGCACTGACCACGCTGGGCATGTCGGGCGCCAAGGACGACGACGCGGGGCTGGCGTCCGGGCTGTTCAACACGACCCAGCAGATCGGCATGGCCACAGGCGTCGCCGTCCTCTCCACCCTGGCCGCCTCCCGCAGCGACAGCCTCCTCGCACAGGGCCGCACCCCGGCCGAGGCCCTGACCGGCGGCTACCACCTGGCCTTCGCCGTGGGCACGGGGCTCCTGGTGACGGCGTTCGTGGTGGCGTTCGCGGTGCTGCGCCCGTCGCGGCGCGTCATACGCCCGTAGGAAACCCGACAGCCCTCGGCCTGCCGTCGCCGTGCGGGAGCGCACGGGCGAGGTACGGGTTCGCCGTCGACCTGACCGGCAGCCCCAGCGATGCCGTGGCGGCCGCCAGAGTCATCCCGTACGAGTCGACGGCCCGGCGGACGTTGGGAGCGTCGAGACTTGCGCCCGTGACGAGCCGGTCCAGGTCGACATAGGCGGAGCGGATGATCTCGATCCGCCGGTAGACGGGCCAGTCCTCTCGCCAGCCCTTGGTGTGCTCGTCCGGGAGCCGGCGCTGCCAGCGGTCGAACATGCGCTGGCGGATCTCGGGCCGGGTCGGGGTGAGATGCATGTGCCGGACCAGGTCGTAGAGAGGGTCGCCGATCACCGCCATCTCCCAGTCGATGATGGTGAGACCGGCCCCCTCTCTGCGCACCAGATTCCACGGGTTCAGATCACCGTGGAGGAGTGCCGACGCCCGTGGAGCGACGTGGTAGCGGCCCAGGATCTCCCTCAGCCGGCGCCCGTCGGGCAGCCCCAGGACCCTGGCCAGTTGCTGGGACTCCTTGGGCAGCTCCTGCACAAGCCGGACGAGTTCCTGGGTGAGCCAGCCGAAGAAGTCCAGTGAATCCGCCGCGGGGTCGAGTGAGGAGTACTCGATCTTGGTCAGTTCGCAGAGCTGGTCCACGAGTTCGTCCGCTTCGTGGGGCAGCAGGCCGTGTACGGGGTGGTTGGGCGGCCGGTCACTGCCGAGCGGCCCCACATAGGTGTGGATGGCGAAGGGGTCCTTCGGCCGGGAGGCCCGGGGCTCGCTCAGCCCGAGGGCCAGTACCCGGGGGGCGCGCACCGTGGCGTTCGAGTCCTCGATGGCCCGCAGTACCGCGTGCTCGCTGAGGAAACTGCGGCTGCGCTCCCGGCGGCAGGGCGCCGCCAGCTTGCGGCGTACCACGACGGGGAAATCGACACCGGGCACCCTGACCACCGAGTTGAGGTGCGCGGTGCCCTTGAACACACGGTCGGCGGGAGCGGCGCCCTCGGCGATGAGCGCGTCGAGGACAGCGTTGCGAGGAAAGTCCGGGTGCTCGGGGACGCGCTTGTCAGGCTCCCAGCCGATCCCTGTGGCCGTCCGTACCCCGGTGCGGCGTTCCCGCCGCGCCGCCTGCCAGCGGACGAGGACGCGCTCGATCTCCGGCTCCTCGGGCAGCTGCCTGAGCCCGAGTGGTTCGGCTGCGGCCTCGAGGGCCCGGCGCACCTCGGCGGAGGCGACGTCCAGGTTCTTCTGATCGCACGAGTCCTCGAGGGACTTCGCTGCGCGCATGATGTCCGGATAGACGGACTGGGCGCGTTCGAAGGCGATGTAGTGGCGCAGGTCCCTGGTGAGGCCGTTGACCGCAGCCGGTCTGGCGCCTTCCATGGCCGCTGCCCACGCGTCGATCACCTCGCCCCACTGGAACGCCGGGTACTGCATCCGGACCAGGTGTGTCGCGAGGTCGTGCAGCGGATCGCCGTACGTCGCGAGCTCCCAGTCGACGCAGATCAGCGGCGGGTCCCCGCCGTAGGACACGATCACGTTGTCCCGGTGCAGGTCCGTGTGGAGCAGGCTGTAGGGACGACGGGACATCGGAGGCACCCGCTGCGCCAAACGGGTCATGGCGTCGTCGGGAATCCCCAGGGCCGCGAACAGCCCTCCGAAGGCGGTCCAATTGGGCTGCCGGACTTGGCGGTCGACCAGAACGGCCAGGGTACGCAGGAACGCCTGGCTGTCCTTGTCGTTGCGGGGCCAGCAGTCGGGCAACCGCGGTAACGCCTCCCGGCGCACCTGGGACATCTGGGCCAGGAGCCCGGCCAGCGCCCTGATCAGCATCTGGTCGAGCGGCTTGCCGTTCTGGCACATGCTGGAGAGCGGTACTCCCTGCACATAGCTGTGGACAGCGGAGCCCGGTCGTTCGGCGAGGCATTCCGGCACATGGGGAAGGACGCCCTTGATGGCGCCGAGAATGTCCGACTCCTGCTGCCAGGTCCTGACCACCACCGGCAGGGCCTCGGCCCTCCGGATCCGCACCGTCACAGACGTGCCCGGCTCTCGTCCCACCAGACGCGCCATCCGTTCCGTCAGAGGCAGCACGAAGTTCCGGTTGTGATGTCCACGGCTCATCTCGCCGACCTGCTTGGCCTGCCGCACGAAGTCGTCGTAGGCGTCGTCGGTGGCGCATCCCCAGATGACCGAGGGACTGGGAACAGGAGGTGCGCCCACTGGCCGCTCCTGAATAGGTCGCGCGAGGTGGTGCAAGAGAATGCACCCAAGGTGTTTGCACACCCTAGCGGCGGCGCACGCTCCGCACGACTTGAGCGGTACCGTCTCTGGTCTCAATGAGGTATACGTCGCCCTGCGGTGTCACCGCGTTCGACGGTTTGGCCGGATTCCGTGTCATTGAGCCAATCGGTCCCAGACGGAGTCGAACCACGTCTGCATGCTGTCGACAAAGACGGACCCTTGGGAATCAGCGTCCTCGTCGCGGACGTGATGCATGAGCGTGGCCCCGAGCCCGAGGACGTCGAGAGCGTCGACAGTCGTCCCGTCGTCCAGCAGGATCGGGCGCCTGACCACCTCGTACGGGCCGTGCAGCGCCTCTGCGCCGTTGAAGAGATACAGCTTGAAGGTCGGCGTCAGCGCTACTCGGCGGACCTCGATGTCGACCGCCGGAACGGCACCCTCGGCCTGCAGTGCGCGCAGCACCGTTCGCAGCGAATGGGTATGGCGGGTGGTGATGTCGCGCAGGCGGCTCGCCAGGATCTCGTCGACCCGGTCGGCATCCTTGCGGCCGATCGCTCGCGGATAGGGCATCACCTGCGTTTCGGAGGGCAGCAGCATCCGCAGCGCGATCCTCTCCGGGCCAATCTCACCTGCACGGATCCGTTCGGCCTGGACCCGGATGTGCGCGTCCAGCGACTCGGACGTCAGCGTGTAGACGTCCAGGCTCACTTCGGGGTGCTCGAACGCTTCTCCTATGAGCGGGCCCAGCGTGACACCGCCCTTGCGTGTGTCCTTCGCCGTGGACGAGTGGATGCGCTGGGTCTTCAGCACCCGCGATCCGCTGCCCTGCCGGGACTCGATCCAGCCCTCGCTGACCAGCTCCCGGAGCACCCGCTGCACGGTGTCCCGCGAGACACGGAACTCGGCGGCCAGTTCCCGCTGCGCCGGCAGCATGCCGCCCACTCGGTAGGTGCCGTCGGCCAAGCGGGCGCGCAGCTGCTCGGAGACGCGCAGGAACTCCCTGCCGCCGCCGTCAGCTGATGACCGTCCCGTGCCACCCACATCGCGACCGTACCTCTTCCAGCCGACAAGCAAACCGATTTCAGTCAAATAGAAGGGCCCGCGGGTGGCTGGTTAAGGGATCAATCAGGCAGGGCACATCCACTTCAAGTCAACCAGTCCAATTGGACGGTTAGTTGATCGCTTCTCGGGAAGCGGAGAGGGGGCGGGCCCATGGTTCTCTTCCAGCTGCTGTCGACGGTCGTGGTCCTCGGCTTCGAACAGCTCGTCCAGTGGGAGTACGGCCCGATGGGCATGGTCTGCCTCTGCCTGCTGGCCGTGGGCATGCGGATGCGCAACTCGACCTGCGTGTCGCTCGGGGCCGTGGTGTTCGTGCTGCTGATGGTTCAGGCCTGATTCCTGAGCACCTTCAGGACAGGCTCCAGCGAGTTGACGATGTGCTCCGCGCCGGACGCTCGCAGGAGCTTCTCCTTGCGGGCGTTGCGCGCGTAGCCGAGGAACGGCACCCCGGCCCGCTCGGCGGCCTGGAAATCGGACGGTGTGTCGCCGATCATCAGCGCGGACTCGGCGTCGGCGCCCAGGGCGTTCAGGGCCCGGTTGAGGCAGTGCGGGTGGGGCTTGAGGAGGTGCAGGTCCTGGGTGCGGCCGTAGATATGGGGAAGGAAGCATTCTTCGAGGCCGCGCGTCGCGAGGTACTCGCGCACGGCGCGCGGTGAGTTGTTGGTCGTGATGGAGAGCCGCGACCCGACGGCGGTCCAGGTGCGTATGAGCGGGTCCGCGTACGGTGTCGGCAGGGCTGAGGGGACCGCCCGCAGCTCCTGCTGGGTCAGGCGTTCTTCGAGCTCGGCGACCAGGTCGCTGCCGGCATGTCTGCGGTCGACGGCGCGCAGCACCTCGTGCGGGTCCGGTACCTGGCGCTCGACCTCCGTCAGCAGCCCGTGGAGCCCGCGTTGCTCGAGCCACCGCACCTGGCCTTCCGCGATCAGCTCCGCCTTGTGTCCCGCGAACAGCCTGCAGATCGGCCCGTCGAAGTCGAACAGGACGTAGCGAGCGCGTGTGATCAGTTCGCGCAGGTTCTCGGTCTCTTGTGCCGCCGGTTCAGTCTGCTTCGTATCAGATGTCACTAGGAGAGTGTCAGGTCCGTGGTGATGGTTTCCCAGAGGGCGTTGAACCACTTCTGCGACTCCTCCACGAACGCCATGTCCCGGCTGCCCGCCCGCTTCTCGAAGGCGAAGAGCAGCGATTCGGTGCCCAGGGCGTCGTACATGTCCAGCTTTCCGCTCTCGACCTCCTCCTCCCGCCTGGTGACCATGTAGTACGACAGCAGCGCTTCGGTGCCGTTGAGCAGGTACAGCTTCACCGGCGGGGTGAATGGCAGCGCGCGGAACGTGACGTGCACGTCGATACCGTGCGAGGAGCGCAGGGAGCGGAGGTTGTGGCTCAGGACGTGGCCCTGGGCGTTGCGCTGGGCCAGCCAGCGCTCGTGCACGGGGTCCTCGTCGCCCTGGTCCTCGACCGAGACGGGGAAGGCCAGATTGATGTCGCGGCCGGGGAGCAGGATGCGGACGTCGATGGACTCGGGGCGGATGCGGCCCTCATGGATGAGGCGGACCGGCTCGCCCAGCGCCAGCATCAGGGTCTCGGCCGTGAGGGAGACGACGTCTATGCGCACCTTGGGGGTGGCGAAGGCCGCTGTCAGGCGCGGGGCGAGCGCCACCATCGTGGGCTGCGGTCCCTGGCGCGTCGGGGCCGGCGCCGCGATGCGCGGCGGGCTGCCCTTGCTGACGTTGGCCAGCAGGCCGTCGTCCTGCAGGGTCTTCAGGGCCTGACGCACGGTTCCGCGCTCCACGCCGAACTCCAGCGCGAGCTCCGCCTGGGTGGGCAGGCGGTCTCCGGCCTTGAGGGCACCGGTGCGGATGCGTTCCCGCAGCGCCTCGGCGATGTCCTTGGGCGTGAGCTTTCTGCTGCCGTTCACTGCGACGTTCTCCTGGGTCACAACCAAACGCTACAACTCCATGCCATCTGATGGGAGTTGTTTGGAAGTT
Source organism: Streptomyces jeddahensis (assembly GCF_001642995.1). Taxonomy (GTDB): domain Bacteria; phylum Actinomycetota; class Actinomycetes; order Streptomycetales; family Streptomycetaceae; genus Streptomyces; species Streptomyces jeddahensis. Next base: position 13,876 of record NZ_LOHS01000079.1, read on the forward strand.
GTTTATTCCCTCCGACCAACTGGGGATAACTTCAGTGTAGTTGGTTGCCAACTTGGTCAGCCTGGCGGAAGTTAGCAGCCATCCCGCTCCTCCCACCCCGAAGGAGGAACCACCGTGCCCGTCATCGCTTTCGTCTCCGCCGTCTTCATCATCGGCTTCGAGCAGCTCGTCCAGTGGAAGTACGGCCCGATGGGCATCGTCGGACTGCTGCTTCTGACCATCGGCGTCAAGGCCAGGAACCCCGTCTGCAGCTCCATCGGGGCCGTCGTCCTCGCCCTGATGGTCGCCCATCCCGCCCTCTGAGGCACAGACGCCCGAGCCGGGCTCAGCACGGCACCGTGAGCGCGGCTCAGGCCGTCAGGACCAGATCAGAACTGATCGTGTTCCATAGCGAGTTGAACCACACATGGGACTGCTCCACGAACGTCGTGTCCCGCAGCCCCGCCCCCTGCTCGAAAGGGAAGAGCATGGACTGGGTCCCCTGCGCGTCGTACGTCTCCAGGTACTCGTGGTCGATCTCCACGCCCCGCAGGGTGAGCGTGTAGTACGCGAACAGCGCTTCGGTGTTGTTCAGCAGGTACAGCTTCACCGGCGGGGTGAAGGGCAGCGCCCGGAACGAGACGCTGACGTCGATGCCGTGCGTCGACCGCAGCGCCATGAGGTTGTGCCGCAGCACCTGACCCTGGGCGTTGCGCTGGGCCAGCCACCGGCGGTGCAGCCGGCTGTCGGCGGCCGCGTGCACCGGTGCGGGGAAGGCCAGCGCGATGTCCCGGCTCGGCAGCAGCACCCGCACATCCACCTTGGCTGGTTTCATTCGGCCCTCGTGGATCCTGCGGAGCGGTTCGCCGATGGCGAGCGTGAGCGACACGGCCGTCAGGCACAGGGCGTCGATCTCCACGTGCGGTGCCGTGAACGCGGCGGCAATCCGCGGGGCGAGCCCCACCATGGTCGGCTGCGGCGGCGCTTCCGGGCCGGTGAAGGCGTGTTCTATGTGCTCGGCGACAGTGGCCGGGCTGCCCTTCGTCACATTGGTGAGCAGCTGTTCGGACTGCAGGATGCGCAGGGCCTGGCGCACGGTGCCGCGCTCCACGCCGAACTCGACGGCCAGCTCGGCCTGCGTGGGCATGCGCTGCCCCCGCCGCAGCCGCCCGTCCCTGATCCGGGCGCGCAGTTCGTCGGCCACCTCGCGGTACGACCGAGGTGACGGCCCCTCTGACCTCTTCCGTCCGTCGACGGCGGCATGCTCCGGGTTCACAACCAAACACTACAACTTCCCGCCATCTTTGGGGAGTTACCGAGAAGGTGGTTATGAGCCGTGCCACCGCGGAGATAAGTACGAGTGAGTTGGTCACCAACTTGAGCAACATGGTCAAGCTTCCGCAGGGTTGGCAACGGCCTAGCGGGGGTCCACCTCCCCATCCCCAAGGAGGGACCGTCATGCCACTCGTCGCCATCGTCGTCGCCGCCCTCGCCATCGGATTTGAGCAGCTCATCCAGTGGAAGTACGGGCCGATGGGCATCATCGCCTTCGTCGCCCTGACCATCGGCCTGAAGGCCAAGAACACCATGGTCAGCAGCATCGGGGCCGTGATCCTCGTGATGCTGCTCGCCCAGTCCGGCTGACCGGGCCCCAGTACGGCTGGCTGGGCTCCCTTCCGGAGGGGAGCCGGGAGCCCGGTCACGCCTCAGCTCCCGCACACCACCTACACCCACGCCCCCACGGTGTGCGGGTCATACGTGAACAGAAATGCCGGCAGTCAGAAGATGTCCGGCCCCGTCGGGCGTCGCATCCAGCCGATAGCGCCCGCCCGCGAACCCGCCGTCGTCGGCGATCTCCAGCACGAGGCTCGCCGACGACGCGTACGTACGGGCTTCCAGGGCCCGTACGACGTCCAGGATCCGCACCCACAGATGGCGGCCCCGCCGACGCGCCCCCGCAGGCGGGGCGCGTCAGAACGTCGCCCGTACCGCGCCCACCTCGCGCCCCCCGCCCCACAGCGGCGCGTGGCCGATGCGCTCGAGTACCGGGGCGTCCAGGCCCGCCAGGGTCAGGGCGCGTGCCAGTACCGGCCCCAGTGCCCGCGTCGCGCCGTCCTCGATCTTGAACGCCAGTGCGCGGCCGTCCGGCAGGGCGACGGCCTGGACGGCCTCGGCGCCCATCTTCGACAGGACGCCTGGCACCTCGCGCATGAGCCAGGTGTCGGGTCGGCGCGTACCGGCCACGTACTCGGGGTGGGCCCGCATCGCGTCCGCCACCCGCCGCTCGGCGGACCCTTCGGGCGCGAGCACGAAGTGGCGGAAGGCGCGCGCCAGCCCCGTGAGGCTGATCGCCATCAGCGGCGCCCCGCACCCGTCCGTACCGACCGCGGCGACGGACTCCCCGGCCGCCTCCTCCACCACGGACAGGACGAGGCGCTGCAGCGGATGGTCGGGGTCCAGGTAGGTGTCCGCGGACCACTCGTTCAGCCCGCACGCCGCCAGCATCGCCGCATGCTTGCCGGAGCAGTTCATCGTGACCGGGTCCCGGACAAGGCCGGCTGCCAGATACGTCTCGGCCTCCGCCGCGTCCAGCGGCAGATCGGCGGGGCACTGCAGCTGCCCGGCCGTCAGCCCGTTCTCGGCCAGCATCTTGTGTACGAGGTCGCGGTGGAACTCCTCGCCGGAGTGGCTCGCTGCGGCCAGTGCCAGCCGCTCCCCCGACAGGTCGAGCCCGGCGCGCAGGACGGCCGCGGCCTGCATCGGCTTGTTCGAGGAGCGCGGGAAGACGGGCGCCGTCACATCGCCCAGCGCCAGCTCCACGCTCCCGTCCGCCCCCAGCAGGACGAGGCTGCCCCGGTGGTGGCCCTCGACGAAGCCGGTCCGCACGACGTCGGCGAGGACCGGGGGTATGGCGGGCACGGACGACGTGCCGGCGGCGGGGGAGCCGGAACAGGAGGTCATGGGGTACGGCCTTCCGGGCTGAACGGACCCGTCCCGGCCGGGGCCGCCGGGATCTCCGGCGGCCCCACGTCACGCGAGCAGGTCGTCTACTTGTGCTTCGCCATCACGGTACCTGCGGGCGATCTCGGCACTGCACTCGTCGGTCGTGCGCTGGAACTGCCGACGGCGCCGGGAGACCTCCTGCTCGTACTGCACGAGGCGGCTCATGGCGCTGTGCAGTTCCAGGTTCGTGCGGGCTTCCAGGTCCGAGAGCGCGACCTCGGCGAGCATGTCGGCGGCAAGCTGCCGGTACTCCTCGCTGTAGGGCGTGCCGAGTGTCACATGCCGGGCGGAGGACCGGTTGCGGGCGGGCTGGTCGGTGAGGATCTCCGCGAGCCGGTCGACGATTGAGGACGAGGCCACCGGGTCGGGCACATGAGCGCCCGCCGGGCCCGGCAGCCCGGCGTCGCCGACACCGTCCAGTGGGCCACCGCCTGCACGCACACCGGTACCAGCACCAGCTCCGGTGCCCGTACCCGCACCACAACCAGAACCAGCAGCACCACCAGAACCACCAGAACCGGCGCCCGTTCCAGCGGCACCGGCACCCGTTCCAGCGGCACCGGCGCCCGTACCGGCGGCCATCGCACCACGGGCCGTTCCCCCACGGCGCGCCAGCTCCGCTCGGAGGATGTCGATCCGCCCCTGCAGCAGCCTCCGCACATAGCTGAGATCGGCCTCGTGCCGCTGTGCGTCGCGGCGCAGGGCACGCAGCTCGGGCAGCCGCAGCATGGTCGGTTCGTCCTCGGCCGAGCCCTGGGGCTCGGGCTGCGGGGGCTGCGGGTACCAGCCACCGCCGACCGCCGGAGTGGACGGGCTGCCGCTCCGCTGCAGGGGCGGCCGGAACGCCCCTTCACCGCCCAGCGCCGCGAGCGCCTGGGCGATGCCCGTATCGCCGCCGGTCCCCCCGTCGTCCTCATGGCGGACCTGCCCCGCGTAGCCCCCGTGGTCGGCGGGCGGGCTCGTGCGGGTCTGTGGCACGGGCGCGGCGGGCTGCCCGGTGCTCGGTGTGCTCATGCGTCTCTACCGTCCCCTCGACCGGCGAGGTGAGCGCGTGCGGTGCTCCCGCACGTCTCACTGCGTGTGAGCATCGTGCCACCCCAGGTGGCCGCCATGGGGACGAGTGCGCCCCATCCGCCCCGGATGGGCGCTTCGGGAGCATGCCAAGACGGGCCCGAGAACGGCCGGGCGGGACCGGAGGCAGCCCGGTACAGGGCAGGCCGACCTGGGACGACAACCCGAAAGGGGGGCGCTGCCGACGCCGCGGCATGATGGTCCGTATGCGTGCAGTGGTGCAGAGGGTGGACGGCGCGAGCGTCGTCGTGGACGGTGAGACGGTCGGCGAGATCAGCGGCGAGGGCCTGTGCGTCCTCGTGGGGGTCACCCACGAGGACACCAAGGAGAAGGCGGCCCAGCTCGCCCGCAAGCTCTGGTCGATCCGCATGCTGTCCGACGAGCGGTCGTGCAGCGACATCGACGCCCCGCTGCTGGTCATCAGCCAGTTCACGCTCTACGGGGACGCCCGCAAGGGCCGCCGCCCCACCTGGAACGCCGCAGCCCCCGGCGATGTCGCCGAGCCGCTCGTGGACGAGGTCGTGGCCCAGCTGCGCTCGCTGGGCGCGACCGTGGCGACGGGCCGGTTCGGCGCGAAGATGCGTGTGTCGCTGACGAACGACGGCCCGTTCACGGTGCTCCTGGAGACCTGACGCCCGGCCTACGGCTCCACGACGACTTCCTGAGCCGCCGCCGTCGTGTCGGCGATGAGCCGCGCGTCCACCGGCACGTTGCGCTTCACCAGCGCCAGCGCGATCGGGCCGAGCTCATGGTGGCGTACGGAGGTCGTGACGAAGCCGATCTTGCGGCCGTCCGGGCCGTCGTCGGCGAGCCGGATGTCGGCGCCGTGCGGCGGCAGATGGACCTCGCTGCCGTCCAGGTGCAGGAAGACCAGCCGACGTGGCGGCTTGCCGAGGTTCTGCACCCGCGCGACGGTCTCCTGACCCCGGTAGCAGCCCTTCTGGAGGTGGACGGCGGTGCCGATCCAGCCCAGCTCGTGCGGGATGGTGCGATGGTCGGTCTCGAAACCGAGCCGCGGCCGGTGGGCCTCGACGCGCAGGGCCTCGTACGCGAGGATGCCGGCCGCCGGGCCGCTGCGCTCGGCGTACGACTCCAGCTGGGCCCGCGGCAGGAAGAGGTCGCGGCCGTGTGCGGTCTCGCGTACGACGACGCCGTCGGGCACCTCGGCGATGGAACCGGCCGGCAGATGGACCACCGCGAACTCGTCGGTCCGGTCGGCGACTTCGACGCGGTAGAAGAACTTCATGGACTCCAGGTAGGCGATGAGCGCGTCCTGCGTGCCGGGTTCGACGTGCGCCCAGACCGTCTCGCCGTCGTCGACGAGGTACAGCGCGTGCTCGATGTGGCCGTGCGCGGAGAGGATCAGCGCCTCGGTGGCCTGACCCGCCGGGAGCTCGCTGACGTGCTGGGTGAGCAGCAGGTGCAGCCAGCTCAGCCGGTCGTCGCCGCTGACCGTGACGACGCCGCGGTGCGAGAGGTCGACGAAGCCGGTGCCGTCAGCGAGGGCACGCTGCTCACGGAACAGGTCGCCGTAGTGGGCCGCTACGCCTTCGTCCATGCCCTCGGCGGGCACGGCGCCGGGCAGGGAGAGCAGAGGGCTGCGCTTCGATAGTTGCTGCATATCCACTCACACTACGACCCGGTGGTCGTCTTTTTTATTTCTCGGGTTTCCCGGCCGGGCTCTCCGCCCCGGTACCGGCCGCCGAGCCGCAGTCCCTGCACCGCCCGAAGATCGCGAAGTGCTTCATATCGGTGTCGAAACCGAAGGTGTCCCGGAGCTTCGCGGTGAACTCGGCCGCGATCGCGACATCGGCCTCGATGACGTTCGTGCAGTCGCGGCACACCAGATGGATGTGGTGGTGGCGGTCGGCCAGGTGGTACGTCGGCGCTCCGTGCCCGAGGTGGGCGTGGCTGACCAGGCCGAGCTCCTCCAGGAGCTCCAGGGTCCGGTACACCGTGGAAATGTTGACCCCCGACGCCGTCTTCCGCACTTCGGAGAGGATGTCGTCGGGGGTCGCGTGCTCGAGGGTGTCGACGGCTTCCAGGACAAGCTGCCGCTGCGGGGTCAGCCGGTAGCCGCGCTGCCGCAGATCGCTCTTCCAGTCGGTGCTCACCACACCGGAAAGTCTAGGCGGCCTCGGGGAAATCAGGCCTCCGAGGACTGCTTCCCAGGACTACTTGAAGAAGGCGATCCCGTCGTCCGGCATGTCGTCGGGGAGGGCCTTGGCCCAGCGCTCGACGTCCTCGGGCGTGACGACCTTCTTCAGCTGCGCCGACATGTACGGCCGCAGCGGCACCTCGGGGGTCTGCTTCTCGCCGACCCACATCAGGTCGCCCTTCACATACCCGTACAGCCGCTTGCCACCGCTGTACGGGCCGGAGGCGGCGGTGCGCGCGACGGCGTCCGTGGCCAGGTCGATCTGCGGCTTCTTGTCGGCCAGCTCCCCGTACCAGACCTCGACGACACCGTCGTCGCGGACCATCACGACCTCGATCTTGCGGTCCTGGTCGATACGCCAGAAGCCGTGCTCGGACTCCAGCGGCCTGACCTTGTTGCCGTCGGTGTCGAGGACCCAGGTGTGCGAGTGGTACGCGAGGAAGTCCCGCCCGTCATGGGTGAACGTGACTTCCTGGCCGAAGTTGGCCTTGTCGCCACCGGGGAAGTCGGTGACACCGGCGCCCGCCCAGTTGCCGAGGAGGAAGGCGAGGGGGACGAGGTCCTTGTGGAGGTCGGACGGGATCTCGATCATGAGTTGCTCAGAACGTTTCCGGAAGAGGGTGACGGGGCTCAGCGCTGACCCTGGTACAGCTTCTTCACGGTCAGCCCGGCGAACGCGAGAACGCCGACGCAGACCAGAACCAGCAGGGCTTCGAAGAAAACCTCAAGCACGGGGTGCTCCTCGGGTGAGCGGTGGATGCGGTCCCCCACTCGGCGGGGCCGAGCACGGGAGAACAGGGGCCGGGCCCCAGCTTAGTCGGCCGGGGCCCGGGCCACTCCATGAGGTCCGCGACGCGGTCCGAGAAGCGGTTCGCGGCGCGATTGGCGACGCTCAGCCGAGCAGCTGGCTCTGCAGGATCACCGACTGGTGGAACGGGATCCCGGCCGTGCCGCCCTTCTTCTCGTGGAGGAGGAGAGCGATGGTGTCGCCTGCGGCCAGGTAGGCCTGTCGGACCTGCTTCGCGCCGTACGGCTTGGACTCGGCGTAGACGTAGTACTGCGCGGTCCCAGACGAGTCCGAGGTGTCCCACTCCTTATCGAGCTTGCTCTCCGGGGACCCGGCGAGGGCCGCCCCGGGGACCGCCCCCACCTCCAGTTCGTAGTCCAGGAAGGCGTCCGCGTACGCGACCGATGTGAAGCGCAGCAGATAGACCCGGGAGACGGTGCCGTCGGGCATGGTCCAGCCGCGCGCCGCGATGTGCCGCAGCGCGGAGTCGGCCAGCGCCTGCTCTAGGTCCTTACGCCGGTCCTTGTCGTACTCCGAGACGTACTGCTCGACGGTCGTCCAGCCGCCGTCCAGTCGCTTGTCGGGCGTGGCCCCGGCAGGCGCGGGAAGCAGCAGCTCGCGCACGTCCGCGTGGTGGACCTCTGCTTCGTTGCTCTCGGTGAAGGGGCGCGGCGAGCCGGAGGGCAGTGCCGGAAGCGACAGCTCCGGATAGTCCCAGCGGCCGTCGTGCCGGGTCTCGAGGCCGGGCACATCGGTGCGTTCGAGGGAGGTGATGCCGAGCGCCGTTCCAGTGCCGACAGCACCGAACACCAGCACGGCGGCGGTCCAGCGGGCCAGGGCGCGCAGGACGCGGCGGTCCTTCGGCGGCGCGGACTGCGCCGGCGCGAGTGCCTCCGGCGGCAGCGGGGGCATGGGGGGCAGAGCGACGGCGGTGGCTGCCGATGCCGCCCCGACCGGCATGGCGCCCCCGGCCGGGATCCCTGCGGGGTGCGCCGGAGCCGCCGGGTACGCCGGAGCCACAGAGGCCGCCGCGTACGCCGGGACCCCGTCGCCCCCTGGGACCTCCGGGGATGGCTGAGGGTCTGTGGTCGGCTGGCTCATACGTACTCCCCCGGGGACTCGATGTGGTCCAGTTGCTCGCGCAGCAGCTCGACGGCTTCGGCCTTGGAGAAGGGCTTGGAACCGTAGGCCTCCATGGACACGAACAGCTCGCCTTCGTAGGCGACGCAGCTCATCGCGTCGAGATCCGTGTCCTTGTCGGCGGGCATCAGATGGCACGTGGCGTTCTTGAAGCCCTTGACCGAGGGACCCTTGCGGAAGACGCCGACCGCGTCGAACAGTCGCGTCTGAAACTTGTACATGTCACGCACAGCCTTCTTGTTCTCCATCTGCGCGATGGACACCTCGGCGACGCGGACATGGGTGTCGAAGGCGTACGAGCGCATCGCGACGCCCTTGAGCCGCAGCTTGTCGATGTACTTGCCGAATTCGCGGCGCTGCTTGCCCGTCAGGCCCCGGCCGGACGCCTTCATGAGGGCGACCGCCTCCTTGCCGCTCAGTTCGGCGTCATTGCCGTATTCGCCGATGTCGGGCCCGAGGCGGTAAGCCTCCGGTACGGGCAGCAGCAACCGGGTGAGCTCGGTGTCGGCCCGGCCACGGCTCACGTCGCCCGCCGGGTCCTTGCCGGGCTTGGAGGCGTCGTCGTCCGCCCAGAGGACGGTGGGCGCGGTGCGGTCGGCGTCGTCCACGGTGACCTTGGTGTAGCCGAGACCGCCGACGAGGGCACCCAGGACGAGGACGGCGGGCAGCACCGTGCCGACGAGGCGGCGTGCACGCGACGGCCCAGGTTCAGGCGCAGGACCGGCTGAGGGCGCAGAACCGAAAGCGGGGGCAGGACCGGCTGAGGGCGCAGGACCGGTCGCGGGCGCGGGCCTGGGTGCGGCCTCGCCGGTGGGCCACGGAGTCGTGGGGTCCTCGTCGTTCACAAGCGCTCCAGCTGCCGCTCGGCCAGCGTCCGGATGTCCTTCTTGCTGATCGGCTTCGTGTCGAAAATGTGGATGTCGAACATGACGTCACCCCGGTAGCCAAGGGCGCGGGCTTTATAGACCGGCAGATAGCCGGGCTTGTTCTCCACGGGATAGACGAAGTAGCGGCCGTTGCCGCTGCCCTTGATGGGATGGCCCGCGTTGCCCGCTCCGCGCTCCGCTCCGGGCATGTAGTCGAGCTGCGATTCCGCGAAGTCGACGGCGCCCAGACCGGCCCCGGAGCGGAACTGGGCCAGCCGCACGGCGATCTGACCGTACTGTCCGCGCCCCCAGTCCGCCGCCGCGATCCGGCGGATGTCGTCTTCCACGAAGCCCTCGAACATGGAGCCCTCGCTGACGAACTCGAACGCGTAGTCGGCCGGAGTCAGCCAGCCGTCGTCCGGCAGGCTTCCCCCCTCGAAGATGGACGCATTCGCCTCCCGTGCGCCCGCCGGCTTGGCGATCAGCAGCTTGCGCAGGTCACCCGCGGCCCTGCGGCCGCGGTCCTCCTTGTCGGAGAGCGGGTCCGGTTCCTTGCCCTCGGGCAAGGCCTTGGCGGGGTACGCAAGTCCCGGCTGCGCGAGTGCGGGCAGCGGCGTGGGCGGTCGCTCGGCCTGTACGCCGTAGCCGACGGCGATACCGGCGACGAGGCCGAGCACGGCGGCGGTGGCGAGGAGCAGCGCGGTTCGGCCACGCCGGCGCGGCGGGCGGGCGTCCACCGTGCTCACCGCGTCCCTCACATCTGCCGGAGGCTGAGTCACCGGCGGTTCCGGTATCCCGGGTGGCCGCGGCGCAGCCGCCCCAGGAGCCGCAGCGTTGCGTGAATCTTCTTCCAAGAGGTCCCCCCGGGGACTGTCGAAGCAAGAATTCCGTATCTGACGGCACAGCAGACTCATAAGTAACGCCGAGGGTTGCGCGCCATTGGATTACGGATCGGCCTACAGTTCGACCATGGCGAAGAAGCTCGTGATCAAGGTGACCGCAGGGACCGATGCCCCCGAGCGGTGCTCTCAGGCCTTCACGGTGGCGGCGGTTGCCGTCGCCAGCGGAGTGGAGGTCTCGCTGTGGCTGACCGGCGAGTCGGCGTGGTTCGCGCTGCCGGGACGGGCCGCGGAGTTCGAGCTGCCGCACGCCGCGCCGCTGCCCGATCTGCTCGACTCGATCCTGGCCGCCGGCCGGGTCACCCTCTGCACGCAGTGCGCGGCGCGCCGGGACATCACGGAGAAGGACGTGATCAAGGGCGTACGGATCGCGGGGGCGCAGGTGTTCGTGGGCGAGGCCATGGCGGACGACACCCAGGCGCTCGTCTACTGAACGAAGCTCGTCGAGGGAGCGATGACGGGACGAGGCGCAGTCCTGGCTAGCGGCTGCGCTTCTTCCCGTCCAGTTCGTCCCACCACTCGTCCGACGTAGGGTCCCCGGACGGGTCGTCCCACCAGCGGTCGTCCGGGCCGCGGCGGTTGGCGATCATCGCGGCGACCGGCGGGATCATCATCGCGACGATGCACATCCCCACCGCCACGGGGATCGACCACAGCCGTACGACTGCCCAGGCCAGGACGAACAGCGCCAGGCACGTGCCCATCAGGGCGAAGTACAGGTGCCGCCTTCGGGCATACATGAGTCCAGCGTAGTCCGGACATACAGGCCGTCCAGGCATACCGAAGGGCCGCACCCCGTCCAGTGGCGTCCAACCCCCTGGGGTGCGGCCCTTCAGCCGTTCAGCGACCTGCGTCGTGCGTCAGGTGCTCGGTGCCTCAGACCGCGATCGCGACCTCGGCGAGGCCGCCCTTCTGGGCGACGACCGTACGGTCCGCGGTCGCACCCGGCACCAGGGCGCGCACGGTCCACGTGCCCTCGGCCGCGTAGAACCGGAACTGGCCGGTCGCCGAGGTCGGGACCTCGGCGGTGAACTCGCCGGTCGAGTCCAGCAGGCGCACGTAACCGGTGACGGGCTCGCCGTTACGGGTCACCTGACCCTGGATGGTGGTCTCACCGGGCTTGATCGTCGAGGCGTCGGGGCCGCCGACCTGCGCTCCACACATGCGTTTCTCCTATGGAAGTGAAAGTAGGCCGGACGGCCGGGACTGGGGTTACTTGTTGGCGCCGAGCTCGATCGGCACGCCGACGAGGGAGCCGTACTCGGTCCAGGAGCCGTCGTAGTTCTTGACGTTCTCCACGCCGAGCAGCTCGTGCAGCACAAACCAGGTCAGCGCGGAGCGCTCACCGATGCGGCAGTAGGCGATGGTGTCCTTGGCCAGGTCGACGTTCTCCTCGGCGTAGAGCTCCTTGAGCTCGTCGTCCGACTTGAAGGTGCCGTCGTCGTTGGCGTTCTTGGACCACGGGATGTTGCGGGCGCTGGGCACGTGGCCGGGGCGCTGCGACTGCTCCTGCGGCAGGTGGGCCGGGGCGAGCAGCTTGCCGCTGAACTCGTCGGGCGAGCGCACGTCGACCAGGTTCTGGTTGCCGATCGCGGCGACCACGTCGTCGCGGAAGGCGCGGATCGAGGTGTCCTGAGCCTTGGCCTTGTACTCGGTCTTGGCGCGGGTCGGGACCTCGGCCACCAGGTCGCGGGAGTCGAGCTCCCACTTCTTGCGGCCGCCGTCGAGGAGCTTGACGTTCTCGTGGCCGTACAGCTTGAAGTACCAGTAGGCGTAGGAGGCGAACCAGTTGTTGTTGCCGCCGTAGAGGATCACGGTGTCATCGTTGGCGATGCCGCGCTCGGAGAGCAGCTTCTCGAAGCCCTCCTGGTCGACGAAGTCACGACGGACCGGGTCCTGCAGGTCCTTCTTCCAGTCGATCCGGATGGCGTTCCTGATGTGGTTCTTCTCGTACGCGGACGTGTCCTCGTCGACCTCGACGATGACGACCTTCGGGTCGTCCAGGTGCTCCTGGACCCAGTCGGCGTCGACCAGGACGTCGCTGCGGCTCATGCTTCTTCTCCTCCGGGGCAGTTGCGGCGGGATGTGCGTCGGGTGGGCGTAAGGCGCGACCGGCGGGCCCGCGGACGGGCAGCGCACAGCGGCGGCGCGGATACGCGAAGGCTTCGAGGGGCCTCGGGATACGGGATGCGGAGCTCCCGCTCAGAAGCTGCGACAGAGCATGGCGGCGACGCGGCACAGGTCTACTGCCCGCCGCTTCGTAAGATCCGCCTGTCGCTTCATGGTTCCGATCGTAGGGAGGGACGGGCGGACATGTCACCGGCGTGTCGGATAGTGAGACGCGATCGTCCGCATGCCGGAACCGTGGGGGGATCGCGGGTGCTTCGGTACGGGCGCGGCGCCAGAGCTGAAGGCATCGCATCTGCTGTTCGGACGGGTCCGTCTCGTCTTTCGGACACGCGGGGCATGCGGGGCGTGCGACGTGCCGTAGCGGCCGCTGCACCGGCCGCTGACTCGCCGTGCGCCCTTCCTCGCTACCCGGCGAGCTTCACGTCCGAACCCGTCACGGAGATCTCGACGCCGTCCTGGGCCGCCCGCACCTTGTCCAGGTTGATGCCGTCGGGCAGCCCGTCGATCCTCTGCCCGAAGTCGGTGATCTCGCGGAGGCCGTCCTCGCCGATGGAGAAGGGCAGGTCCGGCAGGGTGATGGCGTCCACCTTCACGGTGTCGCCGTCGACCTTGACCGAGCTGAGCACGGACACCTGCTCGTTGATCTCATTGCCGAACAGACTGCCCGTGAGCTCGACGTCGAGCTTGATCCTGCCGTCGCCGCCGTCGGACAGGCGGGTCACCTTGGCGGTGAGGCCCGGCAGGACCTGGACAGGCTGCACCTGCGCGGCCTTGAGCAGCTCGTCGTAGGAGATGAGGGCGGTGCCGGACGCCGTGTCGGCGGTCGCGGAGCTGTAGTCGCCGGAGAAGGTGACACCGCGCAGATGGGCGGACAGCTGGGCGATACGGATGCTGTCCGCGCCGCTGTCGTCGCCGTTCCCGTTGCCGTTGCCCGTGGTGGACGCCTCGAGGTCCTTGATCCCGATCTCCACGTCGTCGAGCTTGCCGCTCGCGAGCTGGGTGAGGAACGGGAAGCCGTTGATGGACACGTCGGGGGTGCTGTCCAGCCCCTCGCTGGCGCGCAGCCGGTCCGCGGCCTCGTTCTCGGCGAAGCCGACCGCGACCCGGTCGGCGAGGACGAACAGGCCGCCGAGGATGACGGCGACGATGACGAGTACTCGCAGTGCGCGCATGGCTCGGTCTGTTCCCCTGCCTGGGCGACAGCGGACCACAGCCCGGTCACTTGCCGTGTCCGCTACCGGGGAGCCCCCGGTTCCGCCGAGCCTAACGCGGACGCGCCCCCGGTCCGGGGGCCCGCAGACGGCTTGTCGATCAACTGTGACGATGAAGGTGACCGGCAGGGATCAGCCGAGGCCGAGTCCCCGCCCCAGCACGTACACGGCCGGGGCGGCCGCGGCCAGCGGAAGGGCGACCCCGGCGGTCATGTGTACGAACCGCGACGGGTAGTCGTAGGCGGCCACCCGATGCCCGATCAGCGCGCACACCCCCGCGCCGAGCCCCAGCAGCGCGCCCTGCGTCCCGTCGGCCCCGCCGGACAGCGACGCCATCCCGACCACGGCGACTCCAGCGCCGGAGGCTGCCGCCGCCGCCAGTACGACGGAGACCACGGAGGGCAGCGAAAGGGCCCGCAGGGCCGCGTTCACGAGCACGGCGGCGGCCACCGCGAGGCCGCCGACCGTGACGGCGTCCGGCTCGGCCGCCAGATGCCCGGCCGCGACGATCGCCAGCGCCGCCGAGGCGACGGTCGCCATCAGCCCGTACATCCGCTCGTCCGGCGCGGCATGGCTGCGCAGCTGCAGGACGAGGGCGAGCAGCACCCATACGCTGAGCGTGCCGAGGATCGCGGCCGGTTCGTTCCCGCGCCCGGCGACCAGCAGGGCGGCGTCGGCGACGAGGGCGCCCGCGAAGGCGAGCGCGATGCCCTGCCGGGCGGGCCACATCCCGTTCAGCCGGAACCACCCGGCGGCGGTCACGGCCTGCAGCACGACGAGCGGCACGAGCAGCGCGTACTGCCCGACGGCCGCCGCCCCGGAGAGCAGCAGCCCGAGCACGGCGGTGAGCGCGGCGGGCTGCACCCCGGGCTCGATGATCGGCGACCGCCCTTCGGCCCGGGCACGTTGAGCGGCGGTTTCCGTCGTGGGCAGGCGTTCCGCTGGGGGTCCCCCCAGGCCCTTAAGGCTCTGGGGGAGGGACGGGTGGGCACGACCCACGTCGGAGGGCACCTCGGCGTGCAACGGCGCCCCCGACGAGGGGGCGCCATAAGGCGGCGCCGCAGGCGCCGGCACCTCCGGCGGCAACGGCTGCGACAGCGGATACGGCTCGTACGTCTCGTACGGCTGATTGCTCATACTGCGGGTGTCACCCTCCTGCGAACGGCGGGAGCACCTCGACCGTGCCGCCCTCGGCCAGCCGTACCGTCTCATGCCCACGGGTGCCCACGGGGTCCCCGTCGACGAGGAACGAGCACCGCTGAAGGACGCGGACGAGCTCGCCGGGGTGCCGCAGCCGTGCGGCGTCGAGCGCCTGGGCGAGCGTCTCCGCATCGTACGGCTCCTCGGCGGTGCCGGCCGCAGCCTTGGCGGCGGCCCAGTAACGGATGGTCCCCGCTGCCATGTGCGGCTCCTCTCTCGTCAGCCTCGTCGGACTGGTCGATCTCTCCCCGTCCATGATGGCGTGTCCCGCCGACGGCATCGTACGCAGGGACGGGCCGCCGGGAAGGGGAGCAACCGGCCGCCGGCACACGCAGTTCGCGCCTGCTCCTGCGTCTGCTTGCCACCGGCCGCTCCCCCTCCCCGCCTACAGACCACCCAACAGCTGCCCGCCCTGCAGCCCCGTCAGGGGGTGACGTTCAGCTGACGTCGTCGGCGTCCAGGCGGTAGAGACCGCTGCTGGAGGTGGAGGAGCTCGAGAAGCTGGAGCTGCTACTGGACGACTTGCCGCTTTCGCTGCTCGATGACGAGCCGTACTCGGAGGCCGAGACCGCCGTGCCGTGCTCCTGGCCCCACTCGGAGATCTCCGAGTGGGAAGGCCGCAGCGCGCCCGTCGCCCACTCCCCGATGCGCGCCAGCAGCGCGTCGTCCGCGGCGTGCTCCGCGTGGCCCATGCCGGGCTCCAGCCACAGCTCGGCCGCCCCGCCGGCGGCCTCCGCGAGGGAGCGCGGATGGTCCAGCGGGAAGTACCCGTCGCGGTCGCCGTGCACGATCAGCAGCGGCTTCGGGGCGATCAGCGGGACCGCCTCGACCGGTGAGAGCGGGACCGGGTCCCAGTCGCGGTGGTGGATGCGCGTACGCAGCCCGAACCGGCCGACGGCACGCCCGACCGGCCGGGTGACCAGCCAGTGCAGCCTCCGCATGGGGGCGGTGCCCCGGTAGTACCAGCGGGCCGGCGCGCTGACGGCGACCACGGCGTCCGTACGCGCGTCGGTGTCCGCGGAGAGCGCCGCATGCCGTAGCACCACCGAGCCGCCCATCGAGAAGCCCACCGTCGCGATGCGGGTGTGCCCCAGCTCGCGGGCCCAGCGCACGGCGGCCGCCAGGTCGAGCACCTCCCGGTCGCCGACGGTGGAGTGTCCGCCGGACGCCCCGTGGCCGCGGAACGAGAACGTGACGACGGGCGCGTGCCGGCCGAGGATGCCCGCGACCCGCCGCACATGGGGCCGCTCCAGATCACCGGTGAAACCGTGCGCGATCACGATCGCGAGCTCCTGGAACGCGCCCGACCCCGGCTCGTAAAGAGCGTCGATGACCACCCCGTCATCCGTATGGAGCAGTCTTCGCTGCGTTCGTCCCGTGACCGGGTGCACAGAAGATCGCGTGACTTGACCTGCCGTAACGGAACGCATGTGGGCTATTCTGCTGGACAGAGGATCCGGGCAGCGACGCCCCCGGGTCCTTTTGCGCTTTCAGACGTGCCGTATACGAAGCCGTGTACGACGGGGTACGAAGCCGTGAACGACCAGGCCACGGCCCCGTGGCGACACGGAGGCGCAGCGGATTCCCAGGGACGCGGGGACCCGCACCGTACGAAGCAGTGCCGCGCGTAAACGTCCTCGCAGGGACCGAGGAGGGAACCGACGTAATGGGCGAGCTGACCGTGCACGACGTAACGACGACCCAGGCAGGTGGGGCGCGATGAGTTCTCTGCTGCTCCTGACGAACGCCCTTCAGCCGTCGACGGAGGTGCTGCCCGCCCTCGGCCTGCTTCTGCACAACGTGCGGGTGGCTCCGGCGGAAGGGCCCGCACTCGTCGACACCCCCGGTGCCGACGTGATTCTCATCGACGGCCGCCGTGACCTGCCGCAGGTGCGGAGCCTGTGCCAGTTGCTGCGGTCCACCGGGCCGGGCTGTCCGCTGATCCTCGTCGTGACGGAAGGCGGCCTCGCGGCGGTCACCGCCGACTGGGGCATCGACGACGTCCTCCTCGACACCGCCGGTCCGGCCGAGGTCGAGGCGCGGCTGCGGCTGGCCATGGGCCGCCAGCAGATCACCGCGGACGACAGCCCGATGGAGATCCGCAACGGCGACCTGTCGGTGGACGAGGCGACGTACAGCGCGAAGCTGAAGGGCCGGGTCCTCGACCTGACCTTCAAGGAGTTCGAGCTGCTGAAGTACCTGGCCCAGCACCCGGGCCGCGTCTTCACACGTGCCCAGCTCCTGCAGGAGGTCTGGGGCTACGACTACTTCGGCGGTACGCGCACGGTCGACGTGCACGTGCGGCGGCTGCGGGCCAAGCTCGGCCCGGAGCACGAGTCGCTGATCGGAACCGTCCGGAACGTCGGTTACCGGTTCGTCACTCCGGAGAAGGCCGAGCGCGGCGCCGACGCCGCGGCCAAGGCCGCGACGCCTCCGGTGGAGGACGAGGTGGCCGACACGGCGCCCGTTCTGGAGGCCGAGCCGGAAGAAGCAGCCGTACGCCCTGCCCAGAGGTAGGTCCATCCGCGTAGACTCCGCGCGTGGCCAAGGTAACCAGGGATGACGTAGCACGGCTGGCGGGTACGTCCACCGCCGTCGTGAGCTACGTCATCAACAACGGACCCCGGCCGGTCGCCCCGGCCACGCGCGAGCGCGTTCTCGCCGCGATCAAGGAGCTGGGCTACCGGCCCGACCGCGTGGCGCAGGCGATGGCCTCGCGGCGCACCGACCTCATAGGCATGATCGTGCCCGACGCGCGCCAGCCCTTCTTCGGGGAGATGGCGCACGCGGTCGAACAGGCCGCCGCCGAGCGCGGAAAGATGGTGCTCGTCGGCAACTCCGACTACCTGGACGAACGCGAGGTCCACTACCTGCGTGCCTTCCTCGGCATGCGGGTCTCCGGGCTGATCCTCGTCAGCCAGGGCCCCAGCGAGACCGCTGCCGCCGAGATCGACGCCTGGGACGCGCGCGTGGTGCTGCTGCACCGGCGGCCCGAGGCCATAGAGGACGTCGCCGTCGTCACGGACGACATCGGCGGGGCGCAGCTCGCGACCCGCCACCTGCTCGAGCACGGACACGAGTACGTCGCGTGCCTCGGCATCACCGAGGAGACCCCGGCCGTCGGCGACCCGGTCGCCGACCACGTCGAGGGCTGGCGCCGCGCGATGGCGGAGGCGGGCCGGTCGACGGAGGGCCGCCTGTTCCAGGCGCCCTACAACCGCTATGACGCGTACGAGGTCGCGCTGCGGCTGCTGGCCGGGCCCGATCGGCCGCCGGCCATCGTGTGCGCCACGGATGACCAGGCCATCGGTGTGTTGCGGGCCGCGCGTGAGTTGCGTATCGACGTGCCGGGTGAGTTGGCCGTGGCCGGGTTCGATGACGTCAAGGAGGCGGCGTTGACGGATCCGCCGCTTACGACGGTGGCGTCGGATCGGCCGGCGATGGCTCGGGCTGCGGTGGATCTCGTGCTGGACGACGGTCTGCGGGTGGCTGGGTCGCGGCGGGAGCGGTTGAAGTTGTTTCCGTCGCGGTTGGTGGTGCGGCGGTCTTGCGGGTGCGGGTGAGCAGGGTTTCTTTCCCCTAACCCGCCCCTTCCCGAAACTGGGGGCTCCGCCCCCGCCCCCGTGATCGGCGGCTCCGCCGCCTCGTCCTCAAACGCCGGACGGGCTGAATTCGTTCTCACACGCCAGACGGGGTGAGATCGGTCGTCGGGGGTGGGGTTGGTGCGCCCGGTAGGCGCATCGTTGCCACCGTGCCGCCGCCCTCCGCGGGGCTGAGTGTTACCTCTCCGCCGGACTGCTGCACCGTGCGGGCCACGATGGACAGGCCGAGGCCGGAGCCGGGGAGTGCGCGGGCGGACGGGGAGCGCCAGAAGCGGTCGAAGACGTGTGGGAGCTCGTCGGCCGCGATGCCGGGACCGTGGTCGCGCACCGTCAGTACGCCCCCGTCGAGCCCGACGTCGATCGCGCCGCCGTTCGGGCTGAACTTCACCGCGTTGTCCAGGATGTTCACGATGGCCCGCTCGAGGGCGGCCGGCTCGGCGCGCACGTACCACGGCTTGAGGTCCGCCGTGATCGTCAGCTCCGGGCCGCGCAGACGGGCGCGGTCCAGGGCCGTCTCGGCGATGTCGTGCATCGCGACGACCTCGGCCTTGTCCCCGTGCTGGCCCGAGTCCGGACGGGACAGCTCCTGCAAGTCGCCGATCAGCGCGGCCAGCTCCGTCATCTGCGCCGTCACGGACGCGAGCAGCGCCTTGCGGTGCTCCGGCGGGATGGCGCGCTTGGTCTCCTCGCTGCGGACGAGCAGCTCGATGTTGGTACGCAGGGAGGTCAGTGGCGTACGAAGCTCGTGGCCCGCGTCCGCGATCAGCTGCTGCTGCAGGTCCCGTGAGGACGCCAGCGCGGACGTCATCGAGTTGAAGGAGCGGGACAGGCGGGCGATCTCGTCGTCGCCCTCGGCCGGGATACGGATAGTGAGGTCCTCCGTACGGGCCACGTGCTCGACGGCCTCGGTGAGGGTGTCGACCGGGCGCAGTCCGGCCCGCGCCACCGCCAGTCCCGCCGCGCCCGCGCCGATGACGCCGATGCCGGAGACCAGGAGGAGGATGAGGGCGAGATCATTGAGCGTCTTCTCGGTGTCCTTGAGGGGCAAGGCGACCAGGAGAGCGTGGTCCTCGACCAGGGCCGGCCCGGTGCGGCTGTCGGCGATCAGGGGCAGGGTCAGCACCCGCACGGGGTTGCCGTCGCTGTCGACGCCGTCGCGACGCATCCCCATGCCACGAGTCGTGCCCTTCGCCACGTCCTCGTCGGCGTCGACGACCTTCACCGTGCCCGCGGAGAACGAGAAGACGCACAGGGTGCCGTCGGACTTGACCACCTGCATGTAGTAGGTGCTGGGCTGAGGACCCAGATCGCTCTGATCGGACGTGTTCTGGGCGCAGTCGGTCAGGACCCGGGTGATGGTGCTGGCCCCAACCGGGGAGTTCGCCGCCCGCAGATCACCGTCGATCGCGGCGAACAGCTTTCCGTGCACGATGAACCAGCAGGTCACCGAAACGGCCGCCACCGCGAACGCCACCGCCGCGGCGACCAGCAGGGCCAGCCGCGAGCGCAGGGGCAGGGATCGGTATCGCTTGATCACTCGGTTCACTCGGCGCCGCCCGACCGCAGGACGTACCCGACGCCCCGCACCGTGTGGACGAGGCGCGGCTCGCCGCCGGCCTCTGTCTTGCGGCGCAGGTACATGACGTACACGTCGAGGGAGTTCGAGGAGGGCTCGAAGTCGAAGCCCCAGACCGCCTTGAGGATCTGCTCGCGGGTGAGGACCTGGCGCGGGTGCGCGAGGAACATCTCGAGGAGCGTGAACTCGGTGCGGGTCAGTTCCACGGGCCGCCCGCCGCGGGTGACCTCGCGCGTGGCGAGGTCCATCCGCAGGTCGGCGAAGGTGAGGGCGTCGTCCTCCTGGGCGCCGACCGCCGTGGCGGCGTACGAGCTGCGGCGCAGCAGGGCCCGGATGCGGGCGAACAGCTCGTCCAGTTCGAACGGCTTGACGAGGTAGTCGTCGGCGCCCGCGTCGAGGCCGGTGACGCGGTCGCCGACGGTGTCGCGGGCGGTCAGCATCAGGATGGGCGTAGTCGTGCCCGCGCCCCGCATGCGGCGGGCCGCGGTGAGGCCGTCCATGCGGGGCATCTGGATGTCGAGTACGACGAGGTCGGGCCGGTACGCGGTGGCCTTCTCCAGGGCGTCCGCGCCGTCGACGGCGACCTCGGTGTCGTATCCCTCGAAGACGAGGCTCCGCTGGAGGGCCTCCCGCACGGCGGGCTCGTCGTCGACGATCAGAATGCGCTGCGGTTCGCCTTCGGCGGGGCTCATGCGGTGTCTTCCTCGGGAGTACGGTCGTCTCAGGACAGGTAAAGCGTCGCACGACGTGCGGGGCGGACACGCCCCTCCCGGGCCGCGGGGCGCCGTCTTGGGCTGCGCCCGTACGTTTCAAGCGCACCGCCGTCGTGGGTTGTGCCCACCCGTTCCTCCCCCAGAGCCTTAAGGGCCTGGGGGGACCCCCAGCGGAACGCCTGCCCACAACGGCGGCCGTCGCCGGTCTGGGGCTCAGCACATCGCGGGGGTGAGCCGGTGCAGCGGGACCTTGCGGCGGTGGGGGCGCGCGGCGGTGGTGCGGAGGCCCATCAGATGCGGGACCGCCACCTCCCGGGCGCGGGTCCCCGGGGCGGGGATCTCGGACGTCTCAGCCACCCGCGGCGTCGCCGCCGCGTGGAGTTCGTTCGCCACGGCCAGGGCCACGGAGACCTCGGCGGGGCGGACGGGGGCGGTCACCTCGTGCTGAACCTTCTTGATCATGTCGATCATGTCGAACTCCTTACCAGTGGCCCGGAAGGGCGCCCGCTCAGCTGTCGGAGCCGGAGCGGAGCTTGTCCAGGTCGGACTTGACGGTGTTGATCGGGATGGCGAAGCCCAGGCCCACGCTGCCCGCGCTGGACGAGCTGCTCGACGAGGTCGGCGAGTACATGGCGGAGTTGATGCCGATGATGTTGCCGTTCATGTCGATCAGCGCGCCGCCCGAGTTGCCGGGGTTGAGCGAGGCGTCGGTCTGCAGGGCCTTGTAGGTGGTCGTGGAGGAGCCGGTGTCGCCGTTGAACTCCTGGCCGCCGAACTCGAAAGGCCAGCCGAAACCGCCACCGGGCTGTTGCTGCTGCCCCTGGCTCTCGTCCGTCGAGACGGTGACGTCCCGGTCGAGCGCCGAGATGATGCCGCTGGTCACGGTGCCGCTCAGGCCCTCGGGGGAGCCGATCGCGACGACCTCGTCGCCGACCTTGACGTTGCTGGAGTCGCCGAGCGAGGCGGCCGTCAGGCCGGAGGCGTCCTCGAGCTTGATCAGCGCGAGGTCCTTCTTGCTGTCGGTGCCGACGACCTTGGCGGTGTACGTCTTGCCGTTGCTGGTCGTGGCCTTGACCGACGAGGCGCCGGAGATGACGTGGTTGTTGGTGATGATCTCGCCGTTGCTGGTGATGATCACGCCGGAGCCGGTGGATTCCCCGGCGTTCGAGGTGGCGTTGATCTCGACGATGCTCGGGCTGACCGCCTCGGCGACACCGGCGACGGTGCCCCTCTTGCTGGTGGGCACCACGCTCGTGCCGGCGCTGGCCGTCGTGACGTCCTTGCCGGTCAGCTCCTGGAAGGCGAACGCGGTGCCGCCGCCCACGGCCGCGGCCGCGATCGCGACGGCGGCGAGCAGCGCCATCGGGCCCTTCGCGCGGCGCCGGGGCGCGGGCGCCGCCGACTCGGCAGGGGCGGCGAAGGCGTACCCACCGCCGTACCCACCGCCGTATCCACCGCCCGTTCCGTTGCCGTCATGACCGTCGCCGCCGCCCGGACCGGAGCCCGGCCACACCCTGGTGCCCGGCGCGACGGAGACCGGCTGTACCGGGTCGTACGCGGGCGGGGGCGGCCACTCGGCGCCCGCCGGGGCGGCCTGGTACGCGGACTGCTGCCCGGCCTGAGAACCGAACTGGTGCCCGTACTGGTGCCCGGCCTGAGGCCCGGCTCCAGGGGCGGTGGCGAACCGCTGCGTGGCGGAGTCGTCGGAAGAGTGCTGCTGCTCGGGGTACGCGGACTGCTGGCTGTCGCCCTGGGGGTACTCGCCGTCGCGGCGGATGCTCTCGGTCATGCTTCAGAGTTTTTCCGCGCTCCATGAGAGCTCCCTGAGTGCTCCCTGAGAAGCCCGACAGAAGTGCGTATGCCCGATATAAGGGCGGTCGGGCCGAGAAACAGGGGGTTGCCGCGCGGTGATGTGACGGAAGCCCGGGACGAACACTTGGCCATCCCTCTGTGAAGCCGGTGTGCAGAGGGGTTCCTGAGACCTACGATCTCCGCGCCGGAGGGGGGCTCCGCGGCTTTCGCCTTGACTCACGCCTGTGACTGTCCGCGAGGCGAGGTGTCTGCGTCGTATGCCCTGCTCGGGCCCACGATCACAGCACACCACCCCAGGAGACCTGAGTGATACGTGCCCTGCGCGGCCGCAGCGGACGCCCCGTGAAGGCGGCGTCCGCGGCCGTTCTCGCACTGGCGCTGAGCTGCGCCGGTGCCGTCGCGGCACAGCCCGCGGCAGCGGCCGGCGAGCCGCACCGCCTGCCGAAGGCGGGCCCGTCCCAGACCGCGGCTCCCAAGCCGACCGCCTCCGACAAGCAGCTCCACAAGCGGATCGTCGAGGCCGCCGAGGACGTGGCGACGACGTCCGAGGACCCGGCCCCAGCACCGGAGCAGACCCCGACCGAGGAGTCCGGCAGGACTCAGACGCCGTTCATCATCGGCGGCACCGAGACCACCATCTCCAGCGCCCCGTGGATGGTCCAGCTCGGTTACCACGACGACGCGACCGGCGAGGGCTACTTCTGCGGCGGCACCCTCGTCGCCCCGAACAAGGTCCTCACGGCCGCCCACTGCGTCGCGGGCCTCGACTGGAAGACCAACGGCGCCGTCCTCGCCGGCACCGCCGACCTCGACGACACCACCACCGGCACCGTCGCGGGCGTGTGGAGCCAGTGGAGCCACCCCCGCTTCAACGCGTCGACCGTGCAGAACGACATCGCGGTCCTCACCCTCGACCGCCCGCTGGAGCAGACCTGGCTGCGCCTGGCCGCCTCCAACGACAGCGCGCTGTACGCCCCGGGCACCACCGGGACCGTCTACGGCTGGGGCCTGACCTCCGGCGCGGACGGCGCCGAGCTGTCGTCGAAGCTCCGCAAGGTCAGCCTGCCGATGGTCGCCGACTCGACGTGCAACAGCGCGATGCAGTCGGTCCTGGGCAGCGACGCGTTCGTCGAGGGCTCGATGGTCTGCGCGGGCACCCCGGCGACCGGCACCGACGAGGGCACCAAGAGCCCCTGCAACGGCGACTCCGGCGGCCCGCTCGTGGTCGGCGGCAAGATCGTGGGCGTGGTGTCGTGGGGTGTCGCGGGCTGCACGGCCGAGGGCGCGTACCCGGTGTTCACCAAGGTCAGCTCGTACACCTGGGCGGCCCAGCCGCGCATCGACGACGCCGACCTGTCGTTCGACGGCCGGGCGGACCTGCTGGCCCGTACGCCGTCGGGCAACCTGTTCGAGCAGGACAGCAAGGGCACCTCGCTCACCCAGCGGGCGTACCTCAGCAACGGCTGGGAGGGCATCAGCTGGGGCCTCCAGGCGGACCTCGACCGCGACTGGTTCCAGGACCTGATCGTCCGGGACAAGGCCGACGGCAAGCTGTACCGCAGCTACCTGGACCACGCCAGCGGCGAGTTCGCCTGGATGCAGATCAGCACGGTCTGGGGCGGCTACAAGTCGTATGCGATCCCCGGTGACATGACCGGTGACGCGCGGCCCGACATGGTCGTGGTGGACGCCGACGGCTCGGCCTACCTCTACCCGGGCCGGGGCAACGGCCAGTTCAACGCGAAGATCAAGGTGGTCAGCGGGGCCTGGAAGGGCTTCAAGGTCCTCGGGCGCGGCGACCTGTCCGGTGACGGCAAGCCCGACCTGCTGGTCCGCGACACGGCGAACACCCTGTGGCTGTACAGGGGTACGGGCAAGGCCTCGGCTCCCTGGTCGCCCCGCATCAAGGCGCGTACGGGCTGGAACTTCACCGCGCTCGTCTCCAACGGCGACATGACCGGTGACGGCATCTCCGACGTCCTGGCCAGGTCGTCGGACGGCACGCTGTGGCTCTACCCGGGCACGAACAAGGCCTCGACGGACCTGTTCGCCTCGCGCAAGAGCCTGGGCACCGGGTTCAACCAGTACAACCTGCTGTTCTGAGAAAGCGGGGCGGTCGGCGGAACCCTCGGTGCCGCCGACCGCCCCTCAGCGGTCGTCAGTTGTGCTTACTCGTCCTCACTTGACGACCGTGATCCGGTCCGCCGCCGGCACCGGATACGGCGTCGCGGCCGAGGAGTTCGCCGTGAGGTACTCCTCGAAGGCCGCCAGGTCGTCGCCGCCGACCAGGACGTTCGTGCCCTTGCCGAGCTCGGCGAAGCCGTCGCCGCCGCCCGCGAGGAACGAGTTCATCGCGACGCGGTAGGTGGCAGCCGGGTCGATCGCCGCACCGTTCAGCTTCACCGAGTCGGTGACGACCCGGGCGGCGCCCGTCTTGGTGAGATCGAGGGTGTAGGTGAGACCCGCGGAGACCTGGAGGATCTTCGGCGCCGCCTCGTTGCTGCCGCTGACCTGCTGCTGCAGCGCGGTGATCAGCTGCGCACCGGTGAGATCGACCAGGTTGACCGTGTTGGCGAACGGCTGGACCGTGTACGCCTCGCCGTACGTCACCACGCCGTCGCCCTCGCTGCCGCTCGCCGCGTAGGTGAGCGGGGCACGGATACCGCCCGGGTTCATCAGCGCCAAGTCCGCCTCCGGATCGAGGGACTTGGCGTAAGCGAGCTGGGCGTCGGCGATCAGGTCGCCGAGCGGGGACTCGGTGCCGGTGTTCGGGATCTCGCCCGCGATGTAGCCGATGGGCCGGCTGGCGACGGGCGCGGCGAGCTCCTTCCAGCGGGTGATCAGCTCCGTCATGTCCGGGGCCTTGGCGACGTCACGGGTCACGACGTGGTTGGCGGACTTGACGGCCGTACGGGCGATGTCGCCGGTCCAGCGGTCGTACGTGAGCGTGGTGTCCGTGTAGAGCCGGCCGAAGGACGCGGCCGAGGTCACCGTGCGGGGGTTGCCCGCCGGGTCGTCGATGGTGCACGCGTACGCCTGGTGGGTGTGGCCGGTGACCAGCGCGTCCACCTGCGGCGTGATGTTCTTGGCGATGTCGACGATCGGGCCGGAGATGCCGTCGCCCGGACCGGGGCTGTCGCAGTCGTAGTTGTACGCCGCCGAGGCGGGCGCGCCGCCCTCGTGGATCAGCGCGACGATCGACTTCACGCCCTGCTTCTGCAGCACCTTGGCGTACTTGTTGATCGTCTCGACCTCGTCACCGAACTTCAGTCCCTTGACGCCCTCGGCGGAGACGATGTCCGGGGTGCCCTCCAGGGTCACGCCGATGAAGCCGACCTTGACGCCGTTCTTCTTCCACACCCAGTACGGCTTGAGGATCGGCTTGCCGGTCTTCTCGTCCGTCACGTTCGCCGCGAGGTAGGGGAAGTTGGCGCCCGCGAACTCCTCGCTGTCGTTGTAACAGCCGTCCTCGGGATGGCAGCCGCCGTTCTGCAGGCGGGCCAGCTCCTTCGCGCCCTCGTCGAACTCGTGGTTGCCGACCGAGGTGACGTCGAGGTCGAGGCCGTTGAGCGCCTCGATGGTCGGCTCGTCGTGGAAGAGCCCGGAGATCAGCGGCGAGGCGCCGACCATGTCGCCGGCGGCGGCCGTGATCGAGTACTTGTTGCCCTCGCGGGCCTGGCGCAAATGGGTGGCGAGGTACTCGACGCCGCCGGCGTTGATGGTCTCGGTCGTGCCGTCCTCGTGCACGTGCGTGACCCGCCCGGAGGAGCCGGCCGGGGGCTCCAGGTTGCCGTGCAGGTCGTTGAAGGACAGCAGTTGCACGTCCTGATAGCGGCCGGGCAGCGAGGCGGCGCTCTTGGTCTCCCCCGCCGTCGCGGGGATCGCGGCGATCAGCGCCCCGGTGGTCGACAGCACCGCCGCGCCGACCAGTATCCGGCGGGCGGCCCTCTTCTTGTGGGGTCTAGCGGACATTTGTCCCCTCGTTGGCTCAGCGTGAAGGGTGTGGCAAGTGTGAGCCGCAGCCTAGAGTCAACGCGCGTAGCACAACAGGGGTTTGGTGGTTACGGACTGGTTTCCGACGCCACACCCCGGGAACACCGGCGGCCCGCCGCGAGCGGGTGCTGGGCCGACGGCCGGAACACCCTGCCGGGAACCGTTTGCCCGCCGTCGGGACCGCCGTACTCTCGTATCCATGACCAGCGACGACGCCCTTCCGCCCGCCTTCCTCCGCCGTATCGAGACGCACAGCGAGCTCACGCCCGACCAGGCGGAGGCCGTGCTCGAGCTGATCACGGAGGCCGCCCGCGTCGACGGGCAGCAGGCGGTGTCCGAGCAGGGCCGGCTGCAGCTCCGTGGCGGCCCCCGCGAGGGAGTACGCCATCTCCTGCTGTTCCTCGAGGACGACCTCGTCGGATACGCCCAGCTCGAGGACACCGATCCGATCGAGGCGCCGGCCGCCGAGCTGGTGGTCCATCCGGCGCACCGCGGCCACGGGCACGGCCGCGCCCTCGGCACCGCCCTGCTCGCCGAGTCCGGCAAGCGGCTGCGCATCTGGGCGCACGGCGGGCACTCCGCCGCCCGGCACCTCTCGCAGGTCCTGGGCCTCACCCTGTTCCGCGAACTGCGCCAGATGCGGCGTCCGTTGGCGGATCTCCGCCTGCCCGAGCCGGTGCTGCCCGAGGGCGTCCGGGTACGTACGTTCGTACCGGGCGAGGACGACGCCGCCTGGCTCGCCGTGAACGCCGCGGCCTTCGCCCACCACCCCGAACAGGGCTCCCTCACCCAGCGCGACCTCGACGACCGCAAGGCCGAACCGTGGTTCGACCCCGAGGGCTTCTTCCTCGCGGAGCGGGAGGACGACGGCCGGCTGGTCGGCTTCCACTGGACGAAGGTCCACGGGGAGGAGCAGCTGGGCGAGGTGTACGTCCTCGGCGTCGCCCCCGAAGCCCAGGGCACCGGCCTGGGCCGGGCCCTGACCACCATCGGCCTGAACCACCTCGCCGCCTCCGGCCTACCGACCGCGATGCTCTACGTCGACGCGGACAACAAGGCGGCCCTGCGCGTGTACGAGCGGCTGGGCTTCGTGACGCACGAGGTGGACCTGATGTACCGCACGGAGCTGTAACCGGGCGGGTGGCGGAGCCTCCCTGACGGGACATCACCCGCCACACAAATCACCCGCCGCTGCTGACACACAACTCGGATCTTGACGCCACAGGCTCTGTACGCCACCCTTTCACTACTCAATTAGTGAAAGGGTGGTTGTACGAGTGGTCGAGTACCGCATCGACCGGCGCAGCGGCGTCGCCACCTATCTGCAGATCGTCCAGCAGACGAAACAGGCCCTGCGTCTGGGCCTGTTGGAGCCCGGCGACCAGCTCCCCACGGCCCGCGAGGTCGTGGAGGCCACGGCCATCAACCCGAACACCGTGCTGAAGGCCTACCGCGAGCTGGAGCGAGAGGGACTGGTCGAGGCCCGTCGCGGCCTCGGCACGTTCGTCCGCCGTGCGCTGGGTGCCGCGGCCGCCGGTTCGCCGCTGCGGTCCGAGCTCGCCGCGTGGGCGGCGCGGGCCCGCGCATCCGGCCTGGACCGGGACGACGTGGCAGCCCTGTTCGCCTCCGTACTGGACGAGCAGTTCGCCGACAGCACCGACAACACCGAGGGGGACGAAGCCATGAACAAGGGGGACAACGCATGACGGACACCGCCATCGAGGCGGCCGCACTGGGCAAGCGGTTCGGAGGGCCGTCGCGGCGCGGCGGCTGGGCGCTGCGGGACTGCGGCTTCCGGCTCCCGGCCGGCCGCATCTGCGCGGTCGTCGGACCCAACGGCGCGGGCAAGTCGACACTGCTCGCCCACGCGGCCGGGCTGCTCGAACCCACCGAGGGCACCCTCACCGTGCTCGGCTCCCACCCGTCCGCGGCCCGCGAGCGCATCGCGTACGTCGCCCAGGACAAGCCGCTGTACCCGCAGCTCACGGTCACCGAGACGCTGCGGCTGGGTCACGAGCTCAACCCGGGACGCTGGGACGCCGCCCTCGCCGAGAGGATCGTGACCGACGGGCACCTCGATCCGGCGGCCCGGATCCGGGACCTGTCCGGCGGACAGCGCACCCGGGTCGCCCTCGCCCTGGTCCTCGGCAAACGGCCCGAACTCCTCCTGCTCGACGAGCCGATGGCCGACCTCGACCCCCTGGCACGCCACCAGCTGATGGGGACGCTCCTCGCAGAGGCCGCCGAGCACGGCACGACGGTGGTGATGTCGTCGCACATCCTCGGCGAGCTCGCGCACGCCTGCGACTTCCTCCTCCTCGTCGGCGACGGCCGCATCCGCCTCGGCGGCGCCATCGACGACCTGGTCGCCGCGCACCGCTTGATCACCGGCCGCGGGCCGCTCACGGACGCGCTCGCCCCGCACACCGTCATCGAGTCCCGCGCCACCGGCCGCGGCCTCACCGCCCTGATCCGCCCTGCGGGCCCCATCGCCCCCGGCTGGGAAGCCGCGGAGCCATCCCTGGAGGACATCTTGCTCGCCCATCTGCGCTCACCGGACGCACCGGCGCTGCTCACGCCGGGCGCGACCGCCCGTTCCTCTGCTTCCGACATGTCCGCGGCGGTGACCGCATGAGCGCATCGGCAACCCTGCGGCGCAGCTCGGGCGGCCGCCTGCGCGGCCCGTACTGGACGACGGTCCGCCTCCACCGCGCCATCCTCTGGGGGGCGCTCGGGCTGGTGATCGCGGCGGCGGTGGTGGCGGTCGCCCTGCGTGTCTCGGCGGTGGTGATCCCCGAGCAGACAGACTGCGTCGGGGCCTGCACCGACACGTTCCTCGGATTCGACAGCGCCAGGGCCTTCCTCGGGATCACCGCCGATTACGCCGCCACAGCTCTGCTGTTCCTGCCGTTCCTCGTCGGCGCCGTCGTGGCGGGACCGGTCATCGCCCGCGAGCTGGAGAGCGGGACGCACCGGCTCGCCTGGACCCAGTCGGCGTCCCCGGCACGCTGGCTCGCGGCGAAGCTGACGGTGGCCGCCGTCGCGACGACCGCCCTGGTGCTCGCCCTGGTAGGGAGCTACCAGTTCCTCAGGGCACCCGTCGCGGGCACTTACAACCAGCGCTGGGTGGACCGGGGCGTCTTCGAGGCGTACGGCCCCGTACTCATCGCGTACTGCCTCCTGGCCGTCGCCATCGGAGCGCTCGCCGGCCTGGTGGTACGCCGCACCCTCCCCGCCATGGCGATCGCCGGGGTGGTCTCGCTGTCCATGATCCTGGCCGTCGGCTCGGTGCGCTGGGACGTGTTCCCGGTACGCACGATCACGGGCTCGGGAACGGGGAGAATGGACGGGACGATGGCCATCGGACGGGACTCCTTCCTCATGCAGTCCGGCTATGTCACAGCCTCGGGGGACCGCCTCCCGTACAACGCCTGCTGGCAACGCACCCGCGACTTCGACAGCTGTCCCGCCGACCTCAACATCACCGGCTGGTACGTCGACTTCCACCCCCACACCCACTTCTGGTGGGTCACGTTCGCCGAGACCGCGATCATGCTGGCCCTGGCCGCCGCGGCTGCCTGGGCGGCGTTCCGCCTGCTGCGCCGCAGAACCGTATGACGTAGGGTGCCGCCACCCCCGAGAGGGAGCGCAGGCACCCGGCCCCCGGCGCCGCAAGTCGCCCGGGGGCCGCCCTCCGCTATCCCGCACGTCATGTCGCCGTAACCGACGATTCAGACGGCCTTGCGACGCTCGGTGAATGACGCCCGAGGTGCCCGACCCGCCCCCTGGCTCCCGGAACGGGAGGCTTCGCCTCACCTCCCCTTTGGAGCCCGCACTTTCTGACGCGCCCGTAATGCTCTCGGCGCGGAACAATGGTTCCATGAACCAGCCCGACACCAAGGCAGACGCCCACCCGTCTCCCACCACCGCCCTTGGTGGAGACCCTTCGGGTCGCGGAGATATTCAGAACGCGCAGCCCTCCGTGGGCTCCATCGCCGCGCACCGCCCGCACACGCTCGCGGCGGCCGTCTCCGAACTGGAGCCGGACATCGACTCGGTCGACGCGGACCTGGATGCGTACATGCAGAAGGGTTTCGGCGCTGACCTGCCGGACGGCCGGTTCCTGGATCGCGAACGCAGCTGGCTCGCGTTCAACGAGCGCGTGCTCGAGCTCGCCGAGGACCCCCACACGCCCCTCCTGGAGCGCGCCAACTTCCTCGCGATCTTCGCCAGCAACCTGGACGAGTTCTTCATGGTCCGGGTCGCCGGCCTGAAGCGCCGTATCGCGACCGGTGTCGCCACCCGGTCCGCCTCCGGTCTGCAGCCGCGCGAGGTCCTGGAGATGATCTGGGCCCGCTCCCGCGAGCTCATGGCCCGGCACGCCGCCTGCTACCAGGACGACGTCGCCCCGGCGCTGGCCGAGGAGGGCATCCACCTGGTCCGCTGGAACGAGCTGACGGAGAAGGAGCAGGCCCGCCTGTTCACGCTCTTCCGGCACCAGATCTTCCCGGTGCTGACGCCGCTGGCCGTGGACCCGGCGCACCCGTTCCCCTATATCTCCGGCCTCTCGCTCAACCTCGCGGTCGTCGTCCGCAACCCGGTCTCCGGCCACCGCCACTTCGCCCGCGTCAAGGTGCCGCCGCTGCTGTCCCGCTTCCTGGAGGCGTCGCCGAACCGCTACGTCCCCATCGAGGACGTCATCGCCGCGCACCTGGAGGAGCTGTTCCCGGGCATGGAGGTGCTGGAGCACCACATGTTCCGCCTCACCCGGAACGAGGACCTGGAGGTCGAGGAGGACGACGCCGAGAACCTGCTCCAGGCCCTGGAGAAGGAGCTCATGCGGCGCCGCTTCGGCCCGCCGGTGCGCCTCGAGGTCGAGGAGTCGATCGACCGCTACGTCCTGGACCTGCTGGTACGCGAGCTGAAGATCAGCGAGGCCGAGGTGTACCCGCTGCCGGGCCCGCTCGACCTCACCGGCCTCTTCGGTATAGCCAAGCTGGACCGGCCGGAGCTGAAGTACCCCAAGTTCATCGCGGGCACCCACCGGGACCTCGCCGAGGTCGAGTCCGCGTCCGCGCCCGATATCTTCGCGGCGCTGCGCGAGCGGGACGTGCTGCTGCACCACCCGTACGACTCGTTCTCCACGTCCGTGCAAGCGTTCCTGGAGCAGGCCGCGGGCGACCCGGACGTCCTCGCGATCAAGCAGACGCTGTACCGCACCTCCGGCGACTCGCCGATCGTCGACGCACTGATAGACGCCGCCGAGTCCGGCAAGCAGGTGCTGGTCCTCGTCGAGATCAAGGCACGCTTCGACGAGCAGGCCAACATCAAATGGGCCCGCAAGCTGGAGGAGGCCGGCTGCCATGTCGTGTACGGCCTGGTCGGCCTGAAGACCCACTGCAAGCTGTCGCTGGTGGTGCGCCAGGAGGGCGACACCCTCGTCCGCTACAGCCATGTCGGTACGGGCAACTACCACCCGAAGACCGCCCGGCTCTACGAGGACCTGGGGCTGCTCACCGCGGACCCGCAGGTCGGCGCCGACCTGTCGGACCTCTTCAACCGGCTGTCGGGCTACTCGCGCCGCGAAACGTACCGCCGCCTCCTCGTCGCGCCGAAGTCGCTGCGCGACGGCCTGATCTCACGGATCAACAAGGAGGCCCAGCACCACCGCGCCGGCCGCCCGGCCTACGTACGCATCAAGGTCAACTCGATGGTCGACGAAGCGGTCATCGACGCCCTGTACCGCGCCTCGCAGGCGGGCGTGCCGGTGGACGTGTGGGTGCGCGGCATCTGTGCGGTGCGGCCTGGCGTCCCGGGCCTGTCCGAGAACATCCGCGTACGCTCCGTCCTCGGCCGCTTCCTCGAGCACTCCCGTGTCTTCGCCTTCGGCAACGGCGGCGAGCCGGAGGTGTGGATCGGCAGCGCCGACATGATGCACCGCAACCTCGACCGCCGGATCGAGGCACTGGTCAGGGTCTCCGACCCGGCCCACCGGGCGGCCCTCAGCCGGCTGCTCGAAACCGGTATGTCCGACACCACGTCCTCCTGGCACCTGGGGCCCGACGGAACCTGGGCCCGTCACTCGTCCGACGGCGACGGTCAGCCGCTGCGGAACGTCCAGGAGATGCTGATAGACGCCCGGAGGCGCCGGCGTGGCACAGCAGCAACACCATGAGCGCGAGGCAGCCCCCGCAGGAGAGGTCCTTACGGCCTATCTGCAGGGCCAGGCGACGGAGTTCCTGCGCTCCCTACGACTGCACAGGGAGAGCGGGGGCTCCGGCGGAAGCTTGAACGGGGGTTCCAACGGGGGGTCCAAGGGGGTTTCCAACGGGGCCAAGGGGGGTGCCGGCGGAGGTTCCGGCGCGCCCGAGGAGACGGTCGACGCGGTGCGCGCCCTGCGCCGCTCGGCCCGCCGCATCAGCGGCACCCTGCACACGTTCCGCCCGCTGCTCGACGCCGAATGGTCCGATGCCCTCCGCCCCGAACTGGCCTGGCTCTCGGGCACCCTGGCCCGCGAACACGCCTACGCATCGCGCCTGAACCGCTTGCTGGGCGCACTGCAACGCCTGTCGGGCAGACAACTGACGCTGACCGCTTCGGCTGTCGGCAGTCGTTCCGACTCGGCCACCGCTGTGGGCAGTCGTTCCGCTGGGGCGGAACGGGTGGGCCCCCCGGGCCCCGACGACGTCGGCTCGCAAACCCCGCCCGCGGGCGGCACCCTCACCGTGGGCGCAGCCAAAGCGGGCGCCCTACTGGAGCGCCAGCTGACCCTGGCCCGGACAAGGGCCCACTCGGCAGCACTGGAAGCGCTCGGCTCCTCCCGCTTCCACGCGGTCGCGGACAGCGTCGCCGTACTCGCCAGCGAGGTCCCGCTCGCCCCCAACGCGGCACGGATCGACGCCCTGAAACCGCTGGCCGCGGCCGCGGAGGACCGCCTGATCGAGGCGGTGAAGGCGCTGCCTCTGTGCCGGGCCGGCCTCCCCTACAACGCGGAGGCCCTGATCCACGGCCTGGCGGCCGACCCGTCGCCGCAGCCGCAGGACGCCCCCTGGCACCAGGTCCGGCTGCTGCTGCGCCTGCACCGCTACGCACGGGAGGTACTGCACGGCGAGGAGGGCGTCGACGCACGCCTCCTCGAGGCCGGGCAGGCCCTGGACCAGCACCGGGACGCGGCGGAGGCGGCTGCCGCCGCGGCCGCGGCGGCCCGGACTCCCCGGATCGCCCCGGCGACGGCTTACGCGCTCGGGGTACTCCACGCAGATCAGCGACACGAGGTCGAGGCGGCCCGGTTCGCGTTCCAGCGGGTCTGGCTGCGGGAGGCGGTGAGCACCACGTGAGCAACGACGTCGTATGGGCAGCGGGCTGCGTCCTGTGGCGGAGTTCCCCTGCCGCCGGGCAACTGGAGATCTGCCTGGTGCACAGGCCGAAGTACGACGACTGGTCGCACCCGAAGGGCAAGGCGAAGCGCGGCGAGGACCTGGCGGCGTGCGCGGTGCGGGAGGTCGCGGAGGAGACGGGCCACGCGTGCGTGCTCGGCCCCCGCCTCCCCACCCTCCACTACATCGCGAGCGGTCGCCCCAAACTGGTGGCGTACTGGGCCGCAGAAGCGGGCGAAGGCCACTTCACCCCCACCCGAGAGGTAGACCGCCTCCTCTGGCTCCCCCCAGAGGAGGCCCGCCCCCACCTGACCCACCCCCGAGACCAACAACTGGTAGACGACCTACTCGCGGCCCTGCACCTCGCGTAGCGCTTACTGCTGTGGGCAATCGTTCCGCTGGGGCGGAACGGGTGGGCACAGCCCACGACGCACAGAGCCCCTCACATGGCGGGTGAGCACTCCCACCCGTTGGGGCACCCGAAAAAACCGGGCCGCCCCAACCCCGCAGAGGGCGCCCCCGCCAGAAGGCGCGCCCCCGCCAGAAGCCGTAAGCATTCCGTGACCTCACCGCACCGTCCACCGAGGTTCACCCCTCGTTCACTTACGCCCATCGGCCACGTCACCTGTCCTGCCTAATTTCGGCCCTACCGGGTGCGTGCCGCTCATGGGGGCGGCAACCCGGACCGCATAGCTGAACAGGACGCTGCGCAGCAGAACCCGCTGCCCGGCCCCACCGGGCCCCACCCCGGAGCAGCCGCACACACCCGATATCGCACGCCGCCCCGGACGGGCGGCTCCTGGAAGGAACTCCCGAAAAGTGAAGCTTCAGCGCAAGAACCGGCTTCGCGCCCTCTCCCTCGGTGCCGTCGCCGTCTCCGGCGCCCTGGCCCTCACGGCGTGCGGCTCCGACGAAACGGGCACCACGAGTGGTGGCAACGGCTCGGAGACGACCGCAGCGGGCTCCAACATCGACTGCGGCGACGCCAAGGGCCAGCTGCTGGCCGACGGCTCCTCCGCGCAGAAGAACGCGATCGACGCGTGGGTCAAGGCGTTCACGGCCCAGTGCTCGGGCGTGCAGATCAACTACAAGGGTGGCGGCTCCGGCGCCGGTGTCACCGCGTTCACCCAGGGCCAGGTGGCCTTCGCCGGCTCCGACTCCGCGCTGAAGCCCGAAGAGGTCACCGCCTCCAAGCAGGTCTGCGACGGCGGCCAGGGCATCGACCTCCCGATGGTCGGCGGCCCGATCGCGGTCGGCTACAACGTCCCGGGTGTCGACAACCTCGTCCTGGACGCCCCGACCCTCGCCAAGATCTTCGACAGCAAGATCACCAACTGGAACGACGAGGCGATCGCGAAGCTGAACCCCGACGCCAAGCTGCCCGACCTCAAGATCCAGGCGTTCCACCGCTCCGACGAGTCCGGCACCACGGACAACTTCACCAAGTACCTGATCGCCACGACGCCGGAGAACTGGAAGTACTCCGGTGGCAAGGCCTGGCAGGCCAAGGGCGGCCAGTCCGCCTCGGGCTCCTCCGGTGTCGCCCAGCAGGTGAAGCAGACCAAGGGCGCCATCAGCTACATGGAGCTGTCGTACGCCAAGGACGGCATCGACGCGGCCAGCATCGACACGGGCGCCTCCGCTCCGGTCGAGGCCACCGTCGCGAACGCCACCAAGGCCATCGCGGACGCCAAGGTCGTCGGCACCGGCAAGGACCTGGCGCTCAAGCTGAACTACGCCACCAAGGCCGAGGGCGCCTACCCGATCACCCTGGTCACGTACGAGATCGTCTGCGACAAGGGGAACAAGGCGGACACCCTGCCCGCCACCAAGGCGTTCCTGACCTACATCGCCTCCGAGGAGGGTCAGAAGATCCTCACCGAGAACGACTACGCCCCCATGCCCGAAGACATCATCACCAAGGTCCGCACCACCATCGAGGGCCTGAGCTGACCTGAGTGCGGTCCGGTCCCACCCGGGGCCGGACCGCACCGTCCGGTGCACCGCCGCCAGGAGCCGCACACCGCGTACGGCTTCGCAGACCGGAGAACCCGATGGATATATCGACACACAACACCCAAGCGCCTCCCCCGGCCCCACAGCCGGCCGCGACCGTGCAGAAGCGCGCGGCCCGCGGCGCCACCCGCCCCGGCGACCGGATCTTCCTCGGTCTCTCCCGCGGGTCTGGCATCTTCCTGCTGGTGATCATGGCCGCGATCGCGGTCTTCCTCACCTATCGCGCCTCGCTCGCGATCAGCAAGGACGAGGGCAACTTCCTCACCACCTTCGAGTGGAACACCAACCTCAACCCGCCGGTCTTCGGCATCGCCGTTCTGGCCTTCGGCACGGTGGTCTCCTCGATCATCGCCATGGTCATCGCGGTCCCGATCGCCGTCGCCATCGCGCTGTTCATCACGCACTACGCCCCGCGCAAGCTCGGCGGCCCCCTCGCATACGTGATCGACCTGCTCGCCGCCGTGCCGTCCATCGTGTACGGCCTCTGGGGCGCCCTCATCCTCGTACCGCAGATGGACGGCCTCTTCGGCTGGCTGGACAGCTACCTCGGCTGGACCGGCATCTTCTCCTGGGACGGAGGTCCCCCGCGCTCGATGCTGACGGTCGGCATCCTGCTCGCGATCATGATCTTGCCGATCATCACCAACGTGAGCCGCGAGGTCTTCCGCCAGGTCCCGCAGATGCACGAGGAGGCGGCCCTGGCGCTCGGCGCCACCCGCTGGGAGGTCATCCGCATGTCGGTCCTCCCCTTCGGCCGCTCCGGCGTGATCTCCGCCTCGATGCTCGGCCTCGGCCGCGCCCTCGGCGAGACCATGGCCGTGGCCACCGTGCTCTCCCCCGACTTCGACATCCACGCCAGCCTGCTCAACGCGGGCGGCGGAACCTTCGCCCAGAACATCGCCAGCAAGTTCGGTGAGGCGTCCGAGTTCGGCCGTGACGCGCTGATCGCCTCTGGTCTGGTCCTGTTCGTCATCACCCTGCTGGTCAACGGCGCGGCCCGCGCGATCATCGCCCGCCGCAAGGAGTACTCGGGGGCCAACGCATGAGCAACGCCGTCATCGCCGACAAGCGCCCCAGCAGCCTGCATGGCGCCCGTCTGCCCAAGTGGTCCCCGTACGCCATCGCGGTCGGCTCCGTCGCCGTCGCGATCGCCATCGGCCTGGGCGCCGGCCTCGACAGCCGCATCCAGTGGGGCCTGATCGCCGCGATCCTCTTCGTCCTCGGCACGTACGGCATCGCCGCCCGCGTCGAGGGCTCCCGCCAGGCCAAGGACCGCATCGCCACGTCTCTGGTCTGGGTGGCCTTCCTGCTCGCCGTCGTCCCGCTGGTCTCCCTGATCTGGGAGACCGTGAAGCGCGGTGTGAAGGTCCTCGACATCTACTTCCTGACCCACTCCATGGGCGTGGTCGCCGACTCCGAGCCGGGCGGCGGTATCTACCACGCC
Source organism: Streptomyces jeddahensis (assembly GCF_001642995.1). GTDB lineage: Bacteria > Actinomycetota > Actinomycetes > Streptomycetales > Streptomycetaceae > Streptomyces > Streptomyces jeddahensis. The sequence goes on from NZ_LOHS01000079.1 coordinate 50,852, forward strand.
ATCCTCGGCACCCTGGAGCAGGTCGGCCTCGCCACCCTGATCGCCGCGCCGATCGGCGTGCTCACCGCGATCTACCTGGTGGAGTACGGCAGCGGGAACCTCGCCCGGGCCATCACCTTCTTCGTCGACGTCATGACCGGTATCCCGTCGATCGTCGCGGGTCTGTTCATCCTCAGCCTCATGCTGATGCTGGAGCTGCAGCCCTTCGGCTTCGCCGGCTCGCTGGCGCTCGCGATCCTGATGATGCCGGTGGTCGTCCGCTCCACGGAGGAGATGCTCAAGCTCGTCCCGAACGAGCTGCGCGAGGCCTCCCTGGCGCTCGGCGTCCCCAAGTGGCGCACCATCCTGAAGGTGGTCGTACCGACCTCCATCGGCGGCATCACGACCGGCATCATGCTGGCGGTCGCCCGTATCACCGGTGAGACCGCACCGGTGCTGCTGCTGGTGTTCGGCAACAGCTTCATCAACGCCAACCCCTTCGAGGGTGCGCAGGCGTCGCTGCCGCTGTACATCTACCAGCAGTGGGCGAATAGCGCCGGCAACGAGGCGGCGTACGACCGCGCCTGGGCGGCGTCGCTCACGCTGATCGCCTTCGTGATGATCCTCAACCTGGTGGCCCGCGGCATCGCCCGCTGGAAGGCCCCGAAGACCGGTCGCTGACGCGACCCCACAGCGACTGATCTGGAAGTGAAGTAGTCATGGCCAAGCGAATCGACGTAAGCGGTCTCACCGCCTACTACGGCTCCCACAAGGCGATCGAAGACATCTCGATGACGGTCGAGCCGCGCTCGGTGACGGCCTTCATCGGCCCCTCCGGCTGCGGCAAGTCGACGTTCCTGCGCACGCTGAACCGCATGCACGAGGTCACCCCCGGTGGCCGCGTCGAGGGCAAGGTGCTCCTGGACGACGAGGACCTGTACGGCGCCGGCGTCGACCCGGTCGCGGTGCGCCGCACGATCGGCATGGTCTTCCAGCGCCCCAACCCCTTCCCCACCATGTCGATCTACGACAACGTGGCGGCGGGCCTGCGCCTCAACGGCTCGTACAAGAAGAGCGAGCTGAACGACATCGTCGAGCGGTCCCTCAAGGGCGCGAACCTCTGGAACGAGGTCAAGGACCGCCTGAACAAGCCCGGCTCGGGCCTGTCCGGCGGCCAGCAGCAGCGTCTGTGCATCGCCCGCGCGATCGCCGTCGAGCCGGACGTCCTGCTGATGGACGAGCCCTGCTCCGCCCTGGACCCGATCTCGACCCTCGCCATCGAGGACCTGATCGGCGACCTGAAGGAGCGCTTCACGATCGTCATCGTGACGCACAACATGCAGCAGGCGGCCCGCGTCTCCGACCGCACCGCGTTCTTCAACCTCGCCGCCGTCGGCCAGCCCGGCCGGCTCATCGAGATCGACGACACGGAGCGGATCTTCTCCAACCCGTCCGTCCAGGCGACCGAGGACTACATCTCGGGCCGCTTCGGCTGATCCCGCCGGACCCCTTGCGGTGCTGCATGGCGGTGCCACCGCAAGGAAAAGGGCCCGCCCCCTGGCTCCCGGGGGGCGGGCCCATTTTCGTTCCGCTACGTGTGCGTCTGCCCTTTGCGGCACCATCGTGGCTGGTCGCGCAGTTCCCCGCGCCCCTTCAGGGCGCTACCGCTGCGTGCGCAGTGGGCGCCGCGCCGCAACCCCTACCGCTGTGGGCAATCGTTCCGCAGGGCTGGGGGCACCTCCCAGCGGTAGCTGGGGGAGGGTGGGCACAGCCCCACGACGGCGGGCACCCCGACAACTAGGGCAGCCACTCATGAGGGGGCTAGCCAAAGGCCAGCAGCACAACCCAATAGCTGAGCGCAGCGACAACGGCAGCAGCCGGCATGGTGATGAACCACCCAAGAACAATGTTCTTGGCAACCCCCCACCGCACAGCATTAACCCGCTTCGTCGCCCCCACACCCATAATCGCCGACGTGATCACATGCGTCGTCGAAATAGGCGCATGAAAAAGAAACGCGGAGCCGAACATGATCGACGCCCCCGTCGTCTCCGCGGCAAACCCCTGCGGCGGATCCAACTCAATGATCTTCCGCCCCAGCGTCCGCATGATGCGCCACCCACCCGCATACGTGCCCAGCGACAGCATCACCGCACAGACGATCTTCACCCAGACCGGAATCGGATCCCCGTAGTCCTCGACATCGGCGATGACCAGCGCCATCACCACGATGCCCATCGTCTTCTGCGCGTCCTGCAGACCATGCCCGAGCGCCATACCGGCCGCCGACACCGTCTGCGCGATACGGAACCCGCGCTTGGCCTTGCTCGGATTGGTCTTGCGGAAGATCCACATGATCGCGCACATCACGAGATAACCGGCAGTGAGACCGACGACCGGCGACACGAACATCGGAATGATGATCTTGTCGACGACCCCGCTCCAGTACACGGTGATGCCACCCGCGAGCGCCGCGCCCACCATGCCGCCGAAGAGCGCGTGCGACGAGGACGACGGCAGCCCGAAGTACCAGGTGATCAGGTTCCAGATGATCGCGCCGACGAGCGCGGCGAAGAGGATGCCCATCCCCTTGTGGCCCTCGGGCGTGGCGATCAGGCCCTCACTGACGGTCTTGGCGACCCCGCTGCCGAGGAACGCGCCGGCGAGGTTCATCACCGCGGCCATCGCGAGCGCCGCGCGCGGGGTCAGCGCCCGCGTGGACACGGATGTCGCGATCGCGTTGGCCGAGTCGTGGAAACCGTTCGTATACGTGAAAAAAAGCGCGACCCCAATGGTCACGACCAGGGCAAACGTGTCCACGAAGCCTCAGGACTCCTTGACCGCGATGGTCTCCACCGTGTTGGCCACGTGCTCGAACGCGTCAGCCGCCTCCTCCAGCACATCCACGATCTGCTTGAGCTTCAGCACCTCGATGGCGTCGTACTTGCCGTTGAAGAGGTGGGCCAGCAGCTTGCGGTGGATCTGGTCGGCCTGGTTCTCGAGGCGGTTGACCTCGATCCAGTACTCGGTGAGGTTCTCCATCGTCCGCAGGTGGGGCATCGCCTCGGCGGTCAGCTCGGCAGCCCGCGCCAGCACCTCGATCTGCTGCTCGACGCCCTTCGGGAGCTCCTCGATCTGGTACAGCACGACCAGGTCGACGGCCTCCTCCATGAAGTCCATGATGTCGTCGAGGGACGAGGCGAGGGAGTAAATGTCCTCACGGTCGAAAGGCGTGATGAAGGAGGAGTTCAGCTGATGGAAGATCGCGTGAGTAGCGTCGTCTCCCGCGTGCTCCGCGGCCCTCATCCGTTCCGCGATCTCGGCCCGGGCGGAGGCGTCCGCCCCGAGCAGTTCCATGAGGAGCTTCGAGCCCGTGACGATGTTGTCCGCGGAGGCGGCGAACATGTCGTAGAAGCTCGTCTCCCTGGGGGTCAGACGAAAGCGCACGTGGGATCCTCGGGGTGCTTTGGTTTCGATCGGTGCTCTGATGTCGGTCAGGGTGATGCTAGGCGCATCATCCGGCCACGGCGAACCGGCGTTTCCCAGTGTCGCCCATGAAGCACAGTGGCCAGCACGGGGTCCCGTCAACCGTTCAGTACCCAGGAAAATTCGGTACCATATACCCAGTAGGGGTATACGGAACAAGCCAGACCAGCAGCCACTGCAGCAGGAGGACGCGATGACGACCGCCAAGGCCGACGCGACGACCGGCGAAGCGCCCTCCACGACCACAGCGGCCACCGACGCCACAGAGGTCCCCGGCGTGACGGACGCGACAGCCGCGAGCGGCCAGATCGTGACGGACCACGACCGCGGCATCCACGGCTACCACAAGCAGAAGGAAGAGCACCTCAAGCGCCTGCGCCGCATCGAGGGCCAGATCCGCGGCCTGCAGCGCATGGTCGACGAGGACGTCTACTGCATCGACATACTCACCCAGGTCTCGGCATCCACCAAGGCCCTGCAGTCCTTCGCCCTCCAGCTCCTCGAGGAACACCTCCGCCACTGCGTCGCCGACGCGGCCCTCAAGGGCGGCGAAGAAATCGACGCAAAGGTAGAAGAAGCCACCAAGGCAATCGCCCGCCTACTGCGCACCTAGCGCTCCGCGGGAAGCGCCGCGATATGCCGCGATCGTCTTCGTCTGCGGCACCGTCGTGGCTGGTCGCGCAGTTCCCCGCGCCCCTTCAGGGCGCTGCCGCGCCACCACCGACCGCTGTGGGCAATCGTTCCGCAGGGCTGGGGGCACCTCCTGGGGGTACCCCCAGCGTTAGCTGGGGAGGGTGGGCACAGCCCACGACGTACGGCCACCCGACAACTAGCGCGCCCAACGAATCGGACGGCGCCCCCGACTAGCAGCAGTACTTAGACGCCCCGAAGTCGGAGTCCCGCTCAGAGACCCGCAAGACCTCATCAATGAGGTCAGAACTAAGCCGCTCCTCCCGCGAAGCGGACGCCGCGATAATGAGCTCCCCGCACAACTCGATCTCGGCAAGGGCAACGTGGTCCTGAACACCCGTACCGCCGCGCACCGGAGCCACGTTCATCACCTCTCCCTGCCGCCCGCCGCAGCCGACTTCCAAGAGTAGGGAGAGCCCTACGCACCGCGCATGGCACGGAAGGACCATTTCCAGCCGCCCGCCCGGGTCGGCCCCAGAGCGCCACCCGCGCGGCCGCCGGGTCACTCCTCCGCGATCTTCCCCGCGAAGATGTCCTCCGCGTCCGGCAGTTCCACACTCACCGGCACCCCGAAGTCGTACAACAACGTGGTCGACGCCACATCGACGTCCCGCTTCTTCCCGCCGCCGTCCCCGTTGTTGGCGAAACTGAACTGGTGCCGGACCTTCCGCACCCGCCCCTGGTCGTCAAGGTACGCATCGAACGGCACCTCCCCCTTGGCGAACCCTTTCGCCGCCGCCTTGAACGCACCACGCTGACCGTCCGACGCCCGCTTCGCGGCCCGAGCCAGAACGGCGGTGCCCCGGTAGTGCCGGACGGGCGTCCCCGCGACCTCCGATTCCCCCACATACGTCACATCCTGCGCACCCCGCAGGAGTTCGGCGGCGGCGAGCGGATCGGTGGCACCGCCGGTGACGAGGTTGCCGTCGGACAGCGTGGTGGTGTCAACGCGCACCCACTTGTCCGCGGGCACGCCCGCGCCCCGGTTCTTCATGTACAGCGCGCCGGGCGCGAGCAGTTCGGTGATCGGCCGGTGCTTGTCGACCCCGGCCGGGTCCTGCGGCAGCACGACCTTCAGCCGCCCGAGCCGCGCCCGGTAGTCATAGACGCCCTCGCCGCGGATGGTCACACGCGTGCCCCCGGTGGCCATCTCCATCGACGTACGCGCTTTGGAGGAGCCCTGCTGGACCAGGATGTCGGCGGCCTGGCGCACGGCGTCGACGGGATCGGCGGGGCGCTGGCTGTCGGCGGCGGCTCCGCTGCCGGAACAGCCGGTGGCGCCGGACATCAACCCCATCGCCGCGGCGGCCGCGGCGAACACCGTGCCCCTCCTGCCCTGCTGCTGCACCACCATCGCCCGCCGACCCCCAAGCCTGTCTCTGCGTGTCGGACCCCCTGTCGTTCCGCTTAACGACGGGTCGGGAAGGTCGTCACGCGCCTGGAGTGCACAGAACGCGCCAGATTCGCACGGGCGCTCGGTACCGTATAGCCGTGGCGCAACAGCAACAGACAGCAGAGCCCATACCGGACGAACACCGCACGACGACGGTGGAGAAGGGTCGTTTCTGCGTCGCCCACTGCACCTGCGGCTGGCGCGGCCCTGCCCGCAGAGCGCGCAGCCTGGCCCGCACCGACGCGGAGTCCCACAGCACGGCGCCCTGAACCCCAGGAAGCCGCGGAACGTTTCGCTCCACCGTGGAACCCCTGCCCCTCAGCCCCGTCTGGTTCCAAGAGGAACCACGGGGAGGGCGCTCATGTTGCGGCGTACGTTCATCACGGCGGTGCCGGCCGCGCTGGCCGCGGGAGCCGCCACAGCATGCAGCAGCACGACCGGCGACGGCGGCAACGGCGAGTCCTCCGCAGCCACGGACACCGCGGACACGGCGGGCACCAGCACGGCGTCCGGCGCCGCGACCACGGGATCCCCCGGCGCTGGCTGGAATGCGCTCGCCAAGGACCTCGACGGGCCGCTCGTCCGGCCGGGTGACTCCGCCTGGGCATCGGCCCGACAGCTCTACAACACCCGCTTCGACACCCTGAACCCCGCCGCCGTCGCCTACGTCGCGCACGCCGACGACATCCGCACGGTCCTCTCCTACGCCCGCGCCCACAAGGTCCCCGTCGCCATCCGCAACGGCGGCCACTCCTACGCCGGCTGGTCGTCGGGCGACGGCCGCCTCATCGTCGACGTGTCGAAGCTCGCCACGGTCCGGGCCTCCGGCGGCGAGGCCGTCATCGGCGCCGGCGCCAAACTCATCGACGTCTATCGCGGGCTCGCGGCGAAGGGCGTGACGATCCCCGCGGGCTCCTGCCCCAGCGTCGGCGTCTCGGGCCTCACCCTCGGCGGCGGCCACGGCGTCGTCTCGCGGGCATACGGCCTGACCTGCGACAGCCTCATCCAGGCCACGCTGATCACGGCCGACGACAGGCAACTCACGGCGAACGCGAAGGAGAACAGCGACCTCTTCTGGGCCCTGCGCGGCGCCGGCAACGGCAACTTCGGCGTCGTCACAGAGCTCCGCTTCCGTACGCACCCGGCACCGCAGGGCGTCACCGCCACCATGTCCTGGCCCTGGTCCCGAGCCGCCGCCGTTCTGACGGCATGGCAGGAGTGGGGTCCCGACCAGCCCGACGAGATCTGGTCGTCCTGCCATCTCGAGAACGCCGCGGGCGGCACCCCCGCCGTCGCCGTCAGGGCGTTCTCCCTCGGCACCTACGGCGAGCTGCAGAACGCCGTCGACCGGCTGGCCTCCGCGATCGGCGCCCCGGCGAGCAACGTCTCGCTGAAACGCCGGTCGTACGAGCAGTCGATGGAGTTCTACGCCGGCTGCTCCGCATACGCCGACGACGCGATGTGCCACCTCCCCGGCTCCACGCCCGGCCGGAACCCGCAGGGCGCGCTCGGCCGCGAGACGTACGCCGCCGCGTCGGATTTCTTCGACCGGTCGATCTCCGCGGACGGTGTCCGGACGCTGCTGAACCGGATCCGCTCCGTCAGCGGCGGCACGGGCAGCATCGCCCTGACCGCGCTCGGCGGCGCCGTGAACCGCGTCGACCCGACGGCCACCGCCTTCGTCCACCGCCGCTCGCGCATGCTCGCGCAGTACATCGCAGCCTGGCGCCCCGGCACGGCGGGCACAGCGGCCCGCTCCTGGCTGGCCGAAACCCACCGCTCCATGGCCCCCCACGCCTCAGGAGCGGCCTACCAGAACTACTCGGACCCCACCCTCACGAACTGGCGCAGGGCGTACTACGGGGACTCGGCCCCCCGCCTGCAGAAACTGAAGACCAAGTACGACCCGAAGGGCTTCTTCGCCTACCCCCAGGCGCTCTAAGCAGGTGGGATGAGGTCGGCTGCGGTTCGGCAGCGCCCCAAAGGGGCGCGGGGCTGTATCGATATGCGGCTCCGCCGCGGGGGCGCGACCAGCCACGACGGCGCCGCAGCGAGAACACGACACATCGCGGCCCTTCCAGCGCGGAGCGCTAAGGGGTCGTTTCGGGCTTCGTGTAGAGAACCTCGCGCGCCTGCTCCGCGGCGCGGACGGTGCTCTCCGAGACGAAGTCGAGGAAGCGGGCGATGTTCTCGAAGCGCACGCCGGCCGGGGTGTGGGGCCCGAGGATGCCGACGCCCTGCCGTGCGGTCTGGACGACCTCGGCCATGGCTCGGGCGCTGGCCATCATCGACTGGTACATGATGTCGTCGTCGACGACATACCGCTCGCGGCGGCGTTCGTCGCGCTCCCGACGGACCATGCCCTGGCTCTCGAGGAACGCGATCGCTTTGGAGACGGACGCCGGGCTGACATCGAGGCGCTGGACGAGTTCGGACGCGGTGAGGCTGCCGGTGTCGGTGAGGCTGAGGGCTGACAGGACCCGGGCCATCATCTTGGGCATGCCCGACTGCATCATGACGGTGGTGAACGTCTCCTCGTACGCGCGCACCGCCTCGGCGTCGCGTCCGTAGGCCTGCGCGGGCGCCTCCGTGCCCCGGGGCGCGACCCGCCTGCGGCGGTGGGCGCGGTGTTCGGTGGCGCGGTGGGCGAGGTCGGCGCGGTAGCCGGTGGGGCCGCCGTTGCGCATCACCTCGCGCGTGATCGTCGAGGTCGGACGGTCCAGGCGTCGGGCGATCTCCGCGTAGGCGAGGCCGTCGGCCAGTCCCAGCGCGATCTGCTGGCGTTCCTGCTGGGTGAGCCTGCCTCCCGGCATCGCGCTCTCCTTTCGTACTCCTTGACGCCTCCAGCATAGCGTTCACGCTCAATCTATTGCAACGAGCAGACGGCCGCCGTTGCGTTATCTCTCAGAACCATTGCAACAATTTCTCTGCTCTGACCTGCATTAATGTCGGCATCTTGCAACGACTCCATTGAAGAATCTTTGAACGCAACGTAGCTTTTCCAACGTCGGAAACAACAGCGAGCAGAGCACAGGAGAGCACAATGCAGACGTTCAGCACCCCGGCCCCGGTCTCCGTCGTCCTCGACATCCCCGCGGGGCGGATCCAGTTCATCGCCGCCGACCGGGCCGACACCACGGTCGAGGTCCGGCCCGCGGACGCCTCGAAGGGCCGCGACGTGAAGGCGGCGGAGCAGATCGAGGTCGCGTACGCCGACGGCGTGCTGCGGATCGAGGCCCCCGCGGCGAAGAACCGGATCCTCGGCAACTCCGGATCCATCGAGGTGACGGTCCAACTGCCCGCCGGCTCCCTCGTCGAGGGGAAGGCGGCCAGCGCCGAACTCCGCGGCGTCGGACGGCTCGGCGACGTCGCCTTCGAAGGCGCGTACCGCCAGATCAAGCTCGACGAGACCGCGAGCCTCCGCCTCACCGCGATCGACGGCGACGTCGAGGTCGGCCGCCTGGGCGGCCCCGCGGAGATCAGCACCGCAAGGGGCGACATCCGGATCAGCGAGGCCGTGCGCGGCACGGTCGTGCTGCGCACCCAGTCCGGCGACATCGCGGTCACCGCCGCGGCCGGCGTCTCGGCCGCCCTGGATGCCGGCACCGGCTACGGCCGCATCAGCAACGCCCTCAAGAACGACGGCACCGCCGAACTCGACATCCGCGCCACCACCGCCCACGGCGACATCACCGCCCACAGCCTCTAGAGCCCGCAGCCTCTGGAACCGACCACGCCCCCTCAAGGAGCACCCGTCATGACCGACCTGGCCATCGCAGCGAACAGACTGCGCAAGTCCTACGGCGACAACACCGTCCTCGACGGCGTCGACCTGGCCGTCCCGGAAGGAACGATCTTCTCCCTGCTCGGCCCGAACGGCGCCGGCAAGACCACCGCCGTCAAGATCCTCTCCACCCTCATCACCGCCGACGCGGGCGAGATGCGCGTCGGCGGGCAGGACCTCGCCACCGACCCTCAGGCGGTACGCGCCGCGATCGGCGTCACCGGACAGTTCTCCGCCGTCGACGGCCTGATCACCGGCGAGGAGAACATGCTCCTCATGGCGGACCTGCACCACCTGTCCAAGCGCGAGGGACGGCAGGTCGCCGCCGAACTCCTTGAGCGCTTCGACCTCACCGAAGCCGCGAAGAAGCCCGCATCCACCTACTCCGGCGGCATGAAGCGCCGCCTCGACATCGCCATGACCCTGGTCGGCAACCCGCGGATCATCTTCCTCGACGAGCCGACCACCGGCCTGGACCCGCGCAGCCGCCACAACATGTGGCAGATCATCCGCGAACTCGTCACGGGCGGCGTCACCGTCTTCCTCACCACCCAGTACCTGGAGGAGGCCGACGAACTCGCCGACCGCATCGCCGTGCTCAACGACGGCAAGATCGCCGCCCAGGGCACCGCCGAGGAGCTCAAGCGGCTCATCCCCGGCGGACACGTCCGGCTCCGCTTCACCGACCCGGCCGCGTACCAGAGCGCCGCCTCGGCCCTGCGCGAGGCCTCCCGGGACGACGAATCCCTCGCCCTGCAGATCCCGAGCGACGGCAGCCAGCGCGAGCTGCGCTCCATCCTCGACTGGCTGGATTCGGCCGGTATCGAGGCGGACGAGCTGACCGTGCACACCCCCGACCTCGACGACGTCTTCTTCGCCCTGACCGGCGGCGCCGTCGTCCCCACCCAGAACAACCAGCCCAAGGAGACCGCCCGATGAGCACCCCGAGCACCCCGAGCACCGCCCTGGCTCCCGCCCGCCCGACCCGGTTCTCCCTCGCCGTACGCGACTCGTCCACGATGCTGCGCCGCAACCTCCTGCACGCCCGGCGCTACCCGTCCCTCACGCTGAACCTGCTGCTCACCCCGATCATGCTGTTGCTGCTCTTCGTCTACATCTTCGGCGACACCATGAGCGCGGGCATCGGCGGCGGCGGTCCGGACCGCTCCGTGTACATCGCCTACATCGTCCCGGGCCTGTTACTGATGACGATCGGCAGCACCACGATCGGCACCGCGGTCTCCGTCTCCAACGACATGACCGAGGGCATCATCGCCCGCTTCCGCACGATGGCGATCCACCGCGGCTCCGTGATCATCGGACACGTCATCGGCAGCGTGCTGCAGGCGATCATCAGCGTGGTCCTCGTCGGCGCCGTCGCCGTGGCCATCGGCTTCCGCTCCACCGATGCCACCGTCCTGGAGTGGCTCGCGGCGTTCGGACTGCTCGTGCTCTTCGCCATGGCGCTCACCTGGATCGCGGTCGGCATGGGCCTGAGCAGCCCGAACGCCGAGGCCGCCAGCAACAACGCGATGCCCCTGATCCTGCTGCCGCTCCTCTCCAGCGCCTTCGTCCCCATCGACGCGATGCCGGGCTGGTTCCAGCCGGTCGCCGAGTACCAGCCGTTCACGCCCGCCATCGAGACCCTCCGGGGCCTCCTGCTCGGCAGCGACATCGGCCACAACGGCTGGCTCGCGGTCACCTGGTGCCTGGGCCTCGCAGTCCTCGGCTACTTCTGGTCAACCGCAAAGTTCGACGCCGACCCGAAATAACCCCACACCACGCCCCACCCAAGGGCGGCGTACCCCGACACCCCGTCGGCGTACGCCGCCCAGCCCGCTCCCGCTGTGGGCAATCGTTCCGCAGGGCTGGGGGCACCTCCCAGCGGTAGCTGGGGGAGGGTGGGCACAGCCCCACGACGGCGGCCACCCGACCCCGCACAGTCCCCCGGACGGCCCCAAGACCCACCCGTACGGCTCCCCAACGAAGGCCCCCCACTGGCCCGCGGCCAGCGAACATCGTGCGCTGAGTACATGGACTCCGCGAGGAAACCCCGAATAGCAGCGGCCCGAATAGCGACCGGCACCGCGGCAGCAGCAGCGACTCTCACCCTGGCAGCAACAACGGCCGCCGCCCTGGAAAAGGACGGCACCCCCCACCCCGAGTCAGGCCCCTTGGCCCTGATCTCCGGGGCCCTGGCAACCGCAGCCGGCACAGCCGGCCTGGCGCTGCTACGGAAAAGAAGGCCCGAGGCTATGCCGCAAGATCCCGCTCGGAATCCCCGCCCGGCAAGCCCGACGACCCCGGTTCAGCCCCTGACGCCGGCCCCGACGCCGACTCCGACTCCGTCCCCGGCCCCGGTTCGACAGCCCCCAGGGACCCCCGCGCCCGGACCAGCCACCCAACCCGCGCCGACCTCCCCATAGCCTTCGCCACAGGTGTCAGCAGCGCCATCGCCACCGGCGACAGCAGCAGCGCGACCGCCGTACCGAGCGCGAACCCGCCGATCACGTCCGTCGGGTAGTGGACCCCCATGTAGACGCGGCAGAACCCCTCCAGCACCGCCAGCGCGATCCCGGCGATCCCGTACTTCCGGTTGGCCACGAACAGCCCGACGCCCACCGCCATGGCGAGCGTCGCGTGATCACTCACGAACGAGAAGTCGGTCTTTCCGTGGACAAGGACGTCGAGCCCCTCGTGATCGACGAAGGGCCGCGGCCGTTCGACGAACCCGCGGATCGGGATGTTGATCAGGACGGCGATCCCGGCGGCCAGCGGCGCCCAGACGATCGCGGCCAGCGACGTGGCCGCGTCGTCGAGCGTCGTGGCCCGCCTCCGCATGGTCCACCAGCACCACAGCACGAGCAGCACCATGCCGAGCAGCAGCCCGTACTCCCCGATGAATCCCATGGTCCGGTCGAACCAGCCCGGGGCGTCGTCGGCCAGGCCGTTGATGCCGTACAACAGGCTGACGTCGGGGTTCGACCCGGATGTCGCGAGTCCAGCCATCGTGCTGCGGCCCCTTCGTCCTTCCTGCGGGCGCACCCTTGCGTACGCCTCTCCACCAACCCCCGTGGTCTCGATCCGTCCAGAACAGGAACGCACAGTCCCCTTGAATGCGTTCCACCCTCCACGGAATGATCACCCAGACGTTATCGAAGAGAGACCCGTCTTCGCAGCTCAGGGGCGGTACGCCGGAGATTTCCGGCCACGTCGAGGCGTCGGTCACGCCTCCGGCGCCCGCGTCGGCAGCGCCTTCGCGCCGTCTTCCGTGACCCGTGTCGCACCAAAGTAATCCGGCGTGTCGATGGGGTCGAAACGGATCACCGCACCCGGCCGCGGAGCGTCGATCATGTAGCCGCCGCCCACATAGATTCCCACGTGCCGGATGGCCCGCGAATTGGTCAGGTCGTCCGAGAAGAACACGAGGTCTCCCGGCAGCAGCTCGTCCCGCGCGGGATGCGGCCCGGCGTTGTACTGGTCGTTGGCGACCCGCGGCAGCTTGATCCCCACGGTCTCATACGCCGCCTTGGTCAGCCCCGAGCAGTCGAAGCGCCCGCCCTCGGCGGCGGTCCCGTCCCCGCCCCACAGATACGGCGTCCCGAGCTTCTTCTGCGCGAAGTAGATCGCCCCGGCCGCCTGCCGCGACGGCGAGACCCGCCCGACCGGCCTCGCGAAGCTCTTCTCCAGCGTCGTGATCGTCTTCACGTAGTTCTGCGTCTCGCGGTACGGCGGCACGCCTCCGTACTTGATCACGGCATACGCACCCGCGTTGTACGCGGCGAGCATGTTCTCGGTCGGGTCGCCCGGCGCGTCCTTCACATACGAGGCCAGCTTGCAGTCGTACGAGGCGGCGGAGGGGATCGCGTCCGCCGGGTCCCAGATGTCCCGGTCGCCGTCGCCGTCCCCGTCGAGCCCGTGGGCTGCCCACGTGCCCGGGATGAACTGCGCTATGCCCCGCGCGTCGGCCGGGCTCTTCGCGTTCGGGTTGAATCCGCTCTCCTGGTACAACTGCGCAGCCAGCAGCGCCGGGTTGATGGCCTTGCAGAGATTGCCCCACTTCTGCACCAGTGCCTGGTACGCGGCCGGCACGGCGCCCTTGGCGAGCCCGACGGCTCCGCCCCCGAGCCCGTTCGCCAGGCTCCCGGCCGCCATGTACGTCCCGACGACGAGCAGCCCGACGAAGCTCAGACACAGCCCGATCCCGATCCCCGAGACCACCCAGACTTTCCGCACCCCCCAACTCTCCCCCATGAGCGCCCTGTTCAAGGCCCTTTCGGCCACGTGGCCGTCGGACCAGCACGACTATTCGGCCATGTGCCCACACGTCGGCTCAACCGGCACGGCTCGTACCCCCCGCGACGCTCAGCCGGTCAATCGTCACGCACGCACACCTGGCCCGCGCGGCGACGTGCCGTACAGCGGGAAGCGGGCCGTCTCGACCTCGAACCCGAGAGGCGGAGGAAGCGGCACGGACTCCCCGAACTTGCCGGGCAGCACGTCCCGATAGCTGCCGCTGCGCGGATGGGTGTGCAGTGCCCAGGTGCCCTTCCGGGGATCGATAACCAGGAGGTTGGCGACATGCGAGACCGCGTACCAGTCGGCCTTGTCTCTGATGTCTTTGGACTTCTCGGGGGCCGAGATCACCTCCACCGCGAGCGCCACGTCGACGGGGTCGGCGAGCCAGTCGTCGTCCTCCCACTCGGTGGGCAGCACGATCAGGTCCGGCGTCACATAGTCGTCCGCATCGTCAGGCAGTGCGATCGAGGACATCTCGTACGCTGACAGTTCTTCGGGCAGCGCCTTGTCGAGCTGTCGGCGCAGCCGCGCCACCACACCCGCGTGCTTCCCACGCGGAGGCAGGGACATCACGAGCTCTCCTCCCACGACCTGCACCCGCAGCCCCGTCGCTTCCTCGACCTTCTCGGCGACCTCGCGCAGGTTCCCCGGACGGGGACGCGGATACATACGGGAGCCGGGCGCCACTGACATGTTTCGCGACATCCGTTCCTCCACCACCGACGCCTCTGCGACGGCGCGAGCGAGTCGGGCGGGAGGACCGGTGTCCCGCTCGGCGTCGCCCCACCGTACTGCTCCGCCTCGTCCACGGGCTGCGCCCGCGTGCACTCCTGAGAGGGGAACGCTAGTTCTTTTATCGAATGAGTGACCTTTGCGGATGGTGTTCGTTGGATGCAGTGACGGGGCTGCAAAGGTTCGAGCGGGGCAGGGGGTGAGGTGGAGTGCGAGAGCTGGCGGATCCGTTCGTGGCGCCCGGCCCGACCGGGGTGGCGATCCGCGACCGGCTGCGGGTCTCGGAAACGGACACGATCGTGCTGCGTAAGGCAGGCATCTTCCTCGGCTCGCTGGCCACCGGTGATCTCGCGAACCGCTGTCGGCAGGGCCGAGAGCACGATGCTGCCGCTTGGGCGGTACGCAAGCGGGAGCTGACCGGCCACTCCTCTGCACGCTGGGCAGGCAGCATCACCCGGCACGTCAATGACCAGTGGGCGCTGGCCCGGCGCGGCCAAGCCGCACAGATCGCCTGGCTCCGCGGGCAGATTGGGCAGATCGAGGCCCGGCTTGCCCGCCCGCTCGGAGCCAAGGCCAGCAAGCACGAGGGATCACCGAAAGGCTACGCCTCGCGCAGTGAGTGGCATGCTAAGTCCCGCCGCCTACAGACCTTGAAAGACCGGCTGGTCAGGGTGGAGGCGGATTGGACCGCGGGTCGCGTGCACGTGGTGCGCGGCGGCCGACGTCTCGTCCACACCCGGCACCACCTCGCGGAGGCGGGTCTGAGTGAACAGGCATGGCGGGCCCGGTGGGAAGCGGCCCGGATGTTCCTGTCCGCCGACGGCGAGTCCGGCAAACGGTTCGGTAACCAAACCATCCGTATCACCGAGACCGGACAGATTTCCATCAAGCTTCCGGCTCCGCTGGCTCACTTGGCCAATGCGGCACACGGCCGGTACGTGTTGGATGCGACCGTGGCCTTCCGGCATCGTGGCGAGGAGTGGCGCGATCGCATCGCGGCAGACCGGGCGGTGGCCTACCGCATCCACCACGACGTGCTGCGCGACCGCTGGTACATAACCGCCTCCTGGCAGCGCGCTGTCGTCCCGGTGCTGCCGCTTGAGGTGGCGCTGGCCCGGGGCGCGGTGGGGGTGGACATGAACGATGACCATCTGGCGGCCTGGCGCCTCGATCAGCACGGCAACCCAATGGGGGAGCCACAGCGCTTCTATTACGACCTGTCGGGAAACGCGGCGCACCGGGATGCGCAGATCCGGCATGCGCTGACCGGACTGCTGCACTACACGCGCCGCAGCGGCGTGGCCGCGATCGCTGTGGAGAACCTTGACTTTGCGGGAGACAAAGGCCGGGAAAAGCACGGCCGCAACAAACGGTTCCGCCGGTTGATCTCCCGCTTCCCGACCGCGAAGCTCAAAGCCCGGCTGCTGTCGATGGCTGCTGAACAGCAGGTGGTGATCGTCGCGGTGGATCCCGCCTACACCAGCACCTGGGGTGCCCAGCACTGGCAGAAGCCGTTGACTACCCCACGACGTGAGATCACCCGGCACGATGCGGCAAGCATCGCGGTCGGACGACGCGCCCAGGGTTTTCCGATCAGGCGACGGACGGCACCGCCCCACCGCGACCAGAGCGATCGCGGTGGGCATCGGACCATCCAGGCCCGACCGGACGCCCGAGGGCGTGAGGGAACCCGCCCCCACCCACCCGGACCGCGCACAAGATGCGCGTCGCCGGTGGTGGAACGAAAGCGGGTGACCAGCCTGCCCAACACCGTTCGGGGCAGCGCCACTGAACGGCAGTCCTGGCAACAGGACTCGCTCCCGCTCAGTGATTAGGAACGGTCGTGGGGAAGTTCGAGAGACGGGATACGGTTGGCATCGGAAGTCTCCACTCACAACCTCGGCGCCTTCGTCACCCTCTTCCAGACCCTCAAGCAGAAGGAGACCCGAACCCGTGGCTGACGTACCCCCGAACCTCGACTGGGTCCGGGCCGCCCCGGAGGACGCCGTCGGTCCGGGCCCCTGGATCGAGATCGCCTTTGGCGAGGACGACGCGGTCTACATCCGGGAGACGAGCGACCCGGACAACGTGGTGACGACGACGCAGAAGAAATGGGACGCGTTCGTACTCGGCGTCCAGGCAGGCGAGTTCGACCACTTCGTGGAGGGCGTGGAGGACGTGACGCCGTAGGCCGTTACGTACTTCTACCGACACGAATGCGATTGACGGACCCCCCGCCTCGGCGGATCGTAGGGACCGGCACGGGCGCGTCACCAACGCACGCCCGAAACGGCTGGGGGGAGCCGAAAAATGGGGGCATGGGGACCGTACGACAGTGGCGGCGGCAACGCAGGGTGGGCCGTACCGCCACCACCCCCGCAGCCCCCGACCGTGGGGATGCCGCCCGCACCAGCGGACCCTTGGCGGGCCGTCGCGGTCGGCCTGCTCAACCTGACCGGACTCGGCCTCGGCTACGTACTGCTGCGCCGCTGGCTGTCGGCCGCCGCATGCTGGGTGGCGACGGCGGCGCTGTTGCTGGTCGCGCTGCCGGCGGACGTCGACGGCGTACCGGGCGCGGCCCTGGTCGCGTACGTCGCCCTCGTGGCGCTCTCGGCGGCGGACGGGGCGCGCCGCGCGCTCCGGACGCCGCTCCGCCCGGCGCTCAGCGCGCCCGTGGCGGCGGTGCTCGGCCTGGTGCTCCTCGCCGTACCGGCGGGGGGCGCATGGGCGTACGACGGGGCGCGTGACGAGGCGATCGAGAAGATGCTGCTCGACCGGCTCGCCACGACGGACGAGCTGGTCGACACGGCGTCCGAGAAGGGCTTCTCCGCAGGGGAGAAGGACTTCCGGTCGGCGCTCGCCGATTACCGCGCGCTCGTCGAGGACCATCCGGATTCGCGGGCGGCGAAGCGCGTCCCGGACCGCCTGGAGGCGTTCTACGAGGCGGTCGCGGTGCCGTACCGCGAGAAGGAGTACTGCGAGGCCGTCTCGCCGCTGAAGTACCTGCGGACGGTGCCCGAGACCATGGACAAGGACCGCCTCGGCTCCCTGGTGGAGTGGCCCGACGACCGGCTCGCCACCTCGCTGTACGAATGCGGCGTCTTCCGCCTCGGCGACAGCTCGGCATCGAACGGCGGCGAGCTGGGCGAGCTGCTGCGGACGTTCCCGGAATCGGAGCAGGCCGCGAAGGTCGAGCCCGCCTTCCACGACGAGATCGAGGCGCGGTCCAAGGCCCTGAGCGGGGACGATCCCTGCACGGTCACCGATGCTCTGCGCCAGATCGGCGAGACGGCGGACGGGCTCCCGGACGATCCGGGCGACGGCCTGCGCAAAGACGCCGACAGCGCGGTGGAGTCGGGCGTCTACGAATGCGGTGTGGACGAGTTCGAGGACGGCGACTTCGAGGACGCGAGCAAGACGCTGTACGACTTCGCCGACACGTACAAGGGGAACAAGAAGGCGAAGCGGGCGCGGCAGATCGCCATCGCCGCCGAGATCGCAGCGGAGCGGCCCGCGGCGGGCCGGAAGCTGCCGCCGTCCGGCAGCCCGGGCGGCTCCCGGATGCCGATGGAGTTCACCAACGACGCCCCGAGCGCCGTCGAGATCCTCTACACCGGCCCGGTCACCGGGACCCTCTCCCTGAAGGCCTGCGGAAGCTGCGACACGTACTCCAGCTACGCGGAGGGCAACCTGTCCGCCTGCAACGACAGCGGCAAGAACTACCCGAAGACCACGCTCCGCCTGCCCGCCGGCAACTACCACTTCCTCGTCAAGTACACGGAGGACGGCGACAGCGACTACGCGCAGAACTACACCGACGGAAGCAAGGTCGAACCCGGCTACACCTACACACAGTGCACGTACGTCGTCGAGACCGGATTCGGCCTGCCCTCCGACGAGACACCGCTCGACACCTGACGCACTGTGAGCTCCCCCGCCGCGCGGCCGGTCCGCCCGTGCCGCGAGGCTGGTCCTCCCGTGCCGCCCGTGCCGTCGCCGGCGGCCCGCGCCGCCCCGCCTCCTTGCGCCCCCGGACGCCCCGGGGCCGCCCGGCGTGTGACGAGGTGTCACACCTGGCCATCATTGCCCGAGGTCACCCCTCGTGATACACAGAGTGACCATACGTACCTTCGTATACCGCCCCACGCCCCCGCGAGGGGCTCGCGCGGGCCGGCAATCGGAGATCCGTACGAAACCCGCCAATCAATGGCGCCAAGTCGACATCCGACAGCGCCATCGTCGGCAAGAATGAGGCCTGACCTCTGCGCGCACCGGCAGGGGGTGCACGGAACAACCCACTAGGGGCGGTGAGTTACATGCTTATGGCAGCCGAAAAGGGCGACATCACCACCATCATCGGCGGGATCGCCCCGGACTGGGGGCCCTTCGGGAGCCTGGGCAACGAAGCGCGGGTGATGATCGAGGTCGTGATGGCGGTCGCCATCCTCCTCTGCCTCGGCATCGCGATCTGGGGCGCCGCCAAGCAGAGAATCGGCGCCACGGCCCTGCGCGACACCTTCAGCGCGGAACAGGGCAAGGGCCTCATCATCGCGGGCCTGACCGGGGTCTTCATCATCGGATCGCTGGGCACGCTCTTCACCATCGTGTACGGCATGGCCGTCTAGCTCCGGCCGCGGGCCGACCCGACCGGCACCGCGGCCCCAACGCTCCGTCAGTCGTCCGGGTGCGCCCGGCTCCTCCCTCTACCCCACCCGTCCGTCGCGCCCACCGACTGAGGTTGCGTTCCCCAGATGTCCCAGATGTCCCTGGCATTGCTGATGTCGAGTCACCACACCGCGTCCGCACGGCGACCGGCAGGGCTACCGTCGTACTACGCGGTTCTGCACGAGCTAGAGGGGGCGTACGCGGCATGAGTCTCGGCGACGAGCACCATTACGACGACTTCGGACGCTCCGGGCGCACGGACGACGACTTCGGCGGCTCGGGCCAGACCCGGACCCGGCTCCCCGAGCGGCGCGGCGACGTCTACGGCGGCGCGCGCCGCCCCGGCCGCTCCTCGTCCCGGAGCCTCGTCACGGTCGTCGGCGTGGTGGTCCTCCTGATCGCAGCGATCGCTTTCGCGAACCGTGGCGGGGACGATTCCTCTGCGGAGAGCGGGGAGAGGGCGGACGCGGCGCCTACGGCGGCGTCCGGGGAACGACCGGTCAGCGCCAAGGACGGGGAGATTCCTTCGGGGTTCGGGCGGGATCGGGAGGGGGCGCAGAGCGCGGCGGCCAACTATTCAGTGGCGCTGGGCTCAGCCGACATGTTCAACAAGGCGCGGCGGCACGACATCGTCAATGCCGTGTACGCACCGGACGTTGCGGCCAAGCGTCAGTCGGCCCTCGACGAGGCGTACTCCAGCGAGAAGTTCCTGACCAACATCGGCCTGAGCAAAGACGGGACTGCGCCGACCGGCACGACCTTCGTCTCCCGGGTCATTCCTGCGGGCACCAAGGTCAAGAGCTACAGCAGCGACACCGCCACCGTCGATGTCTGGTACACGTCCCTCTTCGGCCTCGCGGGTGAGACCACCACGAACCCAGTCGCTGAGAGCTGGTACACGACCACGTATGAGCTGCGGTGGGTCAAAGGCGACTGGAAGGTGACCGACTTCCAGCAGAAGGACGGCCCCGTCCCTGTGGGCCGGGATCAGACCGCCTCCACCGCCGACGACATGGCAAAGGCCGTCGAGGAGTACGGAGGGTTCACGTATGCCCGCTGACAAGCGCCGCCTGGCCCTCTCACTCGCCGCCACCGTGGCAACAGTGCAGACAGCCACACTGCTGTTGGCCACCCGGGCCTTCGCCGCGCCGACTCCCGAGCCCAGTGACGACCCCTGCGATCTCATCCGGGGGCCGGCCAGGGACTACTGCGAACGAGACGGCGGCTCCGGTGGAGGCGGTGGCTCCACGTCCGACCCCCTCACCTCCACCCTCGACCCCCTCTCCTCCCTCGCGAAGGGCTGTGCCGACGCCGCTTCCTGGACCGTCGAGAAGCTGTCCGACGCCGTGAAGGAGACGGCCAACGTCGACTTCACGAACCCCACGTTCCTCAAGCAGTACGCCGTCGTCTTCGCGGCCTCGACCGTCCTGACCCTGCTGCTGTGGCTGCTGGCCGTCGCCAAGCGAGCCGTACGCGGCGTGCCGCTGGCGACCGCGATCGGTGAGGCGGTCGGGTTCCTCTGGCTCACCGTCCTGGCGTCGGCCTTCACGCCGCTGATCCTCTACACGGTCGTATCGGCGACGGACGGCGTCACGGACGTCCTGGCGAAGGCGACAGGCGACCAGACGGACACGTTTTTCGGAACCTTCTCCGGCGCGCTGGAGAAGGGCGAGGACATCGGCGGCGGACCGATCATGCTGATCGTCGTGTCCCTCGTGTCGATCCTGGCGGCCGGAGTCCTGTGGCTGGAGCTGGTCCTGCGGGCCGCGCTACTGTACGTGGGGGCGCTGCTCGGGACCGTCGTGTACGCGGGGCTGGTGGACAAGAACCTGTGGGGGCACGTCCGCCGCTGGGCGGGCATCATGATCGCGGTCATCCTGGTCAAACCGGTGATCGTGATCGTGCTGGGCCTGGCCGGGGCGCTCTCCGCCGAGGACGGGCCGAACGCGTTCTCGGCGGTCGTGTCCGGCCTCGCCATCATCCTGCTCGCCATCTTCGCGAGCGCCATGATCTACCGGTTCGTACCGGGCTTCGGGGACGAGATCGCGAACTCCCGCAACAACCGCATCATGCGAGGTGCCGAGAACAAGGCGGCCGCTGTCATCAGCTCCCCGGCCGCCCTTGTGTCCCAGGGCATCAAGACCCACAGCGCCCGCGGCCGGGCGGACGACGGCGGCGGCAACCAGCCGCGGCCGGCGAACCCGGCGAGTGGAGGAGTGGCCGCACACAGCACACGTGGGGCGGCCACCGGTACGGGCGGCGGCGGATCTGTCCCCTCCGCCGCACCCCCGCCCCGTACCAGCCCCGTGAACACCCCGCACGCGAGCAACGCCCGCACTGCGGGAACCGGCGCTGCGAGCAGCGCCGGACGTACCAACCGCACGGGAGGTGAAGGGCGTTGACGACTGATTCCCATGCGTCTCATCTGTCCCCTCCGGTCACGCCCCGCCGTACGTATCTGATCGGCCGCGCCCGGCCGAACGCGATCATCGGCCGGAACCGGGAGACGGGCGAGATCGCGCTGATCATCGCGGGCGCGTTCCTCGGGATGATGTGCGGACTCCTCGTCCCGGTCCTGAGCATGCGGATCGTGCTGCTGCTGGGCTTCCCGCTGCTGGCGCTCGCCGCCGTCTACGTCCCGTACCGCCGGCGCACGTTCTACAAGTGGTTCGAGATCAACCGCTCGTACAAGCGCACGTTGCGGCAGGGCACCGCCTACCGGTCGGCGGCGATGGAGGCGGGCACGCGCCTTGACGGCCGTGAGGTCGAGGTCGGGCCGCCGCCCGGGATCGGCCGTATCACCTGGCTGGCCGCGCCCTTCGGTCCTGACGAGATCGCCGTGCTGCTGCATGCGGACCGGCGTACGGTCACGGCCGCGATCGAGATCGAGGGCCCGGGCGTGGGGCTGCGGGACAGCGAGGACCAGGAGGCGCTGGTCGACCGGTTCGGGACGCTGCTGAAGCACGTCGCGAACGGCGACGGCTTCGTCACGCGCCTGCAGATGCTCGCCCGTACGCTGCCCGCCGACCCCGACGCACACGCCAAGGACGTGGCGCTGCGCGGCGACGACCGGGCACCCGCCTGGCTGCAGCAGTCGTACGACCAGCTGCAGTCCATGGTCTCGACGAGCAGCGAGCAGCACCGGGCGTATCTGGTCGCCTGCATGCACTACACGCGGGAGCTGGCCGCCGAAGCGCAGGCGATGGCGCGGGCCGCGCGACCGCAGGGCGGCAAGAAGCTCGACCGGGACGCCGGGCTCGCGGTGGTCATGGCGCGCGAGCTGACCGACATCTGCTCGCGCCTCCAGGAGGCCGACATCCGCGTGCGCCAGCCGCTCGGCCAAGGCCGGCTCGCCTCCCTGATCCACTCCATGTACGACCCGGACCATCCGATCGACCACATCCAGGCGATGACGCAGCGGAACGCCTGGCCGGCCGAGCTGGACGCGATGGAGCCGACGTATCTGCAGGCCAAGACGCGGGAGTCGGCGAGCCGCGCGCCCTGGTGCCATGCCACGGCGTGGGTCAAGGAGTGGCCGATGACGCCGGTGGGCGTCAACTTCCTGGCGCCGCTGCTCGTCCACACGCCGGACGTGATCCGGACCGTGGCCGTGACGATGGACCTGGAGCCCACCGAGGTCGCCATCGAACGGATGCTCACCGAGAAGACCAACGACGAGGCGGAGGCCAGCCGCGCCGCCAAGATGAACCGCACCGTGGACCCGCGCGACATCGCCGCCCACTCCCGCCTCGACCAGCGCGGCGAGGACCTGGCGAGCGGCGCGGCGGGTGTCAACCTCGTCGGCTACATCACCGTGTCCGCCCGTACGCCCGAGGCGCTGGCGCGCGACAAACGGACCATCCGGGCCTCGGCCGGGAAGTCGTATCTGAAGCTGGAGTGGTGCGACCGCGAGCACCACAGGGCCTTCGTCAACACGCTCCCGTTCGCGACCGGTATCCGAAGGTAGGGGCTGCACTCATGCGGGATCCGCTGTCCGTCCTCACCGAAGCCTTCACGTCCTTCCTCTTCGGGAAGGTCGAGACGACCCGGCTGCCCGTGCGTACGTCGTCGGGGCAGGCCCAGGCGGTCTACCTCCCGACGGCCGCACCCGGCCTCGGCGACTCGGGCGTGATCATCGGCCGCGAGGTCTACTCGGGCAAGGGCTACATCTACGACCCCTTCCAGCTGTACGGGCAGCAGCTTCCCGCGCCGCACTGGCTGGTGCTCGGCGAGTCCGGCAACGGCAAGTCGGCGCTGGAGAAGACGTACGTCCTGCGGCAGCTGCGGTTCCGCGACCGCCAGGTCGTGGTGCTCGACGCGCAGGGCGAGGACGGCGTGGGCGAATGGAACCTCATCGCCCAGGAGCTGGGGATAACTCCCATCCGGCTCGACCCGATGGCGGCTCTGGACACCGGCATCCGCCTGAACCCGCTGGACCCGGCGATCACGACGACCGGGCAGCTCGCGCTGCTCCGGACGATCATCGAGGTCGCGATGGGACACGGCCTCGACGAGCGCTCGGGCTTCGCACTGAAGGTCGCGCACGCGTACGTCAACGAGACGATCGTCGAGCGGCAACCCGTCCTGACGGACATCGTCGAGCAGCTCCGCCACCCCGAGCCGGAGTCAGCCGAGGCGATGAACGTCGCCATAGAGGACGTACGGGCGTGGGGCCTCGACGTGGCCCTGGTCCTGGACCGGCTGGTGGACGGCGACCTGCGCGGCATGTTCGACGGCCCGACGACGGTCGGCATCGACCTGGACGCCCCGCTGATCGTCTTCGACCTGTCCCATATCGACCGCAACTCGATCGCCATGCCGATCCTGATGGCGATCGTGGGTGTGTGGCTGGAGCACACCTGGATCCGCCCCGACCGGAAGAAGCGCATCTTCCTGGTCGAGGAGGCCTGGCACATCATCGCCTCGCCGTTCGTGGCGCAGCTGTTCCAGCGGCTGCTGAAGTTCGGCCGGCGGCTCGGCCTGTCCTTCGTGGCGGTCGTGCACCATCTGAGCGACGTGGTGGACGGCGCGGCCGCCAAGGAGGCGGCGGCCATCCTGAAGATGGCGTCGACGCGGACGATCTACGCCCAGAAGGCGGACGAGGCGAGGGCGACGGGGCGAGTGCTGGGGCTACCGCGATGGGCGGTAGAGATCATCCCGACTCTCTCACCCGGCATCGCGGTCTGGGACGTCAACGGCAACGTCCAGGTCGTCAAGCACCTGGTCACGGAGATGGAACGCCCGCTGGTCTTCACCGACCGCGCGATGACCGAGTCGTCCGCCGAGGTGTCCGACGACGACGCCCTGCGCGCAGCCGAACTGGAGGCGGAGGAGCGGGCCGCGTTCATGGAGCAGCAGATGAAACAGATGAACGACTCCACGGTGGCGTGACGTGGGTGCGGGACAGCAGTACGGCGACAGAGGCCGGGAGGCTTGGGAGGACCGGCAGAGCCGGAGAGGGCGGACGGAGGAACGCGGAGTCCCCGACGGCCTGCTGATCGGCGTCCTCCTCTTCCTCCTGGGCATGACACTGCTGGTGTGGTCGGCGACGGGGCTGTCGGCCTTCTTCGCCCACGGCTCCTGGCCGAAGAACGTGACGGTCACCCACACCCCGTTGGCGATGCGCCACCTCATCGCCCAGCCACACGACGTAATGGGCGCCTGGCCGGACACCCCACCGCAACAACTGTCCGGGTACGGCCTGTTCTGGGGCCTGCTGATAGGGCAACTGATGGTCCTGGTCGTGGTGACGGTGGCGGTGATGGGGGTGGTGGCGAGGTGGAAGGCGGGTCGGAAGGCCGCCGCTGTGGGCAGTCGTTCCGCTGGGGCGGAACGGGTGGGCACAGCGGAACCCGCACCGCAGACACCCGCACCCGCTGTGGGCGCCGCCTCCGCCGCTGTGGGCAATCGTTCCGCTGGGGCGGAACGGGTGGGCACAGCGGAACCCGCACCGGAACAGGCCCCCGCACCGGCACCCCCCACACCCCAGGGCCCCATACTGTTCGGCCCCGCCGAAACCAGACACCACACCGCCACCCAGGCGGTACGAGACGCCGAGGGCGCAGCCCTGGTCGTCACGTCGAACCCGGCCCTATGGGCCGAAACAAAGGACGCCCGCGCAAAACTGGGCCCGGTCCTTCTCTACGACCCCTCACACCTGTGCGACACCCCGGCCCGCCTCCACTGGTCCCCCAGCACCGGCTGCGAAGACAAGACGGTCGCGGCCCAACGAGCGGCAGCCCTGCTCGCCCCGATCCGCCCGTCCTCAAAACTGGACGCCGCGGTCGCGGACACCGCGGAAACGCTCCTTCGAAGCTTCCTGCACGCCGCCGCCGTCGACGGCCGCCAGTTCCGGCACGTACACCGCTGGGCACAGGGCACCCAGGTACAGGAGGCGGTACGCGCACTGCGTACGAACCCCAAGTCCGCACCGGGCACAGCCGGCGAACTGGAAGCAGCCCTGACCTCGCACCCCGAACGCCGTGACATCGCCCAAGAGCTGACGGCCCGAGCCCTCTCATCCCTCTTCACGATCAACGTCCGCGAGTCCTGCACCTCAAACCGAACTGATGCCCTCGCCTTGGATTCTTTTACGAATGAAGGGGGCACGCTTTATGTGGTGGGTGAATCAATCGAGGACCCGAAGACGAATCCGGGAGCGATGCCGCTCCTCACCGCCCTGACCTCAAGCGTGGTCGAGCACGGCCGGCGCATGGCCGAACGGTCATCCTCCGGTCGGCTCGACCCACCACTCACCCTGGTCCTGGACGACATCGCCGCGGTGGCCCCCCTGCCCCAGCTGCCGGACCTCCTGACAATGGGCCCCTCCCAGGGCCTCCCCACCCTGGCCCTCCTTCGCTCCCGCGAACAGGCGCGCGCGAGGTGGCCGCAGCAGGAACTGCCGGTCTAGGGCTGCTCTAGAGCACGGAGCTCCGAAATTGAGAAAGCCCCAATGTCCCTGAAACGCAGAAAACCCCCGCACCGAATGGTGCGGGGGTTTTCTCAAGAATTGTTCGGCGGCGTCCTACTCTCCCACAGGGTCCCCCCTGCAGTACCATCGGCG
>NZ_LOHS01000080.1 GCF_001642995.1 Streptomyces jeddahensis
AAGGGGCGCGGGGCTGTATCGATATGCGGCTCCGCCGCGTGGGCGCGACCAGCCACGACGGTGCCGCAGCGAACCGACGGCACATCGCGGCACGTCCAGCGGAGCGCCTAGCTCCAGGCGTCCGTCACGGCCCGCCGCGCCGCCTCCAGGTTCACCGTCAGGCCGGACTCGGCCAGTGCCCCGCCCAGGGCGGCCAGCGCCGAGTGGACCACGCCGCGCGTCGCGTCCGCGCCGTAGTGGTTGACGCGGATCATCTCCTTGGACAGCGCGCCACCGCCCGCGACCAGCGGCAGCACCGGGTCCGCGGCCAGGGCGCGCGCCACCACCTCCGAGGCGTCGACGCCGGGCGGCGTACGCAGCGTCGTCGCCACCGGGGCCGCGTCCCGCGCCTCGTACACGTACGGCTCCAGGCCCCCGCCGAGCGCCAGCGCGCCCGCACGCGTGGCCGCCGCGGCCGTCGCATGGCGGGTCATCAGCGCGCCCAGGCCCTCCGCCTCGATGCGCTCCAGGCACGCCTCGAGCGCCAGCATCTCCAGCTGCGCCGGGGCGTGCAGCAGCGCCTTGCGGCCGCCGTCGATCCACCGCTCCTTCCAGTCGAGGAGCGACAGGTACGAGCGGCGAGGCGCCTGCGGGTTGGCGGCCATGCGCTGCCAGGCCCGCTCGCTCACCGACACCGCCGACACACCCGCGGGACCGCCCATCGCCTTCTGCGCGCCGATCACGCACAGATCCACGCCCCACGCGTCCGGCAGCAGCGGCTCGGCGCCCACCGAGGCGACCGCGTCCAGCATGAACAGCGCGCCGTGCGCCCGTACGACCTCGCCGATCTCCGCGACCGGATTGGTGTTGCCGGTGGCCGCCTCCGCGTGCACCAGCGAGACGAAGTCGATCTCGGGGTGCTCGGTCAGTGCCTCGTCGATCTGGGCCGCCGTCACCGCCGTGTGGAAGGGCACCGCGAGATCGATCACGGTGGCGCCGCAGTCCCGCAGCCAGTTTCCGAAGGTCTGCCCGTACGGACCGGTGATCACATTGAGCGCCGTGGTGCCGGGCCGCGCGGCGCCGCGGATGCAGCCCTCCAGCGGCAGCAGCGCCTCGCCCTGCGTGATCACCACGTCCTGCTCGGTGGACAGCAGCCGCGCCACGCGCTGCTCGATCGCGGCGAAGTGCGCGGCGGTCAGCGGGGCCAGGTCGAGGAAGGGGTGGGTCACGGCGGTGCTCTCTTCCGGGTCTCTTCCGATGCGGGCGAACGGGGTGCTCTGCGACGTTCGTACGGGCACGTCTCGTTCGTACGGGCCTGTCTCCGGGCGATCGCGCGGGCTGTCCGAGCGTAACCGGCCGTCCTTAAGGGGCCCGTCAGCCGGTGGATCACAGGCGACAGGACCGCTCGACCATGGCATTGATTTGAGCACCCCAAACGTTTCCTTATAATCGGAAGCGCGCGCTCCGTGCTGCCCGCCACCCGAGGGCTCGGGACTCTGCCCCACGTGCGGATTCGCATCACCCGACATCCCTCAGGAGGTTTCCCGTGAACACGGTCTTCGGCCGCCGGACCCGAACCCTGGCCGCCGCCGCGGCGGCCGCCGGACTGCTGCTGGCAGCCGGCTGCGCATCGAACGACGACGGTGGCGAGAAGACCACCGCGGGCGGCGTCGAGCTCGTCCAGGCCGGCAAGCTCACCACCTGCACCCATCTGCCGTACCCGCCGTTCCAGTCCGAGATCGACGGCAAGGTGCAGGGCTTCGACGTCTCCCTGATCGACCTGGTCGCCAAGGACCTCGGCGTCGAGCAGGACATCGTCGACACGCCCTTCGAGAACTTCAAGACCGGCGCGTTCCTCAACTCCGGTCAGTGCGACCTCGCCGCGGCCGGCATGACCATCACCGAGGAGCGCAAGAAGAACGTCGACTTCTCCGACCCCTACTTCAACGCGACCCAGGCCGTCCTGGTCGACAAGAAGAGCGGCATCACCTCGCTGGACGACGTGAAGTCCAAGGGCAAGAAGCTCGGCTCCCAGGCCCAGACCACCGGCGAGGAGTACGCGCAGAGCAAGGGCTTCGACTCCGTCTCCTTCGAGAGCTCGGACGCCGTGCTCAACGGCCTGCGCACCGGCCAGGTCGACGCCGTCATCATCGACTACCCGGTCGTCCAGGGCTGGCTGAAGGACAAGGCCAACGCCGACGCCTTCGAGGTCGTGGACAACCTCGACACCGGCGAGCAGTACGGCTTCACGGTGAAGAAGGGCAACACCGAGCTTCGCGAGGCGATCAACAAGGCTCTGAAGGAAGCCAAGGCCGACGGCACGTACAAGAAGCTCTACGAGCAGTGGATCGGGCCGTACGACGAGGCCGCCGCATCCCCGGCCGCTTCCGCCTCCGCCTCATGAGCGGTGCCGGCAGCTCCACCCGGGACCAGGCCCCCGACGGGACGCCGACCAAGTCCGGCCTGACCAGGCGGCAGCGGCAAACACTCTCGCGCGGCGCCCAGTACGCCATCTTCGTGGCCGCGATCGTCGCCATCGGCGTCACCGCCGACTGGGACCGCCTGGCGAACCAGTTCGCCCAGGCCGACCTCGCGAAGCAGCTGTTCCCGGACATCATCACCATCGCGCTGCGCAACACCGTGGTGTACACGCTGTCCGGGTTCGTGTTCGGCCTGGTCCTGGGCATGATCATCGCCCTGATGCGGCTGTCGTCGGTGGGCCCCTACCGGTGGGTCGCCGGCGTCTACATCGAGATCTTCCGCGGCCTGCCGGCTCTGCTGATCTTCATCTTCGTCGGCGTCGCCGTGCCGCTCGCCTTCCCCGGCACGGAGATCCCCGGCGGGACGTACGGCAAGGTCGCGCTGGCCCTCGGCCTGGTCTCCGCCGCGTACATGGCCGAGACCATCCGGGCCGGCATCCAGGCCGTGCCCAAGGGACAGATGGAGGCGGCACGCTCGCTGGGCTTCTCGCACGCCCGGGCCATGGTCTCGATCATCATCCCGCAGGCCATCAGGATCGTGATCCCGCCGCTCACCAACGAGCTCGTGCTGCTCTTCAAGGACTCCTCGCTGGTGCTGTTCCTCGGCGTCACCCTGGAGGAGCGCGAACTCGCCAAGTTCGGGCGGGACCTGGCCAGCCAGACCGCCAACTCCACACCGATCCTGGTCGCCGGCCTGTGCTACCTCCTCGTCACGGTGCCGCTCAGCTTCGTCGTACGCCGTCTCGAGGGCAGGGCGGGGGAGACCCGATGAGCAGCACGGTCCCCGGGAGCCCCGTGAACCCCTCGAAGGGAAACATGAAGAAGACGGACGGCACCGCCCGCCCCGAGATCGAGGTCCGCGGCCTGCACAAGTCGTTCGGCGACAACCAGGTGCTGCGCGGCATCGACCTGGAGATCGCCCCCGGCGAGGTCGTCTGCGTCATCGGCCCCTCCGGCTCCGGCAAGTCCACACTGCTGCGCTGCGTCAACCTGCTGGAGACCCCGACCGCGGGCCAGGTCTTCGTGGGCGGCAGCGAGGTGACGCACCCGGACGTCGACATCGACGCGGTGCGCCGCCGCATCGGCATGGTCTTCCAGCAGTTCAACCTCTTCCCGCACCTGTCCGTGACCGAGAACCTCACGCTGCCGCAGCGCCGCGTGCTCGGCCGCGACAAGGCGCAGGCGGCACAGATCGCCGCGGAGAACCTTCAGCGGGTCGGCCTGTCCGACAAGGCCGGCGCCTACCCCTCGTCGCTCTCCGGCGGCCAGCAGCAGCGCGTCGCCATCGCCCGCGCCCTGGCGATGGGCCCCGAGGTGATGCTCTTCGACGAGCCGACCTCGGCGCTCGACCCGGAACTCGTCGGCGACGTCCTCGCCGTGATGCGGATGCTCGCCGACGACGGCATGACGATGATGGTCGTCACGCACGAGATGACCTTCGCGCGCGAGGTCGCCGACCGCGTCGTCTTCATGGACGGCGGCGTGATCGTCGAACAGGGCACCCCCGACCAGGTCATCGGGAACCCCCAGCACGACCGAACCCGCCACTTCCTGTCGAGAGTCCTGGACCCTGCGGCAGCGGACGTGGAGGAGGGCAAGCAGGGCTGATTGCTGCTGTGGGCAGCCGCCTGAACCGCTGTGGGCCGCTGGCCCATAGTGCTGTGGGCAATCGTCCCGCAGGGCGATGGGGGTACCTCCCATGCCCTTAAGGCAATGGGGGAGGGTGGGCACAGCCCCACGACGGCGGTCACCGCAAACCCTTAGGGCAACCACGCCTACGGCCCAGGCACAGCGCAGCGTTAAGGTGCGAGTCATGAGCGACCACGCGGTGCTGCACATAAAAGGACGCGTCCTCGTCGGCCCCGACGACGTCCGCGACGACCTCTGGGTCGTCGGCGGACGGATCACGTACGACCGCCCCACCGCCGCCCGCGACGTCCGCACGGTGGAGGGCTGGGCCCTCCCCGGCCTCGTCGACGCCCACTGCCACGTCGGCCTCGACACCCACGGCCCCGTACCCGAGGACGTCTCCGAGAAGCAGGCACTCACCGACCGCGACGCCGGCACCCTGCTGATCCGCGACGCAGGATCGCCCTCCGACACCCGCTGGATCGACGACCGCGACGACCTCCCGAAGATCATCCGCGCCGGGCGGCACATCGCCCGTACCCGCCGCTACATCCGCAACTACGCGCACGAGGTCGAGCCCGACCAGCTCGTCGCCTACGTCGCCCGGGAGGCCCGGCGCGGCGACGGCTGGGTCAAACTCGTCGGCGACTGGATCGACCGCGACGCCGGCGACCTGACCGCCTGCTGGCCGCGCGAGGCCGTCGAACCGGCCATCGCCGAGGCCCACCGGCTCGGCGCCCGCGTGACCGCGCACTGCTTCGCCGCCGCGTCCCTCCGCGACCTCGTCGAGTCCGGCATCGACTGCATCGAGCACGCGACGGGCCTGACCGAGGACCTGATCCCCCTCTTCGTCGAGCGAGGCGTCGCCATCGTCCCGACCCTCGTCAACATCGCCACGTTCCCGCGCCTCGCGGACGGCGGCGAGTCGAAGTTCCCGCGCTGGTCCGCCCATATGCGCCGACTCCACGAGCGCCGCTACGACACCGTCCGGGCCGCCTACGACGCCGGGGTCCCCGTCTACGTCGGCACCGACGCGGGCGGCTCACTGGCCCACGGCCTGGTCGCCGCCGAGGTCGCCGAGCTCGTCACCGCGGGCATCCCGCCCGTCGAGGCCCTCTCCGCCACGGCGTGGGGCGCCCGCGCGTGGCTGGGGCGCCCGGGCCTCACGGAGGGCGCACCGGCGGACCTCGTCGTGTACGACGGGGATCCGCGGGCCGACGTACGGATGCTGGCGGCGCCGCGGCGGGTGGTGCTGAACGGGCGCGTGGTGGGGTAGCCCGCGAAGCCCGCGAATACTTTGTGGGCGCTTTCTGGCGTGCTGTCCGTTACGTGGTGTGGGTGACGCAGCAGTACGTACGTGCCTCGGGAATCGAAGAGACGTGCGGAAAACTCACTTTGGAGTGAACTGACTCCAGGTAGCTGACCATGAACCTTCGGTGGGCGAGGATTCCGGCATCGGCGTCGTCGGTACGCATGGCCGAGTCCCCATGGCGGGCGGCCGACGGCGCCGTATGACTCCGTGTCATCTCCGGTCATCTGTGGTCATCTCCACGATGGCCGTCGTCTCTTGGCGTTTTCCTGTCTCTCTTGTAGGGGTCCCACCACCTTGAACAGCTATTCATTCCGCATTCCCGCACGCCGTCTCACCGCCGCCGCTGCCGCCGGCGCACTCGCCGCGGGCCCCGCCGTCCTCGCATCGGCGGTGCCTGCCCACGCGACCGGGAGTCACGGAGGCAAGTCGAGTGCCGTCGTGCTCCGCACCGGCCTCGACGTCTCCCTGCTCGACAAGTCCGTGAACGTGCCGCTCGCGGTCTCGCTCAACGAGGTGCAGGCCCCGCAGAGCGCCGAGAAGACCGCGCTCACCGCGCAGTTGGACGGCGTCGACGGCGGCAAGCCGTTCAGCGTGCTCCGGGCGGACGTGGCCACCGCGAAGGCCACGGTCGACGAGCACAAGGCCGAGGGGTACACCAACCTCGCCCACGCCAAGGTGCATGTGCCCGGGCTGCCCCTGCTGTCGCTCATCGAGGTCGAGAAGGTCACCTCGAAGGCGGTCTGCGAAGCCGGGAAGCAGCCGGTCGCCGAGTCCAACGTGCTGGGCGCGGTCACGGTGTTCGGCAAGAAGGTGACGCTGACCGCGGGCGGCACGTCCGAGGTGAAGGTGCCGGGCGTCGGCGAGGTGCGGCTCGACCTGTCGAAGACGCACACCACGACGCGTACGGCCGCCGCGACCGCGCTCGAACTCAAGGTGTCCGTCAATCCGTTGAAGCTCAACGTCGCGGAGGTGGAGGGCACGGTGACGCTGGCCGACGCCATGTGTGAGGCGCCGAAGGCGTCTTCGGGGCAGGGGTCCGGCTCCGGCTCCGGGGATGACGCGTCGGGCACGTCCGGGACCTCCGGAGCCGAGAAGGACGTACAGGCGCAGGGGGCTGCTGGGGAATCCCTCGAGGGGAATCAGGATCTCGCAGAGACCGGTGGCAGCTCCGCCACGCCGTACATCGCGGGCGTCGCTGCCGTGTTGGTGGCTGCGGGAGGCGGCGCGCTCGTGCTGACGCGTCGGCGTCGGCGGGGCTGAGTCGTCGGTCGCGCGGGTCGGCGCCGGTGATCGGGCGGGCGGCGGGCTGGAGGGGGGTCCGCCGCCGAGCCGCCGAGGTCCGGCTGGTGCGCCACCTGCCGGTGGCTGGGTCGGGGCCGCGCCGGGATGTACGTCCTCGGTCTGGCGCCTAGCCGTACGTCATAGGGCGACCCATACGTCGCGCCAGCCGCTGCGGGCGCACATCCCGCCACGTCCCCTTCGGCGCGCGGGCGACGATCGGCCGGTGGCCGGTACCACCTGTGCAGCTGGGGCGGGGTGGGCAGCCGCGCCGCTACCGTTGTGGGCAATCGTTCCGCTGGGGGTGCCCCAGGCCCTTAAGGCTCTGGGGGAGGAACGGGTGGGCA
Source organism: Streptomyces jeddahensis (assembly GCF_001642995.1). Classification (GTDB taxonomy): domain Bacteria; phylum Actinomycetota; class Actinomycetes; order Streptomycetales; family Streptomycetaceae; genus Streptomyces; species Streptomyces jeddahensis. Next base: position 7,026 of record NZ_LOHS01000080.1, read on the forward strand.
CAACCCACGACGGCGGGTGCCCCTCAGCACGGCGGTCACACCCCCGTCCCGCAGGGCTGAGCAGCCATGCCGCTCAGCCCTGAAGCGCCTCGCCCAGGGCAAGAAGGAACGCGTCCGTCGTGGCCCGGTCCCGGACCGCCAGGCGGAGCCAGTCCGGGCCCAGGCCCGGGAAGGTATCGCCTCGGCGGGCCGCGAAGCCGAGCTCGCGCAGGCGCTCCCTGACCCGGTCGGCGTCGGGGATGCGGACGAGTACGAAGGGGCCTTCCGCGGGGCCCACCACGTGCCGTACCTCGTCGAACGCGGTGAGCCCGGCGACCAGGTGGGCCCGGTCCGCGGCGATGCGCTGCGCCGCTTGCTCGGCCTCGGCCAGAGCGGTCGGCTCACAGCACGCCTCGGCCGCGGCGAGGGCGGGCGACGAGACCGGCCAGAGCGGCTGGGCCCGCTCCAGCGTGCCGATCGTCTCCGGGTCCGCGAGGACGTAGCCGACGCGCAGACCCGCGAGTCCCCACGTCTTCGTGAGGCTGCGCAGCACGACCAGGCCCGGCACGTCCGTGCGCCCCGCCAGTGCCTCGCGTTCACCTGGCACCGCGTCCATGAACGCCTCGTCGACCACCAATGCCCGCCCAGGGCGGGCGAGTTGGGTGATGACCGTGGTCGGGTGCAGCACGGATGTCGGGTTCGTCGGGTTGCCGATCACGACCAGGTCGGCGTCCTCGGGGATAGCCGCCGGGTCCAGGCGGAAGCCGTCCTCCTCGCGCAGCAGCACCCGTCCGACGCGGTGCCCGGCATCGCGCAGGGCCGCCTCCGGCTCGGTGAACTGCGGGTGCACGACGACGGCGTTACGGGGCTTCAGCGCACGGGCGAGCAGTACGAAGGCCTCCGCGGCGCCTGCCGTCAGCAGTACCCGCTCCGGAGGCAAACCGTGTCGCTTCGCCACCGCCGCCCGTGCGGTCCGGCCGTCCGGGTAGGCGGCCAGTGAGTCGAGGGATGCCGCGATGCGCGCCTTGAGCCAGTCCGGCGGGGTGCCCGCGCGTACGTTCACCGCGAGGTCCGTCAGGCCCGAACCCCGTACCTCGGCGTCGCCGTGATGGCGCAGATCCGGCCCGTCGGCGTCAGTGGGCGTGTGCATGGCCGCCATGGTGGTGGTGTCCGTGTCCGTGGTGGTGGCCGTCGTCGTCCGGGTGGAAGTGCGGCTGCTGGGGCAGGCCCACCTTGTCCTCGAAGCCCGGAAGCGCGATGCGGTACACACACGAGTCGCAGTTCATCCGCAGATCGCCCTTGAGCGCCTCCTCGTACCGCTCCATCACGAGGTCGAGCAGCTCCTCCTCCGGGCCTATGACGTCGGCCGAGCGCACCTCGATCTCCGGGTGCGCCGCCGCCCAGCCCTCCGTCTGCAGCCGCACCCGGTCGGGGAGGATGCCGGTGAAGAGGAAGTAGGGGAGGACGACGATGCGGCGCGCGCCCAGCTTCGCGCACCGGTCCAGGCCCGAGGGCACATCCGGCGCCGCGAGGGACACGAATGCGGTCTCCACGCCCGCGTACCCGCGGCCCTCCCACAGCAGTCGCGCCGCCTTGTGCACCTCGGCGTTGGCGTCCGGGTCGGTCGAGCCCCGGCCGACCAGCAGCACGGTCACGTCGGCGCGGTCCGCGGGCGTGCGGGCCGTGCCCCCCAGCGCCTCGTCGAGCCGCCGCTCGAGAACGGCGAGCAGGGACGGATGCGGGCCCAGCGGACGCCCGTAGGTGTACGAGATTCCCGGGTACCGCTCCTTCTCGCGGGCCAGGGCCGCCGGGATGTCGCCCTTGGCGTGCCCGGCGGACACCAGCATCAGCGGCACGGCGGCGAAACGGCGTACCCCCTGCGCCACGAGCTCGCCCACCGCCTCGGTGAGCGGGGGCGGCGACAGCTCGATGAACCCGCCCGCGACGGGCAGTTCGGGGTGGCGGCGGCCCAGCTCCCGTACGAAGTCGCGGAAGGCTTCGGCGCCTGCCTCGTCCCGGGTGCCGTGGCCGGCGATGAGCAGAGCGGGCGGGGTGGTCACGAATTCTCCTTCGGAGCCTTTTGAGCGTGTGAAACAGGGTGGTACAGGAGGGCGTTGAGCGCGGCCGCTGCGACCGCCGAACCGCCCTTCTCTGAGATGTTGCTGACGGCGGGCAGGCCGCTCTCGCGCAGTGCTGCCTTGGACTCGGCCGCGCCGACGAACCCGACCGGCAGGCCGATGACCAGCGCGGGCGCGGCGTCGAGGGTGAGCAGCTCCTCCAGGGCGGTCGGCGCGCAGCCGATCACCCACAGCGCACCCGGCCCGACCTGCTCGTACGCGAGCCGGACCGCATGCGCCGAACGCGTCAGCGACGGTGTGGCTCTGGCGTCCTTCAGCCGGCACACCGTCTCGCGGCGCGTGATGCCCGCGGCGACCATCTCCACGTCCACGACGACCGGTGCCCCGGCGTGCAGCGCGGCGTGTGCCTTCTCCAGCGCGCCCTCGTCGGTGACGAGGTCGGTCGCGTAGTCGAGGTCGGCGGCGGAGTGGATGACCCGCTCAACGACCGCCCGCGTCAGCGGCGGGAAGTGCGAGGTGTCGAGGCGGGCGCGCAGCCGCCGGAACGACTCCTGTTCGATGGGATGGACGACGCGGTTCATTCGGTCCCCTCCTGCCAGCGGTAGCCGCGCGGCGTGACCATGCGGCCCGCGATCTCACGGGTCGCCGTGTTGCCGACGGTCACCACGGTCATCATGTCGACCGTCGCCGGGTCGAGTTCGGCCAGGGTGGTCAGCCGGCTCGACTCGTCGGCGCGCGAGGCGTTGCGTACGACACCGACGGGCGTCGTCGGCTCCCGGTGCTCAGCGAGGATCGCGAGCGCCTTCGGCAGCTGCCAGTCGCGGCCGCGGCTGCGCGGGTTGTAGAAGGTGACGACGATGTCCGCCTCGGCCGCGGCCCGTACCCGCCGCTCGATGACCTCCCAGGGAGTGTGCAGGTCGGAGAGGCTGATGGAGGCGTGGTCGTGTCCGAGCGGTGCGCCGAGGATCGCCGCGGCGGCCAGCGCGGCCGTCACGCCCGGCACGCCGACCACGTCGATGTCGTCGGACGCCTCGGCGAGCGCGGGCGACGCCATCGCGTACACGCCCGCGTCACCGCTGCCGATCAGCGCCACGGCCTGCCCGCGCCGCGCCTCGGCCACGGCGGTACGCGCCCGCTCCTCCTCCGCGCCGAGACCCGACTCCAGGATCCGGGTGCCGGGCCGCAGCAGATCGCGGATCTGGTCCACGTACTGGTCGAGCCCCACGAGCACGGACGCCCTGCGCAGCTCGTCCTTGGCGCGGGGCGTGAGGAGGTCCCGCGCGCCGGGCCCCAGTCCGACGACCGCGAGCCGCCCCCGCGCGGGCCTGCGCACGACCGCACAGGTGGCCATGGCGGGCCGACCGTCGGACCGCGAGGACTTCCGCTTGGGCACGAGGAGTTCACCACCGCGTACGAGGGCGGCGGCCTCCGCGACCGAGGGAGTCCCGACCGCGGCGAGCGGGGCCCCGGACGGGTTGGGCACGTCGACGGCCGCCAACTCCTCGGCGCCGTATGTCACGACGGGCACCCCGAGCCGCCGGGCCGCCTCGACGATCCCGGGCTCGCCTGCCTTAGCGTCGACGGTGGCCAACTCGGCGATGGAGAGGGAGGAGAGCCCGGCGTCGCGGAGGGCGGTGTGGATCAGGTCGAGGACCTCGTCGGCGGGGGCGCCTTTGGACGCGCCGATGCCTATGACGAGGGAGGGCGGCCGCAGGATGACCTGCCCGTCGGCGGGCTCGATTAGCCGATCGGTGACGCACAACCGTTGTGGGCAGGCGTTCCGCAGGGCGATGGGGGTCCCCCCTGCTCGAGCGGATCCGAGAGCTTGGGGGAGGGTGGGCACAACCCACGACGGCGGGTACTCCTCGTCGTAGGTCACGTTGGACGGCAGAGCAGGCAGCGGCCAAGCCACCTCCGCCTGAAGGGCAACGGCCTCCCCGTCCAACAGGGCCCGGGTGACCCCGGCAACGTCCCCCTCGAAGGGGAACCCCAACGTATCGAGCCCAGGCACCCCGACGGAGTCCGTCGCGGTGGTCACGACCGGCTCGGCGCCCAGGACCTCGCCCACCTCCCGGGCGAGTTCATTGGCACCCCCGCCGTGCCCCCCGAGAAGGGACACGGCGAACCTCCCGGCCTCGTCGACACACACGACCCCGGGGTCGGACGCCTTGTCGCCCAACAGCGGGGCGACAAGCCGAACAACGGCCCCCGTGGCCAGAAAACACACCAGCTGCTCACACTCGCCGAAGGCCCGCCGCACGGCGTCCCCCACGGCCCCGTCGTACACCCGGGTCCGCCCGGGCCAGGCGGCCGCCAGCCGCTCACAGCCCGCGGCACCCGCCGCGGTCGCGGAGATCAGGCCGATCACTGGGACACTCCTTCAGCGCGCGCCGCGGGACGCGCGCCCCACAGCAGAAAAACAGGATTGGTCGCCGCGAGCCGGGTCACGTCCCCCGGCAGCGGCACAAGCCGGGACGACGACAGCAGCACCCCGTCGCAGACGAACCCGGCCCCGGCCAGGGCGGCCCGTGCCGCGGGCACGCGGTCCAGCGCGGCCATCGCCACGACCACCGCCCGCCGTGCCCGCCGCGCGCACGCGGTGACGATCGCGGGCAGCTCGCGCCCGCCGCCGCCGACGAACACGGTGTCCGGGTCCGGGAGATCGGACAGTACGGTGGGCGCGGCGCCGTGCACGGCCTGCACATCGACGCCGTGCGCCGCGGCGTTGGCCTCGATCCGCGCGATGCCGTCGGCCGTCTTCTCCACGGCGATGACGGCCGCGCCGAACCGCGCGCACTCCACGGCGACCGAGCCCGAGCCCGCCCCCACGTCCCACACCAGGTCGCCGACGCGCGGCCCCAGCCTGGCCAGGGCCAGCGCCCGTACCTCGAACTTGCTGATCATCGAGTCGCGGTGTTCGAACTCGGTCTCGTCCAGGGCCCATCGGGCGGGCCCGGGCCAGGGCCCGGCGACGCTGCGCATGGGCGCGAGGGCACGGGACTCGTCCAGGCACAGGACGACGTTCACCGCCGGACCCCAGTCGCGCGCGGCGGCCTCGGCGGGCCTGACCCGCTCGATGCGTTCGTGCGCCGGGTCGCCGAGCGCACTCGCGACGACGAGGGTCCGCCCCCGCGAGCAGCGGGCGAGCGCGCCGCCCAGTTCGGCAGGTCCCGCGCCCGGACCGGTCAGTACCGCCACCTTCGGATGCGCCCGGCAGACGTTCACCGCCGTACGCAGGTCACGGCCGTGCGCGCTCACGACCACCGCGTCGTCCCACGGCAGCCCGTACCGCGCGAACGCGGCCGCGACCGACGAAACGCCCGGCCGCACGTCGAGCGCCGCGGGCCCGAACCGCTCCGCCAGCGCCCGCACGATCCCGAAGAACCCCGGATCGCCCGAGGCCAGCACGACGACGCGGCCCGTGGCTCCCGGCGCATCGTGGAACTCCTTCACGTACTGTTCGATCGCCTCCAGGGCAGGCGCCAGCGGGCCAAGCACGATGCGCTGCGCCTGGTCCGGCAGCGAGTCCGCGGCCGCGTCGAGATGACGTCGCGCGCCGGCCACCAGACCGGCGTCGGCGAGTGCGGCCCCGGCGTCCGGCGGCAGGGGCGCCCCCGTGCCCGTACCGAAGACCGTGATCACACTCATGGCTTCGCGCCCTGCGTACGAAGGCCTTCGGCCCGAAGAGCCCTGCGGGCCTCGGGGTCGGCCTTGCGGAAGCCGTGGAAGTGGCCGGGGTGGTAGAGGTGCGAGCGGGTGCCGTGCGCGTCAAGGGCCGGGCCGACCAGGAACAGCGTGTGCTTCCACAGCTTGTGCTCCTTGACCGTCTCCTCCAGCGTGCCGATCGTGCACGTGAGGACGAGCTCCTCCGGCCAGGTCGCCTGGTACGCGACGACGACCGGCGTGGTCGTCGGATAGCCGCCCTCCAGCAACTCCCGCACCAGCTGGCCGCTGCGCGCCGCCGACAGGAACAGCGCCATCGTCGTGCCGTGCCGCGCGAACTCCCGTACCTCCTCGCCCGGCGGCATCGGCGTCTTGCCGCCGCCGAGCCGCGTGAGGATCACGGACTGGGCGACCTCGGGGATCGTCAGCTCGCGCTGCGCGATGGCGGCGACCGCGGAGAAGGACGAGACGCCCGGCACGATCTCCGTCTCGATGCCGATCTCCGCGCACCGGTCCAGCTGCTCCTGCGTGCCGCCCCACAGCGCCGGGTCGCCGGAGTGGATCCGCGCCACCTTCAGGCCCTCGGCGGCGGCCCGCTGGTAGACGGCGACGACGTCCTCGAGGGACATCGTCGCCGAGTCGAGGATCTCGGCGCCCTCGCGCGCGTGCTCGAGGACCTCCGCCTGCACCAGGCTGGCCGCCCAGATGACGATGTCGGCCTCCGCGATGGCGCGGGCGGCGCGGAAGGTGAGCAGATCGGCGGCGCCGGGTCCGGCACCGACGAAGGTCACCTTGCCGGCGTTGGCATCGGCCGCATCGGCCATGGGATGTCGTCCTCTCGGATCGGTCGTGGACGGACTCGTGTCATTCATCTCGTGTCATTCATGCGGAGAAGAGAAGAGTGCGGCGTCACAGCTTCCCGCCGCGGCCGCCGTCGCGCCGCGCGGGGGCGATGAGCGTCGACAGGTACGGCAGCACCGCGGCGCCGTCCAGTTCGGCGGCCTTGCTTATCGACTCCTCGGGCAGGCCCAGCGAGGAGCCCCACACCGCGTCGTCGATCCGCCCGGTCTCTCTCAGCGCGGCCGCCACCTCGCCGGCGAGCCGCCCGAACTTGTACGCCACCACGGTGCCGGGCCCCGACAGGGCGTCCTTCAGAACGGCCGAACCCGCCGTGACGGGCACCAGCGTCAGCGGCTCCGTGCCCTCCGTCAGCACCGCACCCGACCGTGCCGCCAGATCCTGCATCGCGGTGATCCCGGGCACCGTCTCGACCACCGTCCCCGGCACCGACTCGCTGATGGTCTGCGCGAGATACGTGAAGGTGGAGTACACGTTCGGGTCGCCGATCGTGGCGAACGCGACCGTGCCGTGCCGCCGCAGCAGCCCGGCCACCCGCTCGCCCGCCGCGTCCCAGGCGGCCTCGCGTCGGGCCCGGTCGGTGCGCTCGTTGAGCGCGAAGACGACGCGGACAACCTTCTCCTCGGGGACGTAGTGCAGCACGGTCGCCTCGGCGCGCCCCGGCTCGCCGCCGTCCTGCCCATCGGGCGCGGCCATCACCGGTACGACGACGGCGTCGGCGGCACGCAGGGCGTTGACGCCCTTGACGGTCACCAGCTCGGGGTCGCCGGGCCCGACGCCCACTCCGATCAGCCTGCTGCTCATGACCTTGCGCACCTCTCGACGAACCGACGGGCAACACCGGGCTCGGCGGCCCAGTGCGTATGCAGATAACTGGCGTGCACGCCCTGCTGGACGAAGCCTTCGACGCGGCGTTCAGGGGCGCGCAGGCCCCAGGCGGGAGCCGCACCCGCGCCCGGTTCGACGACCGTGCGGTGGAACTCGTGGCCCCGCACCCGCGTACCGGCGGCCGCCAGCACGCTGTCGGACACCGCCACCGCCTCCCGGTAGCCGAGCGTCAGCCGCTCCGACATCCGCGCATCGGCGTCCAGCACACCGCACATCGGCTTCCCGTCCAGGGAGCGCGCGAGATACAGCAGCCCGGCACACTCGGCGGCGATGGGCGCCCCCGAGTCGGCCAACTCGGCGACGGCCTTACGCAACGCCTCGTTGGCGGACAACTCCGGCGCATAGACCTCGGGAAACCCGCCCCCGATGACCAGCCCGTCCGTCCCCTCGGGCAGCTGCTCGTCCCGAAGCGGATCGAAGTCGACCACTTCGGCTCCCGCGGCGGCAAGCAACTCGGAGTGCTCGACGTAGGAGAAGCTGAAGGCGGCCCCACCGGCAACGGCAACGCGCACCGCCGGTTGTGGCCCCGCCGGTTGTGGGCAGGCGTTCCGCAGGGCGGAACGGGTGGGCACAACCGGCCCACGACCTGCAGTCGAAGAACCATCCCCAGCCCGGGGATCGGGGCCCGGGGCAGAGCCCCGGTCTCGGGAAGGGGCGGGCTTGGGGACAGGCGCGCCGCAGGCAACTGCCTCAGCCGGATCCCACCCCGCACCAGCCAACGTAGGCGCACTACGCGCCAACCCCAACAACCCCTCAAGGTCACACCCTTGCCGAACCTGTTCGGCAAGGGCCCGCACAGACTCCACGGCCTCACCCCGCCGCTCGGCAACAGGTACGAGCCCCAGATGCCGAGACGGCGTACGAACCTGCCGGACCCGGCGCAACGCGCCGAGAACGGGCACTCCGGACTCGTCCAACGCCTCTCGCAGCAGCGATTCGTGCCGCTCCGACCCCACCTTGTTGAGGATCACGCCTCCGATCCGTACCTCCGGATCCCACGAGGCGAACCCATGCACCAGCGCGGCAACCGACCGCGACTGCGACGACGCGTCGACGACAAGCACCACAGGCGCCCGCAACAACTTGGCCACCTGGGCGGTCGAGGCCAGCTCCCCATACCCCGACGCCCCGTCGTACAGCCCCATCACCCCCTCGACGACGGCGAGATCACACCCACGGGCCCCGTGCGCGAACAGGGGCGCGATCAACTCCGGCCCGCACATGTACGCATCGAGGTTCCGCCCGGGCCGCCCCGTCGCCAGCGCGTGATAGCCGGGATCGATGTAGTCGGGCCCGACCTTGTGCGGCGACACGGCGAGACCGCGCTCCGCGAACGCCGCCATCAGCCCCGTAGCCACCGTGGTCTTGCCGCTGCCCGACGAGGGAGCGGCGACGACCAGCCGAGGCACCCGGCAGCTCGAGCCGCTCACCACGCCGCTCACCACTCGATGCCCCTCTGGCCCTTCTGGCCGACGTCCATCGGATGCTTGACCTTGGACATGTCGGTCACGAGGTCCGCGAAGTCCACCAGCTTCTCGGGCGCGTTGCGACCGGTGATGACCACATGCTGGGTGCCGGGCCGGTCGCGCAGCACGGAGATCACCTCGTCGGTGTCGATCCAGCCCCAGTGCATCGGGTACGCGAACTCGTCCAGCACGTACAGCCGGTACGTCTCCGCGGCCAGATCCCGCTTGACCTGCTCCCAGCCCTCGCGCGCCTTCTCCTCATTCGTGGGCTCCCCGTCGGCCGGGGCGCGCTGGATCCACGACCAGCCCTCGCCCATCTTGTGCCAGGCCACCGACCCGCCCTGCCCCGAGGCACCGAGCACCTTGAGCGCGTTCTCCTCGCCGACCTTCCACTTCGCCGACTTGACGAACTGGAACACCCCGATCGGCCACCCCTGGTTCCAGGCGCGCAGCGCAAGCCCGAAGGCGGCCGTCGACTTGCCCTTGCCGATGCCGGTGTGCACGACGACCAGCGGCCGGTTGCGGCGCTGGCGGGTGGTGAGTCCGTCGTCCGGCACGACGGCAGGCTGCCCCTGCGGCATTACGCGGCCCTCCTTCCGGCGCCACGGCCGGCGCCCCGAACGTCCTTGACCAGACCGGCGATGGCGTCGGCCCTCAGCTCGTCCAGCGCGACGGCCGTCCCGCCGAGATCGCCCGCGAGCTGCGCCGCGAGCCCGAGCCGTACCGGCCCCGACTCGCAGTCGACGACGACGGACGCCGTGCCCTCGGCCGCATGCAGCCGAGCCGCGCGCCGGGCCAGCTCCACCGGCTGGGGGCCGCCCGTGGCCCGCCCGTCCGTCACCACGACCAGCAGCGGCCGCCGCGCCGCATCCCGCAGCCGCTCCACACGCAGCACGTCATGCGCCTTCAGCAGCCCGGCCGCAAGCGGCGTACGGCCACCCGTCGGCAGCGACTCGAGCCGGGCCGCTGCCGCGTCCACCGAGGAGGTAGGCGGCAGGGCGACGTCGGCCTCCGTCCTGCGGAAGGTGATCAGCCCCACCTTGTCCCGCCGCTGGTACGCGTCGAGGAGCAGTGACAGCACCGCGCCCTTCACGGCGCTCATCCGCTGCCGGGCCGCCATCGACCCGGACGCGTCCACGACGAACAGCACGAGGTTCCCCTCGCGGCCCTCCCGCGTCGCCTGCCGCAGATCGTCCCGCCGGACCACAAGGCCCGGACCACTGCGCCCGCGCGCCCGCTGATGGGGGGCCGCGGCCTGCACCGTGGCCGCCAGATGCAGCTTGGTCAGGGCCCCGCGGGGCTGCCGCGCCCCCGTCGTACGGCCGTGCTCGGTACGCGCCCGCGACCGCCGCCCCGCGGCGCCCTCGCCGAGGCCGGGCACGGTCAGCGTCTTCGTGCGGAACGGCTCGGCGGCGCGTACGGCGGTCTGCTCGCGGCCGGGGCCGCCACGGCCCTCGGCCTCGTCAGAGGCCTCACCGGTCCGGCCGGCGGCCGGGGCATCCCCAGCAGGCGACTGCCCGGAGTCGTGCGCCTCGGGCCCCGGAGCGTCCTCCGCACGGGCCGGAGGCTGCGCGTCCGGCCCGCTGTCCTGAGGCGGCTGCCCACCGCCACTGCCCGGCCCATCCGGATCCGGGTCGTCCTCGTCCGAGCCGCCGAACTCCTGCAGCGTCTCGTCGAGTTTGTCCTCGTCGAGACCGGGGGCGTCGAAGGGGTTGCGGCGGCGCCGGTGCGGCAGCGCGAGCAGGGCGGCCTGGCGCACATCCTCGGCGAGTACGTCGGTACGCCCCGCCCACGCGGCCAGTGCCGTCGCCGTCCGGGCCATCACGATGTCGGCGCGCATGCCGTCGACCTCGAAGGCGGCGCAGGTCGCCGCGATCTGCCGCAGCGCGCCGTCGCCGAGCCGCACCGACGGCAGCAGCTTCCGGGCCGCCACGATGCGCGCCCGCACCACGTTCTCCTCGTCGGCCCAGCGCGCCGCGAAGGCCTCGGGATCGTCGTCGTACGCGAGCCGCCGCCTGACCACTTCGACCCGCTGGTCCGGCTCCCGCGAGGCCGCGACCTCCACGGTCAGCCCGAACCGGTCCAGCAACTGGGGCCGCAGCTCGCCCTCCTCGGGGTTCATCGTGCCGACGAGCAGGAAGCGGGCGGCATGCCGCACGGACACGCCCTCGCGTTCGACGTACGAGGCGCCCATGGCGGCGGCGTCGAGCAGCAGGTCTACCAAGTGGTCATGCAGCAGGTTGACCTCGTCGACGTAGAGGATGCCCCGGTGGGCGTCGGCGAGCAGCCCGGGCTCGAACGCCTTCACGCCCTCCGCGAGCGCCCGCTCGATGTCGAGCGCCCCCACGAGCCGGTCCTCTGAGGCGCCGACGGGCAGCTCCACCATCCGCGCGGGCCGCGCGACCTCGCTGCCCGGCTCGTGCGGCCCGTCCGGGCACTGCGGGTCCGGCGCGGCGGGGTCGCACGAGAACCGGCACCCGGCGACGACCTCGACGCCGGGCATCAGGGCCGACAGCGCCCGCACGGCCGTCGACTTGGCCGTGCCCTTCTCGCCGCGCACGAGCACGCCGCCGACGGCCGGCGAGACCGCGTTCAGCAGCAGCGCCAGCCGCAGGTCGTCCTGCCCGACGATCGCGGTGAACGGATAGGGGGTACTCACTCGTCGCCCTCCAGATCGCCCTCGAGCTCCAGATACGTGGCCCGCAGCCGCTCCAGCGTGTGTGCGTCCGGCTCGGCCCACAGCCCCCGCTCGGCCGCCTCGAGGAGCCGTTCCGTGATGCCGCGCAGGGCCCACGGGTTGGACTTCTTCATGAAGTCCCGGTTCTCCGGGTCGAAGACGTACTCCGCGCTGAGCTTCTCGTACATCCAGTCGTCGACGACGCCCGCCGTCGCGTCGTACCCGAAGAGGTAGTCCACGGTCGCCGCCATCTCGAAGGCGCCCTTGTAGCCGTGCCGGCGCATCGCCGCCATCCAGCGCGGGTTGACGACCCGCGCCCGGAAGACCCGGTGTGTCTCCTCGCCCAGCGTGCGCGTCTTCACCTGGTCCGGTACGGCGCTGTCGCCCACGTACGCCTCGGGGTTGGCCCCCGTCAGATGCCGCACCATGGCGACCATGCCGCCGTGGTACTGGAAGTAGTCGTCCGCGTCGACCAGGTCGTGTTCCCTCGTGTCGACATTTTTCGCCGCCACCGCGATCCGCCGGAACGCCGTCTCCATGTCCCCGCGCGCCGCCCGTCCGTCCAGGCCGCGGCCGTACGCGTAACCGCCCCACACCGCGTACACCTCGGCGAGGTCGGCGTCCGAGCGCCAGTTGCGGGCGTCGATCAGCGGCAGCAGACCCGCCCCGTACGCGCCCGGCTTCGAGCCGAAGATGCGGGCCGTCGCGCGCCGCCGGTCGCCGTGGACGGCGGTGTCCTCGTCCGCGTGCGCCCGGACGTAGTTCCGGTCGGCGGGCTCGTCCAGCTCGGCGACCGCCCGTACCGCGTCGTCGATCAGGCCGACGACGTGCGGGAACGCGTCGCGGAAGAAGCCCGAGATGCGGACCGTCACATCGATGCGCGGGCGGCCCAGCTCGCTCGGCGGGATGATCTCGAAGCCGGTGACGCGCCGCGACGCGTCGTCCCACACCGGGCGGCAGCCAAGGAGCGCCAGGATCTCCGCGATGTCGTCGCCCTGCGTACGCATCGCGGACGTACCCCAGACCGTCAGGCCTACGGACTTCGGGTACTCACCCGTGTCTGTCAGATACCGCCCCACGAGCGAGTCCGCGAGCGACTGCCCGACCTCCCAACTCAGCCGCGAGGGAATCGCCTTGGGGTCGACCGAGTAGAAGTTCCGGCCGGTCGGCAGGACGTTCACCAGACCGCGGGTCGGCGACCCGGACGGGCCCGCCGGGACGTAACCGCCGTCCAGCGCCCGCAGGATGTGGTCGATCTCGTCCGTCGTCCGGGCCAGCCGCGGCACGACCTCGCGGCATGCGAACTCCAGGACCGCGACGGCGTCCGGGAGTTCGACTCCGCCCAGGACCTCCCGTACGAGACCCGGGGCCTCCGTCGCCTCCCAGCCGCGCTCCTCCATGCCCTCCGCGACCCGCCGGCACAGCTGCTCCAGCAGGTCGATCGCGTCGGCGGCGGTACGCGACGGCCCCTCTACGAGTGAGGTCAGCCCGTCCGGCACCTTCACCGGCGCGCCCGGCTCGGCCAGCAGCTCCTTCTCGACCAGCCCGAAGTGCTCCGCCAGCGCGGCACGCAGACCGGGCAGCGCGTTCGCCTGCCCGCCCCACACCTGCGAGGCCCGCAGCACCGCCAGGACGAGGTTGACCCGCGGCTCGCCCACCGGGCCGCCGCCCAGGATGTGCAGGCCGTCCCTGATCTGCACGTCCTTGATCTCGCACAGATAGCCGTCGATGTGCATCACGAACTCGTCGAACTCATCGTCGTCCGGCTGATCGTCCACATGCAGGTCGTGGTGGAGCTCGGCGGCCTTCACGAGCGTCCAGATCTGCGCGCGCACGGCCGGGGCCTTCGCCGGGTCCAGATCGCTGACCAACGCGTACTCGTCGAGCAGCTGCTCCAGTTTGGCCAGGTCGCCGTAGGTGTCGGCGCGGGCCATGGGCGGTACGAGGTGGTCGACGACCGTGGCGTGCCCGCGGCGCTTGGCCTGGGTGCCCTCGCCCGGGTCGTTGACGATGAAGGGGTAGATCAGCGGGAGGTCGCCGAGGACGGCGTCCGGCGCGCAGGCCCTGGAGAGCCCCAGCCCCTTGCCCGGCAGCCACTCCATCGTGCCGTGCTTGCCCATGTGCACGACGGCGTCCGCGCCGAACCCGCCCTCTGATGTCGGGGCCTCGAGCCAGCGGTACGCCGCCATGTAGTGGTGCGACGGCGGCATGTCCGGGTCGTGGTAGATCGCGATCGGGTTCTCGCCGAAGCCGCGCGGCGGCTGGATCATCACCACGACGTTCCCGAACTGCAGGGACGCCAGCACGATGTCGTCGCCGTCCACGTACAGGCTGCCCGGCGGCTCGCCCCACGCCTCCAGCATGGCGTCCCGCAGCTCCGGGTCGAGCTTGTCGAACCACGCCTGGTAGTCGGCGAGCGGCACGCGCGCGGGGGCGGCCGCCAGCTGCTCTTCCGTCAGCCACTCCACGTCGTGGCCGCCCGCCTCGATGAGCCGGTGGATCAGCTCGTCGCCGTTGTCGGGATGGCCCTCGACCGCGTAGCCCGCGTCGCGCAGCGCGTCGAGGACGCGGACAGCCGAGGCCGGGGTGTCGAGCCCGACCGCGTTGCCGACCCGGGAGTGCTTGGTCGGGTACGCGGTGAAGACAAGCGCGAGCTTCTTCTCGGCGTTCGGCTTGTGCCTGAGCTGGGCGTGGCGTACGGCGATTCCGGCGACCCGCGCGGCCCGCTCGGGGTCGGCGACGTACACCGGGACGTCATCAGGGCCCTGCTCCTTGAAGGAGAACGGGACGGTGATCAGCCGGCCGTCGAACTCGGGGATCGCGACCTGCATCGCCGCGTCCATGGGGGAGAGGGCGGCGTCCGACTCCTCCCAGGCGGCGCGCGAGGAGGTCAGGCAGAGGCCCTGCAGGACGGGGATGTTCAGGTCGGCGAGCGCGCCGATGTCCCATGCCTCCTCGTCGCCGCCCGCGGAGGCCTCCGACGCGTGCGTGCCGCCCGCCGCCAGCACCGTGGCGACGAGTGCGTCGGCCTGCCCCAGGATCTCGTACAGGCCCGAGTCTGCGCCGCGCAGCGAACCGCAGTACACAGGCAGCGCGTTGGCGCCCCGCGCCTCGATCGCGTCGCACAGGGTGTCCACGAACGCGGTGTTCCCGGACAGCTCATGGGCGCGGTAGAAGAGCACGCCGACCGTCGGGCGCCCCTCGTGACGGGTGCGGGCGCCGTGCACGCCGTACTCGGGCATCTTCTGCGGCTCGGCACTGTGCCTGTTCTGCGCGCCTCCGGCACGACCGTGCCCGGCGAGCAGCACGTCCTGGCTGAGGAAGCGCGCCAGCTCCGCCAGATTGGCCGTGCCACCCTCGACGAGATAGCGCAGAGCCTCGGCCACGGCACCCGCGTGAACGGTGGACTCGGCCATCAACTCGGCGTCCGGCACCGCCTCGCCGCCGAGCAGCACGGTCGGAATCCCGGATGCCTTCAGTACGGCGAGCCCGTCCTCCCAGGCGCGCTTGCCGCCGAGGAGGCGTACGACGGCGATGTCGCAGCCGTCGATGAGCGCGGGCAGGCCGGTCGCGGCGTCGACGCGCGCGGGGTTGCCGATCCGGTACGGGGCGCCGGAGGCGCGGGCCGCCAGCAGATCCGTGTCGGCGGTGGACAGAAGCAGGACGGTCATGAGGGTGCCCCCGGAGCAAGGAAGGGGAGACCGGAGGGTGCACCGGTCTCGATCAGGCGGAGCAACGCACTGGTGTCCGCGTGCTCTTCGATCAGATCGCCGAGCAGGTCGAGCTGCTCCTCGCGCAGCGCCGAGAAGCTGGTGCCGGGCGCGGGGACGAAGCGGCGGCCGGCCGCCCGCGCCACCTCCCGCAGGAAGGCGCGGCGGAAACCGTCCGACTCCAGCGAACCGTGCCAGTGCGTGCCCCACACCTCGCCGACCCGGCAGCCGTCCAGGAAGGCCTCTCCGCCGGTCACTTCGGCGACGCCGTGATGGATCTCGTACCCCTCGACGGGTTCGCCGAGTGCCGTGCCGGACGGCCGCGTGAGGGTCTTCTCCTTCGCGAACCGCACGCGCACGGGCAGCAGTCCCAGCCCTTCGACGTGACCCGCGCGGGACTCCACCTCGTCCTCGATGTGCTCGCCGAGAACCTGGAACCCACCGCAGATGCCGAGGACCGGACGCCCCTCGGCGGCACGGCGCGCGATCGCGTCCGCGAGCCCGCGCTCGCGCAGCCACTCCAGGGCTTTGACCGTCCCGCGGGTCCCCGGTACGACGACCAGATCCGCGTCGACGAGCTCCTCGGCGCGGTCCACGAACCGCACGACGACGCCCGGTTCGGCGGCCAGCGCGTCCACGTCCGTGAAGTTGGACATCAGCGGGATCGCGCACACGGCCACGCGCAGCACATCCTCGCCAACTGGAGGCGCCACCACGGACTCCCGGACCGACCCGCGCAGCGAGACCCGCAGCCCGTCCTCCTCGTCGATCCCGAGCCCGTGCCGGTACGGCAGCACACCGAACGTACGGCGGCCGGTGATCCGTTGCAGCATGTCGAGCCCGGGTTCGAGGAGGGACACGTCCCCGCGGAACTTGTTGACCAGGAACCCCGCGATCAGCGCCTGGTCCTCGGGGCTGAGCAGCGCGACCGTACCGAAGAACGACGCGAAGACGCCGCCACGGTCGATGTCGCCCACGACGACGACCGGCAGCCGCGCGGCCCGCGCGATGCCCATGTTGACGATGTCCGTACGCCGCAGATTGATCTCGGCGGGGCTGCCCGCCCCCTCACAGATCACCGCGTCATACGTGCCCCGCAACTCCTCCAGGCACTCCAGGACGGTGCCGAGCAGGGACTCCTGACGGCCACCGTGGTAGCCCCGGGCGCTCAACTCACCCACGGGCTTGCCCATGAGCACGACCTGGCTGCTGCGGTCACTGCCCGGCTTGAGCAGTACGGGGTTCATGAGCGCCGTCGGCTCGACGCGCGCGGCCTGCGCCTGCATGGCCTGCGCCCGCCCGATCTCGGCGCCCTCACGCGTCACGAACGAGTTCAGGGACATGTTCTGCCCCTTGAACGGCGCGACCTTGACCCCCTGCCGCACGAGCCACCGGCAGATCCCGGCGGTGACGACACTCTTCCCGGCATCAGAGGTGGTCCCAGCCACCAACAACCCGCCACTCATGAGCTGCCTCCTTGTTGCGGCCCCGCTGTGGGCAGTCGTTCCGCTGGGGCGGAACGGGTGGGCACAGCCCACGACGTACGGCGCCCTGAGGCTGAGTCCCGCAAAACGGCACAGAGGGCACCCACCCCAAGGGCAAGCCAACTAACCCGCCGAGAAAGCCGCACAGCCCGCTCGATATCGGCCACCTCAACGGCTCGCCCAGACCCGTTGAGCACCGGCCGATGCTCAACCCTCCCCCCATACGAAAGGGTCCCCCCGAGCCGAACCCCCAGCGCCCCCGCAAACGAGGCCTCGACGACCCCGGCGTTGGGACTCGGATGCTTGGCGGCGTCGGCACGCCAAGCCCCCACGGCCCCCCGCGGGTCACCACCCGCAACGGCGGCGAGCACCGCGGTGAGCCGCGCCCCCGGCCACCCCGCGACATCGTCGAGCCGGGCGGAAGCCCACCCGTACCGCCGGTACTTCGGCGACTTGTGCCCCACCATCGCATCCAGCGTGTTGACGGCCCGGAAGCCCACGAGACCCGGCACCCCGCCGACGGCACCCCAGACGAGCGCGCCCACGACGGCGTCCGACGTGTTCTCGGCGACGGACTCGACCACGGCCCGTGCGATGCCGTCGGCGTCCAGCGCCTGCGGATCGCGCCCGCATAGATGGGGCAGCCGCTCCCGCGCGGCCTCGATGTCCCCGGCGGCCAGCGCCCCACCGATGGCCCGCGCCTCGCGGCCCAGCGAGGTGCCGCCGACCACGGCCCAGGTCGCGGCGGCGGTCAGCGCGACGGAGGCGGTACGGGATGTGCGTACGGAACGGGCGGCCAGCGCGGCGAGAGCGGTCGCGCCGCCGGCGCACACCACCGTGTGCAGCGCGCCCCATCCGCGGTGGTCGCGCCACAGCGCACGCTCCACGGCGGCCGCGGCACGGCCGAACGCGGCGACCGGATGGCCCCGGCGCGGATCGCCGAGGAGCAGGTCGCCCAGGAGGCCGGCGGCGGCACCGTACGCGAAGACACGTCCGTATCCGGCACGTTCCGCAGGAACGGGATCAGCCCGATGCAGGGGACAAGCCCGACGCATGGGATCAGCCCGCCGCAACGCCTGAAGGATTCCTCGTACTGCTCAACTCATCGGGCAACGGGCAGCCGCACATGGCGATATGTCCTCACTCAGGGTCCGCGCCCTGGTTCGACGTGACCGGCGGTGAGAGTCTCCTGGCTCCCGGATCTACGCTTCCCCCGGCCTTCCAACCCGTCCGTACGGGCCGTGACTTCCGTGTGGGGGAGCGCTCCCCGGTGACAGTGGCGGGACCGCGCCGGATTCGCACCGGCTTCCTCTCCTGCCGCCGTATATGGCTCCGGCAGTCCACCACGCCCCGCGAAGGCCCGTCAACTCGCTCTTGACCTGCGACGGGAGAGTGTGCGAAGGCCCACACACCTCGCATACGCGTGTGGGGTGCGGGACGTCCATACGTCCCGCACCCCACACCAAGCCGGAGGCTGCTGCCGTCAGGCGACGATCAGATAGATCCCGTAGCCGACGGCCGCCGCGCAGAGCGCGAAGCACGCGTACGCGCCGCTGACCGCGAGGGTGGCGGAGCCGCCCTGCTCCGTCGCCCTCTCCCGCTTGGAGAGGCCGACGATACCCAGGGTGAACAGGCCCACGAGGGCCACGGTGACCACGAGGCTGACTCCGAAGACGGAGCCGAGAGCTGCCCAGTCGATCTTCATGCTGCTCTTTCCTTACACCGATGCGGTCTTGGCGGGCTCCGGCGAGGCGCCGGGCTGTGCCGGGATGGTGGCCTTCAGGTCGTCCTCAATCGCGGCGGTGAGGGTGCCCGCGGTGTCCGCGCCGGCGCCGCCGTTGTCGTCGCGGTCGTCACTGTCGTCGACGTCGTTGACGTTGTCGTGGGTGACCGGCTGGCGGCGGGACAGCCCCCAGATCACGGCGGACCCGACGACCAGCAGCGCACCGGTGAGGACGACGCCCCACGTGCCCTGCTTCGTGAGGAATTCGGCGGCCGCGCCGATGAGTCCGGCGGCCGGCAGCGTCAGACCCCAGGCGACGAACATCCGGGTCGCGGTCGACCAGCGGACCGCGCCGCCCTTGCGGCCGAGGCCCGCACCCATCACGGCACCCGAGCAGGACTGGGTGGTGGAGAGGGAGAAGCCCAGGTGGGAGGAGGCCAGGATGACCGTCGCGGCGCTGGTCTGCGCGGCGAAGCCCTGCGGCGGCGCAAGGTCGGTCAGGCCCTTGCCCATGGTGCGGATGATCCGCCAGCCGCCCAGGTAGGTGCCGAGCGCGATGGCGACACCGGCCGAGACGATGACCCACATCGGCGGGTTCGAGCCGGGAGCGAGGACGCCGCCCGTGACCAGCGCCAGGGTGATGACGCCCATGGTCTTCTGCGCGTCGTTGGTGCCGTGGGCGAGGGAGACGAGGCCCGCGGAGGCGATCTGTCCGGCGCGGTAGCCGGGGGCCGTCGCCTTGTCGTCGGCGCGGCTGCCTATCCGGTACGTCAGGCGGGTGGCCAGCGTCGCGGCGAGGCCGGCGACGAGCGGCGCGGCGATCGCCGGGATCAGCACCTTGGTGACGACGGTGCCGCCGTTGACCGACGACCAGCCCGCGGACATCACGGCGGCGCCGATCAGGCCGCCGAAGAGGGCGTGCGAGGAGCTGGAGGGAAGACCCAGCAGCCAGGTCAGCAGGTTCCAGAGGATGGCGCCGACGAGGGCCGCGAAGATCACCTCGGTTCTGATGCCCTCCTCGTTGATGATGCCGCCGGAGATCGTCTTGGCGACCTCCACGGAGAGGAAGGCTCCGACGAGGTTCAGCACGGCGGACATCGCCACCGCCGTCTTTGGTCGCAGAGCGCCTGTCGAGATGGTTGTCGCCATCGCATTGGCTGTGTCGTGGAAACCGTTCGTGAAATCGAACACGAGAGCGGTGACGATCACGATCCCGAGGAGAAGCGTGATGTGTTCCATTTACCCAGGCTTCTGTTTGACGTCAGTGGCACGTGGACCGTAGGCAACCTGAGTGAACGGAAGATGAACTGAGGAGGGCCGCAGGGTGGCTCGAACCGATGTGCCGCCACTCCGGTTGTGTGCGAAGTGGCGGCACGGTCGATCATGGCGGTCGGCGGAGGCCCGGAATTGCAGCGGAAGCGCCCGTTCCGCCGTGCTCGGCCTGACCCCGGGCTAGCCCCGGGCGAACTTCCTCAACGCCGTCATGGAGCCGTTGAAGAGATTCTGGTCACCCGGCAGGCTGCCGCTGTTGTCGTACTGCCAGAAGGTCCAATATTGCCAGCCCGCGGGCAGGGATCCTGCGGACTCGCTGTAGTTGGCCACCCACAGGGCGTGATTCGAGGCGAAGGCGGCGCTGTTGCCGGTGCACTTCTTCCACCAGTACGTGTTCGTGTAGATCACGGGCCGGCGGCCGGTCAGCCGCTTCACCTCGTTGCTGAAGGACCTGATCCAGCCGACCAGCTTCGTCTTGCTCATGCCGTAGCACTTCTTCGAGCTGTACGGGTTGAACTCGATGTCGAGGGCGGGCGGCAGAGTCCAGCCGTCCGCCCTCCATGATCCGCCGTTGCGCACGAAGTACTGCGCCTGTGTCCTGCCGGACGACTTGTTGGGCAGCGCGAAGTGGTAGGCGCCGCGGATCAGGCCCGCGTTGCGGGCCCCGTTGTACTGCTGGCTGTAGTACGGGTTGCGGTAGGTGTGGGACTCGGTCGCCTTGACGTAGACGAACCGCGCCCCCTTGCTCCTCGCCTTCTGCCAGTCAACGTTCTTCTGGTGCGAGGAGACGTCGTGCCCCTTCGGCTTGCCCGCTGCGGAAACCGGAATCTCGGCGAGTGCGGTGGCCCCTATCGCGAGCGTCGCCGCGGAGAACGCGACGATGCGGGCATGACGACGGGACGGTTTGTGATCACGAGCCATATTCCCCCCCGGATGGCGACGTGCATGACAAATCCACCAGAGGGTATCGGAGGCCGCTTTGTAGACCGTCGATCTCCGGCCAATCCGGTTCCGCATGGGCGGTGTGGCGTGGGTTGGGCCGTGGGCGTGCGTGTGGCCCTGGGCCGTGGGTGTGGGCGGTGGGCGTGTGCTGCACATGCGCTGTGTGCAGAAGCGGGGGGCGGCGGAAGGCCGGCGTCGCAGACGGCGGTCGGCGGCCGTGCCGGAACAGCGCGTACTCGGGCGGGGTGGCCGGTGGGGGAGCCGGCAGGGCGGCTGGCAGGGTGGTGGCGTGGCGGCCTGCAGTGCGTGCGGCCGGCGGGGCGGATTCGGATGGGTGGATGGCGATGGGTGACATGGGTAGTCGCGGCGCTGCAGGCGCGGGTAGCCAGGGGCCGAAGCGTGAGCAGGCCCTGGAGCAGCGGCAGGAGCCGGGCACGGGCGAGCCGGAGGACGCGCTGCCCCGGGATGCGCTGGGACGTGCCTGGGAGGAACTCGTCGCGACGGCCCGGCGCACCGTGGCGGACGGGCTGGTCGTCGGCACCTCGGGCAACGTGTCGGTGCGCGTCGGCGGGACCGTGCTGGTCACTCCGAGCGGAGTCCCGTACGAGCGGCTGACCGCGCAGGACGCCGTCGCTGTCGACCTCG
The DNA here is from genome assembly GCF_001642995.1 of Streptomyces jeddahensis. Taxonomy (GTDB): domain Bacteria; phylum Actinomycetota; class Actinomycetes; order Streptomycetales; family Streptomycetaceae; genus Streptomyces; species Streptomyces jeddahensis. Next base: position 28,411 of record NZ_LOHS01000080.1, read on the forward strand.
ACGGCAACCAGGTACTCGGCGACCTCGCCCCGACCAGCGAGCTGCCCATGCACCTCGCGATCTACCGCAGCACCGACGCCCGGGCCGTCGTCCACACCCACGCGGTGCACGCCACCGCCGTCTCGACCCTCGTGCCGGAGCTGCCCCTGATCCACTACATGGCGGCCGCGCTGGGCGGCCCCGTGCGGGTCGCCCGCTATGCCCTGTACGGCACGGACGAGTTGGCCGAGAACATGCTCCGCGCCCTGGCGGACCGCACAGGCTGTCTACTCCAGAACCACGGCACCATCACATATGGCGCCACCCTCGACCAGGCCTACGACCGGACGGCGCAGCTCGAGTGGATGTGCAGAGTCTGGCTGACGGCGAGCGCCCTGCCGGACCGCACGCCCACCCTCCTGTCCCGCGGCCAGCTCCGCGAAGTGGAAGAGAAACTGCGCGGATACGGACAGCCGCGGAGCTGAGCGGTGGCCGGGGGACAGGCCCCCCCGTGACGCCGGCCACCGGGGTGTGGCCGGAAGATCGCGTCACTCCAGCCCTCCGTTCCACTGGCCGCCGGACGCCCCGGCACCGACACTGGAGCCGTGCGCACCGCCAAAGCGACGGCAGCGGCCGTCACCACTGTGATCGGTGCCGGTGCGGCCATGGTCGCCGCCGGCAGGCTCGCCAGCGACGCCGCCCTGAAGGCGCCGGCCGGGCGGCCGCTGCCCACCGAGCCGCGTCTCACCATCCACGGCACCGCCGCGGGACAGGTCACCCTGACCCGTGACCTCGCCTCATTGCGCCCGGGTGTCTACGGCCTGACCGGCGAAGGCTGCCATGCCGTCGTCGGCGGCGTGCTGGACACCGCGCCGCACCCCGCCGACACCGTCGTACGCCGCCTCGAGCGCGTCACCTACGGAGAGCTGAGGCCCGGCGCGCGCGTCTGGCTCACCCCGCAGGTGCACATCGGCAACCCGAAGACGGCCCTCGGCCTCGAGTACACCGACGTCGACATCCCCGGTGAACTCGGTCCGCTGCCCGCCTGGTTCGTGCCCGGTGCGCGCGACAGCTGGGTCATCAGCGTGCACGGCCTCGGCACCACGCGCGAGCACCCCATGGTCCTCATGGAGTTCATGCACCGGCTGCGCTACCCCGTGCTCGACATCACGTACCGCGGCGATCCGGGCGCGCCCCGGTCCCCGGACGGGCTCTGCCACCTCGGCGACACCGAGTGGCGCGACCTCGACGCCGCCATCCGCTACGCACTGCGGTACGGCGCGGAACGCGTCGTCGTGCACGGCTGGTCCACCGGCGCCGCTATGGCCCTGCATGCCGCCGCACGCTCGTCGCTGCGCGACCGGATCGCCGGGCTCGTGCTGGACTCGCCCGTGCTCAGCTGGGAGGCCACGCTGCGCGCTCTCGCCGCCGCCCGCCGCACGCCGGGGCCGCTGCTGCCGCTCGCCGTGCGCGCGGCACAGGGCCGCGCCGGCCTGCACGGAGGCGCCATCGAGGAGGGCCTCGACCCGGAGGCGCTCAAGGTACCGACCCTCGTCCTGCACGGCCCCGACGACGCCGTCGCCCCCTGGGGACTGAGCCGCCGGCTGGCCGACCGCCGCCGCGACACGGTCACCTTGCACGCAGTGCCGAACGCACCGCACAACGCCATGTGGAACGCCGACGCCGCGGGCTACGAAGAGACCCTGCGCCGCTTCCTCACCCCTCTGATGTAGCCGTCCCTTCCGCTGGTGGGTGGGTCGGGGGACTGGGTGGGCAGCCGCGCCGCTAGGTTGTGGGCAATCGTTCCGCAGGGCGGAACGGGTGGGCACAACACCACGACGAAGGGTCACCCTTCTGCATGCGGTGCCCCACGCAGTGGTAACTGGGCCGGCTCACCCGACGGAGCACCTCCGCGCCCTTCCCCCGAGCCTTCCGTTTCACGGCTGATCAGGCGCGCTTGACTTGCTTTTAGGGCCTCCATCTCTACCCGCGTGGCATTCCGTTTGGGTTTTCGGACCGTCAACCGGAAGACTGCTCCCGTGACGTCCCGTATCCCGCGCGACTCCAGGCTCAGACTCGTCCGCCCGCGAACGCTTGCCGCCGCCCCGAGAGCGGTGTCCGAGCGGCGCTCCCGGCGTCCTGCCCCCAGGCCTCCCGAGGGCACTCCGCCGCCCGCGGAACTGGCCCGCATGGCGCGCAGCGGACTGGCCGGTGCCGTGCGGGTCGCGCGCTGGGCCGACGCCGCCCTGCGCCCGGGCCGCCGCGGCGCGACGCCCGACGGCGGTGGCACCCTCTCCGACGCGACCGCCGAACGGGCCGCTGCCGACCTGCACCTGACGGCCGAGCAGGTCCGCGCCGACTGGGACACCGCACGGCTCGCCGGACTCGTCGAGGTGCACGGGGACAGCGCACGCCCCGGCTGGCGGCTGCGCGCCTGGGACCGGGACGACTCCGCCGTACTGCGCGGCTGGGTCGCCCTGTTCGACGCCTGGTCGCTGGCCCACCCCGCACCGGATGAGCTCGCGCCCGCAGCGGTCGCCGAGGTCGTCGAGGCGATGCCGCAGGTGCTGTCCCTGCTCCAGCTGTCGGCCGGACCGGTTCCCGTGTCGCAGTTGCTCGACCTGCTCGAGCAGCGCGTCACGGAACTGCGCACCGAGCGCTGTGAGATCCCCTACGGCCCGCACTCCGTGCCTGCCCCACCCGCTCCCGCGACGCCGGACACCCCGCTGGGCCCGCTGCTCGACTGGGCCCTCGACGCGCTCGCCGTCGTCGGCGCGCTGACCTGCTCCGACGGGCAGGCCACGCTCACCCCCCTCGGCAGCTGGGCGGTCTGGGTCAAGCTCGAGCAGATCTGCGTGGCCGCGCAGAGCCCCGCCGGGAACATCGAGCAGCCCGCCGAGGACATGCTGCGCGGGTGCGCGCGGCTCCGACCGAACGCGGCACGTGCCGAGTACCGAGCCTGGCTCGCCGCCCGCCCCGTCGGCAGCGCCGTCACCGAACTCCTCGATGCCGCCCGCGGCGAGGACGCGCTGCTGCGCGGTCTCGCGTTCGAGGCCCTGCGGGTCGTCGGCGGCCCGGCCGAGGCGGACGTCAGAGCGGCGGCGGAGGAACCGTCGCTGCGGCCCTACGCCCTGCTGTGGCTCGCCGAACACGAGGGTGTGGACCCGGAGGACGTCCATGCGGTGCTCACCCGCGAGGAGTCGACCTGGCTGTGGGTGGACACGGCCGCGGCCGTCGCCGACCACGGAGAGGCCCAACTCCTCGTACGCCACCTGGAGTCGGCGACGCAGCCCACCGTGCCGGCGCTCCTCAACGAGGTCCGCGCCGTCGGCCACCCGCGCACCGTCCAGGTGCTGGTGGCCCTCGCCGCGGCCCACCCCGACCCGGCGCTCGCCAAGGCCGTACGCCGCGCCGCCTTCCAGGTGCACAAGGGAGGCGCATAGCCGGCCCGGAGCACGGCAGACGGGAATCAGGTGGAGGCCGTCGTCTGCGGCGCGTACGTCCCGAAGCTCCAGACGTTGCCCTCGGCGTCCCGGGCCATGTAGTCGCGCGAGCCGTAGTCCTGGTCCGTCGGAGGCATCAGGATCTCCACCCCGTGCTCCACGGCGCGCCGGTGGTGCGCGTCGACGTCGTCCACGACGACGTACACCCCGGCCGGTCCTGCGCCCTTCATCGCCTGGTCGAAGACGCCGCCGCGGCCCTTGGAGCCGAGCATCACCACGCCGTTCCCATAGGCCAGTTCGGCGTGGAACACCGAGCCGTCCTCGCCCTCGTACACAGCGACCTCCGTGAAGCCGAAGACCTCGGTGAGGAGTCTGATGGCTGCCTTCGCGTCCGCGTACAACAGCGTCGGACAGATGCTCGGACGTCCGTCTTCAGTGCCTGCCATGCCGATCACTCCTTCTCTCCCGTGCTCGGCGCCGAGCGACGCCGGAATGTGACCCGCTCCACAGTCTTGCACCGGGCACTGACAACGCCCCGGAGGCGCCGAACGAGGGACGGGTGACCTCCCCTGCGCCGTGTCGGAACGCCTCCTGCGGCCCGGCCACAGCAGCCGCGGCTACGCTCTCCGCCTGATTCGCGGGCATTCCGGGGCACACCCGGGGATATCGGATGGCGGTGCGGAAGGGGGTGTTGCGTGGCGGCTCTGCCGTTCGACGCGACCGACGTGAGCGCCTACGCGCGACATCGGGTGCGGCCCGCCCCGAAGTCACCCGTCCCCGAATCGCTGGTGGCCCAGACGCTCGCTCCGCCGCACCACCCGCCCCGGCGGTCGGCGCAGCAGCCCCCCGCGCCCCAGCACCTCACGCCGCACGCCCCTTCGCCCGGCAGCCGCTCCCGCCGTCGTTCCCGCCTTGTGTTGTCCCTGGTCCTCGGTCTGGCTGCGGTGCCCCTCATCACGGCGGCCCATCTCTCGCGCCCCGCGCCCTACGGAGACCACCTCATCGTGCACGCGCGCGTGGCGGACCCGGGCGCCGCGGAGCCGCGGCTGCGCACGACGGGCCGGGCCGTCGAGGCGTACGACCCCGCAACGGGACGCCCCAGGTGGGCCTATACGCGCGAGGGGCACAGGCCGCTGTCCGTGCTCCCCCTGCGCGGGCACGCCATCACGCTGTGGAGCGATGGACTGGTCACCGACACGGCTCGCCGTGACGGCCGCGCCGTCCGCTGGCACCGTGCCGCCCCTGAGGCCGCCGCCTGGCTGCGCACCGCACGCGCGCGTGAGGGAGCCGGTGTGCTGCAGCGGCTTGCTCCCGGCTCGCGCATGCTCGCCGTCGTCACGCCCTACCGCATCGCCGCGTACCGCCTCGCGGACGGGGATCTGCGCTGGGTGCTGCCCGCGCGCCGGGGCTGCGCGTTCGAACCCGCGCGATCCGTGCGGCACGGCCGTGCGCTCCTCGTGGCGCAGCCCTGCCGCAGCCCCGGCGCATCCTGGACGGCCGAGGTCGTGGCGGTCGACGAGCTCGGCAGGATCGTGCCGCGGCGGGCGCCCCTCGCCAACGAGCGGCCCAGCGGCCCCGGCGGCAGAGGCGGCGGCACCACAGTGCCGGAAGCGACAGTGCGCAACAACACAGCGCTCAGCGGCGGATAATCGCCGCGCACAGAAAAACCGGTTGCACAGCCCCGTTAGAATCGCTGCATGGCCATTCTCCTCACGCATTAGACGGCGTGACGTTCCACAGCCGCCCGTCCCGCCGTCCACCCTGCTCAGGAGTCTGTCCGTGATCACCGCCTCCGGTATCGAGCTGCGCGCCGGTGCCCGCGTCCTCATCGAGTCCGCCACCTTCCGCGTCGCCAAGGGCGACCGCATCGGCCTGGTCGGCCGCAACGGCGCCGGAAAGACCACACTTACCAAGGTCCTCGCAGGGGAGGGCATCCCCGCCGCCGGCACAGTCGCCCGCTCCGGAGAGGTCGGCTACCTGCCGCAGGACCCGCGCACCGGCGACCTCGACGTACTCGCCCGCGACCGCATCCTCTCGGCCCGCGGCCTCGACGTCCTGATCCGCAAGATGCGCGACAACGAACAGCGCATCGCCACCGGCAAGGGCGCGACGCGCGAGAAGGCGATGAAGCAGTACGAGCGGCAGGAGACGGAGTTCCTCACCAAGGGCGGATACGCCGCCGAGGCCGAGGCCGCCACCATCGCCGCCGCGCTGAACCTGCCCGACCGGGTGCTCGGCCAGCCGCTGCACACGCTCTCCGGCGGTCAGCGGCGCCGTATCGAGCTGGCCCGCATCCTCTTCTCGGACGCGGACACCCTCCTGCTCGACGAGCCCACGAACCACCTCGACGCCGACTCGATCATCTGGCTGCGCGACTACCTGAAGACCTACCGCGGCGGCTTCATCGTCATCTCCCACGACGTCGACCTCGTCGAGACGGTCGTCAACAAGGTGTTCTACCTGGACGCCAACCGCTCCGTGATCGACGTCTACAACATGGGCTGGAAGCTGTACCAGCAGCAGCGCGAGGCCGACGAGAAGCGCCGCAGGCGCGAGCGCCAGAACGCCGAGAAGAAGGCCGCGGCGCTCAACGCCCAGGCCGACAAGATGCGGGCCAAGGCCACCAAGACCGTCGCCGCCCAGAACATGGCCCGCCGCGCGGACAAGCTGCTCGCCGGTCTCGAGGCCGAGCGGAAGGCCGACAAGGTCGCCAAGCTGCGCTTCCCGGAGCCCGCGCCGTGCGGCAAGACACCGCTCACGGCCGAGGGCCTTTCCAAGTCGTACGGCTCGCTGGAGATCTTCACCGACGTCGACCTGGCCATCGACAAGGGCTCCCGGGTCGTCATCCTCGGCCTGAACGGCGCCGGAAAGACCACGCTCCTCAGGCTGCTCGCCGGCGTCGAGAAGCCCGACACCGGCCAGGTCGTACCGGGCCACGGCCTGAAGATCGGGTACTACGCACAGGAGCACGAGACGCTCGACGCGGACCGCACGGTGCTGGAGAACATGCGCTCCGCCGCGCCCGACATGGACCTCGTCGAGGTGCGGAAGGTCCTCGGTTCCTTCCTCTTCTCCGGCGACGACGTCGACAAGCCGGCCGGTGTCCTGTCCGGCGGCGAGAAGACCCGCCTTGCACTCGCCACGCTCGTGGTCTCCTCGGCCAACGTCCTGCTGCTCGACGAGCCGACCAACAACCTCGACCCGGCCAGCCGCGAGGAGATCCTCAGCGCACTGCGCACGTACAAGGGCGCGGTCGTCCTGGTCACGCACGACGAGGGAGCGGTCGACGCCCTCCAGCCGGAGCGGATCATTCTGCTGCCGGACGGCGTCGAGGACCTGTGGGGCGCCGACTACGCGGACCTGGTCGCCCTGGCCTGACCGGCTTCCCGTCCGGGCATGATCCTTTATCTCGGCCGTGCTCGATGGATTTCAGTCGGGCGGCGCGGCGCCCGGCTTGATCGAATTCGCTGATCCACTGCGTATGGATCATTCGGCCGATCCGTGATCCATCATCTGTGTGAGATCTCCTCATACAGCGGTGTGTCGTACATCGATTTCGGGCCGGATCGGGCACGGGTCGGAGTCGCGCCCTCATGTGCCCCTGACCTGGCACTTAGCTTGTGAATTCGGGAAGCGACGGCCGAAACGGTCGCCGGAAGCTGAAATTCCGCTCGTGTTGATCCATTCCGTCGGCCCAAACCTTGTTGCACGGACCTTGCCGAATGGGTGGCCAGGAAGCTCCGGAGGGGTGATCATGAGAGTCCAGAGCGCACTTCCCATGAGGAGGCACGGGTGGCCGAGACTCTGAAGAAGGGCAGCCGGGTGACCGGCGCCGCGCGCGACAAGCTCGCGGCAGACCTGAAGAAGAAGTACGACTCCGGTGCGAGTATTCGGGCACTGGCCGAGGAGACCGGCCGCTCGTATGGCTTCGTACACCGGATGCTGAGCGAGTCCGGGGTCACGCTGCGGGGACGCGGCGGGGCAACGCGAGGCAAGAAGGCCGCTGCGTCCTGACGCTGACGGCGGAGGCCTCCCGGGTGGCCACCCGGTCGGTCCGGTGATCGGCCGGGTGGTTACTGTGCAGTCACTTACGGGTGTCCGGGTACGGCACCCTGCCCGACTGCATCCCATCGGAGGCGCCCCATGGCTTCACTCGACCCGGTACTCGACAAGGACGGCGTGCGGCTCATCGTCGACGAGGCGATCGCCACGGTGACGTTGGCCAATCCGGCCAAGCGCAATGCCCAGAACTTCGCGCTGTGGCGGGCGTTGGCCGAGGCCGGACGGGTGTTGCCGGGCAGTGTCCGTGTCGTCGTGCTGCGCGGCGAGGGTAAGTCCTTCTCCGCGGGCCTCGACCGGCAGGCGTTCACGCCCGAAGGGTTCGACGGGGAGCCGTCGTTCATCGATCTGGCGCGGAGCTCGGACGAGCAGCTGGACGCGGCGATCGCCGAGTACCAGGAGGCGTTCACCTGGTGGCGGCGCAGGGACATCGTGACCATCGCCGCCGTGCAGGGCCATGCGATCGGCGCGGGCTTCCAGCTCGCTCTCGCCTGCGATCTGCGGATCGTCGCCGACGATGTGCAGTTCGCCATGGGCGAGACCAGCCTCGGCCTGGTCCCCGACCTGACCGGGACGCATCCGCTCGTGGGGCTGGTGGGCTACGCCCGGGCGCTGGAAATCTGTGCCACCGGGCGCTTCGTCCACGCCGACGAGGCCGAGCGCATCGGCCTGGCCAACCTCGTCGTGCCCGGCGACCAGCTGGACGCCGCGGCCCACGACCTCGCGGCCGCGCTGCTCGCGGCGCCCCGGGACGCGGTGATCGAGACGAAGGCGCTGCTCCAGGGCGCCACGACCCGCGACTACGACGCCCAGCGCGCCGCCGAGCGCGCCGCCCAGGCCCGTCGCCTGCGGGACCTGGCGGGGCTCGGCGACTGAGCGCGGCACGAACCGTTGCGGGCGCGGGCCACCGTGCCGTGCGGGGACGGGCCACTGTGCCGGTGGCCCGCCGCGCGGTGGTCTGCCGCGCCGATGGCCCCCGTGCGGGTTGTCTGTTGCGCCGGTGGCCCCCGTGCGGGTTGTCTGTTGCGCCGGTGGCCCCCGTGCCGGTGGCCCGCTGCGCGGTTGTAGGCGTGTCGGTGCCCCTGCCCGTCGTCTTTGCGTCGGATGAGTTGTCGCGGCCGAGGCCGGTGCGTTTGGGTGTGGCGCGGCCCGCCGGTGGTAGATGCGGGCCCTCGGTGCCTGTCTGGTCCGGCGCTTGCCCGTGACTGCTCGGCGCGGGGTCGGGCCGCGCGTCTGCGGGACGGTGGACCCGCCGCACGGCCAGCCGGGGTATGCCCGTACCCGCGTATTGCTGGTTCGCCGCGCGGTGAGTCGTCGCGGGCGCGAGGCCGGTGCCTCGGGGATTCGGGTTGGCTTGGCGCCGCCGGGTTGGCCGCCTCGTAGATCGGCGCCTGCCTGTACGGGTCGGCTCTCGCCTGCTCGGTGCCGCGTCGGCGTGCGCGGCCGCGGTGATTCCTTGGTGGCGGTCACGTCGGTGTCCGGGCCGCCGTAATCACGTCAGCTCAGCTCTGTCACCAGTACCGCAACCGTCGGGTGGCCGGGCAGGGACTCGGTCACGGCTGCGCGGACCGCGATCGCCACGTCGAGGGTGCGGTGGTCGCGCGAGGCTGCCAGTTCGACGCGGACGTGCCGACGCGGGAGGGCCGCGTCGGATGCCGCCTGCGAGTGCTCATCGATGTGGACCGCGCGGCCGCGGCCGCCGAGCGTACCCGTCAGCCGGACCACACCCGGCACGGCCAGCACCGCCGCGGCCACCCGGGCCTCGTCGCCGCCCGCACCCGATGTCTGCGCCGCCTCCGCAGTCCGTCCCTCGGCCACACCCGAAGGCTGTCCCGGCTCCGCCCGCCGTTCCTCGTCGGCAGGGGGCCCTTCTGCTTGTGCGCCCGCTGCGGTCTCCTCCGGAGAGCCAGCGGGCCGCCGCTGCACGTCCCCGGGCTTCCCGGCGCCCGTCTCCGCGCCCGTCTCCGCCGCTTCATCCGGGGCTGCGGCTGTCTCCTCCGTGTCGAGGAGGGCCGTCACCCGCAGGTCCACCTCCGTGACGGTCAGGCCGATGTCCTCCGTCGCCGTGGTGAACAGGGTCGTGCGCAGGCGGTCGGCCGTCGTCTGGAGCGGGTCGGCCGGGGTCGCGGCGAACTCCGCGGTGATGCGGAGCGGGCCGGGTGGCAGGGCGCTCGGCGGTGGCGGTACGGCCGGTTCCTGATGTGCGTACGGGTCCGCCGGTGCGATGCGGAGGGCGCCGAGGCGGATTCCGGCCCCAGTGTTGCCCGGTGGAGCCTCCGCCGCCGCGCGCAGCACCCGGTCGGCCGCCGATTCCGCCAGCCACGCCCCGTCGCGCGGCCCACCGAGGGGCAGCAGTCTGCCGAGGCGCAGCTGTCGCCGCACCGCCTGTGTCCAACGGTCCGCCGTCATTGCTCCAGCCTGCCGCATCCCTGGCGCGCAGCGGGGAAACCGCGCTTAATGTGGGCAATGGAGTACATCCCCTCCCAAAAGTTTCCCAAAAGGATGAGCGGCGATGACTGAGACGACACAGCAGAAAGGCCCGGAGCCCCGCGAGCAGGCATCGCCGGACGAGCGGGGCAGGAAGGGCGGCCCGGTGCGGCGCGGGGGCGGCGACCCCGGCACCCGGGGACGTACGACCATCGCCGACGGCGTCGTCGAGAAGATTGCCGGGCTCGCGGCACGCGACTGCTTCGGTGTGCATGCGATGGGCAGCGGTCTCTCCCGTACCTTCGGCGCCATGCGCGAGCGCGTGCCGGGCGGCGCCGGTGCCAAGTCCGTCACGCGTGGCGTGAAGGCGGAGGTCGGCGAGGTGCAGACCGCGCTCGACCTGGAGATCGTCGTCGTCTACGGCGTGTCCATCGAGGACGTCGCCCGCGACGTGAGGGAGAACGTGATCGCGGCCGTCGAGCGCATGACGGGGCTCGAGGTGGTGGAGGTCAACATCGCCGTCAGCGATGTGAAGCTCCCGGAGGAAGAGGAAGAAGAGTCCGAGACGAGGCTGCAGTAGCGAGCGTTCCTGGTCGGTGGGGTGACGCCCGGTCCGTAGCGGACGTCGCCCTGCCGCAGGCTCTCGAGGCTCACAGAGGAGCGCACGATGAACATGGCCGTGATCGGCTTGATCGCCGGAATGGCGCTGGGATTCGCCGGATACTTCGGCGGTTTCGGAGCCTTCCTCCTGGTGGCGGCGCTCGGCGCCGTCGGATTCGTCGCCGGGCGATTCGCGGAGGGGGACCTGGAACCCGGTGAATTCTTCCGTACCCGCGGCGAACGGCGGCGGTGACGCCGTTGCCCGGTCAGTCCGTCGAGCCTGCAGAGCGCGGCGCAACCCGGATCGCGGACCGGGTCGTCGCCAAGATCGCCGCCTGGGCGGCACGAGAGGCGCTGGACGCGGTCCCCGAGGGCGGTGAGCCGCCGCATGCGACGGTCACGGTGCACAACCAGAACGCCCGCGTCCGGATCAGCCTCGAACTGGACTATCCGTCCGACATCGGACGCCAGTGCGGTGCTGTGCGTCGCCGAGTCGCCCAGCGGGTAAAAGCGTTGGCGGGGATGGAGGTGCCCGAAGTGGCCGTCCAGGTGGAGCGGCTGCACTCGGCGTACGCGCGCAGCGCGGCACAGGGGAGGACACGGTGAGCGAGTCCCAAGGCCCGTCGGGTTCGGTCGGCGGCACCCGGCCTCTACCGGTCATCGAGCGGAAGGACGACGGGACGCAGAACGGGCTCGACCAGTCCGCGTCCGCGGCCTCGTACGAACCGCTGCCGACCGCCGAGGGCGACAACCGCAGGCCCCGTCGCTTCTGGTCCGCACGCCGCATCCCCGCGGCGCTGCTCGCGCTGCTGGTCTTCGCAGGCGCGGGGCTGATGCTGTACGACATCGCGGCCGTGCGCGCGGACCGGCCCGCGATGCAGTGGCGCAGGACCCTCGCCCGCGAGCTCGCCGAACGCCCCCTCGACGACCCCTGGATGCTGACCGGCGCCGGGGTGGCCGCCGCCCTGGGCCTGTGGCTGCTGGTGCTCGCCGCCACACCGGGCCGCCGGGCGGTCCTGCCGATGCGGCGCGTGCACCCCGACGTACGGTCCGGGCTGCACCGCGACGCCGCCGCCATGGTGCTGCGCGACCGGGCCATGGAGGTCGCCGGAGTGCAGTCCGTACGGGTGCGTGCGAGGCGCAGGAAGGTCGATGTCCGCGCGGTGTCGCACTTCCGTGACCTCGACGACGTGCGCACCGACTTGGACACCGTGCTCGCGGACGGTGTACGGGAGCTGGGGCTCGGCCGGGCGCCCGCACTCTCCGTGCACGTCCGCCGGCCCGGCCGGAAGGGATGAGTGCCGTGCTGGGGACGGTCAACCGCGTACTGCTCGGCATCGCCGGCCTGGTGCTGCTGGTGCTGGGCGGCTCGGTGCTCGCTGTCGGCCTCGGCGTCACGCCGCCGTCGTGGTGGATCCACGACGGCAAGGACGACGTGCTGGTGAGCGACGCCGACCGGGCCAGGTGGCAGGACCAAGGCTGGTGGTGGCCCGCCGTCATCGCCGTCCTCGCGGTGTCCTTGGTGCTCGCCCTGTGGTGGCTGTCGGCCCAGCTGCGCCGGCGGCGGCTGGCCGAGGTGCTGGTCGACACCGGCGACGGCGAAGGGGCGCTGCTGCGCGGGCGGGCCCTGGAGACCGTCCTGGCGAGCGAGGCGGGAACGCTGGACGGTGTCGAGCGGGCGCACGCCACGCTGACCGGGCGGCGGAGCGCCCCCAAGGCGCGGGTGCGGCTGGTGCTCGAGCCGTTCGCCGCGCCTGGTGATGCGGTGCGGAGGCTGGTGGGCGAGGCGCTCGCCCATGCGCGGGGCTCCGCCGGGCTTGACCGGCTGCCTGCCGAGGTTCAGCTCCATGCGGTACGGCACCGCGCGGAGCGGGTCAGTTGAGGCACCGTGCGTCGTGGGGCTGTGCCCACCCTCCCCCAAGCTCTCGGCTCCGCTCGAGCAGGGGGAACCCCCATCGCCCTGCGGAACGATTGCCCACAGCAGATACGACCCCCTCAGAAGCCGTGCCTTGCGCCGCCGTCCACCGGGAGCATGATTCCCGTCAGGTACGACGCCGCCGGTGACAGCAGGAATGTCGCTGTGCGGCCGAATTCCTCCGGGGTGCCGTAGCGGCGCAGCGGGATGTTCGCCTCGTTGGCAGCGCGGGCGGCCTCCGGGTCGGCGGAGAGGGCGTCCAGCTCGCGGACTCGGTCCGTGTCGATACGGGACGGCAGCAGACCTATGACGCGGATGCCGCGCGGACCGAGCTCGTCGGCGAGCGACTTGGCGAAACCCGCAAGCCCCGGGCGCAGGCCGTTGGAGATCGTCAGCCCGGGGATCGGCTCGTGCACCGAGCCGGACAGGACGAAGCCGATGACGCCGCCCTCGCCGAGCTCCGCCGCGGCCGCACGCGCCAGCCGCACCGCGCCGAGGAAGACGGACTCGAACGCCGCCTGCCACTGCTCGTCGGTGTTGTCGGCGACGAAACCGGGAGCGGGGCCGCCGACGCTGATCAGTACGCCGTCGAAGCCCCCGAAGTGCTCGCGCGCCGCGGCGATGAGGCGCCCGGCTGCGGCGGGGTCCGCGTTGTCCGCGGCCACGCCGACGGCGTTCGGGCCCAGTTCGGCGGCGGCATCGGCGACGCGCTTCTCGTCCCGGCCGGTGATGACCACCTTCGCGCCGTCGGCGACGAGTTCGCGCGCCGCCGCGTTGCCCAGTCCCCGGGTGGCTCCGGTGACGACGTAGACACGGTCCTTCAGTCCAAGATCCATGGCCCTATCCTGCCTCCTCGGTCCCGAACAGGGTGAAAGCGGCCCCGACCAGGCCGATGTGGCTGAACGCCTGCGGGAAGTTCCCGAGCTGCCTGCGGTGCACGGGGTCGTACTCCTCCGCGAGCAGGCCCACGTCGTTGCACAGCCCCACCAGCCGTTCGAACAGCTCGCGGGCCTCCTGCGTGCGTCCCGTCAGGTGCAGGGCGTCCGCGAGCCAGAAGGAGCAGGCGAGGAAGGCGCCCTCGCCGCCGGGCAGTCCGTCGACGTTCGTCTCGTCGTCCGTGCTGTAGCGGCGCAGAAAGCCGTCGTGGGCGAGCTCCTTGCGGACCGCTTCGATGGTGCCGGTCACCCGTGGGTCGTGGGGTGGCAGGAATCCGACGCGCGGAATGAGCAGCAGGGCGGCGTCCAGTTCACGTGAGCCGTAGGACTGGGTGAACGTGCCCCGTTCCGGGTCGTAGCCGCGCTCGCACACCTCGCGGTGCACCGCATCCCGCATCGCGCGCCAGCGGTTGATGTCACCGCGCAGTCTCGGGTCCGCCTCCAGCGCGCGGACGGTACGGTCGGCGGCCACCCACACCATGATCTTGGAGTGCACGAAGTGGCGGCGCGGGCCGCGGACCTCCCACAGCCCCGAGTCCGGTTGCCGCCAAACCGACTCCAGGAACTCCAGCAGGCGGAGCTGCACCTGCCACGCGTGCGGCTTCGGCGGAAGGCCCGCCTGGCGCGCCAGCATGAACGAGTCGACGACCTCGCCGTACACGTCGAGCTGCAGCTGCTGCACCGCCTCGTTGCCGATCCGCACCGGGGGCGAGTCCGCGTATCCCGGCAGCCACGGCAATTCGTACTCCGGGATCCTGCGCTCGCCCGCCAGGCCGTACATGATCTGCAGGTCGCCGGGGCTGCCCGCGACCGCGCGGAGCAGCCAGTCCCGCCAGGCCTTGGCCTCTTCGTGGTAGCCGGCGGCCAGCAGCACGCCGAGCGTGAGCGTCGAGTCGCGCAGCCAGCAGTAGCGGTAGTCCCAGTTGCGCACGCCGCCGATCTCCTCGGGGAGCGAGGTGGTGGCGGCGGCGACGATGCCGCCGGTCGGCGCGTACGTGAGGGCCTTGAGCGTGATGAGCGAGCGCAGGACCGCGTCCGCGTACGGGCCCTTGTACCGGCACCGGTCCGCCCAGGCCTGCCAGTCCTCGAGGCTGTCTGCCAGCGCCTTGTGGGGGTCGCACTGCGGTGGGCGCGGCTCGTGCGAGGGGTGCCAGGTGAGCACGAACGCCACCTTCTCGCCCTTGCCGACCGTGAACTCCGCGTGCGTACCGAAGTCCTTTCCCCAGGTGCGCACTTCGGGCTCGCTGCGCAGCCACATCGAGTCGGGGCCCGCCACGGCCACGCGATGGCCGTCGGACCTGCGCATCCAGGGGATGACGGAGCCGTAGTCGAAGCGCAGCCGGAGGGTGCTGCGCATCGTCACCTCGCCGTCGAGGCCCTCGACGATGCGTACGACATCGGGGCAGCGGTCGCGCTGCGGCATCAGGTCGGTGACGCGGACCGTGCCGGTCGCGGTCTCCCACACGGTGTCGAGGACGAGTGAACGCGGGCGGTACGCACGGCGGGTGCACGGGCCGTCCTCGCCCTTCGGCGCGATACGCCAGTGCCCGTTCTCCTCGTCGCCGAGGAGCGCGGCGAAACAGGCCGCCGAGTCGAAGCGGGGCAGGCACAGCCAGTCGATGGAGCCGTCCCTGCTCACGAGGGCGGACGTCTGGTGGTCGCCGATGAGCGCGTAGTCCTCGATGGGTCGGTGCACGTCTGGCGGATTCCCGGCGGGGACCGATGCCAACCCGGACGGGCCTCTGGGCGGGTGACCGGACCCGGCGGATCCGGCGGCATGGGGCGTCGCCGGGTCCTCGGCTTCGGGGGCGGCGCGTCCCCCCGAGCGGTGGGGGCGGGCTCCAGCTGACATCGTGTCAGCCGGAGCCGGAGCCGGAGCCGGAGCCGGCGGCGGCCTGGGCGGCCGTGCGGGCGTCGGAGAAGATGACACCGGGGTCGGACGGGGCCTGGTTGAGCACCCACAGGCCGATCAGCGTCGCCAGGGCGAAGACGACCGTGATCAGCACGGCGAGGACGAGACGCCGCCGGCGCTCGCGGCGCAGCCAGTCACCGCGGGCCGTGCGGTACGCGTCGGGGGCGGCCTGCACCCCACCGGCCAGCGCCTCGAGGGCTGCGCGCAGTTCGAGTTCGGTCCTGTCGTGTGCGGTCGCGGTCCGGCCCGGGTCCACCCCAGCCGCCTCCGTCCTGTTCAGCTCTCTCCTGTTCAGTTCTTCCGTGCTGTTCAGTGCTTCCGTCCTGTCCGGTTCCATCGCGTCCTGTTCCGTCCGGCCCGGTTCCGTCCTGTCCGGTGTGGTGTCGTTCATCGCCGAGCCTCCATCACCTGCGTCAGGGCGGCGATGCCGCGCGCGGTGTGCGTCTTGACGGAGCCGCACGAGATCCCCATGGCGGCCGCGATCTCGCTCTCCTTCAGACCGAGCCAGTGGCGCAGGACGAGCGCTTCCCGCTGCCGGGCAGGCAACTGCTGCAGTGCGCTGATCAGCACGCGCTGGTCGTCGTGGAGCAGGGCGGTGCTCTCCGCCGAGGCGACGTTGTCCGCCGGCGGCGTCTCCGCGTGCTTGCGGGCGACCTGGAGGTGGCGTATGCGCATACGGGTCAGATTGCACACCGTGGAGCGCAGATACGCCTCGGCCGCCTCGGCGTCCCGCAGCCGCCGCCACTTCCGGTAGATCTGGTAGTAGGCCTCGGCCACCACGTTCTCGGGGTCGTCGGCGCCGAGCAGGACCGCGAGGCGGAGCATCGAGGCGTAGTGCCGGTCGAAGAGGTCGGCGAGGGCGGCCTCCCGCTCGAGGTCGGCCGGGTCGCTCACCGCGGGGGCCAGGGCGGGTGGGCCGGCCGCGTGCTCGGCCGGGGCCGACGTGGTCTCCACGGCTGCCGGGTGCTTGGCCGCTGCCGGCTGCGGCGGCTTGACCGGGGTGTCCTGTCTCGTTCTCACGGATTGCTCGCTCCCGTCTCGGGGCGTCGCCTGAGGGTCAGGCGGGACGGCAGGTCGGTCGCGTCGGCGCCGCGAGGGACGCCGAGGCGTTCGAGAGCCGTGGACGTGACCACGGCGACGGTCAGGTTGAGAAGCAGGGCCACCAGCCCGGCGTAGATCTCCAGCGGCTGGTCGGCGGGGCCGAAGGGTACGACGGACGAGAAGCCCTCGCGCACCACCATCACGGTCCCGGACGCCATGCCCACCGCCCACCCGGCGAGCAGGGCACGGGGATGCAGCCGCCCGGTGAACAGGCCGACGGCCACGGCGGGGAAGATCTGCAGGATCCATACGCCGCCGAGCAGTTGGAGATTGATGGCGTCCTGGTCGCGCAGGCCGAACACGAAGGCCACTGCGCCCACCTTCGCGGTGAGCGAGACGGCCTTGGCGATCCGTACCTGCCGCTTGGGCGTGGCGGTGGGGTGGAAGTACTCGACGTAGACGTTCCGCACGAACGACGTCGCGGCCGCTATCGACATCACGGCGGCCGGTACCAGCGCACCCACGATGATCGCGGCGAACACCAGCCCGGCCAGCGGAGCCGGCATGAGGCGGTCGACGAGCATCGGCACGGCCGCCTCGGCGCCGCCCTCGGGGGCGCGTACTCCCGCCGCCACGGCCGCGATGCCCAGCATGCCGAAGAGGGCGAGGAGCGCCGTCCAGGCGGGCAGGGCCACGGAGACCTTGCGCACCGTGTCAGGCCCTGAGGCGGCGAAACCGGCCGTGAGCACGTGCGGGTACATCAGCAGGGCCAGCGCGGAGCCCAGGGCGAGGGTGGCGTACGCGGGCTGCTGCGCGGGGAAGAGGAGCAGCGGATTCCGGTCCGCGCCCGCCTCGGCGAGCCGGTGTGCCGCGGTGTCGAAGACCGCCCCCGGACCGCCGAGCCGGTTCAGGACCAGCCAGCAGACGGCGGTGAGCGAGGTGAAGACGGCGACCGCCTTGAGGGCCGAGATGACCGTGGGGGCGCGCAGGCCGTGCCGGTAGGTCGCCACCGCGAGCCCGGCGAAGAGCGCGACCATCACCAGGTCGCCGGCGGCGCCCCGCGGATACAGGCCGCCGGCGGTGAGCACCGCACGTATGCCGAGCAGCTGGAGCGCGAGATACGGCATCGTCGCGAGGATCCCGGTCAGCGCCACCACCAGCGCCAGCGGCGGTGAACCGTAGCGTCCGCGCACGAAGTCGGCGGCGGTGACATAGCCGTGGCGGCGGGCCACGGCCCACAGCCGGGGCAGCAGGACGAAGGCGAGCGGGCAGACGATCACCGTGTAGGGCACCGCGAAGAAGGCCGGCGCGCCGCTGCCGTACGCAAGGCCCGGTACGGCGGTGAAGGTGTACGCGGTGAAGATCGTGCCGCCGAGCAGCAGCCAGGTCCACACGGGTCCGAGCCCCCGGTCGGCCAGCGCCCAGCCCTCCAGCGACGGCAGCCGGTCGCTGGGATGCAGACGCCGGGCCGTGACGGCGAGCAGCGACGCCCCGCCGATGACGGCGAGGAACGTCGCGGTCATGGCGCCATCCGCCATGGGTCACCGTCCTTGGTGTGCCTGAGCCCTCGCGGGGGAGTTGCGCGGGAGGCCGATCCGGATGACAGAAAACCGGCGGAAATCTTCTGGAAAATTCGCTGTCAACCGGTTCCGCCGGGTGCGCAACTCTTGCACAGACCGACAGCCGGCGGGAGAGGAGCGCAGGTCATGGCACGGACCGGTCACCACCGGATACGCAGGGTCGCCGTCGTCCTGCTGCTCGCTCCCGCCGCGGGGCTGCTGTGGGTCCCCTGGTACGCCGGTGCGAGCCCGCGGCTGGCGGGGATGCCGTTCTTCTACTGGTACCAGCTCGCCTGGGTGCCGGGATGCGGCCTCTGCCTGCTCGCCGCGCATCTGCTGGCCAGGAACGAACGCCGGCGTCCCCGATTCCGGGCGCGCCCGGGCGGGCGCTCGTAAAACCCCTCGTCATCACCCATCGTCACACCGTTCGTATCACCCGTCATAGCACGCCCCTTTGCACCCACTTCACCCCCGTCACCGCCCACCGCCAAGGTGAGGAGCCGCCATGCCTGTGTCCGCCATGCCCGAATCCGGTCACCCGGAGCCCCCAGCGCCGCCTTCGTCCTCGCCCCGTGCCCGTATGACACCGCGGGCGATCCTGCTGTGGATCGCCGTCGCCGTCGTCGGCGCGGTCGGGTGGGGCGTGCTCGCCCTCTCCCGGGGCGAGGAGATCTCCGCCGTCTGGTTGGTGATGGCCGCGCTCGGTTCGTATGCGATCGCCTACCGCTTCTACTCCCGCTTCATCGCCCGCCGGGTCCTCCAGGTCGACGACACCCGCGCCACCCCGGCCGAGCGGCTGGAGGACGGGGTCGACTACCACCCCACCGACAAGCGGGTGCTGTTCGGCCACCACTTCGCGGCCATCGCCGGCGCCGGTCCGCTGGTCGGACCGGTCCTGGCCGCGCAGATGGGCTATCTGCCGGGCACCATCTGGATCATCGCGGGCGTGATCTTCGCCGGCGCCGTGCAGGACATGATCGTCCTGTTCCTCTCCATGCGCCGGGACGGCAAGAGCCTGGGCCAGATGGCCCGGGACGAGATCGGCAAGGTGGGCGGTGCGGCCGCGCTGATCGGTGTCTTCGCCATCATGATCATCCTGCTCGCGGTGCTGGCGATGGTCGTCGTCAACGCGCTCGCCGAGTCCGCCTGGGGCACCTTCTCGGTCGCCATGACCATCCCCATCGCCCTCTTCATGGGCTTCTACCTGCGCTACCTGAGGCCGGGCAGGGTCGTCGAGACCAGCGTCATCGGTGTGGCGCTGCTGCTGCTCGCCATCCTCGGCGGCGGCTGGATCCAGGACTCCTCCCTGGCCGGGTACTTCATCTGGAGCCCCGAGACTCTGGTCTTCTGCCTGGTCGGCTACGGCTTCGTCGCGTCCGTGCTCCCCGTGTGGATGCTGCTGGCCCCGCGTGACTACCTGTCGACGTTCATGAAAGTCGGCACCATCGCCCTGATGGCCGTGGGTGTCGCCGTCGCCGCCCCGACCCTCAAGGCCGAGTCGGTCACCGAGTTCGCCTCGACGGGCGCCGGACCGGTCTTCGCCGGATCGCTGTTCCCGTTCCTGTTCATCACCATCGCCTGCGGAGCCCTGTCCGGCTTCCACGCGCTCGTCTCCTCCGGCACCACGCCGAAGCTGATCCAGAAGGAGTCCCAGGTCCGGCTGATCGGCTACGGCTCCATGCTCACGGAGTCGTTCGTCGCCGTGATGGCGCTGATCGCCGCCTGTGTCCTCGAACCGGGCCTCTACTACGCGATGAACTCCCCGGCCGCGCTGCTCGGCCCGACCGTGGAGACCGCGTCGGAGGCGGTGAAGGGCCTCGGCTTCAGCATCACCCCGGACCAGCTGACGGCCGCGGCCAAGGCCGTCGAGGAGCAGACGCTGGTCGGACGCTCCGGTGGCGCGCCCACGCTGGCCGTGGGCATGTCGGAGATCTTCGCCGGGGTATTCGGCGGCGCCGGGATGAAGGCCTTCTGGTATCACTTCGCCATCATGTTCGAGGCGCTGTTCATCCTGACCACGGTGGACGCCGGCACCCGGGTCGGCCGCTTCATGCTCCAGGACATGCTCGGCAACGTCTGGAAGCCGATCGGACGCGTCACCTGGAAGCCGGGCATCTGGATCACCAGCGCCCTGGTCGTGGGCGCCTGGGGCTACTTCCTCTACGCCGGTGTCACCGACCCGCTCGGCGGCATCAAGCAGCTGTTCCCGCTGTTCGGCATCGCCAACCAGCTGCTGGCCGCGGTCGCTCTCGCCGTCACCACGACCATGCTCATCAAGGCCGGCAAGCTGCGCTGGGCGTGGGTGACCGGCATCCCGCTGGTCTGGGACGTGGCCGTCACCTTCACCGCCGGCTGGCAGAAGATCTTCTCCGACGACCCGAAGATCGGCTTCTTCGCCCAGCGTGACGTCTACGCGGATGCCATCGACGCGGGGAAGCTCCTGCCGGGCGCCACGGACATGGACGACATGCACACCATCGTCCTCAACAACACCGTCGACGGCGTGATCATGGCGATCTTCCTGCTGCTGGTCCTCACGGTCCTGGTCAACTGCGCGGTGGTGTGCGTCCGCGCCATCCGCGCCACCGAGCCACTGCCGACGACCGAGGCACCGTACGTCGCGTCGCGCATCGACGTGCCGGAGCAGCGCAGCGACGACACGCTGGTCGGGGCGGGCTCATGAGCGCCGTACGGAAGGTCGTGGACACCGTGCTCTGGTACGCGCGGGAAGTGACGGGCGAGACGGAGTACGACCGCTACTGCGAGCGGCACCGTCGCCACCACCCGCACGCACCGGTACCGACCCGCCGGGAGTACGAGCGGATGCGCACCACGCAGCGCGAATGCGAGGCCCCCGGCCGCTGCTGCTGAGCCGGAACGGCTCGGCAAGCGCCTTGGACCGCGGGGCGGGCGCTCCTTCCATGCCCATTCCAGCCCGTCCGGCGTTTGAGGACGAGCCCGAAGGGCGATCGGGGGGTCTGGGGGCGGAGCCCCCAGCGGGGTCCAGGGGCAGCGCCCATGGTTACGGGAAGGGGCGGGGTGGGGGAGAACGCACCTACACGGCGGCGG
>NZ_LOHS01000081.1 GCF_001642995.1 Streptomyces jeddahensis
CGCCGCTCCCGTTGTGGGCAATCGTTCCGCAGGGCGGAACGGGTGGGCACAACCCACGACGTACGGTGCCCTCGCGTCGTACCCGGACCCCGTCTCAGGGCGGCGCCCAACGCAGAAGGCCCACGGCCAGTCCCGTCAGGGACGTCTCCGGGTCCAACCCTGATGACCGGCGCCGCGAGGCATGTGACCATCGGTGGCATGCCGGAAGCCGCCGCCCCCACCACCGCCCCGCGCCCCCTCCGCAAGCTCTACCGCAGCAGCGACGGCCGCTGGCTCGGCGGAGTGGCGAGGGGCCTCGCCGGGCACCTCGGCCTGCCCGTCGGCTGGGTGCGGCTCGTCTTCGTCGGCCTGTTCATGGCGGACGGCCTGGGCGCCCTGCTCTACGCGGCGTTCTGGTTCTTCGTCCCGCTCGGCGTCGGCGGCGTCGACGCCGAGCGCCCCCCGGCGGTCACCACGGAGACGGCCCCCGACGGTCGCCGCAGACTCGTGGCCCGCAAACCGGACAAGGGCCAGATCGTCGCCCTCCTCGCCATGGTCGTCGTGGCCATGGTCTTCGTCGGCAACGTCGACCTGGGCGGCCCCGCCAAGGCGTACCTGTGGCCGGCCCTGCTGGTGGGCGCCGGTGTCGCCCTGGTCTGGCGGCAGGCGGACAACGCGCGGCGGGCCCGCTGGATGGAGGTCGGCCGGCGCCGCCGCACCCTGACCCTCCTGCGCTCGGCGGCGGGCGTCCTGCTCGTCGGCACCGGAGTCACCGGCATCTTCGTGCTGCAGGGCTCGGCCGAGCACCTCGGCTCCGTGCTCCAGGCGGCGCTCGCCGTCCTGGTCGGCATAGCCCTGCTCGCCGGTCCCTATCTCGTCCGCATGACCCAGGACCTGTCCGAGGAACGGCTGATGCGTATCCGCGCACAGGAGCGGGCGGAGGTCGCCGCACACGTGCACGACTCGGTCCTGCACACGCTGACGCTGATCCAGCGCAGCGCCGAGAACCCCGGCGAGGTCCGGCGCCTGGCCCGCGCACAGGAGCGCGACCTGCGCGCCTGGCTGTACAAACCGGAGGGTTACGGCAAGTCCGCGGAAGACGCAGCCGAGGAGCCGGACACGCTCGCCGAGGCGGTACGGCGCAACGCCGCCGAGGTCGAGGACAAGCACGGCGTCCCCATCGAGGTCGTGGTCGTCGGGGACTGCCCGCTCGACGAGAAACTGGGCGCACAGATGCAGGCCGCGCGGGAAGCAATGGTGAACGCCGCCAAGTACGGTGGCGAGGGCGGGGCGGTACAGGTCTATGCCGAGGTCGAGGACGGGACCGTCTTTGTGTCGGTCCGGGACCGGGGGCCGGGCTTCGATCTCGACTCCGTCCCCGAGGACCGGATGGGCGTACGAGAATCGATCATCGGCCGTATGCAGCGCAACGGCGGTACGGCGCGGTTGCGTGCCGTGCCGGGCGGCGGCACCGAGGTCGAGCTGACCATGGAGAGGGCGGAGAAGACGTCATGAGCGACGTGGCGGGGGCGAACGAGCCGATCGGGACGAACGATCCTGCGGAGCCTGCCGCGGGCGCGGCCGGGCGTCGCGTACGGGTCGTCCTGGTCGACGACCACCGTATGTTCCGCACGGGAGTCCAGGCCGAGATCGGCCAGACCGAGCAGACCGGGGTCGAGGTGGTCGGCGAGGCCGCCGACGTCGACCAGGCGGTCGCGGTCATCACCGCGACGCGCCCGGAGGTGGTGCTGCTCGACGTGCATCTGCCCGGTGGCGGAGGCGTCGAGGTGCTGCGGCGCTGTGCCTCCCTGATGGCCGACGCGGAGCGGCCCGTCCGGTTCCTGGCGCTGTCCGTCTCGGACGCCGCCGAGGACGTCATCGGCGTCATCCGCGGCGGCGCACGCGGCTATGTCACCAAGACCATCACCGGCAGCGATCTGGTCGATTCGATCTTCCGCGTGCAGGAGGGCGACGCGGTCTTCTCACCGCGTCTGGCCGGCTTCGTCCTCGACGCGTTCGCGTCCACCGACGCTCCGCCGGTCGACGAGGACCTGGACCGCCTCACCCAGCGCGAACGCGAGGTGCTGCGGCTCATCGCCCGCGGCTATGCGTACAAGGAGATCGCCAAGCAGTTGTTCATCTCCGTGAAGACGGTCGAGTCGCACGTCTCGGCGGTGCTGCGCAAACTCCAGCTCTCCAACCGCCACGAACTGACCCGCTGGGCCACAGCACGCCGCCTGGTCTGACCAGCCGCGCCCCTGAAGGGGCGCGGGGAACTGCGCGACCAGCCACGACGGCGCCGCAGATGATCGACGGCCCATCGCGGCAAACGGCACTCCCAGCGGAGCGTTCAGCTGCCGAGCGCCCTCTTCAGCTCCGCCTTGTTCATGCTGGAGCGCCCGTCGATGTTGCGCCGCTTCGCCTCCGCGTACAGCTGGTCGTACGTCGGTTCCTGCGAGCCGGAGCGGGACCGCTCTCCGCCGCGCTTGGACGGGGACTTGTCCTGCGTAGAACTGCGGCTGGCGGTGCGGGACTCGCCGGATTGCGCGCGTTCCTTGTTCACCGTGCGGGCCGCGATCTCCTTGGCTCGCTTCGTGCTCTCTCCGCGCTGTTCGGCACTCTCCTTGATGTGCTCGTACTGGCGCTCTCGTTTCTGGCTGGATCCTCTTGGCATGATCTTCACCTATCTGTCTCTCTCAGGCGGCTTTCTTCCGCCGAGTGGCCTTGCTCAAGGCGTCGATGAGTTCTTCGCGGTTCATCCGGGAACGGCCCGGAACCCCGATTTCCGTGGCCCGCTCGTAAAGCTCTTCCTTCTTCATTCTCCTCAGTTCCGGCCCCGCTTCCCGCTTCGCTTTCCGGACGGCCGACGGACTGCCGCCGGCAGCCTTCTTGCGTCCTTTACCGCCGGCCCTTTCCCCGGCCCGGTCGATGCTGGCCTGAAGGGCCTGCATGAGGTCTACGACATTGGTGGCCTCGGGAGGCGCCTGCGCGACCGCGGTCTCCTCGCCCTGGCGCTTGGCCTCGACGAGTTCCGCCACCTTCTCCTCGTACGTGTCCCGGTATTCCTCCGGATTCCAGTCGACCGAAAGACCGTCGATGAGGCGTAGCGCAAGGTCCACTTCCTTCCCGGATTCCTTGCCGGACAGATCCATACCTTCCGGCAGGCCGGGCACGGTCTCCTGCGGATCGCGTATTTCGTCGGCCCAGTGCATGGTCTGCAGGACGAGGACGCCGGGCTGGGCCCGCACGGCCGTCAGATACTGCTTGCTGCGCATCACGAACGTGGCGATCCCGGCACGGTTCGATCTCTCCAGGGCCGTGCGCAGCAGCTGGTAGACCTTCACGTACTCCTTGCCGCGCGGCCCCAGGTAGTAGGTCCTGTCGAAGTACACCGGCTCCACGTCGTTCAGGTCCACGAAGCCGCTGATCTCCACCAGCTGGGACTTTCCGGGGGCGATCCGGTCGAGCTCCTCGCGCTCGACGACGACGTACTCCGCGCCCTCCTCCTCGTCGCCGAGCGGGTACCCCTTGACGGTGTTCTCAAAGGGCACCTCCCGGCCCGTGCGCTCGTTGACCCGCTTGTTGCGGACCCGGTCGGAGGTGCCGCGCTGCAGCAGGCGGAAGTGCGTGGTGTGGTCCTCGATGGCCGTGTACAGCGATACGGGGACCGTCACCAGGCCGAAGCTGAGGACGCCCGACCAGATCGCTCGCGCCATCGCGGATCACCTCCGTTCCGCGTCGGGAGAACGAGAAGCGGTCAGCCCCCCGGAGTGATCCGGCCGCGCCAGGCGCCCGTTTCGTGGCCGCGCTCCTCGATGTAGTGCTTGAAGCGCTTCAGGTCACCCTTGGCCCGGCGGCTGATGATGCCCGCCATGTCGGCGGTCTTCTCCGCGACACCATGGGGCTCGACGTCAAGGGCGAGGTTGATCCGGGTGTGCGTGTCGTCGAGGCGCTGGAAGGTCACCACGCCCTTCTGCTTCACCTCGCCGGACGTGGTGCGCCAGGCGACCCTTTCGTCGGGGAGCTGGTCGACGATTTCCGTGTCGAACTCCCTGCGGGCCCCGGCGACATTCGTCACCCAGTGGTTGTGCCGGTCGTCGATCTGCCTGACCTGTTCCACGCCTTCCATGAAATTCGGGAACTCCTCGAACTGCGTCCACTGGTTGTACGCGGTGTGCAGCGGGACGTCCACGTCGACAGACTCCATGGTCGTGCTCATGGGGTGTCTCCTCCTTTCGGCGGGGACCGCTCCGGCGATCCTGGACCGCTCCGGCGATCCCCCTGAGCAACGGGAATCGTCGGTATTCGGCTTCCCCTAAGAGGAGGGCCTAACCAAGTGGGCTTGTCCTTGTTCGCGTCGATATGCGCCGGGGGGTATGGGGCGCGGATGCGCTTACGGCGGCTCTGCCGCAGTCGTCACCGGCGCCGCTCCGCCCCCCGGTGCCGTCGCGCTACGCCTCCGCGCCATCGCCGCTACGCCACCCGCGCCGTCGCGTCGCCACTACGCCACCCGCGTCGCCCCCGCGAACGGCATCTGGTCGATGGGTGCGATCCGTACCGGTGCGCTCGGGTTCGGGGCATGGATCATCCGGCCATTGCCCACGTAGATGCCGACATGGCTCACGCTCGAGTAGAAGAAGACCAGATCACCCGGGCGCAGTTCGGAGCGCGGGATGCGCCGGCCCGCGTCGATCTGGGCATACGTCGTGCGGGGCAGGGAGACGCCCGCCGAGCGGTACGCGGCCTGGGTGAGGCCGGAGCAGTCGAAGGCGTTCGGCCCTGTGGCGCCCCACACGTAGGGCCTGCCCAGCGCCCGGTACGCGTAGGAAATCGCCGCGCCCGCCCGGGAGTTGGGGGCGGCGACGGCCGATCCGTCGGGAAGGGCCCCCGGACCGCCGGAACCGGAGTCGCCGTACGCGCCCCCGGCCCCGAAGATTCCCTCGCGTTCGTCCGCCGAGAGGCGGTTGAGGAGCCGCTGCGCCTCGGACAGCTTCGCCGTCACCGTCTTCTTGTGCCGCTTCAGTTCCGCCTCACGGGCCTGAAGTTCGTCGAGCCGGCCGTCGGCCTCCTCGCGGAGCTGCTCGATCTGCCGGAGCTGCTTCTGGAC
Source organism: Streptomyces jeddahensis (assembly GCF_001642995.1). Lineage (GTDB taxonomy): Bacteria > Actinomycetota > Actinomycetes > Streptomycetales > Streptomycetaceae > Streptomyces > Streptomyces jeddahensis. Next base: position 5,087 of record NZ_LOHS01000081.1, read on the forward strand.
TCCTGCGACGTCCGCGGCCTGGCGGTGCCCGGCGCGCTCTGCAAGCGCCGCGCGCTCCAGGTACTGGTCGGGGTCGGAGGAGAGCGCCAGCTCCACGCCCGGGTCGAGGGCGCCTGAACGATACTGCGCAGCGGCGGCCGAACCCAGCGCACCACGCGCGGAGTTCAGCCGCTCCATCCTGCGCGCCGCCTCGTCGCGCAGCTCGTCGACTGCCTTCTCGGCCTCACCGGCCTGCTCCTTGGCGCCGTTGTACTTCTCGGTGGCGACCTCGGCCTCGTGGTAGAGCTCGTCGACCTTGGCCTTGACCTGGGCGGGGGTGAGATCCGGCGCCGCGTGACCGGTGCCGTCCAAGGCCGTCGCGGTCGCCGCTCCGGCGAGCGCGAGGGTGGTGGCGGCGGTGCGGGCCGTATGGCCGCTGAGCGAGCGCTGTCGGGGCTTGCGGTGCGCTGCCACGGGGCTCCACGTCCTTCCGGGGGCGTGCGGCCGCCGAGGGAACCGCGGTGGGGACGGGTGTCCGGCGGCGGCCCGCACAGGGGGAGCGCGCCGCCGCCGGACCTTCTCGGCGGAGGTGTCCGACTGCCGCCCCTGGCCCGGGCGGCGGTGGGGAGCCGGGCACCTGGGGAAGCACGCTAAACCCGCCCGTCGCCGACTGGTGACGCGATGTGCGCAACTGGCCGGAGTGGACTGTCCAGTGTCTGTATGTGACCGCGGGCCCGACAGGCCGCCGCCCCCTTGCCGTACGCCTGTGACCGTTGCGCCGCAAGGGGCACCCCTGCCCGGAGGACGGTGCTACCGGCCCGGTTAGGCTCCGGCCTCATGGACGTACTCATCCATCTCTTCGTCGGCCTGCACATCATCGGTATCGCCTCGCTCCTGGGAGGTTTTCTCACCCAGATGAAGGCGATGGGCGAGGGCACCGCCCGGTTCGGCCCGGCGATGCTGCACGGCGCGCTCACGATGCTCGTCACGGGCGTGATCCTGGTCGGCCTCAACCAGGCCGACGACCAGCCGGTCAACAACATAAAGATCGGCGTGAAGCTGGCGCTGCTGATCGTGATCCTCGGGCTCGTGTACGTGAAGCGCGACGAGGAGACGGTGGACAAGAGGGCGTTCGGCCTGGTGGGTCTGGCGACCATGGCGAACGTGTTCATCGCGGTTCTGTGGACCTGACGGACCAGACGGACCTGACGCATCCTGTGGATCTGACGGACGCGACGCATCCCGTGGACCCGACGCAGCAGGGGGTCTGGGGCCGAAGCCCCAGACCCCCTGCTCCATGCTGCCGCGGCGGCTACACCGGCCGCACCACGCTGTGGATCGGCATGTAGTAGATCGACTCGACCCGCACGTTCGCCCCCGGCTTCGGCGCGTGGATCATCTCGCCGTTGCCGATGTAGATCCCGACGTGGCTGATGTCGTCGTAGAAGAACACCAGGTCACCGGGCTGGGCGTTGTCGACGGAGACGGTCGTGCCGACCTTCACCTGGTCCCAGGTGGTGCGCGGCAGCGACACCCCGGCGGCCTTCCACGCGGCCTGCGTGAGCCCGGAGCAGTCGTACGAGCCGGGACCCGTGGCCCCCCAGACGTACGGCTTCCCTATCTGGGCCTCGGCGAAGTCGATGACCTTGGCGGCCAGCGCGGCGTAGCTGGAGGACCCGGTGCTGGAGCCGGCGCTGCCGGAGTCACTCCCGCTGTCGGTCCCGGAACCGGCGGTGGCCTCCTGCTCGGCCTGCTCCTGCGCCTCCTGGCGCTGCCGCTCCTCCTCGGCCTGCTGCCGTGCCAGCTCCTCCGCCTTGCGCCGGGCCTCTTCCTCCTTCTTTCGCTCGATCGCCGCGAGCCGCGCCTTCTCCTCGGCGGTCAGCTTCGACAGCAGCTCGCGCGCCTCGCTGAGCTTCTGCTGGACGTCCTGCTTGCTCGCCTTCAGGTCCGCCTGCGACTCGGTCAGCGTCTCGAGGGACTCCGTCGCCTCCTCGCGCTTCTTCGTCGTCTCGATCTGCTGCGTCTGGTAGTCGTCGACCGCTTCCTTCTGCCGGCTGGTGAGCCGGTTCATCAGCTGGCTCTGGTCGAAGTACTCCTGGGGGTCCTCGGCGAGGAGCAGCGTGGCGGTGCCGGAGACGGCCGACCCGGTCCGGTACTGCGCGGCGGCGAACGAGCCGAGCTCCTGGCGTGCCTCGTTCAGCTTCTCGGTGCGCTCGGCCACGTCGTCGAGCAGCCCGTCGACGCGCGTGCGCTGCTGGTCGGTGCGTTCCTTGGCCGCGTTGTACTTCTGGGTGGCGACCCCCGCCTGACGGTAGAGGTCGTCCACCTTCTTCTGGACCTCTTCGAGGCTGGGCTTCGGCGCGGCGGTCGCGGCGGTCGCGGTCTGTGACATGAGCGCCACGGAGGTGAGGGCGGCGGCGGTGAAGCCGACCGCGGGGGACGTACGGAGGCCGGGGATGAGCTGGCCGGTGTTCCGCGGCTTGCGGTGCGACGCCAAGGGAGGCGACTCCTTCCGTGGACCGCCTACCGGGTTAGCTGTCGGGTTCGGGCGGGTGGTTCGGAAGGACTGCCCTACGGTCCGTCGCCTTCTGCGCGCGGCCTGCCGCGCGCATTCGGTACCGGACCGATTCACCCCAAGATCAGAGTGGGTCCCCGGCTCCGGCTGCCGTGCGGGCGCACCGGACTCGGCGCAGGCGACCCGTCCCGGCGTCGTTCGCCGGCGGGGTACGGGCAGCCCGCCGGGCACGCTAGCCAACCCGTGTGGCCCCTGTGAAGGTTGATGTTCGATATGCCCGATACATTTTCGTGACCTTGACTCTTCGGCGGGGACATAGGAGAAATTGCTGAGCAAAACGGAAGACCCACGCCACGTTGTGGGCAGTCGTTCCGCATGGCTGGGGGCACCTCCCAGCGGTAGCTGGGGGAGGGTGGGCACAACGCCACGACGGCGGGTCCCTCGCGTTCATACCCGGGCCTCGTGCCGAAGGCGGCGGGGGCCCGACTTCCCAAGGCGGCAGTGGGTGTCGGTGCGGCGGCCTAGACTCGAGAAGCGATGAGCAGCCTCTTTGATGACAGCTTCCTGGCCGCCCTCCAGCCCGCACCGCGGGACGTGGACGAGGAGCCCCCGCCGCCGCCCGAGGACAGTGCCCCGGAAGACATCCCGGACGACCTGTTCGAGGGCCGGTTCGACGTGCCTCCGCCGCCCCGGGACGCGTACTACCGGGACGGCGCGCCCCGCCCTGCCATCGACCCGGCCGCGCTGCTCCACGGGCTGAACGACGAGCAGCGCGCCGCCGTCGTGCACGCCGGCTCGCCGCTGCTCATCGTGGCCGGCGCCGGCTCCGGCAAGACCCGCGTGCTGACGCACCGCATCGCGTATCTGCTCGCGGAGCGGGGGGTGCACCCCGGACAGATCCTGGCGATCACCTTCACGAACAAGGCCGCCGGCGAGATGAAGGAGCGCGTCGAGCACCTCGTCGGCCCACGCGCGGGCGCGATGTGGGTGATGACCTTCCACAGCGCCTGCGTGCGCATCCTGCGCCGCGAGTCGAAGAAGCTGGGCTTCACCTCGAGCTTCTCGATCTACGACGCCGCCGACTCCAAGCGCCTCATGGCCCTGGTCTGCCGCGACCTCGATCTCGACCCGAAGCGCTATCCGCCCAAGTCCTTCAGCGCCAAGATCTCCAACCTCAAGAACGAGCTCATCGACGAGGAGACCTTCGCCGCGCAGGCCGCCGACGGCTTCGAGAAGACCCTCGCGCAGGCCTACGCCCTGTATCAGTCGCGGCTGCGCGAGGCGAACGCGCTGGACTTCGACGACCTGATCATGACGACGGTCCATCTGCTCCAGGCCTTCCCGGACGTCGCCGAGCACTACCGTCGGCGCTTCCGGCACGTCCTGGTCGACGAGTACCAGGACACCAACCACGCCCAGTACGCGCTCGTGCGCGAACTGGTGGGCCAGCCGGGCGGGGACGACGACCCGGACCCGGCCGAGCTGTGCGTCGTCGGTGACGCGGACCAGTCGATCTACGCCTTCCGCGGCGCCACCATCCGCAACATCCTCCAGTTCGAGGAGGACTACCCGGACGCGACCACGATCCTCCTCGAGCAGAACTACCGCTCCACGCAGACGATCCTGAGCGCCGCCAACGCCGTCATCGAGCGCAACGAGAGCCGCCGCCCCAAGAACCTGTGGACGAACGCCGGCGCGGGCGCGATGATCACCGGCTATGTCGCCGACACCGAGCACGACGAGGCACAGTTCGTCGCCGACGAGATCGACCGGCTGACGGACGCGGGCGAGGCGAAGTCGGGCGACGTCGCCGTCTTCTACCGCACCAACGCCCAGTCCCGTGTGTTCGAGGAAGTCTTCATCCGCGTCGGCCTGCCGTACAAGGTCGTCGGCGGCGTCCGCTTCTACGAGCGCAAGGAAGTCCGGGACGTCCTCGCGTATCTGCGCGTGCTGTCGAACCCGGAGGACTCCGTCCCGCTGCGCCGCATCCTCAACGTCCCCAAGCGCGGCATCGGCGAGCGCGCCGAGGCGATGATCGACGCCCTCGCCCAGCGCGAGAAGATCAGCTTCGCGCAGGCGCTGCGCCGCGTCGACGAGGCATACGGCATGGCTGCCCGCTCCACCAACGCCGTCAAGCGGTTCAACACGCTGATGGAGGAGCTGCACACCATCGTGGAATCGGGCGCGGGCCCGGCGACCGTCCTCGAAGCCGTACTCGAACGGACCGGCTACCTCGCCGAGCTGCAGGCCTCCACCGACCCCCAGGACGAGACGCGCATCGAGAACCTCCAGGAACTCGCCGCCGTGGCCCTGGAGTTCGAGCAGGAGCGTGCCGAAGGCGAGGCAGGCTCCCTGTCCGACTTCCTGGAGCAGGTGGCGCTCGTCGCCGACTCCGACCAGATCCCGGACGAGGACGAGGAGGGCAGCGGCGTCATCACCCTCATGACCCTGCACACCGCCAAGGGCCTCGAATTCCCCGTCGTCTTCCTGACGGGCATGGAGGACGGCGTCTTCCCGCACATGCGCTCGCTCGGCCAGACCAAGGAGCTCGAGGAGGAGCGGCGCCTGGCGTACGTCGGGATCACGCGCGCGCAGGAGCGCCTCTATCTGACGCGGTCCACGCTGCGCAGCGCCTGGGGTCAGCCGGCGTACAACCCGCCGTCGCGCTTCCTGGAGGAGATCCCCGCCCACCACATGGAATGGAAACGGACGGGATCAGCCGCCCCCGTCTCCTCCGGCCCGGCCTCCGGCGTCGCCGCCTCACTGTCCTCGTCGCGCTCGCGCAGCGCGGCCTCCGGGGCCTCCGGGTTCGCCACACGCCGGGCGTCCGAGAAGCCGGTGGTCTCTCTCGCGGTCGGGGACCGGGTCACACACGACCAGTTCGGCCTCGGCACAGTGGTCGCGGTGAAGGGCACGGGCGCGAACGCAGAAGCGACGATCGATTTCGGCGACCCCAAGCCGAAGCGCCTGCTGCTGCGGTACGCACCGGTGGAGAAGCTGTAGCGGCGGGCAATTGCAGCCCGGCCGGGGGCGTCTCAGCCCGGCCGGGGGCGTCTCTCAGCCCGGCCGGCGTTTGAGGCCAAGGGACGCGGGGGTCTGGGGGCGGAGCCCCCAGAGAAGACTTTCGCCGACGAGCCCACCAGGGCTAAGTCGGATTGATCCCGTGGCTCCGAAGCCAAGGCAGCGGATCTATCGCCGCACCACCACCGGGCCGCACCTCGAAGTGCAGATGCGGCCCGGTGGAGTTGCCCGAGTTCCCGGAGTACGCGATCACGTCACCGGCCTTGACCGGCCCGCTCGAGATCTTGTGGCTGGAGAGGTGGCAGTACCACGTCTCGGTGCCGTCCTTGGCGGTCACGATCGCCATGTTTCCGTACGCGCTGTTCCACTGCACGCGTACGGTGCCGTCCGTCGCGGCCATCACGGGCGTGCCGTAGGAGACGGGGAAGTCGATGCCGGTGTGCACGGACATCCAGTTGATGCCGGACTGGCCGTAGTAGGCGCTGAGCCCATGCTGCGCCACCGGCAGCGCGAACTTCGGCCGCAGCCGCTCCTTGCGCGCCGCTTCCTCGGCCGCCCTCTTGCGCTCGGCCTGCTGCTGGGCCTTGAGGTCGATGCGTTCCTGGGTCCGGCTCGCCCGGTCGGCGAAGTCGCCCGCGTCAGCGGAGAGGTTCTGCAGCTGGGTGTCCAGCTTGTTGTTGGCGACGGACGGCTTCACGGAGCTGGTGTCCGGGGCCGCGGCCGTTGCGCTGTCGTCGTCGCCCAAGTTGCTCACGGAGGCGGCCGCGATGCCCGCGACACCCATCACGCACGCGGACGGCACAGCCACAGTGAGCAGCGCCGAACGTTTGGCGGGGGAGCGCCGGCGGGACCGTGCGCGCGGCACGCGGCCCTCTGAGCGAACCGTGCGCACCGGCGGTGCAGCCGCCGTTTCGCCGGAAGGCGCCTCGTCGAGCGGCAGACCGCGATCGCTGTCGCTGTCGCCGTCGCCGTGGTCGGATTCGTGGCCCCGGAGGCCCTCCTCGGGGGCCGACCCGCCTTCGGCGGAGTCGTGTCGCTCGTACTCGTACGTCGTCGAGCCGCCGTCGGAGTTCCACGCGGTGGCGTCGTACGCGCCCGTGTCGAAGCTCTGGTCGCCGAAGGCGCCTGTTGCGAAGGCCTGCGTATCGAACGTGAGTTGGCCGGAACCATGCTGTTCGGAGGACTGCTGGCCGAGGTCCGGCTGGTCGAAGGCCTGGTTCGCCTGCGTCTCCCACTGACCGGTCTGGCCGTCGACGGCCCACGCACCCGAGTCCCACTGGCCCGTACCGTCGGCGTCCGGCCTGGTGGCCTGCGCGGGAATGTGGGCTGCAAGCTGCTCATATCCGGCGGACGCCCACACCCCGGTCGTGTCGTAACTGCCGGTCTCGTACCCGGCATGGTGCTGCGCCGCATACGGGTCGTAGTTCAGCGTCTCCTGCGTGGCGACCGTCTGCGTCTGATACGCGCCGGTGGCGTCGCCGCCGGCCGCGGCTCCCATGCCCGACCACTGGCCGCTGTCGTACGAGCCGCCTGGGAAGTCACCGAAGAGTGGATCGGTCTCGTAGCCGGGGCTGGTGTAGGAGCCGGTGTTGTAGGAGTCCGTGGCGTAGGAGCCCGTGGAGAACGTGTCGGTCGAATAGCCGTCGTACCCGGTGTAGCCGCCGTGCTGTGCGCTCTGCCCGTCGTAGGAGGCGTAGTCGTAGCGCGCATAGTCGGCGTCTGTTGCCGGTGCCGGGGGAGTTGCGGTCCCCGACGGGTGACGGTCGTTCACCAACTTCTCTTTCGCCTCGACAGCAGGAGCTGGGGTCTGAACCCGCGGCGCTGGCCGCTGAAGTCACACAGTCCCAGGGGCAGAGCAGTGCGGTGACTGTACCCGGCGGTACGCGGACGCGACAATCTTCGGCAGGTTTCGCCCACGCAGGAAACGGGCAATCAGTGGCCTTTCGGCGAACTGCGGGCAGAGCTTTGGCTCTGCGTTCGACTGGCGTTCGACATCAGGCCACCGTCAGACCATCGGCTCGGCTGGCCGGCCGGGGCTCCGTGGCTCCGTCTGCCGCATCCGCGTCGAGCGCCTGCCGGATGCCGTTGGCCACTGCGGGATGCACCGGCAGGGCGAGATGCCCGATCCCGCTCACCTGTACGTTGTGCGCCGTCAGGTCGGGGTGGTCGAGGCAGGCGGTGTCGAGCGGGTCCATCATCTGGTCGAGATCGCTCCAGAAGCTCACGAACCGCGTACGGCAGTCAGGTGCAGGCTGCCTCAGCTCTTCGATGACCTCGGAACCCGGCCGCATCTGCCGGACGATCGGATGCGCGTCCAGCAGCGGCGCGATACGGGTGCCCGAGTGCGGCGTACCGAGAGTGACCAGCGTGCGGACCCGTACGTCGCCGCCGAGCCGCTGCACGTAGTAGCGGGCGATCAGTCCGCCGAGGCTGTGCCCCACGATGTCGACCTCGCGGTGGCCGGTGCGCTCGCAGATCTCCTCTATGTGGCGGCCGAGCAGTTCGGCCGCGGTGCGGATGTCGCAGGTCAGAGGCGAGTAGTTCAGCGATTCCACATGCTGCCTGCCGTGCTGGGCCAGCGAGCGCCGCAGCAGTACGAACACCGAGCGGTTGTCGATGAAACCGTGCAGCAGAACGACGGGGGGTTTCCTCTCCGCCGGCAACTTGGGCGCGTCCGGCCGGGGCAGCTGCGGGGTGACTCTGCGCTCTTGCGTGATGCCCGAGGGGTACAGCAGGAGGTGGCCGGCGAGTATCGCGATTTCGAGGGCGGTCGCCTTCAGCAGGGTGATGGAGAGCCCCGCCAGTCTCCAGGGAAAGAGGCGCTGGCAGAGCGGAAGAATGGGCAGAACCGTCGTGGCCTTCATGGTCGACCGACCTCCCGTCGGCACACGAAGGACGGCTCTGTCCCCCATATGCCCTCGTGGGCAGCCGCGGTGGAGGAGGTCGGCAGTGCACAGGCTGCGTCGTGCTTTTGTCCCGTCTGCGGTGCGTGTAATTCCATTTTTCTCGACGGATGCGGCTCTTGCAGTTGCTGTGAGTAGTGCTTCTGTGGCTCCCTGTGCGAGGGCCGATGCGCTGCCTCGTCGCGCCGTGCGGCCGGGCGGCTGACGGCGTCGAGGCCGCGACCTCTCAGGCGGCTCCCCTGACGCCTGCCCCGGTTACGGCCTGTGTCCCGCCGGATGCGGAGCAGTGCGCGGCGAACGTGTCCCATGGTGTGATTTCCCCCTCTGTCACCGCTGTAAAACTGCCTGTTGCGGGATGCTGGCGATAACGTTCGTTCACTTCCTCGCACCCGCTCGGGTGAGGGCGGTGCCGGGCGAGGCGGCAGCAACCGTGCTTTTGCTCGTTCCCGAGTGCTCGAGTGCTCGAGCACTCGGCCGCGGGGGAGCGGGGGCATGGGTGGTCCGGTGGGCGGTGGCAATCGGCGCCGCCGGTGCAGTCGGTGGTGCAGTGGGTACATGCCGGATGGCATGTCGGTACATGGAGGCAGTGATGGGTGTGGCAACGGGGCCGATCCGCGTGGTGGTCGCCAAGCCGGGGCTCGACGGCCATGATCGAGGGGCCAAGGTGATCGCGCGGGCGCTGCGTGACGCCGGTATGGAGGTCATCTACACCGGTCTGCACCAGACGCCCGAGCAGATCGTCGACACCGCGATCCAGGAGGATGCCGACGCGATCGGTCTGTCCATCCTGTCCGGCGCGCACAACACGCTCTTCGCGCGCGTGCTGGAACTGCTCAAGGAGCGCGACGCGGAGGACATCAAGGTCTTCGGCGGCGGCATCATCCCCGAGGCGGACATCCCCCCGCTCAAGGAGAAGGGCGTCGCTGAGATCTTCACCCCCGGTGCCACGACGGCCTCGATCGTGGACTGGGTTCACGCGAACGTACGACAGCCGGCCTAGCGACATGGCCGTCATGGAGGGCCTGGTCACCAGGGCCCTCCACGACGTCCGTTCACCAGGGCCCTCCACGACGTCCGTTCACCAGGCCGTCCATGACGGCCTGCGGCGCAATGCGACGCCTGTGTGGGTGAGCCTCCCTGGATGCGGCGCTCAGCGACGACGCTCCGCGTGGGCTGTTCGGGTGAAATGTGCCCGTCGCAGCCCGAACGCGGTCGCAGCGGAACCACTGCATGCCGTGTTGCGCCGCAGGCCGACGGGGTGACCGGCTGTGCGCGAGCTCAACGGGCCATGAGCTCCGCCCGCATGGTTGCTCGCAGGCGAAGGGTCCCCACGAGGCGTTGGAATGCCTCCGTCCAGTAGCCCACCGCGCCCGGCGATGCGTCCTCCGGCTCGTCGGGTATGGACGTGAGGCCGTCCAGGCCGGTTGCCGTCGCCGGGTCCAGGCAGCGCTCCGCGAGCCCCATCACACCGCTGAAGCTCCACGGGTAACTTCCCGCATCCCGTGCGATGTTCAGGGCGTCCACGACCGCGCGGCCCAGCGGCTCGGCCCACGGAGTCGCGCACACCCCCAGCAGCTGGAACGCCTCCGACAGGCCGTGCGCCGAGATGAACCCCGCGACCCACTCGGCCCGTTCGCCGGCCGGCAGGGCGGCCAGCAGCTTCGCGCGCTCGGCGAGCGACACTGCGCCGGGGCCCGCGGCGGCCGGCGACGCCGGAGCGCCGAGCAGCGCCCGGGACCAGGCCGCATCCCGCTGCCGTACCGCGGCCCTGCACCACGCGCCGTGCAGCTCGCTCTGCCAGTCGTCGGCGACCGGCAACGCGACTATCTCCTCCGGCGTACGCCCCCCGAGCCGCTCCGGCCAGACGGCGAGCGGTGCCGCCTCGACGAGCTGGCCCAGCCACCAGGACCGTTCGCCCCTGCCCGCGGGCGGCTTGGGCACCACACCGTCGCGCTCCATGTCCGCATCGCACTCGTGAGGCGCCTCGACCACGACGGTCGTTTGCCCCTGCGTACGGTCGAGGGACACGCAGGAGGCCGCGCGTGCCGCCATACGTGCGGCGAGCGCCGAGCCCGGCAGCGCGGACAGCAACTCGGCCGCCGTGGCCCGGACGTTGCGGCTGCGGTCGGCCAGAGCCCTCTCCAGGAACGGCTCGTCCTCGTCGCACAGACCCGTACGCAGTGAGTCGAGAAACATCAGCCTGTCCTCGGCGCGCTCTGTGGACCAGGTCGTGGCCAGAAGCTCGCGAGCCGCAGAGGGATCACGCGCCCGCAACGCGGCCAGCAGCGTGACCCGTTCGGCGAACAGCCCCTCCTGCCAGAGCTGTTCGACCTCCGCCGAGTCCCCGAGGGCGGGCAGTGCGGAGCCGCCGCCCGGAGCGGAGCGCAGCGCGAACCTCCAGTCCGGGTTCAGACGTGCGAGCCATGTCGCACGCGGTCCGGCGAAGGCGAGCGCCTGCGGACGCAGATCCGTTCGCCCCCTGGCCGCGTCGAGGAGCGCGGGCAGGAGCTCCGGCGGGGCCGCGTACCCGTGCTCGTTCGCTGTGGCGAGCCACTGGGGCAGCAGCTCCATGAGGTCGGGGGCCGTTCCACGGCGGCCACCGCTGCCGGCGCCCGGGCGGTCGGCGAGCAGCATCGCGAGCCGTCGCCTGGCCGCGGGCGGCAACGGGGGCCGGGGATCCTGGCCCGCGGGCTCGGGCGGCGTGGCGGCGGCCGCCGGCCGGAGTCCCGCTCTGCGTCGGACGGTCTGCACGGCAGCCGCGTCCAACAGGGCGGTCGGCGCATCTCTTCCGGCGTAGACGACCGGTGGCGTGCGCCGTTCAGTACCGAGCAGCGCTGCCGTGACGAGCTCCTCCCAGGAGGAGCAGGAGGACTCCGTCATGCCGGGGATTCTGTTCACAGGCGTCTCCTTTCGTTGGGAACGAGCCGGACTGGTGTAGGCGTAAGTGCTGGTGCGGGCGGGGTGTAGGCGCTGGTGCGGGCCGGGTGTCGGCTCAGCACAGCGGCACCGGCTCTCCCCGTTCCTCCGGCCATACCGCGAGTGGGATGAAACCGCGGTGACCGCACTCTCCGAAGACCGTGACGGGAGCGCCGCCCGACACGGCGACAAGGCGCCACAGCCGGGAGCCGGACAGCGCGGAGGCGCCGAGAGGCAGCGCGGACTTGCCGTCGGCGTCGGCCAGTTGCCAGCCGTCTCCGTCCGGGGTCGGTATCACGCCGGCCAGCGTCACCGGCCAGGACTCCAGCCAGGGATCGTCCCGCAGCGCCTCGCCGTACCGCGCCACCGCCTGCGCTGTGCTCACGGCCTCCGGCCGCACTGCCGTCGGCGCCGGCGGTGCGAACTGCTCACCGAGGTCCGCCCTCAGCCGGTCGGCGCCCGGATGCGGGGACACCTCGGCGTCGAGCGCCAGACCTACGGGCAGTGCGAGTGCGGGTGCCCGCCCCGCCGCCCCGTACGACAGCAGCTGCACCGTGCGTCCGGACTCCTCGCCGTACAGCCATATCCGGCGGGTCGTCAGATGGCCGTCCGCCGTGTCGTACTGCGCGAGGACCAGCCAGCGGTCACGCACTGCCGGGCCGGCCGCCGCAGTGGGCAGGCCGATGCGTGAACGGACCGTGGCCGCGAGGGACTCCGGCAGCCGCTCGCGGCGCAGCCAGCCCTGGTCGAGGAGGTGGATGAGCGCACACTCCTCCAGCAGCCGCACCGGCCAGCCGGATCCGGAGGACGGTATGGCCCCCAACTCCCGCACCCGTGCGGCCAGCCCGGGCGCCTGGGCGTCGACCATGCGGGCCGCTGTCTCCTCCCACAGCGCATAGCCGCCCTGCTCAGCCGAGGCGAGCCCGGACCGCAGCAGATCGGCCAGGCGCTGCTCCAGCTCCACCGCTCCCGCGGTGATCCGCTCCGCCCGCTTCTCCGCACGGCGCCGGGCCGCCTCCGGATCAGCGGACCGGGCAGGTGCCGTCCCGGACGTGCGTTTCTGCTCGGCCCGCTGCCTGCGGCTCGTTATCCACTGCTCCGCCCACTCCGGCGCCTGCGCATCCGGCACGCTGCCGTCCCCGCCCGCCCAGAGCAGCAGCAGCCCCAGCGCGTGCTTGCACGGGAACTTGCGGCTCGGACAACTGCACTTGTACGCCGGGCCGGCCGTGTCCGCGATGTCCACGACCGTCTGATACGGCTTGCTCCCGCTGCCCTTGCACAGCCCCCACACCGTCCCCTCGCCGGAACTGCCCGTCTCCGACCACGGCCCGGCCGCGCCGAGCCTGCTTCCCGCCTTGCGTGACGCGGCGTCAGGTGCCAGCGCAAGCACCTGGTCCGCCGTCCAGCGCACCCCCTGCTGAGTCATGTCGTCGAAGGTAGGTCCCCCCACTGACAATCGACCTCCGCCGGGGTGTCTGCGCAGGTCAGAGCCGATTGTCAGTGGCGTGGTGCACGGTGGGGACCAGATCCGAGCAGGCCGAGCTGGAGGGGGACCGCGCCATGTCCGTGTCCGTTGAACCGACGTCCGTCGACCCGAGCGGGAAGGCCGACCCGAGCGGGAAGCAGTCCGCGACGGCAACCACGACCGCATCCGCAACGGCGACCGAGGAGCTCCGGCCGCACGCGGAAACCGCGTTCGCCGATGAGCTCGCCGCGCTCGCCGCGCAAGATGACCGGCCGCGGCCGGCTCGCTGGCGCATGTCGCCGTGGGCGGTCGCCACGTATCTGCTCGGCGGCACTCTCGCCGACGGCACGGTGATCACGCCGAAGTACGTGGGGCCGCGCCGCATCGTCGAGGTCGCCGTCACCACGCTCGCCACCGACCGCGCTCTGCTGCTGCTCGGCGTGCCGGGCACGGCGAAGACCTGGGTGTCCGAGCACCTGGCCGCCGCGATCAGCGGCGACTCGACACTGCTGGTGCAGGGCACGGCCGGGACGCCGGAGGAGGCCATCCGCTACGGCTGGAACTACGCGCAGCTGCTTGCGCACGGGCCCAGCCGGGATGCGCTCGTACCGAGCCCCGTCATGCGGGCCATGGCCGAGGGCATGACGGCGCGGGTCGAGGAACTGACCCGTATTCCGGCGGACGTACAGGACACGCTGATCACGATCCTTTCGGAGAAGACCCTGCCGATACCGGAGTTGGGCCAGGAGGTGCAGGCCGTCCGCGGCTTCAACCTGATCGCCACGGCCAACGACCGCGACCGCGGCGTCAACGACCTGTCCAGCGCGCTGCGTCGACGCTTCAACACGGTCGTGCTGCCCCTGCCGGAGAGCGCCGACGCCGAGGTCGACATCGTGGCCCGCCGCGTCGACCAGATCGGACGCTCGCTCGATCTGCCGTCCGCGCCCGACGGCATCGACGAGATCCGCCGGGTCGTCACGGTCTTCCGCGAGCTGCGCGACGGCGTCACGGCCGACGGGCGTACGAAGGTGAAGTCGCCCAGCGGCACGCTGTCGACCGCCGAGGCGATCTCGGTGGTGACGAACGGTCTCGCGCTGGCGGCGCACTTCGGCGACGGAGTGCTGCGGCCGTCGGACGTCGCCGCCGGAATCCTGGGCGCCGTCGTCCGCGACCCGGCCGCGGACCGCGTGATCTGGCAGGAGTACCTGGAGGCCGTGGTGCGTGAGCGGGACGGCTGGAAGGACTTCTACCGCGCGTGCCGGGAGGTGAGCGTATGACCGCGCCCGACACGTCCCGCATCAGGCGGAGAGCGGGCGGCGATGGGCCTCTGCTGCTGGGCGTGCGGCACCACGGGCCCGGTTCCGCCCGGTCCGTGCGGGCCGCTCTGGAGGCGGCCAGGCCCCGGACGGTGCTGATCGAGGGCCCGCCGGAAGCGGACGCACTGATCGCCCTGGCAGCCGACGAGGACATGCGGCCACCGGTCGCGCTCCTCGCCCACGTCGTGGACGAGCCCGGCCGCTCGGCGTTCTGGCCGTTCGCCGAGTTCTCCCCGGAATGGGTCGCCATCCAATGGGCCCTGGAACACGACGTTCCGGCGCGCTTCATCGACCTTCCGGCGACGCACACGCTGGCCTGGCACGGGACGCAGGCCGGTTCCCCGCCGCCGGGGCCGGCCGCGCCACCGGAACCCGCCGGGCCGCCCGGGCCGTCGGAAAGCCCCGAGGCCGTCGCGGCGGAGGAGGCGATGCGGATCGATCCGCTCGCCGTGCTCGCCGACGCCGCGGGCTACGACGACCCGGAGCGGTGGTGGGAGGACGTCATCGAGCACCGGCCCGGGGGAACCTCCCAGGCCTCCAAGGCACTGCGGGGCGACGGCGACGCCTTCGCGCCGTTCGAGGCGCTGGCGGAGGCCATGGGGGCGTTGCGCGACGAGTACGGGCCCGGCGGGCACGACCGTGACCTGATCCGTGAGGCGTACATGCGGATCCAACTGCGTGCCGCGCAGCGCGAGGTCGGCGACGATGTGGCGGTCGTCTGCGGAGCCTGGCACGTGCCCGCGCTGCGGCAGCGGACCACGGTGAGCGCCGACCGGGCGCTGCTCAAGGGACTGCCCAAGGTGAAGGCCGACATGACCTGGGTGCCCTGGACGCACAGGCGGCTGTCCCGCACCAGTGGGTACGGCGCGGGGATCGAATCCCCGGGGTGGTACGGGCATCTGTTCAGCGCCCCTGACCGGCCCGTCGAGCGCTGGATGACACGGGTCGCGGGACTGCTCCGGGGTGAGGACAGGATCGTGTCGTCCGCGCACGTCATCGAGGCGGTCAGGCTCGCCGACACGCTCGCGGTGATGCGCGGCCGCCCGCTGCCAGGCCTGTCGGAGACCACGGACGCGATACGGGCGGTGATGTGCGAGGGCTCGGACGTACCCCTCGCGTTGGTCCACGACAAGCTGGTCGTCGGGGACGTCCTGGGGGAGGTGCCCGCTTCGGCGCCGGCCGTCCCGTTGCAACGCGACCTCACCCAACTGCAGCGGAGGCTGCGGCTCAAGCCGGAGCCGCTGGAGCGGGAGCTGGAGCTGGACCTGCGCAAGGAGACGGACGCGGCGCGCAGCACGCTGCTGCACCGGCTCCGGCTGCTCGGCGTCGACTGGGGCGAGCCCGCCAGACCGACGCGCGGCAGCACCGGCACCTTCCGCGAGACCTGGCGGCTGCGCTGGGAACCGGAGGTGTCGGTGCGGGTCGCCGAGGCCGGGATATGGGGCACCACCGTGCTCGCCGCGGCCACGGCGAAGGCCGAGTCGGACGCCGTCGCCGCCGAAGCGCTGGCCGACGTCACGGCGCTCGCGGAGCGGTGCCTCCTCGCGGAACTTCCCGATGCGCTCCCCGTGGTGATGCGTGTCCTCGCCGACCGCGCGGCTCTCGACACGGACGTCGGCCACCTCGCGCAGGCGCTCCCGGCGCTGGTCCGCTCCCTGCGCTACGGCGACGTACGCGGCACGGACACCCATGCGCTGGCCGAGGTCGCCGCGGGCCTCGCCGAGCGCGTCTTCGTCGGCCTCCCGCCCGCCTGCGCGTCCCTCGACGCGGATGCGGCAGCGGAGATGCGCCGCCACGTCGACGCCGTGCACGGCGCCGTCGGACTCCTCGACGAGCCCGGCGCAGGCGAGGCACCGCCCGGCGCAGCCGAGACCGCGCATGGCGGAGCTGAGGCCGCGCATGGCGCAGCCGAGGCGGTGTCCGGCGGAGCCGAGGCGGTACATGCCGAAGCCGAGGCGGTGCGCGGCGGAATACGGACGCGTTGGCACTCGGTGCTCCGCGTGCTCGCCGGGCGGGACACCGTGCCCGGAGTGATCCGCGGCCGCAGCACGCGACTGCTGCTCGACGACGCGGAGTTGGACGGCGACGAGGCCGGGCGCCTCATGGGGCTCGCCCTCTCGCCGGGCACACCGCCGGCGGATGCGGCGGCATGGATCGAGGGTTTCGTCGGAGGCGGCTCCGGCGGCGGCATGCTGCTCGTGCACGACGAGCAGCTGCTGGCCCTGGTCGACGCGTGGCTCACCGGAGTCTCCGCAGAGGCCTTCACCGACGTACTGCCGCTGCTGCGCCGCACGTTCTCGGCCTACCAACCGGGAGTGCGCCGCACCCTGGGCGAGCTGGTGCGCCGTGGGCCGGCGGGCGCGTCCGGTCCGGCCCACGGCGGCGGTGCGGCACCGCCCGGCTTCGCGCCGGAGCTGGACGGGCTGCGCGCGGACGCCGTGCTCCCCGTGCTGTCCCTGCTGCTCGGGCTGGACGACCCGTCAGGGCGCGGGCTGGACAATCCAGCGCAAACAGCCGCGCCGATACCCGCGCCCGGACACAACGACCTTGCGCTCGCGGAGGCATCGAGGTGAGTACGGCTCTGAACACCGACCCGGCCGCAGAGCGGACCGACGAGCGGCTGCGGCGCTGGCGGCTCGTCCTGGGCGGGGACGCCGCGGACGGCACCGGCTGTGTGCTCACCGGACAGGACGCGGCGATGGACGGCGCCCTGGCCGCGCTGTACGGGAACGGCGAGCACCGTAACGGAAGCAAGGCGCAGCGTGGCAGGGACCGTTCGGCCGGGCTCGGGGCGTCCGCGCCGTCCGTGGCGCGCTGGCTCGGCGACATCCGGACGTACTTCCCGTCCTCCGTGGTCCAGGTCATGCAGCGCGACGCGATCGACCGGCTCGGCCTGTCCACCCTGCTGCTCGAGCCGGAGATGCTGGAGGCCGTGGAGGCCGACGTCCATCTCGTCGGGACCCTGCTCTCGCTCAACAAAGCCATGCCCGAGACGACGAAGGAGACGGCACGGGCCGTGGTGCGCAAGGTCGTCGATGACCTCGAGAAGCGGCTGGCCACCCGCACCCGCGCCACCCTCACCGGGGCTCTCGACCGCAGCGCCCGGATAAGCAGGCCGCGCCATCACGACATCGACTGGAACCGCACCATCGCGGCCAACCTGAAGCACTATCTGCCGGAGTACCGGACGGTCGTGCCCGAGCGGCTGATCGGGTATGGGCGGGCCTCGCAGTCGGTCAAGAAGGAGGTGATCCTCTGCATCGACCAGTCGGGATCGATGGCGGCGTCCGTCGTCTACGCCTCGGTGTTCGGCGCGGTGCTGGCATCCATGCGGTCCATAGCGACCCGGCTTGTGGTCTTCGACACGGCCGTGGTCGACCTGACGGACCAGCTCGACGACCCCGTCGACGTCCTCTTCGGCACCCAGCTGGGCGGCGGGACGGACATCAACAGGGCTCTTGCGTACTGCCAGTCGCAGATCACCCGGCCTCAGGACACGGTCGTCGTGCTCATCTCGGACCTCTACGAAGGCGGAATACGGAACGAGATGCTGAAGCGCGTCGCGGCGATGAAGGCGTCGGGAGTGCAGTTCGTCACACTGCTCGCACTGTCCGACGAGGGGGCACCGGCGTACGACCGTGAGCATGCGGCCGCGCTCGCAGCGCTGGACGCGCCCGCCTTCGCCTGCACGCCCGATCTCTTCCCGGACGTGATGGCCGCGGCGATCGAAAGGCGCCCTCTTCCCATACCGGACATGAGTACCCATCGGTAACGGGGGGCTTGCGTAACCTCGGGCGTCCCATGCGAGGATCGGCATATCGCCCTGACGGAGCGTCGCGTTCCGGCCCGTCCCCTCGCACCGGAGGACCCTCCCCGATCTTGACTTCCCCAGCAGTTCTGCCCGTTGCCGCCCTGCGCGTTGTGCGCACGGCGGCTGGGCGGCGTGTGCTGCAAGTGGCGCTGCTGCTGGGCGGGTTGTTCGTGCTGGGAATGTTCTGCGGCGAGCGGGCGCATGCGGCGGAGAGTGCAGGAGCTCTCGGCGATGCTGCTGCGACCCGCGAAGTCCAGTCGCCGGTCACCGGCCTTGGGACGTCCGAGCAGA
Organism: Streptomyces jeddahensis; assembly: GCF_001642995.1. Lineage (GTDB taxonomy): Bacteria > Actinomycetota > Actinomycetes > Streptomycetales > Streptomycetaceae > Streptomyces > Streptomyces jeddahensis. The sequence goes on from NZ_LOHS01000081.1 coordinate 23,304, forward strand.
CGCCCGGCCCGGTCCATCGGGTCGTGCGCCCGGCCGTCGAGCCGGCCGCGGAGCCGGCCGTCACGGCGACCGCGAAGCCGACCGAGCAGCCGACCGCCCAGCCGTCCGTCAAGCCGACTGCGAACCCGGCCGTCAGGCCGACCGCGCAGCCGACCGCGAAGCCGGTCGATGAGGTAGTCGGCAGGGCAGCCGAAGAGCAGGCCGGTGAACGGGTCGACGAGTCGGCCGTGCGACCGGTGCGTCAGCTGGTGGACAGGGCCGTCGGGGCGCTGTCCGACGTGGCGCCGTCGGCGGATCCCGATTGGCAGGACCTGTCCGAGCTGCCCGGACTTCCCGGATTCCCCGGGGCGCCGTCCCTGCCGGGCGGGATACTGCCGGGAGGCGACGGGGTGCAGCCGCCGCAGGGTACGACCGGTGACCAGCCCGGCGGCGAGGCAATGGTGGAGGACGGCGCGCGGACGTCGCCCGATGCCGAGTACGGGTCGGCGTACGGCCCGTGTACGCAGATCGCCCTTGCCGACCGGGACCTGATGGACCGCCACCACGGCGGTGCCGTGCGTCCCGTGCATGTCCCCGCCCGTACGCCGGGTGGGGTGCCGACCGGGGCGATCGTCAACCAGTCGCTGGTCGACACGACTTCGCTGCGGCACGGCGATCTGCATGCCGCGTCGTTCGCGGAAGGCGCCCCGTTCCGGCTCATGCTGTGCGGCACTGCGGCGACGGACGACGCGGGTGTCCGCGACCGGCACCGCGACATCAACGAATTCCCCGGCTAGGGCAGCCCTTTCCCCGCTCGAGACCTGCCGCGCGGGGGCGGGACAGGTCTGCCCGCCGTCCGGACACCCCTCCCATCACCGGACGGACGCCTTCGGCCCGGCCCATCTCACCGGGCCGGCCGGAAACAGAATTCGACCTTCCGAAGGATCTGACGCAAGCATGCACAAGAACATCCGCCGTTCCATCGTGATCGCCGCCGGCGTCACGGGCGCGTGGGCACTCGGCTCCGCCGTCGCCAGCGCCGACGAGCTGCCCGCGCCCTCCCTCTCCGTGCCGGACGCGGCCACCGACACGGTCACCGACACGGTCACGGACACGATCGGGGAGGTCCAGGGCGAGGTCGCCGGTGTGCAGGACACGATCTCGGGCGTCACATCGGGCACCGTCGCCAAGGTGAAGTCGACCGCCGGTACGGTCACCGGTAAGGCGGCCGCCGCCCAGTCGGGCGCAACCGGTGCCGCGACCGGTACGGCCGCCAAGGTCAAGTCCGCGGCCGCCGACACCGTCTCCCAGGCCGAGGCGAGCGCTCACGCCAAGGCCAAGGTGAAGGCCAAGGCCGCCCACGCGGCGACGCAGGCCGCTGACCGCGCCGAGCAGGCACGTGCGTACATCGACGCGCAGATCCCCGAGTACGGCTCGTACGCCTCGGCCGTCTCGCAGCAGGCGACCGCCGCGCAGGCCTCCGCGCACGCGGCCGCGGAGACCGCGACATCCGGGGTCGACAGCCCGCAGGACGCCATCGACTACCTGTTCGGCCCGCTCTCCGCGTTCGCGCCGGAGCTCGAGAAGGCCCTCGCCCAGGCCCAGGGCAAGGCGGGCCAGGTGGTCTCCGCTGCGCGGAGCGCGGTCGGTCACGTCGCCCAGGACGTGCAGGGCAGGTTCGGCCGCCTGACGGAGGACGTCAAGGGTGCGGCGGGTCAGGCCGCCTACCAGGCGCATGCCGCCGTGGGTCAGGTCGCCCAGGAGGCGCAGGCAGCCTACGAGGCGCAGGCCGCGGCAGGTCAGCTGGCCTACCAGGCCCAGGCCAACGCCGGGCACGCCGCGTACGAGGCACGGGGCGCGGCCGGTCAGGCGGTCACCGGCGCGCAGGCCGCGGCAGGTCAGCTCGCCTACCAGGCCCAGACCACCGCCGGCCACGCGGCCTACACGGCCCAGACCACCGCCGGCCACGCGGCCTACACGGCCCAGACCGCCGCTGGCCAGGCGGCCCGCACGGCACAGGCCACCGCCGGTCAGGTGACCTACGGCGCCCAGGCCACCGCTGGCCAGGCGGCCTACACGGCCCAGGCCACCGCCGGTCATGCCGCCTACACGGCCCAGGCCACCGCTGGCCAGGCGGCCTACACGGTCCAGGCCACCGCCGCCCAGGCGGCCCGTACCGCACAGAGCACGGCGGCCCAGTTCCCCGGCGATGTCCAGGACCGCGTCGACGGTGCTGTGGCGGCCGCCCCGGGCTACGTCCACGGTGCGGCGGCGACCGCGGTGGCGGCTGCGACGCCGATCGCCGACGAGACCGCCGCGTCCGTGCTGCCGCCCGTCGCGGCCACCGCGGTGGACGGCGTGCTCCCGGTCGCCGGGCAGGCCGTCGGGGACGCGACCGTGCTGGCGTATGGCGTCGTCGGCGACGTCCAGCCGTTCGCGGGCGGGGTCGTGGCCGAGGTGTCGCCGTTCGCCCAGGGTGTCGCGGGCGAGGTCGCGCCCTTCGCGCAGGGGGTTGTGAGCGACGACGTGCAGCCGTTCGCCGGCGGAGCTGTCGGCGCCGTGCGGCCGTTCGTGGAGACCGTCGTCGACCAGGTGCAGCCCGTCGTGCACGGTGTCGGCAGCAGCGCCGACCACCTCGCGTGGGGCGTCACGGGCGACGTTCAGCCGTTCGCCGCCGGCGTGGTCGACCAGGTGGAGCCGCTCGCCGGCGCCGTGGCCGGGCAGGTCCAGCCGTTCGCGCAGGACCTGGCGGCGACCGTCACCGCCGACGCGCAGCCGCTCGCCGGGAACGCGGCGACAGGCGCCCACGGCGTCGCCGAGTCGGTCACCCCGGGCTGGGCGCAGTCCGCGTCCGAGGCCACCTCGGACTACTCGCACTACTCGATGTGACATCCCGGCCGTGTGCCCGACCGTGCGACGTCCCAGAGCGGAGCGGCGCCGCACGGTCGGCCACCGGAGTACGGCACCGAAGTACACGTCTGACGCCTCACGGAGCACTCGTCTGACGCCTCACAATGCGTGACACGCGCACACTGACCAGGAATTTACGTCCACGAAACCAGCCTCGATGGGCTGCGGGCGGTCCCCCGCGACACCGGAACGACACCGGAACGACGCGGGGGACCGCCCTTTTTCCTGTCCCTGGGTTGCCTGACGGGCGCGGTCTGTGACCGGTATCACCGCCTGGTTGTGATCTGCGATTTATGGACACGAGGTCTGCGGCGATAACCTGCGAGACGGACATGCCGCGTGCCCGGACACCGTGTACGCCTCCCTAGTGACCCCTAGTGACAGCGGAAGTCACGTTGCCCTTCGCGGCACGCCCACGCAGACAACGAACCGCGAGATCACTGATAGGGACGGACGCGCGTGGACCTGTTCGAGTACCAGGCGAGGGACCTCTTCGCCAAGCACGGTGTACCGGTGCTGGCCGGTGAAGTCATCGACACGCCTGAGGCGGCGCGCGCGGCGACTGAGCGCCTGGGCGGCAAGTCGGTTGTAAAGGCCCAGGTCAAGGTCGGTGGCCGTGGCAAGGCCGGCGGCGTGAAGCTGGCCGCAACGCCGGACGAGGCCGTCGCCCGCGCGACGGACATCCTCGGCATGGACATCAAGGGCCACACGGTCCACAAGGTGATGATCGCCGAGACGGCTCCGGAGATCCTTGAGGAGTACTACGTCTCCTTCCTCCTCGACCGTGCCAACCGCACCTTCCTCTCCATCGCCTCCGTCGAGGGCGGCATGGAGATCGAGGAGGTGGCGGCCACCCGCCCCGAGGCCGTCGCCAAGACCCCGATCGACGCCAACAAGGGTGTGACCCCCGAGGTCGCCCGCCAGATCGTCGAGGCCGCCAACTTCCCGGCCGAGGTCGCCGACAAGGTGGCCGACGTGCTGGTGACGCTGTGGGACGTCTTCGTCAAGGAGGACGCCCTCCTGGTCGAGGTCAACCCGCTGGCCAAGGTCGCCTCCGGCGACGTCATCGCCCTCGACGGCAAGGTGTCCCTGGACGCCAACGCCGAGTTCCGTCACACGGAGCAGCACGCCGAGCTCGAGGACAAGGCCGCGGCCAACCCGCTCGAGGCTGCCGCCAAGGCCAAGGGCCTCAACTACGTCAAGCTGGACGGCGAGGTCGGCATCATCGGCAACGGCGCCGGCCTGGTCATGTCGACCCTGGACGTCGTCGCGTACGCCGGTGAGAACCACTCCGGCGTGAAGCCCGCCAACTTCCTCGACATCGGTGGCGGCGCCTCCGCCGAGGTCATGGCGAACGGCCTCGAGATCATCCTCGGCGACCCGGACGTCAAGTCCGTGTTCGTCAACGTCTTCGGTGGCATCACCGCGTGCGACGCGGTCGCCAACGGCATCGTGCAGGCCCTGGAGCTCCTCGAGTCCAAGGGCGAAGAGGTCACCAAGCCGCTGGTCGTGCGCCTCGACGGCAACAACGCCGAGCTGGGTCGCCAGATCCTGGACGACCGCAACCACCCGCTCGTTCAGCGTGTGGACACCATGGACGGCGCGGCCGACAAGGCCGCCGAGCTGGCTGCGAAGTAAGGGACGAGGGAAACCGACACCATGGCTATCTTCCTCACCAAGGAATCCAAGGTCATCGTCCAGGGCATGACCGGCTCCGAGGGTCAGAAGCACACCAAGCGCATGCTGGCTTCCGGCACGAACATCGTCGGTGGCGTGAACCCGCGCAAGGCGGGCACCACCGTCGACTTCGACGGCACCGAGATCCCGGTCTTCGGTTCCGTCGCCGAGGCGATCGAGAAGACCGGCGCCGACGTCACGGTCATCTTCGTCCCGGAGAAGTTCACCAAGGACGCGGTCGTCGAGGCCATCGACGCCGAGATCCCGCTCGCGGTCGTCATCACCGAGGGCATCGCGGTCCACGACACGGCCTCCTTCTGGGCGTACGCGCAGGAGAAGGGCAACAAGACCCGCATCATCGGCCCGAACTGCCCCGGCCTGATCACGCCGGGCCAGTCGAACGCCGGCATCATCCCGGCCGACATCACCAAGCCCGGCCGCATCGGTCTCGTGTCCAAGTCCGGCACGCTGACCTACCAGATGATGTACGAGCTGCGTGACCTCGGCTTCTCGACCTGCGTCGGCATCGGCGGCGACCCGATCATCGGCACCACGCACATCGACGCGCTGAAGGCGTTCCAGGACGACCCCGACACCGACCTGATCGTCATGATCGGCGAGATCGGCGGCGACGCCGAGGAGCGTGCGGCGGAGTTCATCAAGGCCAACGTGACGAAGCCGGTCGTCGGCTACGTCGCCGGCTTCACCGCGCCCGAGGGCAAGACCATGGGTCACGCCGGCGCGATCGTCTCCGGTTCGTCGGGCACCGCCCAGGCGAAGAAGGAGGCGCTCGAGGCGGCCGGCGTCAAGGTCGGCAAGACGCCGACCGAGACGGCGAAGCTGGCTCGGGAGATCCTGGCGTAACACTGGGCGCTTTGCCTGAGCGGTTTTTGGCGGGCCCGTACCCCTTTGGGGTGCGGGCCCGCCTGCGTACTGGGTCACCAGGTGCGTCGTTGGGGTGCTGTACGAGTGGGCTGTGCCCACCCTCCCCCAGCTACCGCTGGGAGGTGCCCCCAGCCCTGCGGAACGATTGCCCACAGCGGAAGGGGCGCGCTGCCCACAGTCGGCGGAAGCGGTGAGCTGCCCGCGGCGGTCTGGGCGCCGGGTGTGGGGTCAGGTTGGTTCTGGGTGCAGGCGGTGGGGGATGTTTGCTGGGTTGGACTGGAGGTGAGCTCGTAGGGTCTTCTGGGCCTTTGTGAGGGGGCCTGGGCCCATGCGTGGGGGTACGCCGGTCACGGTGCTGCCGGGGGCCTGTGGGGGCTCGTAGCGCGTCGGTGCGGTCCATGCCGCGAGGGCCGTTGCGGCCACGAGGAGTGCCGTGGACGCGATCGCCGCTCTCGTCCAGAGGCGGGCTCGTCGCTCGCTGTCGGCGCGTACCTGAGCCGCCTTGGGCGTCTGCAGTTTCTCCGCGTCAGCCAGTTCGTCGAGGCGCCGGTGGAGTTCGGCGGGCGAGGCGAGCTCGGGCAGTTGTGCGGCGATCGCCTCGCGGGCGTGCAGCAGCCGGTTGGCCGTCGCCGGGGTGGTCGCCTCCGTCTCGGCAGCGGTCTCCGGCAGGCCGAGCCCGAGGCCGTCGTAGAGCAGCAGCGTGCGGCGGTACGGCGGCGGCAGCTCCAGGAGCGCGGCGAGCAGTCTGCGGTGGTCCGGGTCGGCGGGCGGTTCTTCGGGCCGGCGGTGGGACCGGCGCAGCTGATGCCACGGCGACATGGCGTACTCGTATGCCGCAGCCCGCACCCATCCCGCGGGATCCCGGTCGACGGCGACCTCCGGCCAGCGGTGCCAGGCCTGCTGGAAGGCCCGCTCGACGGACTCCTGCGCGAGGGCACGCCGCCCGGTGAGCAGGTACGTCTGACGTACGAGGGAGGGGGCGCCGGACTCGTACAGGGCGTCGAAGGCGTCGGCGGGCGTCAGCCGCCCGTCCTTCGCCGGAGCGGTGGCCGACGGGCGGATGCCGCTCGGCTCGGGGCCGGGCTCCGGCCTGTTTTCGATCATGTGGGGCGTCGCGGCTCCGCCTCTGCGGACATGTCCGGACGGGCGCGGGGTGTCAGGGTTCTGGCTCACCGGGCACACCCCTCCGTCCGTCCATAAAAGTACATAAACGTATCTTGAGCGACACATCCGGTATTCGCCTGTTACGCCGGGAAAGTGCGTGTCGTTGGCACGATGGGGCCCGTGCCCCGTGTGACCGATCGCAGCCCGTCGCCGTCCCGGCCGCCCTCTCCGTCCTCGTCCTCGTCCTCCTCTTCGCCTCCTTCCTCGCCGTCGCGGTCCTTGTCGTCGGCCGCGGCGCTCTCCCGGGTGCTCGAGCGCCTCCCCGCCGGGCTGGGTGGGGCTCTTCTCGGGGGCGCCGTTGCGGCGGGGCTGGGGCTCGGCGCGCTCGCCGTGCTCGTCACGCTGTTGTGGATCACCTCGCCGTACCCGGACAGCGGGCCCGGTGGGGCGCTGCATGTGGCGGCCGCGCTGTGGCTGCTTGCGCACGGTGTGGAGCTGGTCAGGACCGACACGCTCTCCGGGGTGCCAGCGCCGGTGGGCGTCACGCCGTTGTTGCTGCTCGTCGTGCCGGTGTGGCTGGTGCACCGGGCGGCGCGGGATGCGGTGGAGAGCGGGCCGGTGCGGCAGCCCGTGAGGGTGCCGGTGGGGGTGCGGGTGGGGGTGCGGGTCGCGTGGTGGGGTGTCGTTGTCGGATACCTGTTGGTCGGTGCGGGTGCCACGGTGTATGCGGCCGGTGGTGAACTGCGCCCCTCGTGGCTCAGTGTCGCCCTCCGCCTTCCTGCGCTGGTCGCGGTGGCGAGCGCGGCGGGCGTCTGGACGGCGTGTGGGCGCCCTCGCGGTCCTCTGAGGGCCGCTGCGTACCGGGCGCTGGGCGCGCTCGGGCTGCCGGCGGATGCGGTACGGCGGGCCGTGGAGGGTGCGCTTCCCGACCGCGGTGCTCTTCGCGGCGGCGACATCGGTGCGGGTGCCGTCGGCGAGGGTGGCCCGGCGGCCAATCGGTCAGGGATCGCGGTCGCCGGGCGGGCCGCGGTCGCCGGGACCGTCGTGCTGGTCGGCGGTGGTGCGCTCGTCGTCGCGTTGTCGCTGGGATGGCACGCTGGTGCGACCCGGGACTCGTTCCTGCAGCTCACGGACGTGTGGTCAGGGCGGTTCGCGGTGCTGTTGCTGGTGCTCGCGCTGATGCCGAACGCCGCTGTGTGGGGGGCGGCATACGGGCTGGGGCCCGGATTCGCCCTCGGCGCCGGGAACGTCGTGGCTCCGCTGTGGGTGGGCTGGGTGGGTTCGGTGGGCTCTGCGGAGTCCGGCTCCGCGGGTTCAGCTGGTTCCGCCGGTTCTGCCAGGGCCGGTTTGCGGGCGTTGCTGCCGCCGTTTCCGCTGCTGGCCGCCGTGCCGGAGGGTTCGCCGGGGGGAGGGGCCGGGCTCGTCGGGATTGCCGGAACCCTGTTGACCTGGGCGGTCCTGCTGGTGCCGGTGGCCGCGGGGGTGACGGTCGCCTGGCTCATCGTGAGCGTGGCTGCGCCCGCCGACGGGGAACGGCAGGACGCGTGGCCGTTCGGGCGGACCGTGCTGACCGTCGCGGCTGCTGCGGGGCTGTGCGGCGTCGCGATGGCCGGGCTCGCCGCCCTGGCCGCAGGGCCGATGGGGGTGGCTGTGCTGTCCCGGTTCGGGCCCGTGTGGTGGCAGGTCGGCGCGGCGGCGGTGGCGTGGACGGCCGGAGTGGGAGTGCCGGTCGCGGTGGGGCTGCGGGCGTGGCGAACGCGGACGCCGAGGACGGCCTCGGATGGGAGCCGGTGGCGGCGGGTCTGGCGAGCGCCGTGGGGTTGGGTTGCGCGGGTGCGGATGCCTCGGTGGCGGCGGGGGGCGGCGGCGAAGGTGGAGGTCGCCGCGGACGGCGCGGAGTTCGAGCCGTACGACTTTCTGCCGGTGGAGGAGGGGGTGCCGGCCTGGTACGACGATGCCGCGTGGGGCTCTGGGGCGCCGCCCCCGTCGCCGCCGCCTCCTCCGTCGGACGCGTCCGGCTGACGGCCGCCTTCCGGCCGGTGGTCGGCTGGTGCGCCTTCGGCCGGTGACTGGGTCGGGGCCGCGCCGGGATGTACGTCCTCGGTCTGGCGCCGAACCGTAGTTGTCAGGGGTCACCCGGAGTTTGCGCCAGCCGCTGCGGGCGCACATCCCGCCACGTCCCCTTCGGCCGTCAGGCGGCTAGAGGCCGGTGGCCGGTCCCGTACCGTTGTGGGCAATCGTTCCGCAGGGCTGGGGGCACCTCCCAGCGGTAGCTGGGGGAGGGTGGGCACAACCCACGACGTACGGTGCCTCGCGTACGACCCCCGCGGGGATTCGGGTGGGCGCAGCCCTGCCCGAGGGCGGGGCTCAGCCCCGCGTCCCCAGCAGTGGCCGGACCTCCTCCGGCAAAAGCCGCTCGCACGACTGCTTCGCGGAGTTCGTGAGGGCGTCACTCACACACGTGTAGTAATCCCGGTACACGAGCTGCGCCGCGAACGTCGCCGCCACCATGGCCAGCGCCAGCGACGCCGTCACCAGACCGCTGATCGCCGCCGTGGTCTGCGGCTTCGCGCCGCCGCCTGCGGGCGCCTGTGCCGGTGCCGGAGCCGTCGGGTCCGGCGTGCGCGGCTTGGCCCGCAGCGAGCTGATCCCCCAGTACAGCGCCAGCGCGCCGAGCAGCAGCGCCACGTACGGCCAGCTGAAGAGCGCGAAGAAGAAGGCCCACATGCCGGAGAGCAGCGCGTAGCGCGCGCGGCGCTGTACCGGGTCGGTGGGGTCCCAGCGCATTCCGGGCGGGCCGTCCTTGGGCCCGCCGCCCTGCCCGCCGGGCCGCTCGCCGAAGCCGCCGGGGGAGCGGCCCGGCTGCTGGTCGCTCCACTGGCGGCCCCACGGGGAACGCCCGGAGTCCTGGCCGGAGTCCTGTCCGTTCGGGTGGCGGCGGGGCTGCCACGGGCGGTCCGGCGTCCCCTCCGGCGGCGGCGCGAAGGGGTTGTCGTCCTGCGCGGAATCCCGGCCGCCGGCCCCCGACCCGTCCCCGCCCTCCGGCGAGGCCGGCGGCGGGGCGGGCTTGCGGTCCCGCAGCAGCGTCGAGCCGCGCTCCCCTCCCGGCGCGAACCCGTACGCAGAGGGTTCCTGCGTGAGCCCGTACGCGATGGACAGCGGGAGGCGGAGGCTTCGGCCCGGCATCAGGTCCGGCATCAGGTGTGCGTCTTCCCCTTGGTCGATCTGGCGTCGGTCTGGCGTCGATCTGGTGTCAGTTCTTCCGGGCGTCGTACCCGGTCCCTTGGGCGCCTTGCGGCGTGTCGGGGCGGATCCTCCCCAGACGCTACCTTCCGGCCACGCCCCCGTCCCCCGGGGGCCGCCCCATGTGCCGGTATCGTTGCTGACGGTCGGCCGCTTCGTAGAGTTCCCCGTATCGAGGCACACGAAGCTTTCGTACGACCGTACAAAGACAGCTCCTGTGAGAAAGGGCCCCGCCGTGGCCGCCAAGCGCCTCGTCGTGCTGGTCTCCGGATCAGGTACGAATCTGCAGGCTCTGCTCGATGCCATCGCGGCGCAGGGAGCGGAGGCTTATGGGGCGGCGGTCGTCGCCGTCGGCGCCGACCGCGACTCCATCGCCGGGCTCGAACGCGCCGAACGCGTCGGTCTGCCGACCTTCGTGTGCAAGGTGAAGGACTACGAGAGCCGGGAGGCGTGGGACGCGGCGCTCACCGAGGCCGTCGCCGCGTACGAGCCGGATCTCGTCGTCTCGGCCGGATTCATGAAGATCGTGGGGAAGGAATTCCTCGCGCGGTTCGGCGGGCGGTTCGTGAACACCCATCCCGCGCTGCTGCCCAGTTTTCCCGGAGCCCACGGTGTGCGCGACGCCCTCGCGCACGGTGTGAAGGTCACCGGATGCACCGTCCACTTCGTCGACGACGGCGTCGACACCGGGCCGATCATCGCTCAGGGCGTGGTCGAGGTCCGGGACGAGGACGACGAGAGCGCTCTGCACGAGCGCATCAAGGAAGTCGAGCGAAAGCTGCTCGTCGAGGCCGTGGGGCGTCTGGCCCGCGACGGCTTTCGCATTGAGGGACGAAAGGTAGTTATCCCGTGACCGCCGAAGGTACGCAGGGGACTCAGGACACGAAGCGGGCCATCCGCCGGGCGCTGGTCAGCGTCTACGACAAGACCGGGCTCGAGGAGCTCGCGCGCGGGCTGCACGAGGCGGGTGTCGAGCTCGTCTCGACCGGGTCGACCGCCGCGAAGATCGCCGCGGCCGGGGTTCCGGTCACCAAGGTCGAGGAGCTCACCGGCTTCCCCGAGTGCCTCGACGGCCGGGTCAAGACGCTGCACCCGCGCGTGCACGCCGGGATCCTCGCCGATCTGCGGCTCGAGGACCACCAGCGGCAGCTCGCCGAGCTGGGCGTGGAGCCGTTCCAGCTGGTGATCGTCAACCTCTACCCGTTCCGGGAGACCGTCGCCTCCGGCGCCTCGCCCGACGAGTGCGTCGAGCAGATCGACATCGGCGGCCCGTCGATGGTCCGCGCCGCCGCCAAGAACCACCCGTCCGTGGCCGTGGTCACCAGCCCGGAGCGGTACGGCGACGTGCTCGCCGCCGTGCGGGACGGCGGTTTCGACCTGGGCGCCCGCAAGCGGCTCGCCGCCGAAGCGTTCCAGCACACTGCTTCGTACGACGTGGCGGTCGCCTCCTGGTTCGCGAGCGAGTACGCCCCGGTCGACGAGTCGCGTTTCCCCGACTTCCTCGGCGCCACCTTCGAGCGCAAGAACACCCTGCGCTACGGCGAGAACCCGCACCAGGACGCCGCCCTGTACGTGGACGGCACCGGCGGTCTGGCCGAGGCCGAGCAGCTGCACGGCAAGGAGATGTCGTACAACAACTACACGGACACGGACGCCGCGCGCCGTGCCGCGTACGACCACGACGAGCCCTGCGTCGCGATCATCAAGCACGCCAACCCGTGCGGCATCGCGATCGGCGCTGACGTCGCCGAGGCGCACCGCAAGGCGCACGCCTGCGACCCGCTGTCCGCGTTCGGTGGCGTCATCGCCGTCAACCGGCCCGTGTCCAAGGAGATGGCCGAGCAGGTCGCCGAGATCTTCACCGAGGTCATCGTCGCGCCCGGTTACGAGGAGGGCGCGCTCGATGCCCTGACCAAGAAGAAGAACATCCGCGTGCTGCGCGCGGAGGGCGCCCCGGCCAACCCGGTCGAGGTCAAGCCCGTCGACGGCGGCGCGCTGCTCCAGGTCACCGACCGGCTGCAGGCCGACGGCGACGACCCGGCCACCTGGACCCTCGCCACCGGCGAGCCGCTGTCCGAGGCCGAGCTCGCCGAACTGGCCTTCGCCTGGCGGGCCTGCCGCGCCGTCAAGTCCAACGCGATCCTGCTCGCCAAGGACGGCGCATCGGTCGGCGTCGGCATGGGCCAGGTCAACCGCGTCGACTCCGCCAAGCTCGCCGTCGAGCGGGCCGGTGAGGAGCGGGCCCGGGGCTCGTACGCCGCGTCGGACGCGTTCTTCCCGTTCCCCGACGGCCTGGAGATCCTCACCAACGCCGGCGTCAAGGCCGTGGTCCAGCCGGGCGGTTCGGTCCGCGACGAGCAGGTCGTCGAGGCCGCGCAGAAGGCGGGCGTGACGATGTACTTCACGGGGACGCGGCACTTCTTCCACTGAGCCACGGCGCTTCTTCCACTGAGCCACGTCTTCGACTGAGCCACGGCGGACGGCCGAGTCACGGCATACGGCGAAGGGGCCCCGCGTCACGCGACGCGGGGCCCCTTTCCGGTGCCGAAGGCGCTCAGGCGAGCCGGCTCAGTAGCGCGGGCGCTTGAACCAGGCGGCGCCGTCGGACTTGGCGACGAACACGACGATCAGGATTCCGGCGATCAGAGTCAGGACGCCGATCGGCAGCTGGAACAGGCCGCCCACGATGACGAACGATCCGTAGACGATGGTGCACACGCGCGTGGCGTTGGCGCCGTTCGCGAACTTGATCGCCAGTACGGCACCGAGCGCGGCGAAGATGAAGGCGAGGACCGCGATGAACACCACGACGCCCTTGCCGATGCTGGCGATGGCGTCGGTGTCGGAGCTGGACAGGCCCGAGGTGTCCACCGAGTTCACTGCGTCGTCGACGGCGCCGAGCTGCGTGAGTGCGTAGATGGCGCTGGCGATCTGGAGAGCGACCAGCACCCACAGGATGATGCGGGCGGCCTTGACTCCGCCGGGCATGGTCATGGGCGCTGCGGCGTATCCACCGCCGTACGGCTGCTGCACCGGCGGGGCCGCCGGATAGCCGTAGCCCTGCTGGGGCGGGACGCCCTGCGGCGCCTGCTGGGGGTACCCGTAGCCGGGCTGCTGCTGCGGCTGCTGGGGCGGGGTCCCGTAGGGGTTGTTCGGGTCGCCGAAACTCATGGCGGTCTTTCCTCCGTTGCTAGCGCGGGGACGACGCGGCCCGCTCGGAGGAAAGTTCTACAGATGCGGTCCGTCCCCCCGGCGCTGTCCGCGGCACTGTGGCGCTCATCGTTCTTCAGGCGTCGCGTAGTTGTCCAGCCGCATTCCGTATGTGTTGTGCAAGTGCAATCTGGCTGATCATGGTGAATCGCGCGGCCTGGGAACGTCCGATGGCGCCGGGCCGTACGGCAGACCGATACGGCAGACCGATACGGCAGACCGGTACGGCGGGGCCCGGATTGGAACCAGGACCGTGTCATCCGCGAGGATGGGGGCATGACTGCCCAGATTCTCGATGGCAAGGCCACCGCTGCCGCGATCAAGTCCGACCTGGCCGCCCGTGTCGCGGCCCTGAAGGAGAAGGGCGTCACGCCCGGCCTCGGTACGCTGCTGGTCGGGGACGACCCGGGCAGCCAGAAGTACGTCGCCGGCAAGCACCGCGACTGCGCCCAGGTCGGTATCGCCTCCATCCAGCGCGAACTGCCCCCCACCGCCACGCAGGAGGAGATCGAGGCGGTCGTACGCGAGCTCAACGACGACCCGGCCTGCACCGGGTACATCGTCCAGCTGCCGCTGCCCAAGGGCATCGACGAGAACCGCGTCCTCGAGCTCATGGACCCGTCCAAGGACGCCGACGGGCTGCACCCGATGAACCTCGGCCGCCTCGTCCTGAACGAGCCGGCCCCGCTGCCCTGCACCCCGTACGGCATCATCCGGCTGCTGCGACAGCACGGCGTGGAGATCAAGGGCGCCGAGGTGGTCGTCGTCGGCCGTGGTGTCACGATCGGCCGCCCCATGCCGCTGCTGCTCACGCGCCGCTCGGAGAACGCGACGGTCACGCAGTGCCACACGGGTACGCGGGATCTGTCCGCCCACCTCAGGCGGGCCGACATCATCGTCGCCGCGGCCGGGGTGCCGCACCTGATCAAGCCCGAGGACGTGAAGCCCGGGGCGGCCGTCCTGGACGTCGGCGTCTCGCGCGACGAGAGCGGCAAGATCGTCGGGGACGTCCACCCTGGCGTCGCCGAGGTCGCCGGCTGGCTCTCGCCCAACCCCGGCGGCGTCGGCCCGATGACCCGGGCCCAGCTTCTCGTCAACGTCGTCGAGGCCGCGGAACGCTCCGTCGCCTGACCCGTCCCGGACGGGTCGAACGCATGGGGCGGCAGTCGGCAACGGAACGCAGGTCGAGCGGACGAGCGCAGAGGCAGACAGACGCATGAACGCAGAGGCGAGCGACGAGTCCGGGCCCTCCGCGGGCACCGGCACCGGATCCGGGCACCCGGAGCGGGACGCCCAGCACCGGGACGCCCGGCGCCCGGCGCGAGACGCCGGGCGGTCCGCTGAGGGCACCCGGTCGGTACGCGATGCCGGGCAGCCGGAGGCGACGGAGTCCACGTCGGCCGAGGGCCGGCTGCAGGGTGCGGAGCCCGCGTCATCTGCGGAGCCGGGGTCGACCGGGGGCCGGTCGCGGGACGTGGAGTCCCCAGCCGCTTCCGCTGGGGACGGGACGCTGGCGGCGGGGGCGGAGGAGGCTGGACGGGCCGCGGAGACGGCGCCCACCGACGAACACGCGTCTGGCCGGGAGCGGGTGTCTGGCACGGAGCGCGCGTCTGGCGCGGAGAGGGTCTCTGGCGCGGAGCGCGCGTCCGGCGGGGAGCGGGTGTCTGGCGCGGAGCGCGCGTCTGGCGCGGAGAGGGTGTCTGGCGCGGAGCGCGCGTCCGGCGGGGAGCGGGTGTCTGGCGCGGAGCGGGCGTTTGGCGCGGAGCGCGCGTCCGGCGGGGAGCGGGTGTCTGGCACGGAGCGCGCGTCTGGCGCGGAGAGGGTGTCTGGCGCGGAGCGCGCGTCCGGCGCGGAGCGGGCGTCGGCGGCGGAGGCCGGGCGCGTCGCCGAGGGGGCGTCGGACGGAGAGCACCCGAAGGACGCGGAGCGGGCTGTGCGCGGTGAGCGGTCGCGGGGCGGTGAGCGGGGCCGTAACGCGGAATCCGGGGCGGGTGCCCAGTCCGGCTCCTTCGCCCAGCCCGCGGCACCGGGCGACGAGCCGGGTGCCCCGGCGGTGGTCGGTGCCGCCGGGCCGGGCGGCCGGCCGCAGCGCGCATCGCGGCGGTTCCCCCTGCTGACGCACGACACGGCCAGGCCGGAGGGCGGGGGCCGGGCGGCCTCCAGCGACGCCCCGGCCCCCGCCCGGCAGTGGCCGATGCTCGCCGTGCTCGCGGTGGTCGGACTCGGCCTGCTGCTGACCGCGTTCGACGCGTTCCGCATCGGCACCATGGTGATCGGCGTCGCGCTGATCGCGGGCGCCGTCATGCGCTGGACGCTGCCCTCCGTGGGAATGCTCGCGGTGCGCTCACGCTTCACGGACATGATCACGTACGGCGTCCTGGGCGTGGCCATCGTGCTGCTCGCGATGATGGTGCAGCCGTCTCCGTGGCTGAAGATCCCGTTCCTCGACGACGCGCTGCACTTCACGATCAGCTGAGCGGCCAGGGAGCGGCCGGGTACGCCCTTCGCGCGAACAGCACATGACGGTGGCTCGTCCTCTCCGCCGGGGAGGACGAGCCACCGTCGTCCGCGAGTCAGCGGCGCGTCGTTGTCGCGGGCCGATCAGCCCTAGACGTTCTTGAGCAGCACCTTCACGTCGTGCCCCTTGTGCCAGCCCGTATCGACCAGCGGGCTGTGGCGGCTGGGGGGCCCGGGAGTGCGTCGCGTCCTGAGCACCGCCGGTGCGCGGGCCAGCGCGGGCCCGGGCGTCAGCCATGTGAACACGTCCGTAACGCACGGATCCAGACGCGGCATCACATGCATTCTGTGTGACGATGTGACGACAAGTTCAAGGATTTACGACCATCGCTCGCGACCCCGGCGCTAACGTGAGTAATCGGACGCCTGTGGAGCCCTCGGGATGCCTCAGGACGTCCCCGACTTCGAACAGGGACAGGGATTTTGTCCAGTAGTTCGGGGTACCGATGGAAAATTGGACCGAAGACCGTCGGGCGTGCAACGGTGCATGCCGGTGGCTCGAATGCTCCTGTGCGCCCCCATTCCAGGATCTGGGATCCTGGCTCGGCGCATCCCTCTGGGTAGTGAGACCGAGGGCCGGGCAGAGGCACCGCCGGCGGGGGGAAGCGCGGGGGAACAGGGCACATCTCGGGGGTAAGAGGGGGAAGCAATGCCTCGTTGGAGGGAGCTGCCGCAGGAGCTCGATCCGCAGGTCAGGGAGTTTGCCAGCCAGCTGCGCAGGCTCGTCGACCGGAGTGGTTTGAGCATCGCCGCGGTGGCGGACCGCACCGGCTACAGCAAGACGTCGTGGGAGCGCTATCTGAACGGCCGGCTGCTCGCGCCCAAGGGCGCGATCGTCGCGCTGGCCGAGGTGACCGGCACCAACCCCATCCATCTGACGACCATGTGGGAGCTCGCGGAGCGTGCCTGGAGCCGCTCCGAGATGCGCCACGACATGACCATGGAAGCGATCCGGATATCCCAGGCGCGCGCGGCGCTGGGGGAGTTCGGGCCGACCCCGGTCAAGAGCAAGAACGGCCGTACGGCGCAGAAGAGCGCCGCTGTCGGGACGGCGGGCGCGGTCGCGGGCGTGGCCGGCCCCGCCGGGGTGGCCCCCAGCGTCCCGCTGCAGCCCTCCGCGCCGCACGTGGAGGGTGTCGCGGCCGGAGACGGCCGGGGTTCCGTCGTCGCGCCGCCCGGTCGCCCCGGCGGCCCGGCGGGTCCGGGGTCCGGCCCCGGCGCCTCGCCCGACCGGCAGCGGCGGGGGCGCAGGCTGACGATGTTCCTCGCGGGCGTCGTCGGCGCGCTCATCGTGATCGCCGCCGCCGTCCTGCTCACCAACCCCGGCGGCGACGGCGAGGGCGGCAACGAGGCCAAGGCACCCTCGGCGGCGCCGACCACCAGCAACGCCAACCTGCCGGAAGGCGTCCAGTGCAGCGGCAAGGACTGCACGGGCAAGGACCCGGAGATCATGGGCTGCGGCGGCGAACTGGCGAGGACCACCACCAGCGTCACGGTGGGCACGGCCCTCGTCGAGGTCCGCTACAGCAAGACCTGCGGCGCCGCCTGGGCGCGCATCACCCAGGCGACGGCCGGCGACACGGTCCAGATCACCTCCGGATCCACGGAGCAGAACGGCACGGTCGACGACGACGCCGACGCGTACACACCGATGGTGGCCGTCAAGGACGCCACCGACGCGACGGCCTGCGCCACGCTGAAGGCGGGTCAGAAGGGCTGCACCGAGTAGGGTTTCGCAACTTCGTACGGAATGCTCACTCGAACGAGTTCGGGAAAGGGGGGAATGCCTGCCCCGGTCCGGGGCAGGCGGACAGTACCCCCACGGGAGTGCGGTGCTGTTCAGGGGAACACCCCTCGCACCCCCGGCACCCCACGGCGGCCGCCGTGGCCCCGGCTCTGCCGGGCAGGCGGCCGCCGCTTCTGTGTGCGGTCGGTGGGCGTCAGCGGACCCTGTCCCCACCGACCCGTATCAGCGGCATGTGGGCCGGGCCACAGGGGTGTGGGGGGCCAGCGCCCCCGGGGCGCGATAGCCTGACGGATGGATCTCTTGATGCCAAGAGATCGATCAAAGACCGCTGTCCTACGGAGATCGCCATGACCCGCACTCCCGTGAATGTCACCGTCACCGGCGCGGCCGGGCAGATCGGCTACGCGCTGCTCTTCCGCATCGCGTCCGGTCAGCTGCTCGGCGCGGACGTGCCGGTCAAGCTGCGTCTGCTCGAGATCACCCCGGCGCTGACGGCCGCCGAGGGCACCGCCATGGAGCTGGACGACTGTGCGTTCCCGCTGCTCCAGGGCATCGAGATCACCGACGACCCGAACGTCGCCTTCGACGGTGCGAACGTCGCGCTGCTGGTCGGCGCCCGCCCCCGCACCAAGGGCATGGAGCGCGGTGACCTCCTCGAGGCCAACGGCGGCATCTTCAAGCCGCAGGGCAAGGCCATCAACGACCACGCCGCGGACGACATCAAGGTCCTCGTCGTCGGCAACCCGGCCAACACGAACGCCCTGATCGCCCAGGCCGCCGCGCCGGACGTACCGGCCGAGCGCTTCACCGCGATGACCCGCCTCGACCACAACCGCGCGCTCACCCAGCTCGCGAAGAAGACGGGCAGCACGGTCGCCGACATCAAGCGCCTGACCATCTGGGGCAACCACTCCGCCACCCAATACCCGGACATCTTCCACGCCACGGTCGCCGGCAAGAACGCCGCCGAGGTCGTGAACGACGAGAAGTGGCTGGCCGAGGACTTCATCCCGACCGTCGCCAAGCGCGGCGCCGCGATCATCGAGGCCCGTGGCGCGTCGTCGGCCGCCTCCGCCGCCAACGCCGCCATCGACCACGTCCACACCTGGGTGAACGGCACCGCCGAGGGCAACTGGACCTCCATGGGCATCCCGTCGGACGGTTCGTACGGCGTCCCGGAGGGCCTGATCTCGTCCTTCCCGGTCACCTGCAAGGACGGCAAGTACGAGATCGTCCAGGGCCTGGACATCAACGAGTTCTCCCGCACCCGTATCGACGTCTCCGTCAAGGAGCTCGAGGAGGAGCGCGAGGCGGTCCGCTCGCTCGGCCTCATCTGAGCCGCGCTCGCCGACCAGCACCGACGGAAGGCCTCGGTCCGTTACTGGACCGAGGCCTTCCGCGTACAGGGTCGTCACAGGACTGCAATGCGGTGTGCATGGATGTAACGGCACAGAACCGTGCATGATCAAGAACATGACCGATCGCCGCAGATTTCTCGCCGGTTCGGCCGCGACCCTCGGTCTCGCCACACTGGCCGGTTGCTCATCGGATGACGCCGGCGGGGAGTCCGGGACCGGTCCCGGCCCCGCCTCCGCGAAGCCCGCCGTCGCACGCCGTGAGGACCGCCCGAACCTCGTCGTCATCCTCGCCGACGATCTCGGATACGGCGAGGTCGGGGCATACGGTCAGAAGATCATCAGCACCCCGCGGATCGACCGGCTGGCCGCGGAGGGGCTGCGTTTCACCTCGGCCTACTCGCCCGCACCGGTCTGCGCCCCCTCGCGCTGCTCGCTGCTCACCGGGCTGCACAGCGGCCACGCGACCGTACGCCAGAACCCCTTCCACGCGCCTCAGGGCTCCCTCACCGGGAACGACACCACCTTCGCCGAGGTGCTGCGCGCCCGCGGCTACCGCACCGCCGTCATCGGCAAGTGGGGGTTCGGCCCGGAGCGGGCCGGCCAGCCAAGCCACCCTAACTCCCGCGGTTTCGAGGAGTTCTACGGCTACATCGGCCACCGCCAGGCCCACAGCTACTACCCGCCGTATCTCTGGCACAACGGAGAGAAGGTGGCCCTGGACGGGAAGACGTACGCACCCGACCTCATCAAGGCGCGCGCGCTCGAATTCATCGCCCGCCACAAGGACGAGCCGTTCCTGCTGTATCTCGCACCCACCGTGCCGCACGCGCCCAGCAGGGTCCCCGACTTCGGGGAGTACGCCGGCAAGCCCTGGCCGGACGCGGACAAGGGGCACGCCGAGCAGGTCACCTCCTTCGACACCCTCGTCGGCGACGTCGTCGACAAGCTCACCGCGCTCGGTATCGCCCGCGACACCGTCGTGCTCGTGGCCAGCGACAACGGCCCGCACGAGGAAGGCGGCGTCGACCCCGACCTGTTCGACGCCAACGGCCCGCTGCGCGGCTACAAGCGGAATCTGTACGAGGGCGGCATCCGCACGCCGCTGATCGCCTGGGGCCCCGGCCGGATCGCCGCGGGGACGACGGACCGGCCGACCCCGCTCACCGACCTCCTCCCCACGCTCGCCGATCTGGCGGGTGCGCCCGCCCCGACCGATGTCGACGGGCTGTCGGTCGCCCCGCTGCTGACCGGCGACGCCGGGGCCGCCGCCCGCCACGACGCGCTGTACTTCTACCGCCATGACCCCGCAGCGACGCCCCGCGCCGACGCGCAGGACAAGGGCCGCATCCGCCGGGTCGCCGAGGCCGTGCGCCAGGACGAATGGAAGCTGGTCCGCTTCGCGCCATCCGGCCAGGGCAGGACGGCTCCCGACGCCCAGTGGAGCGCCGAGCTGTACCGCCTCTCCACGGACATCGGCGAGACCCAGGACCTGGCGGCGACCCACCCCCGTAAGGTCGCGGAGCTGGTCGCCGCAGCCCGGGCCGCGTGGGTCGACGACTACCGCCGCAAGCCCTTCGGCGTACGGATCGGCCACGTGCCGGAACGGGCCGTCTCCGGCGAGGAGTTCACCCTGGAAGCCGTCCTCGGCAACGGCTCGGCCCGCGTCTGGACGGACGCACGCCTGACCCTGACCGCGCCCGAAGGCTGGCAGGTGCACGCCCTGACGGAGTCCCGGGCCGCCCGCCTGCCCGCCGGCACGTCCCTCACCACACGCTGGCGCATCACACCCACCACCACGCCCGCCGGCACCTGGCAACTGACGGCGGTGGGCACGGCCCGCACGACGGCAAACGCGTCGCTGCGCTACGAGAGGACACGGACGCTGGGGATGCCGCGGACGGCGGGTTCTGTGTAAGGGGCCGCAGCGATGGGCATCCCGGAGCCCGACCCGGCCTCGTGAGCGAGCTAGGCGTCGCAGCGGCGAGTCCGGAGAAGTCGCCGGCGGTTCCGTCCTTGGGCGTAGGTCCGGGGCAGGGTCAGGCCTCGTTCCCCGGCCCGATTCGGAGTCGTATCACGGCTCACTAGCGTGCCTGCATGAACTCGGCGGGAGATACGAGCGGTGTGCTCGAGGAAGCGCTGGAGCGGTTGCATGCCGCGGGGCCCGAGCGGCTCGGGCGGCTCACCAACCACGCTCCCATGGTGGTCGAGGCACTGGCTGCGCACGGACAGACGGGGGCTGTGCACCGCTGGCTGGATCTGTACGAGGTGAAACTCGAGGATTTCCCGAGCCCTGTGGAGCCGGTGACCGACGCCGACTGGGCTGCCGCGCTCGGCGATCCGCGCAGGGTCGCCGACTGGATCGCGTACTTCATGCGAGCCGTCGGTGAAGGCTCGTGGAAGAGCGTTCTCGCTGAGTGGTGGCCGCGTCTGCTGCCCGGGATGTACGGAGGGTCCACCCACCCCGTGATCCGGGTGGGCCACGCCGTGCGTTCCCTCATCGAGGGCGGGGAGAGCCCGCCGCGTCTCGCCGAACTGGCCCATGGGCTCGGCTACTGGGCCGCCAGGCATCATCCGGTCACCGGCATCGCGCTGGTGGCGGGTGATCACGAGAACGGTGAGGCCGGCGAGGCTCTGGACGCCGTGGGCCCGATCCGTGATCCACACGGCGGCTTCCCTGCCCGGCTGGCTCTCGTCGAACGGCTGCCCGCCTGGGCCCCTGGGGTGACCGACCCCGAGACGGCCAGGCAGCGGCTCGCCGAGCTGGTGCGTGCCACAACCCATCGCTATGCCACCCACGGCCATGGCGACGAAATCATGCTGGTCCACGCGGCGACGGCACCCAACGCCGTGCTGCGCACCCTTCCCGCTCTGCCTCGCGAACTGTGGGCACCGAGCCTGCACGCGGCATGGCTGGCGTCGGCTGCCGTGACGGCGATGTACGCGCCGAGCGAGCCCGTCTCCTCCGCACCCCCCGGCCGCATCGCCGCCGAGGAGGTCTTCGAGCGCGCCCTGGCGCACGGCGACGAACACGTCATCAAGCTGACCGACACCGCCCTGGACGTCGGTGACGAACAGGCGCTCGCCGCCGCGCTGTGCGCCATCGCGCTCTGCGAGCCTTTGTCATGAACCCTTTGGCCTGTCCCCACACGAACTCTGCTTGCGTGTCCCGGTCCGCGCGACAGGACCCCCGCGAAATAGGGCGATTCGTGTGCATCGTGTCACCTTCGGGGATACTTTGTCACTGAGCGTATGTTTCGGCTGAATGGCCCGCGGCTGCGGTGACACGCTGCACTTTTGCCGACGGGAACGGCACGCTTTCCGGCCCGCTGGGCGGGATTCGCGATTGCGAGGAGTGACGGCGGGCTCCAGTGCAGCTATTACGGTCGAATGAGGCGTAGAGCTGCATGAGCTGCATGTGCAGTGACCTGACGCACTTTCGCGATCGAATACGCATGTTTCTTGCTTTTCAGGGCAGGCCCCTCGGTCGCCGAGAGTGACGGCGTCAGTCACGGCTGCGGAGAGTCCGAACGGAAGGCAAGCACGACGTGTCAGTGTCAGCACACAACACCATTCACGTGGACGGGGAGTGGCGCAGCGCCCTCTCCGCTGCCACACGGGAGATCCTCGACCCCGCGGACGCGAAGCCGTTCGCGGTGGTCGCCGAGGGTGGTGCTGAGGACGCGGACGCCGCCATCGCCGCCGCCCGGGCCGCATTCGACCGGGGCCGGTGGCCCACGACGCCCGTCGCCGAGCGGGCCGCGCTGCTGCGCCGCGTCGCCGGGCTGCTGCGCCGCGACCGCGAGGAGCTCGGCCTGCTGGAGAGCCGCGACGCGGGCAAGACCGTAGAGGAAGGCCGCGCCGACATCGACTGCGTCGCCGACGCCTTTACCTACTTCGCCGACCTCGTGGCCGCGGAGGGCCCGGGCCGTGTCGTCGACGCCGGGACGGACACCGTCCACAGCGTCGTCGTGCACGAGCCCGTCGGCGTCTGTGCGCTGATCACGCCCTGGAACTACCCGCTGCTGCAGGCCAGTTGGAAGATCGCCCCTGCGCTGGCCGCCGGCAACACCTTCGTCATCAAGCCGAGCGAGATCACGCCGATGACAACCATCGCGCTGATCGACCTGCTCGTCGAGGCCGGGCTGCCCGCCGGGGTGGCCAACATCGTGACCGGCCCGGGCCATTCGGTCGGCGCGCGGTTCGCCGAGCACCCGGAGGTCGACCTCGTGTCGTTCACGGGCGGGCTCGTCAGCGGTACGAAGGTGGCGCAGGCCGCGGCCGTCGGCGTCAAGAAGGTCGCCCTGGAGCTGGGCGGCAAGAACCCCAACGTCGTGTTCGCCGACGCCTGCGCGACCGACGAAGGCTTCGACACCGCCGTCGACCAGGCCCTCAACGCCGCGTTCATCCACAGCGGCCAGGTCTGCTCCGCGGGCTCCCGGCTCATCATCGAGGAGTCCGTGCGCGAGCGCTTCGTCGCCGAACTCGCCCGCCGGGCCGCGAAGATCCGCCTCGGCCGCGGCACCGAGGACGGCGTCGAGTGCGGACCCCTCGTATCCGAGCAGCAGCGTGAGAAGACGGAAGGCTATGTCGCCTCCGCGCTCGAGGAGGGCGCGGTGCTGCGGACCGGCGGCAAGCGGCCCGAGCCGTCCGGCATCCGGCCCGCCACCGGCTACTTCTACGAGCCCACCGTCCTCGACCACTGCCACCGCGAGATGCGGGTCGTGCGGGAGGAGGTCTTCGGTCCTGTACTCACCGTCGAGACCTTCCGCACCGAGGACGAGGCCGTCGCCCTCGCCAACGACACCGAGTACGGGCTCGCGGGCGCCGTGTGGACGGCCGACGCAGGCCGCGCCCGGCGCGTCGCCGGACGGCTGCGGCACGGCACCGTGTGGATCAACGACTTCCACCCCTACCTCCCGCAGGCCGAGTGGGGCGGCTTCGGCAAGAGCGGAGTCGGGCGCGAACTCGGGCCCTCCGGGCTCGCCGAGTACCGCGAGACCAAGCACGTCTACCAGAACCTGGACCCCAAGCCGGTGCGGTGGTTCGCGGGTTGAGCGGAGGCCGCTGAACCCGCCGTCGTACCCCTCGGTACGACCACCTACGCGACGACCACATACGCGCAGCACCTTGCACCACAGAGGAGCAACACGAACATGTCTGAGTACGACTACGTCGTCATCGGCGGCGGCACCGCGGGATCCGTGATCGCGTCCCGGCTGACCGAGAACCCCGACGTCCGCGTCGCCGTCATCGAGGGCGGCCCCAGCGACGTCGACCGCGAGGACGTCCTGACCCTGCGCCGCTGGATGGGCCTGCTCGGTGGCGAGCTGGACTACGACTACCCGACGACCGAGCAGCCGCGCGGCAACTCGCACATCCGGCACAGCCGCGCCCGCGTCCTCGGCGGCTGTTCCTCGCACAACACCCTGATCTCCTTCAAGCCGCTGCCGTCCGACTGGGACGAGTGGGAGCAGGCCGGCGCCAAGGGCTGGGGCGCCGTGCAGATGGAGGCCTACTACGCGCGGCTGCTCAACAACATCGTCGCCGTGGACGAGGCCGACAGGAACGCCATCGCCCGCGACTTCGTCGACGCCGCTCAGGCCGCGCTCGGCGTGCCGCGCATCGAGGGCTTCAACAAGAAGCCGTTCGACGAGGGCGTCGGCTTCTTCGACCTCGCGTACCACCCGGAGAACAACAAGCGCTCCAGCGCCTCGGTCGCGTATCTGCACCCGTTCCTCGACCGGCCGAACCTCGACATCTGGCTGGAGACCTGGGCGCACAAGCTGGAGTTCGACGGCTCGCGCGTGAAGGGCGTGCACGTTCGCACCAAGGAGGGCGAGGAGGTGCTCGTCAAGGCGAAGTGCGAAGTGCTGCTGTGCGCGGGCGCGGTGGACTCGCCGCGGCTGCTCATGCACTCCGGCGTCGGCCCGAAGGCGGACCTGGAGAAGCTCGGGATACCCGTCGTGCACGACCTGCCAGGCGTCGGCGAGAACCTGCTCGACCACCCCGAGTCGGTCATCGTGTGGGAGACGAACGGGCCCATTCCGGAGAACTCCGCGATGGACTCCGACGCCGGTCTTTTCGTGCGGCGCGATCCCGAACACCAGGGCCCTGACCTGATGTTCCACTTCTACCAGGTCCCGTTCACGGACAACCCGGAGCGGCTCGGCTACGAACGGCCCGAGCACGGGGTCTCGATGACCCCGAACATCCCCAAGCCGAAGAGCCGCGGCCGGATCTACCTGACCAGCGCCGACCCCGAGGTCAAGCCCGCCCTCGACTTCCGCTACTTCACGGACGAGGACGACTACGACGGCCGCACCCTCGTCGACGGCATCAAGATCGCCCGCGAGATCGCCAAGACCGAGCCGCTCGCGAACTGGCTGAAGCGCGAGGTCTGCCCGGGGCCGGACATCACCGGCGACGATGAGCTCAGCGAGTACGCGCGCAAGGTCGCGCACACCGTGTACCACCCGGCGGGCACCTGCCGCATGGGTGCCGTCGACGACGAACTCGCCGTCGTCGACCCGGAGCTGCGGATCCGCGGCCTCGACGGCATCCGGATCGCCGACGCGTCCGTCTTCCCGACGATGCCCGCGGTCAACCCGATGATCGGGGTGCTGATGGTCGGGGAGAAGGCCGCCGAGCTGCTGCGGGGTGATGCGTGATGAGTACGACCGTCGCTGCCCCCGTCGCGACCCAGACGCCCGCCGACGCCCCCGTCTTCTCCGTCGACGGCCTGTGGAAGGTCTTCGGCCCCAAGGCGGAGCGCGTGCCCGCCGACCCGGAGCTTGCCGCGCTCTCCCCGGCCGAACTGCGGCAGCGCACCGGCTGCAACGCCGCTGTCCGGGACGTGAGTTTCGACGTCCGCAAGGGCGAGGTCTTCGTCGTCATGGGCCTGTCCGGCTCCGGCAAGTCCACGCTCGTACGCTGCCTGACCCGGCTGATCGAGCCGACATACGGGAAGATCGCCATCGAGGGTGAGGACGTCCTCGGCATGGACAAGTCCCGGCTGCGTGAACTGCGCAGGCGCCGGGCGGCCATGGTCTTCCAGCACTTCGGGCTGCTGCCGCACCGGTCCGTCCTCGACAACGTCGCGTACGGCCTGGAGATCCAGGGCGTCGGGAAGGCCGAGCGCCGCGCGAAGGCCGAGGAGGTCGTCGCCAAGGTCGGCCTCGAGGGCATGGAGCAGCGGCGGCCCGGGCAGCTGTCGGGCGGCCAGCAGCAGCGTGTCGGCCTGGCGCGGGCGCTCGCGGTCGATCCCGAAGTGCTGCTCTTCGACGAGCCGTTCAGCGCGCTCGACCCGCTGATCCGGCGCGACATGCAGGAGGAGGTCATCCGCCTGCACCGCGAAGAGGGCCGCACCATGGTCTTCATCACCCACGACCTCAACGAGGCGCTGCGCCTCGGCGACCGCATCGCGCTGATGCGCGACGGCCGTATCGTGCAGCTCGGCACGCCCGAGGAGATCGTCGGGTCGCCCGCCGACGACTACGTACGCGAGTTCGTCCGGGACGTGCCGCGCGAGCAGGTCATGACCGTGCGGACCGCGATGCGGCCCGCGGCCGCGGACGAGGCGGGCCACGGCCCGGCCGTCGCGCCGGAGGCGACCGTGTCGGAGGCCATCGAGGCCGTCGCGCGCTCGGGATGCCCGGCGCGCGTGATGGACGACGGGCGGTGCGTCGGGGTCGTCGACTCCGAGGCGCTGCTCGAGGTGGTGGCCGGGACGGGCGAGCACGGCGAGGGGCAGGTGGATGAGCCCGGCCGTCCGGCCGCCCCCGCCCCCGGCGAGGGGGTGGCCTGACATGGCTACCGCCTCCGCGCCCGTACCCCATACGGGAATCGCGGGCCTCATCAGAGGCCTGCAGCGCCGTCCGGCCGTCGGCAAGCTCCTGCTGCTCGCCGTCGTCGCGGCCGTCCTCGTGCCGATCGTCCACGCCCGCTGGGCGAGCGGAGCCTGGCCCGACGCACTGACCGTCGACCTGTCGGGGCCGCTCGGCAGCGCCAGCGAATGGATCATCGACAACCGCGACAGCCACCCGCTGTTCCTGTACTTCTTCGGGCACATCTCGAACGCCGTCACGCTGTCCGTGCGCGCGGTCTATCTCGCCCTCCTTGCCGTCGGCTGGGCGGGTGTCACGGCCGCCGCCGGGCTCATCGCCTGGCGCGTGGCCGGGGTGCGGCTCGCCCTCACCACCGCCGTCGCCTTCCTCGTCTGCGGGCTGCTCGGCATGTGGGTGCCCACCATGCAGACGCTGGCGCTCATGGTGGTGGCGGTCGTCGCCTCCGTCGTGCTCGGCGCGCTGCTCGGGCTGGCCGCGGGGCTGTCCGACCGTATGTACCGCGCGTTGCGGCCCGTCCTCGACACCATGCAGGTCCTGCCGGCCTTCGCGTATCTGCTGCCGGTCGTCCTGGTCTTCGGCATCGGTGTCCCCGCGGCCGTCCTCGCCACCGTCGTGTACGCCGCGCCGCCGATGGCCCGGCTCACCGCGCTCGGGCTGCGCGGCGCCGACGAGGGCGTGATGGAGGCCGTGGACTCCCTCGGCGCCACCGCCCGCCAGCGACTGCTGACCGCCCGGCTGCCGCTGGCCCGCAAGGAGCTGCTGCTCGGCCTCAACCAGACGATCATGATGGCGCTGTCCATGGCCGTGATCGCCTCGGTGATCGGCGCGGGCGGTCTCGGTGACCGCGTGTACCAGGCCCTCGCCTCGGTCGACGTGGGTGCCGCGCTCGCCGCGGGCATCCCGATCGTGCTGCTCGCGGTGGTCCTGGACCGTACGACGGGTGCGGCAGGCGAGCGCATCGGCGCGTCCGAGCCGGACCAGGGCGCCCTCCCAGGCGGGCGCGGCTGGACGGCCGCCGCCGCGGTCACCGTCGTCGTCGCCCTCGCCGGGCGCTTCGCGGACCGTCTCGAGTGGCCCGACGCCTGGACCGTCGCCATCGCCGAGCCGGTCAACAACGCCGTCGGCTGGATGACCGACCACCTCTACACCGGCGTGCCCCTCGTGGGCGGCACCGCCGACTGGGCCGGCCACTTCACCACCTGGGTCCTGGACCCGGTCCGCGACGGACTGCAGTGGCTGCCCTGGTGGTCCGTCTTGCTGATCGTCGCCGCGCTGGCCTGGCTGATCGGCACCTGGCGCACCGCGCTCACCGCGGTCCTCGCCATGGCCGCGATCGGCGTGCTCGGCGTGTGGAAGCCGTCGTTGGACACGCTGTCGCAGGTCCTCGCGGCCGTCGCGGTCACCCTGGTCCTGGGCGTGGCGACGGGTATCGCGGCCGCGCGCAGCGCTCGCGTGGACCGGATGCTCCGGCCCGTACTGGACGTGTTCCAGACGATGCCGCAGTTCGTGTACCTGATCCCGGTGGTGGCGCTGTTCGGCGTGGGCCGCGCGCCCGCCGTCGCCGCGGCCGTCGTGTACGCGCTGCCCGCCGTCGTCCGCATCACCGCGCAGGGCCTGCGCCAGGTCGACCCGGGCGCACTGGAGTCCGCCCGCTCGCTGGGTGCCACCAGCGGGCAGCAACTGCGCCAGGTGCAGCTCCCGTTGGCCCGCAGCGCGCTGCTGCTCGCGGTCAACCAGGGCGTCGTCCTCGTCCTCGCCGTCGTCATCATCGGCGGCCTGGTCGGCGGCGGAGCGCTCGGTTACGACGTCGTGTTCGGGCTCGCCCAGGGCGACCTGGCGACCGGTCTGGTGGCCGGTGCCGCGATCGTCTGCCTGGGCCTGATGCTCGACCGGGTGACCCAGCCGACCGAGCGGCACGCGAAGAAGGGAGCGTGACATGCGCGTACGCAAGCGTGTGATGGGCGCTGTCGCCGCCGGATGCGCCCTGGTGGTGCTCTCCGGCTGCGGCGCCGCCGACATGACCAAGGAGGCGTCGCCCTTCGCCAACGCGCAGGGTGCCAAGACCGTGACGCTTTCCATGCAGTCCTGGGTGGGCGCCCAGGCCAACGTGGCCGTGGCCAAGTACCTGCTGGAGCACGAGCTCGGCTACCGCGTCGACACCGTCCAGGTCGACGAGGTCCCCGCGTGGGACGCGCTCAGCCAGGGCCGGGTCGACGCGATCCTGGAGGACTGGGGCCACCCGGAGCAGGAGAAGCGGTACGTCGAGGAGAAGAAGACCATCACGAACGGCGGCGACCTCGGGGTCACCGGCCACATCGGCTGGTTCGTCCCCACGTACTTCGCCGAGCAGCACCCGGACGTCACGGACTGGAAGAACCTGAACAAGTACGCGGACGAGCTGCGCACTCCCGAGAGCGGCGGCAAGGGCCAGCTGCTCGACGGCTCGCCGTCGTACGTCACCAACGACAAGGCGCTGGTGGAGAACCTGGACCTGGACTTCCAGGTGGTGTTCGCCGGTTCGGAGGCGGCGCAGATCACGCAGATCAAGCAGTTCGCCAAGCAGCAGAAGCCGTTCCTCACCTACTGGTACGAGCCACAGTGGCTCTTCGAGAAGGTGCCGATGACAGAGGTGAAGCTGCCCGCGTACAAGGAGGGCTGCGACGCCGACCCGGAGAAGGTCGCGTGCGCCTACCCGCACACGCCGCTGCAGAAGTACCTCAACACGGACTTTGCGAAGACCGGCGGCGAGGCGGCGGAGTTCCTGAAGAACTTCAAGTGGACCACCGAGGACCAGAACGAGGTCTCCCTGATGATCGCCGACCAGAAGATGTCGGCTGAGGAGGCGGCCAAGAAGTGGGTCGAGGGCCACGAGTCCACATGGAAGGCGTGGCTGCCGAAGTGACGCGGTGAGCGGAGTGGATGCGATACCCCGTGCCGGGCGACCCCCCTCGCAGGGCGCCCGGCACGGGGACTCTCCGACGCCCGTGCGGGTGGGGACGGGTCACGGGCTGGGACGGTGACGGGTCAGGACGGTGACGGGCTGGGCGACTCCTCGTACAGCTTCGAGATGTCCACCGAGTCCTCCGCTGACGGCGTTTCCGCCGGCACGGGCTTGTTGTAGTCCTTGAACGTCGCCGTCACATCCTTGCCGTCGCCCTTCTTGGTCGACATCGCCGGGTAGGGGCGGCCCTCGGTGGCGACGTACACGGTGTGCGTCTCGCCGTCCTTCGTGCCCGTCACCGGAATGGTCGGGGTGCCGTCGACCGTCGTCGGCTGGCCCTTCCGCAGGCCCTCGACCTCGCGGGACTCCTCGGCGGCCTTCTGCTGGATCTCCTTGAGGTCGCAGACGGTGGCGAGCTCCGCCAGCAGACGGTCGTTTGTGGAACCCCGCATGTAGCGGTTCCTGAAGAGTTCGGCCGCGCTCTCGCCCTGGGAGCCGGGGAGCTGTGTCTTCCAGAACTGGTCGTCCGCTTTCAGCCAGATCCGGTCGCCGCGCTTGACGATCACTAGGCCGCCGGCGTCCTTGAACTGCATGGAGCCGGTGCAGTTGCCGTCGCGATCGAGGGTGAGGTCCGCGGCGGTGGGGTCGCCCCGGCCGACGTCGGTGCCCTTGCTGGCGGCTGTCGCACGGACGGACTGCGCGCTCATGAAGGCGTCGCGTGCTCTGTCAGTGATCTCTTGTGCGCTCAGGTCCTCGATACCGTCCTGGGCGCTCGCCGGTGCAATGGACGAGCAGAGGGGGACGGCGGCCAGCACCGTGGTGCATCCGGTGACCGCCAGCCGACGGCGGATCCGGGAAGCCCTGGGTTGGTCCGCGTACATCTTCGGGTACATCGCGTACACCTCCAAATGCGGCATGTCACTACATCAGCCTACTTTTGGGGCACGAGTGGCGCATGGGGAGTCGCGAGGACCGGCCCCGCCCGGGGTTGTGGGGTTGTGGTCATGCTCACAATTGTAGTAGTTCTTATACATGAGCGAGCAGGTGCACAACAGATTGGCGATGGTGCGTGCGGAGCGGAAAGTGTCGCGCCAGCGCCTGGCCGAGGCAGTGGGAGCCCACTACCAGACCATCGGCTACATCGAGCGGGGGCAGTACAACCCGAGCCTCGACCTGGCCTTGAAGATCGCGAGGTTTTTCGAGCTGCCGGTCGAAGCACTGTTCTCCCTCGAACCGTTCCGCCCGCTCACGGACGAGATCTACGGGAGGAAGCAGTGATGACCGAGCAGATGACACGCTACGACCGCCGCATGTTCGAGCTGATGAACCGTCCTGAGGCCGCAGTGCTGTACGCCACAGCGCGGCGCCGCCGCCTGGTGGTCGCCGCGCACATCGTGCTGACCTTAGCTTCCCTCGCGGCCTGGCTCGGCACGGTGCTCGGCGAGAGCGCCTGGGTCATGTACGCACTGCTGGCGCTGCTGCTCCCTTGGTGCGTGGCGACCGGTGTCATCAACGCCGCCACGCGCGGCCTGCTCGAACTGCGCCACCGCGCCCTCGACGAGCGCCAGATCGCCGACAAGCGCCGGGTGGTGACCCGCGCCCACCGGCTCACCACGTGGGTGCTGCTGGCCGCGGCGGCCGGCGTCGGCGCCCTCACCTGGCTCGGCGAGGTGGACACCGAGGCGCTGGCCTTTCCCGTGCTGTTCGCGGTGTTCGTCGTTCACTGGATCGCGCCGCTGTGGGTGGCCGGTCTGACGGTCGCCGATGGGCCCGTGGATGACGAGGTGGTGGGCGACGAGGCCGCGGCATCGCCGCCGCCAGCGGCCTGAGCCCGGCCGGACTGCCGGGGCGGCCGGTGCGCTCCTGCTGGAGAGCAGGCACCGTCCGCACCGGCAGGACGACTGCACACGCACCGCTCAACGGGTCTGGTCGAGCCAGGCTCCGCGGAGCTCTCCCGCCACGCGGGACAGTGCGGCGGCCGCCTGGCGCTGCAAACCGGGACCGAAGGTCACGCGTGTGGCGCCGAGTCCGCCAAGTTCGCGCACGGATTCCCCGTCCGGCTTCGCCACCATGTTGATCGGCCCCTCGATCCCCGCCCGCAACAGCGGCAGTACGTCGACGGGCGCACCGATCGGGTACACGCAGTCCGCGCCCGCGGCGACGTACAGAGCGGCCCGCTCGATCGCCCGGTCCGGGTCGGGGAGGCCTCGGATGAACGTGTCCACGCGGGCGTTGAGGAAGATCCGGTCGCCGGCGGCCTGGCGCACCTCCGCGAGCCAGTCGGCGTGCTCCCGCGGGTCCTTGAGGACGCCGCGGTGGGAGTCCTCGAGGTTGCAGCCGACCGCGCCGGTCTCCAGGAGCCGCTCCACCAGTTCCTTGGGCGGGAGACCGTAGCCGCCCTCGATGTCCGCGGAGACGGGGACGTCGACTGCCCGTACGATCCGGGCGACCGCCGCGAACATCTCGTCGGCGGGCGTCGCCCCGTCCTCGTAGCCGAGCGAGGCGGCGACGCCTGCGCTGGGTGTCGCGAGGGCCGGGAAGCCGGCCTCCTCGAACGCGTGGGCGCTGGCCGCGTCCCAGGGGCCGGGGAGGACCAGGGGGGCGCCGGGCGGGCGCCCGTGGTGCAGGGAACGGAATGTCTCGACAGGGCTCACCATGCGGTTCTCCAGCTGCTGTGTGTACAGGTACGACGCGAGGGCGCCGCCCTGGTCACCCGTGATCGCCCGGTCGGTAATGCCCCGGCACCATCCGCGTGGTCACGGCGAACCGGTTCCACGCGTTGATCACGTTGATCGCCGCGATCAGCTGCGCCAGCTCGGCCCCTTCGAAGTGCTTGGCGGCCTTCTCGTACACCTCGTCCGGGACGAATCCGTCCGTGAGGACGGTGACCGCCTCGGTCAGCTCGATCGCCGCGAGCTCCTTCTCGGTGTAGAAGTGCTTCGACTCCTCCCAGGCGCTGAGCTGGATGATGCGCTCCACCGACTCGCCCGCCGCGAGCGCGTCCTTCGTGTGCATGTCCAGGCAGAACGCGCAGTGGTTGAGCTGCGAGGCACGGATCTTCACCAGCTCCAGCAGCGTCGGGTCCATTCCCTTACGGGCCGCGGCGTCCAGCCGGACCATGGCCTTGTAGACGTCGGGCGCGTGCTTGGCCCATTCGAGCCGGGGGCTGTGCTCGGGGGCGTACTCGGCGTCCCGGGACGTGGTGGCGGCGGTGTTCTCGTTCGTCGTCATGCCCTCGACCCTAGAAGCCGAGTAGCCCAGGAGTATGGTCCATTTCCATGGCAGAATCATGGGCCACTCTCGGCGTGGACTTGCATCTCGACCCGAGTGGCAGCGGCACGGGCACCGGCTCCGGCCTGCGGAAAGGCCTGACCGACGCCCTGCGCGACGCGGTCCGCACCGGACGGCTCGCGCCGGGCACGCGCCTGCCGTCGTCCCGCTCGCTCGCCGCCGACCTGGGCATCGCCCGCAACACGGTCGCCGACGCCTACGCGGATCTGGTGGCCGAGGGCTGGCTGACCGCCCGGCAGGGCTCGGGCACCCGGGTCGCCGAGCGGCCCGTCCCGGTGCCGAGCGGCCCGGCGCCCCGGCGCAGGGCGGCGGGCCGCCCGACGTACGACCTGACGCCCGGCACCCCCGACCTGAGCGCCTTCCCGCGCACCGAGTGGCTCAAGGCCGCCCGCCGCGCACTGGCCGCCGCACCGAACGACGCGTTCGGCTACGGCGACCCGCGTGGCCGCGTCGAACTGCGCACCGCCCTCGCCGGCTATCTTGCACGCGCGCGTGGCGTGCACGCCGATCCCGAACGGATCATGGTCTGCGCGGGGTTCGCGCACGGCCTGATGCTGCTCGGCGCCGTACTGCGCAGACGCGGCGCCCGCGACGTGGCCGTCGAGTCGTACGGCCTGGACGTCCACTGGACGCTGCTGAGCCGGGCCGGACTGCGCACCACGCCGCTGCCGTTCGACGAACTGGGCACGAACACACAGCCGTTGGAAGAGCTGAGCCCGGCCGCGGTGCTGATGACGCCCGCGCATCAGTTCCCCATGGGCGTGCCCCTGCACCCCGACCGGCGCGCGGCCGCCGTCGACTGGGCGCGGCGCAGCGGCGGGCTGATCCTGGAGGACGACTACGACGGAGAGTTCCGCTACGACAGGCAGCCGATCGGCGCACTCCAGGGACTCGATCCGGACCGCGTCGTCTACCTCGGCACCGCCAGCAAGTCCCTCGCACCGGGGTTGCGCCTGGGCTGGCTGGTGCTGCCGTCCGCGCTGGTCGCCGAGGCCGTCGATGCGAAGGGCATCAGCGACTGGTCGTGCGGCACGCTCGACCAGCTGACCCTCGCGGAGTTCATCGAATCCGGGGCGTACGACCGGCATGTGCGGTCCATGCGGCTGCGCTACCGGCGCCGCCGGGACCAGCTCGTGGCGGCGCTGGCGGAGCGGGCACCGGATGTGCGCGCGACAGGCATCGCGGCCGGGATGCACGCCGTCCTCGAACTCCCGCCCGGCACCGAGCAGTCCGTGGCCCGCGCCGCCGCCTGGCACGGCCTCGGCGTCCACGGCCTGAGCCGCTTCCGCCACGAGAGCGCCGTCGCGGAGCCCCGGGACGCACTCGTCGTCGGATACGGGACGCCCCCGGACCACGCCTGGTCGGGGGCACTGGACGCACTGTGCAGGGCACTTCCCTAGGCCCGAGCAGGGCACTTCCACAGCCTGTTCACCACACGAGCCGGCCGACGCGCCGTTCACCGCTCCTTCCGGATCCCTTCGCTCGTCGGTACCGGCCCGTCCCTCGAAGGTGGCTGGAATTGCCCTGCCTGCGGACCAGCGTGACCAGTGAGGCTTGCTGGCCGTCCGGTCCCGGTCGTCGGAGCCCTGGGGGAATGCCATGCACAGCGAGAGCGGTACACGTCCCGGCAGAACGGCGACGGCGGCCCGCCGCCGTAGGCGTACGCGTGTCGCGCTGGGCGCCGCCGTCGCCCTCGCGGCCATCAACCCGTTGACGTTCTCCGGGGTCGCAGGGGCCACCCCTGCCGCCACGGCAGCGGAACCGGTCGCGTACCCGGCCCAGGACACGCCCCCGGCGTCGGAGCACTGGACGACACAGACCGTCGCCCCGGGCGTCCAGGTGCGCACCGGCGTCATCGAGCGCGCAGACGCGGCCCCGTCCTGGACGGTCACCGTCCAGGCCCCCGCCGTCAACCGCCTGACCGGGGCCGCAACCTGGTCGGACGTCGGAAGCCGGACCTGGGCGGAGACCACCGCCCAGCAGCTGCGCGACGCCGGTTTCCAGCCGGTCGTACAGCAGGTGCCGTGGCCGGACTACGCGGACACCCCGCACGGCACGATGGGCTGGCGGGTACGCGTCGGCTCGTACACGGCGCAGGCCGAGGCGCAGAGCGCGAGCCACAAGGTCGGTGCGGCGGGCTTCCGCTCGGTGGCGGCGTGGAGCGGCTACGACGCCGACCAGCCGGCCGACCGCGAGAGCGTCCACGTGGCGGTGATCGACCCCCGCACCTTCGACGGCACCGTGGAGAGCACCCACAACGGCGACGTCGCGGAACGCGAGAAGACGTCGGCGGTCGCCGCGCAGCTCGGCTCCCTGGTCGCCGTCAACGGCGGCTTCTTCATCACCTCCGACGCCGACGGCGTGCAGGGCACCCCGGCCGCAGCCGCGGCCTACGACGGGGCGCTGGAGTCGATGGCCGCCGGCACCCGGGCCGCGCTCCTTCTGGAAGACGGCGGGCGGCACATCCGTATCACCGACGTGAGCACCGAGGTGACCGCCCGCGCCGGGTCGTCCACGTATGCGGTCGAGGGCATCAACCGGGTGCCGGGCAAGGTGCGCAACTGCGGCCGCCCAGGTGCCGTGCCCACCGAACAGCCCCGCCAGGACCTCACCTGCAGCAAGACGGACGACCTGGTGCGGTTCACCTCCCGGTTCGGGGCCGGTCTGCCGACCGGACCCGGCACCCAGGCCGTACTGGACGCCACCGGCCGCGTGCTCTCCGCCGGCGCCCGCGGCGGCACGGTCCGGCCCGGCGGCTCGGTGCTGCAGGGCATCGGCTCGGCCGCCGACTGGCTGGCGGACCACGCCCGGCCGGGCGAGCGGATCACCGTGAAGGAGGCCGTCCGCGACGCCGAGGGCCGGCGGGTCGAACTCGGCCCCGGCGACAGCATGGTCAGCGCCGCCCCGACCCTGGTGAAAGACGGCCGTATCGACATCGACGCGGCCGGCGAGGGCACCCTCGATCCGCAGGACCTCTCCTTCGGCTACGCCTGGTCGAACGTACGGCAGCCGCGCACCATGGCCGGGATCGACAAACGGGGACGGCTGCTCCTGGTCACGGTCGACGGACGGCAGCCGGGCGTCAGCGAGGGCTTCACGCTGGCCGAGGCCGCGTCCTTCATGCGCTCGCTCGGTGCCGTCGACGCCCTGAACCTCGACGGCGGCGGATCGACCGCCATGGCCGTCGGCGGCACACTCGTCAACACCACGTCGGACGCGACCGGGGAGCGCCCCGTGGGCGACACCGTCCAGGTGCTGCCCGCAGGCCGCGACTGACGCTCGCTCGTCGTGCCCGTCCGGGGGCCCGGTTGCGCGACCGGGCGGGCACGCCCGTACCCTGACCTCCGTTCGTCATCGGCCAGTTGGCCGCTCAGCTGACGGACGGCAGAGACAGGAACGCTACGGGGGAGCAGAACATGGCAGACGCACGACGGCAGTTGAGGTCCGGCACGGTCGTACTCGGCGGGGTGGGACTTCTCGCCGCGGCACTCACCTCCTGCTCGTCCGACCCGGACAAGCGGTGCGTGGACAGCGACAGCTACCAGGCCGCGAAGGGCTACAAGCTCGTCGCCGACAAGAACTGCAAGACCACCACAGGCGGCTCCGCCAGCCGCAAGAGCCGTAAGACCGGCAAGGCCGGCGTCGACGGCGACTGGTACTACGGCGGCAAGGAGAAGAACGGCTGGGTCGACGGCGGCTCGTTCACCAGCAAGTCGAGCGGTTCCGGCAGCTCCGGCGGTTCGAGCGGCGGCAGCGACGTGGACCGCGGCGGCTTCGGCAGCGGCGACGGCAGCTCCGGCGGCTGAGCGCCGGACACCTGGATCGGACACCTGGACCGCATACCTGGATCGGCCGAACCCACCATGGAACGACGCACCATCGAGCCCCGCGACGGCTGGCAGCAGACCGTCGAGAAGCAGGGGCTGATCTATCCGCTCACCCGTTTCCCGGACGGCTCGCTGCGCCCGTACTGGGACGAGAGCGCGTACTACGTCTTCTCGCTGCCCGAGGTCGAGGCGCTGGAGGAGGTCGTCGAGGAGCTGCACCGGATGTGCCTGGCGGCGGCGCAGTACATCGTGGACGAGGGCCGGTTCGCGGATCTCGGTATCACCGACCCGCGGCTGGCCGAGCTGGTCGCGGAGGCCTGGCGGCGCCGGGCCGAACTGCCGTCCGTCTACGGCCGCTTCGACCTCCGCTACGACGGCAGCGGCCCGGCGAAACTGCTGGAGTACAACGCCGACACGCCGACGTCCCTGGTCGAGGCCGCGAGCCCGCAGTGGTTCTGGATGGAGGAGCGCTTCCCCGGCGCCGACCAGTGGAACTCCCTGCACGAACGCCTCGTCGACGCCTGGAAGAAGCAGGCCGCCCTGCTGCCGCCGGGCAGCCCCCTGTACTTCGCGCACTCCTCGGCCGACGAGCTCGGCGAGGACCTCATGACCGTCGCGTATCTGCAGGAGACGGCGCAGCAGGCCGGCCTTGACACCGAGTGGATCTCCATGGAGGAGATCGGCTGGGACCGGCTCTCCGGCCGCTTCGTGGACAAGCAGCTCCGCTTCATCCGCAGCTGCTTCAAGCTCTACCCCTGGGAGTGGCTGACCACGGACCGCTTCGGCGAGCACGTCCTCGACACGCTCGACAACGGCGGCGGCACGGGCAGCACTCTGTGGATCGAGCCCGCCTGGAAGATGCTGCTGTCCAACAAGGCGCTCCTCGCCATCCTCTGGGAGCTGTTCCCAGGCCATCCGAACCTCCTTCCCGCCTACCTCGACGGCCCGCGCGAGCTGGCGACCACGACGGGATACGTCGCCAAGCCGCTGCTCGGCCGCGAGGGCGCGGGCGTCACGGTGCACGAGCCGGGTCCGGGCGAGCCACTCGTACGGGAAGAGCCCTGCTGCTACCAGGAGCTGGCGCCGCTGCCGTCGTTCGACGGCAACCGGGTGGTGCTCGGCGCCTGGGTCGTCGAGGACGAGTCGGCGGGGCTCGGCATCCGCGAGTCGTCGGGACTGGTCACGGACGAGTACGCGCGCTTCGTGCCCCACGTGATCCTCTAGGCCCTAGGGCCTCTGAGGACGGGGCGGGGCGGCCAGGACCGCCCGCAGCTGATCCAGTCCCCAGTCCAGGTCCTCCTTGCTGATGACCAGCGGCGGGGCGATCCGGATGGTGGAGCCGTGGGTGTCCTTGACCAGGACGCCCCGCTCCATCAGCCGCTCCGAGATGTGCCGTCCCGTGCCGTACGACGGGGCGATGTCGACGCCCGCCCACAGGCCGCGGCCGCGCACCTCCCGCACGGGGCCACCGCTCCCGGCGAGCAGCCGCAGCTCGTCGTGCAGATGCGCACCGAGCTCCGCGGCGCGCTGCTGGTACTCGCCCGAGCGCAGCATGTCGATGACCTCCAGCGCCACGGCGCAGGCCAGCGGATTCCCGCCGAACGTCGAACCGTGCTCACCGGGCCTGAAGATGCCCAGCACGGCGCTGGACGACACGACCGCCGACACCGGCACGATGCCGCCGCCGAGCGCCTTGCCGAGCACATACACGTCCGGCACGACGCCCTCGTGCTCGCACGCGAACGTCTTCCCCGTACGGCCCAGGCCCGACTGGATCTCATCCGCGATGAACAGCACATTGCGCTCGCGCGTCAGCTCCCGCACGGCCCGCAGATAGCCCTCCGGCGGCATCAGCACCCCGGCCTCGCCCTGGATGGGCTCCAGCAGCACCGCGACCGCGTTCTCCGTGAGCGCGTCGCGCATCGCGGTCAGGTCGCCGTACGGGACGATCTCGAAGCCGGGCGTGTAGGGACCGAAGTCCGCCCGCGCCTCCGGGTCCGTGGAGAAGCTGATGATCGTCGTCGTGCGGCCGTGGAAGTTGCCCGCCGCCACGACGACCTTGGCCATGCCGTCGGGCACGCCCTTGACCCGGTAGCCCCACTTCCGTGCGGTCTTCACGGCGGTCTCCACCGCCTCCGCACCCGTGTTCATCGGCAGCACCATCTCCATGCCGCACAGCTCGGCCAGGCGCTCGCAGAACTCGGCGAACCGGTCGTGGTGGAACGCCCGCGAGGTCAGCGTCACCCGCTCGAGCTGCGCCTGCGCGGCCTCGATCAGTCGCCGGTTGCGGTGCCCGAAGTTCAGCGCCGAGTACCCGGCGAGCAGATCGAGGTACCGGCGCCCCTCGACGTCCGTCATCCACGCCCCGTCGGCGGTCGCGATGACGACGGGCAACGGGTGATAGGTATGCGCACTGTGCGCCTCGGCAGAGGCGATGAGCGCATCGCCAGCACTCACGGGACCTCCGTCCGTACGAAGAGAGGGCCAGGTGTGCCCTTTGTACCCGATTTGCCCGCACGGCGCGGAGCTGTGGGCAGCCGCCCCGCCCGCCTGTGGGCGTGCGTTCCGCCAGGGGCGGAACGGGCGGGCACAGGCGGACCCCCAGCCCAGCGGCAGCGCTCCCGCATCGTGGACCGGCAAGGCCAGCACCTGGCCTTGCCGGTAGGCTGGCCGCGGGCCGTGACTGGCGCGCTGGGATGGGACCGACCATCGGGGAGCGGCCCGCGCAAAACCGTGTGCCGTGCGCCTGGGCCGACCCGTGCATCCCGTGTCCGCGTCCGTCCGGAGGTCCGACGACATGCCAGAGCCCCTCTCCACCGAGTCCACCGCCTTCCGCAGCGCCCTCGATGTGATCCGGGGCGTGGAGCCCCGCGTCGCCGACGCCATCGGCCAGGAGGTCGAGGACCAGCGCGCCTCGCTGAAGCTCATCGCCAGCGAGAACTACGCCTCGCCCGCCGTCCTGCTCGCCATGGGCAACTGGTTCAGCGACAAGTACGCCGAGGGCACCATCGGCCGCCGCTTCTACGCCGGCTGCCGCAACGTCGACACCGTCGAGTCGCTGGCCGCCGAGCACGCCAAGGAGCTCTTCGGCGCCCGCCACGCCTACGTCCAGCCGCACTCCGGCATCGACGCCAACCTGGTCGCCTTCTGGGCCGTCCTCGCCGCGCGCGTCGAGGCCCCGGCGCTGCAGCGTGCCGGTGCCCGCCAGGTCAACGACCTCTCCGAGAAGGACTGGGCCGAGCTCCGCCGCGAGCTGGGCAACCAGCGCATGCTCGGCATGTCGCTGGACGCCGGCGGCCACCTCACGCACGGCTTCCGGCCCAACATCTCCGGCAAGATGTTCGACCAGCGCAGCTACGGCACCGACCCGGCGACCGGCCTCCTCGACTACGACGCGCTGCGCGCCACCGCCCGCGAGTTCAAGCCGCTGATCATCGTCGCGGGCTACTCGGCGTACCCGCGCCTGGTGAACTTCCGCATCATGCGCGAGATCGCCGACGAGGTCGGCGCGACCCTCATGGTCGACATGGCGCACTTCGCGGGCCTCGTCGCGGGCAAGGTGCTCACCGGCGACTTCGACCCCGTACCGCACGCGCAGATCGTCACCACGACCACCCACAAGTCCCTGCGCGGCCCGCGCGGCGGCATGGTCCTGTGCGACGACTCGCTCGTCGAGCAGGTCGACCGCGGCTGCCCGATGGTGCTCGGCGGCCCGCTCCCGCACGTCATGGCCGCCAAGGCCGTCGCCCTCGCCGAGGCCCGGCAGCCGTCCTTCCAGGACTACGCCCAGCGCATCGTCGACAACTCCCGCGCCCTCGCCGACGGCCTGATGCGCCGCGGCGCGACCCTGGTCACCGGCGGTACGGACAACCACCTCAACCTGATCGACGTCGCGACCTCCTACGGGCTCACCGGCCGCCAGGCCGAGTCCGCGCTCCTCGACTCGGGCGTCGTGACCAACCGCAACGCCATCCCGCAGGACCCGAACGGCGCCTGGTACACGTCCGGCATCCGGATCGGTACGCCGGCCCTCACCACCCGCGGGCTCGGCACCGGCGAGATGGACGAGATCGCTGCGCTGATCGACCGCGTGCTGACCTCTGCCGAGGCGGGCACGACCAGCAAGGGTGCGCCCTCCAAGGCGCAGCACGTTCTGGACGAGAAGGTTGCGGACGAGGTGTCGCGGCGGGCCGCGGAGCTGTTGGACGGGTTTCCGCTGTACCCGGGGATCGACCTCAGCTGAACTGTGCATCCCCGT
Source organism: Streptomyces jeddahensis (assembly GCF_001642995.1). Taxonomy (GTDB): domain Bacteria; phylum Actinomycetota; class Actinomycetes; order Streptomycetales; family Streptomycetaceae; genus Streptomyces; species Streptomyces jeddahensis. The sequence continues at coordinate 64,095 of NZ_LOHS01000081.1, forward strand.
CCGGAGGGCTCACGGAGCCCTCCGGGCGGCGACTCTTCGTCTGCCCCCACCGGCCGTCCGTCGGGTGCGGGCCGCTTTGTGCCCACCCGTTCCGCCCTGCGGAACGCCTGCCCACAAAGCGGCTGACGGGCGGGGGCGCACTGTGTTCCACGTCTCACCGGGAGCCGCTCGGATGTGGCCGCCGTCGACCGCATCCTGGACCTGAGCCGTCGCGCTCCCAGTCGCTGGAGAAACGGTTCCCGAGCTGTCGCGGATCGGTTCCCAAGCTTTCGCGCGCACCTGAGAGAATGTGGAGCATGGTCTCTGATCACCCACCCGTCGCCCCGGGGCCCGAGACGCCCCGCACCGTGCCCGGCGCCCGCCCGCGTGTCCTCTCCGGAATCCAGCCCACCGCAGGCTCGTTCCACCTCGGCAACTACCTGGGAGCGGTGCGCCAGTGGGTGGCGCTGCAGGAGACCCACGACGCGTTCTACATGGTCGTCGACCTGCACGCGATCACCATCCCGCAGGACCCGGCCGAGCTGCGCGCCAACACCCGGCTCGCCGCCGCCCAGCTCCTCGCGGCGGGTCTCGACCCGGAGCGCTGCACCCTCTTCGTGCAGAGCCACGTCCCGGAGCACGCGCAGCTCGCCTGGGTGATGAATTGCCTGACCGGCTTCGGTGAGGCGTCCCGTATGACGCAGTTCAAGGACAAGTCGGCCAAGCAGGGCGCCGAGCGGGCCTCCGTCGGCCTCTTCACGTACCCGATCCTGCAGGTCGCCGACATCCTCCTCTACCAGGCCAACGAGGTGCCGGTGGGCGAGGACCAGCGCCAGCACATCGAGCTCACCCGCGACCTCGCCGAGCGGTTCAACGGCCGGTTCGGCGGGACCTTCACGGTCCCGAAGCCGTACATCCTCAAGGAGACGGCGAAGATCTACGACCTGCAGGACCCCGCGGTCAAGATGAGCAAGTCGGCGTCCACGCCGAAGGGCCTGATCAACCTCCTCGACGAGCCGAAGGCCACGGCCAAGAAAGTCAAGAGCGCCGTCACCGACACCGACACGGTGATCAGGTACGACGCGGAGAACAAGCCGGGCGTCAGCAACCTGCTCACCATCTACTCGACCCTCACGGGCACGGGTATCGCCGAACTGGAGCAGAAGTACGCCGGCAAGGGCTACGGTGCGCTCAAGACGGACCTCGCCGAGGTCATGGTCGAGTTCGTGACGCCGTTCCGCGAGCGCACCCAGCAGTACCTGGACGACCCGGAGACGCTCGACTCGATCCTGGCCAAGGGTGCCGAGAAGGCGCGCGCCGTCGCCGCGGAGACGCTCTCCCAGGCGTACGCGAAGGTGGGCTTCCTGCCCGCCAAGCACTGAGGCGACAGGGCGGACCGGCCGGACACGAGACGGCCGGTCCGCCCGTACCCGACTGTCCACCACCCGACGCGACGAACGGAGTAAGACGTGGGGACCGTAACGATCGGTGTGTCGATCGCGGTCCCGGAGCCACACGGCAGCCTGCTCCAGGAGCGGCGCGCGGGCTTCGGTGACCCCGCGGCGTACGGCATCCCCACCCACGTCACGCTGCTGCCGCCCACAGAGGTCGACGACTCCGAGCTGCCCGCGATCGAGGCGCATCTGCTGGAGGTCGCGGCGGCGGGCCGGCCCTTCCGTATGCGGCTGTCCGGCACGGGGACGTTCCGGCCGCTGTCGCCCGTCGTGTACGTGCAGGTGGTGGACGGCGTCGAGGCCTGCACCTGGCTGCAGAAACAGGTCCGGGACGCATCGGGCCCCGTGGCACGCGAACTGCAGTTCCCGTACCACCCGCATGTCACGGTCGCGCACGCCATCGACGACGAGGCGATGGACCGGGCGTACGAGGAGCTCGCGGGGTTCGAGGCGCAGTGGCCGTGCACCGGGTTCGCGCTCTACGAGCAGGGCGCCGACGCGGTCTGGCGCAAGCTCCGCGACTACGTCTTCGGGGGCGGCGGTCACGTCGTGCCGCTCCAGGCGTCGGCACCCGTGGTCCGGCGGACACTGCCCGCGCACTGACCTTCGCGCGAGGGGGGAGGGGAAGGCGTGGCCAGGGTCAACGCGGCACTCGCCGTGATCGTGCTCGTGTTCGCCGCCGTGGTGGCCTTCTGCACCGTGGTCGAAACCGGCATGAACTGGAAGTACGACAAGGTCTACAAGGACCTCGGCAGGCTCTCCGACGTGATCGCGACCGCCGACGACGACATCTGGGTGGTCGGCAACGCCACCAGCACCGTCAGCTACGCCGGGGACGAGACGGCCGACGACGGCTTCCTCCTGCACTACGACGGCACCCGCTGGCAGCGCCGTCCCATGCCGGAGGCGTTCGGCGACAGCGTCTACGAGGCCCGCTTCGACGCGATGGGCTCCCGCGGATTCCTGCTGACGGCGAGCCTGAAGAGTCTCGAGACGCCGCGGATGGCCCGCTGGGACGGCACGCGCTGGACCGCGGTGCCCGAGATCCCCGATACCGGCCGGGTCGTCGACGTGCGGGCCTTCGCCGCGGACGACATCTGGGCCGTGGCCGGGACGTCCCGGGTGTGGCACTGGGACGGCACCCGCTGGACCGCCACGGACCTGCCCGCCACGGTCAGCGCGCTCGACGGCGTCGCGCCCGACGATCTGTGGGCGGTCGGCCACCAGGGCAGCGGTGAGTCCGAGGAGAGCGGCCACGAGACCATCCAGCCCGCCGCGGTCCACTGGGACGGCCGCTCCTGGACGCCGACCAGGACCCCGGAGTACCGCTTCCCGGACCCGGTGCCCGCCGAGCCCGAGGCCTTCCTCAGCACGGTCCGCGCACTGGCCGGGGACGACGTGCGCGCGTACGGCTCGCACACCTTCAACCACGGCGAACAAGACGACGAGCCCCTGGACGAGGCGATACGGCTGCGCTGGGACGGCACCCGCTGGACCAAGCAGCCCTCAGTGGAGGACGACTGCGCCACCCGTGTCCCCGTGGCCGTCGACGGTGAGCGCGGGGTGTTCCTCAACGGCAACCGGTACCTCACCGCGGACGGCGACTGCGAAAGGATCAAGCGCCCGCGGCTGCCGAGCACAGACGGCATCAGGTCAAGCTCGCGGCAGCAGCTCTGGCTGAACGGCATCGCGCCGATACCCGGCACGGACGAAGTCCTCGGCGTCGGCTACGTCGGCGTCAGCCAGGCCGGCAACCCCACGAGCAGATCCGTGATCGTGCGGCTGACCCGCTAAGCGCTCCGCTCGAAGTGCCGCGATGTGCCGTCGGTTCGCTGCGGCGCCGTCGTGGCTGGTCGCGCAGTTCCCCGCGCCCCTTCGGGGCGCTGCCGAACCGCAGCCGAGTTCATCCGACCTGCTCAGAGCACAGTCAGCAGTGGCTACACCGGCAACCGCCGGAACACCGCCCGCGGCGCATGCCGCAGCGCCGACATCACCAGCCGTAGCGCGCCCGGCACCCACACCACCTCGGAGCGGCGCCGCAGCCCCGTCTCGATGGCCGTGGCCACCGCCTCCGGGGTCGTGGCCATCGGTGCCTCCTCCAGGCCTGCGGTCATCTTCGAACGGACGAACCCGGGGCGTACGACCATGACGTGGACGCCCGTGCCGTGCAGGGCGTCGCCCAGGCCCTGCGTGAAGGCGTCGAGGCCCGCCTTGCTCGAGCCGTAGATGAAGTTGGAACGGCGGGCCCGCTCGCCCGCGACCGACGACAGCACCACCAGCGAGCCGTGGCCCTGCGCCTGCAGGGCCCTGGCGCAGACCAGGCCCGCGGACACCGCACCCGTGTAGTTGGTCTGCGCGACGCGCACCGCGGCCACCGGGTCGCCCTCGTCGCGCGCCTGGTCGCCGAGGATGCCGAAGGCCAGCAGCACCATGTCGATGTCGCCCTCGGCGAAGACCTTGCCGAGCACCTCCTCGTGGGACCCGGGCTCCAGCGCGTCGAAGGCGAGGGTACGGGCGTCCGCGCCCAGTGCGCGCAGCTGTTCGGCGGCGGCCTCCAGCGCGGGCGAGGGGCGGCCAGCCAGCCACACCGTACGGGTGCGCCGCGCGATGAGCCGGCGTGCCGTGGCGAGCGCGATCTCCGACGTGCCGCCGAGGACGAGCAGGGACTGGGGGGTACCGAAGGCGTCCTTCATGACAACCAACTCCTGGGGGTGGTCCGGCCCCTGGGCATGGCCGGACGGAGGGTCAGAGGTTCAGCCGGCGGGACAGGTCCGACACGAACACCCCCCGCGGGTCGAGGTCCGCGCGCAGCGCGCGGAAGTCCCCGAGGCGGGGGTACATCCCGGCGAGGAGTTCCGGCCGGAGCCGGGCGTCCTTGGCGAGGTAGACGCGCCCGTCGGCCGCCGCGACCTCCTCGTCGAGCTCGTCGAGGAAGCCGCCGAGGCCCGGCAGGTTCGCCGGGATGTCCAGCGCGAGCGTCCAGCCCGGCATCGGGAAGGAGAGCCAGCCCGGGTCGGCGTCGCCGAACCGCTTGAGCACCGCCAGGAAGGAGGGGCAGCCGCGCCCGGAGATGCGCTGCACGATCCGGCGCAGGGCGTCCTCCTTTCCGTATCCGATGACGAACTGGTACTGGACGAAGCCGCTGCGCCCGTAGACGCGGTTCCAGTGCGGGACGCCGTCGAGGGGGTGGAAGAACGTCGAGATCTTCTGCAGCTCGCCGGTGAGGGACCTGGGGGCCTTGCGGTACCAGAGCTCGTTGAACAGCCCGACCGTGCGCCGGCCGAGCAGTCCCTCGGGGATGTGGGCGGGTGCGGCCGGCAGCCGCCCGGGGCGGAACGTCAGGGGCTCCCTGCGGGCGCGGGCGGGCAGGGCGTCCAGGGGCGCGTGGTCGCCGCGCGTGAGCACCGAGCGGCCCGTCGACGCCCCGCGGGCGAGCAGGTCGATCCAGGCGACCGAGTAGCGGTAGCGGTGGTCGGTGGCGGTCAGACGGGCCATCAGGTCGTCGAGGTCCATGGCGCGTTCGGTGTCCACGGTCATCAGGGACGTCTCGACGGGGTGCAGCTGCACGGCCGCGGAGAGGATGACGCCGGTCAGGCCCATACCGCCAGCGGTGGCGTCGAACAGCGGGGTGCCGCGCTCGACGGTCCGGATCTGCCCGTCGGCCGTCAGCAGTTCCAGGGACAGGACGTGCCGCGAGAACGCCCCCGACACATGGTGGTTCTTGCCGTGGATGTCGGCCCCGATCGCGCCGCCCACCGTCACATAGCGGGTCCCAGGAGTCACCGGCACGAACCAGCCGAGCGGCAGCAGCACCTCCATCAGCCGGTGCAGACTGACGCCCGCGTCGCACATCACCGTTCCGGCCGCACCGCCGGTGCTGGACGAGCCGGTCGTGTCGATGATGTGGATCCGGTCGAGCCCTGTCATGTCGAGCACGGCTCCGCCCGCGTTCTGCGCGGCGTCCCCGTAGGCGCGGCCGAGCCCCCGGGCGATCCCGCCGCGCCTGCCGCAGCCGCGGACGGCCTCCACCGCCTCCTCGTACGAGCGCGGGCGCACCACGCGGGCGACGCTCGGGGCGGTACGGCCCCAGCCGGTGACGGAAACGGTCTCTGCTGGCATGTCGGCGACCGTATCGCCCGACATGGACGGTCATCCCCGGTTTGCCGATGATGTGGCCACCCGTCACCTCAATGGGTGATTCAGGGAGTGTCGTCCAATACGGCCATGATTAAGGGCTGTTGCGTAGAGAGTGGAAATTCCGGACGGCCAGGACGGTGAGTCCAGCGCCAGCCGGATGGATCGAGCACCAAGGGGCCACATGCACGACATGGACCACCGGTTGCTGTCCGCGCTCCGCGGCTGCGGCAGGGACCCGCGGGTGGCGGCGGCCGCGCGCGCACTGTCCTGGACCGGCGAGCACGGCGCGGTATGGCTGGCCGCGGGGCTCGTGGGCGCCGCAGCCGACCGTGAGCGGCGCGGCGCATGGCTGCGCGGCACCGCGCTGACCGCCGCCGCGCACCTGGCCAGCATGGGCGTCAAGCGCGTGGTGCGGCGCCCGCGCCCCGGCCACGTCGAGCCGCTGGTGCGCACCGCGAGCCGGCACTCCTTCCCCAGCTCGCACGCCACGTCCGCGGCCGCCGCCGTGGTCGCCTACGGCGCGCTGTTCCCCGGGGGCGCCCGCCTGCTGCGACCGGTCGCCGCAGCGATGTGCGTCTCCCGCCTCGTCGCCGGGGTCCACTACCCGTCGGACGTCGCCGCGGGCGCGGCCCTCGGGGCGCTGACGGCCCGGCTGGGGGCCCGGTGGATGACCCGCCCGATGGACGCCGGAGGGCCGGGCCGATGACCGAGCGCACCGCCGTACTCGAGCAGGAACACCCGCGCCGCCGCACCCCCGTCGACCAACCTGGGGGCGGCCGGCTCGATCTCACGCTGGGCCTGCTGAGGACCGCACGCCCCCGCCAGTGGGTGAAGAACGTGCTGGTCGTGGCGGCTCCGGCGGCCGCGGGCGAACTGTTCTCGCCCTCGGCGTTCCTTCAACTCCTCATCGTCTTCGTGCTGTTCACGGCCGCCGCATCGGCCGTCTACCTGATCAACGACGCACGGGACGCCGAAGCCGACCGCGCCCACCCCGTCAAGTGCCGCCGGCCCGTCGCCGCCGGACACGTCCCCGTCCCCGTCGCCTACGCCGCCGGCAGCATCCTCGCCGGTCTCGCCCCGGCCGCGGCCGTGGTGCTGTGCAACCCGCTGACGGCGGCGCTGCTGGCCGTGTACGTCGCGATGCAACTGGCGTACTGCATCAGCCTCAAGCACGTCCTCGTCGTCGATCTCGCCGTCGTCACCGCGGGCTTTCTGATGCGTGCCATGATCGGCGGCCTCGCGCTGGAGATCCCGCTGTCGCGCTGGTTCCTGATCACCACGGGATTCGGCGCGCTGTTCATGGTCTCGGCCAAGCGGTACTCCGAAGCCGTCCAGATGGCCGGAAAAGCGGGCGCCACGCGCGCGTTGCTGAACGAGTACACCACCGGCTACCTGCGGTTCGTCTGGCAGCTCGCGGCCGGCGTCGCCGTCCTCGCGTACTGCCTGTGGGCCCTGGAGGAGGGCGGCATCGCCGGCACGAGCCTGCTGCCCTGGCGGCAGCTGTCGATGGTCGCCTTCATCCTCGCGGTGCTGCGGTACGCGGTCTTCGCCGATCGCGGCACCGCGGGCGAGCCGGAGGACGTCGTGCTGCGCGACCGGCCGCTCGCCCTCATCGGCCTGGTGTGGCTGGCGATGTACGGTCTCGCGGTCGCAGACTGGTGAGCGAGGCACGCCGGGCACAGGGCCGCGCGGAACCCGGCGGACTGCGGGCCCTCGCGCCCGAGGTGCTGCGCTTCGCGGCCGCCGGCTTCTGCGCCTACGGCGCCGACCTCGGGCTGTTCCTCTGGCTGCGCGGCCCCGCGGGCGTCGACCCGCTGACCGCAAAGGCCCTGTCGTTCGTGGCGGGCTGCACGGTCGCCTACGCCGGCAACGCGCTCGGCACCTACCGCCACCGCGCGGCGGACGTCTCACGGCTACGGCAGTACGGCGTCTTCTTCGCGGTGAACGTCGCGGGCGCCCTCGTCCAGCTGCTGTGCCTCGCGGTGTCGCACTACGGCCTCGGGTTCACCTCGGCGGCGGCGGACACCGTCTCGGGAGCGGGTGTCGGCATGGCGCTGGCCACGGCCCTGCGCTTCTGGGGTACGCGGACGCTGGTGTTCCGCGCCGGCACGGTGGGACCGGCAGCGGCCACACAGGACTCCGCGCGGCCCGCGGAAGGCTCCGCACGGGGCACACAGGACTCCGCGCGGCCCGCGGAAGGCTCCGCACGGGGCACACAGGACTCCGCCCGGTGCACGGACAGCTCCGTACGGGGCACACAGAGATCATGGACTGGCTGAAGAGACTCCCCGGCATCGGGCCCCTCGTCGAACGTCTGATGACCACGCACGCGTGGCGCTCCTACGAGCGGCTCGACCGCGTGAAGTGGACCCGCCTCGCGGCGGCGATGACCTTCGTCAGCTTCATCGCGCTCTTTCCGCTGATCACCGTGGCCGCCGCCATCGCCGTGTCGGCGCTGAGCCCCGAGCGGGTGCGGCAACTCGAGGACAGGATCGCCGACCAGGTACCGGGCATCGCCGACCAGCTGAACATCGGCGCGCTCGTGGCGAACGCCGGCACCGTCGGGATCATCGCCGGCGCCCTGCTGCTGGTCACCGGCATCAGCTGGATCGGCCAGATGCGGGACTGCCTGCGGGCCGTGTGGGAGCTGCCCGACAGCGAGGAGAACCCCGTCCTGCGCAAGGCCAAGGACGCCGTGGTGCTCCTCGGCCTCGGCGGCGCCGGGCTCGCCTCGCTCATCGCCTCCGCCGTCGCGTCGACCGCGGTCGGCTGGACGGCCCGGCTGCTCGGCATCGACGAGGGCGGCGTAGGCGGGGTCCTGCTGCAGACGGCCGCCTTCGCCGTCGCCGTGCTCGCCGGCTTCCTGGTGCTCCTCTACGTCCTGACCCTGCTCCCCGGCGTCCGCCCGGAGAGGCGCCGTCTGATCACCGCGGCGCTGGTCGGCGCTGTGGGGTTCGAGCTGCTGAAGCTGCTGATCGGCAGCTATATGAGGGGGGTGGCGGCGAAGAGCATGTACGGCGCCTTCGGTGTCCCTGTGGCGCTGCTGCTGTGGATCAACTTCACCGCGAAGCTGCTGCTGATCTGCGCCGCCTGGACGGCGACGCAGCACAGGGAGCCGGCGGCGGACGGGGACGACGGCGGCGAGGGCGAAGGCGGCCTCGGGGGCAGGGGCGCGGCCGACGGCTCCCGGGTCAGGGGCGCGGCCGGCGGCGCACCAGGTCCGGAAGCGGCCAGCGGCGCCTGACCACGACCATGCCGGCGGCCAGCACCACTAGAAGCCCGCCCACGATCGCCAGCGCGGTCGCGATGCCGCTCGACCCCTCCTTGGCGGCTACCGCTGGCGCGGCCTTCGTGTCCGATGTGTCCTTGCCGGGGCCGGCGGCTCCATCCTGGCTGCCCGCGGCGCCGCCGCTGCGCGTCTCCGCGCTCTTCGGCGGCACGAGCTCGCCGACCGGCCGCACCTTCCCCGCGGCCTGGAAGCCCCAGTCGAACAGGGCGGCCGTCTCCTTGTAGACCTCGTTGCTCGCCTTCTTGTCCGGGTTCATGACGGTGACGAGCAGGACCCTGCCGTTGCGTTCGGCGACCCCGGTGAAGGTCGAGCCCGCGTTCGTGGTGTTGCCGTTCTTGACGCCCGCGATGCCCTTGTAGGGGTTCAGGCCGTAGTCGCCCGTCAGCAGCCGGTTGGTGTTCTGGATCTCGAAGGACCCGCGCTTCGTGCCCTTCTTCGTCGTCGTGGTCGCGCCCGGGAACTGGGCCCGCACGGTCGAGCAGTACTCGCGGAAGTCCGCCTTCTGCAGCCCCGAACGCGCGAACAGCGTCAGGTCGTACGCGGACGAGACCTGGCCGGGGGCGTCGTAGCCGTCCGGGCTGACGACGTGCGTGTCGAGCGCCTGCAGTTCCTCGGCGTGCTCCTGCATCTCCTTGACGGTCTGCTCGACGCCGCCGTTGATCGCGGACAGCACGTGCACCGCGTCGTTGCCCGAGCGGAGGAAGACGCCCAGCCACAGGTCGTGGACCGTGTACGTCTCGTCCTCCTTGATGCCCACCAGGCTGGAGCCCGCGCCCATGCCCGCGAGGTCGGAGGGCTTGACCGTGTGCTTCTGCGTCTTGGGGAACTTCGGCAGGACCGTGTCGGCGAAGAGCATCTTCAGGGTGCTCGCCGGGGCCAGCCGCCAGTGCGCGTTGTGCGAGGCCAGGACCTCGCCGGACTCGGCGTCCGCGACGATCCAGGAACGGGCCGTCACATCCTTGGGCAGCACCGGCGCACCGTTCGCCAGGTCCACCTGCGTGCCCGCCTGGCCCAGCCGGACCCCGCCGACAGTCGACATGTCGGCCGGTGGCTTCGCCTGACTGCCCACCGGTTTGTCGTCCGCGAAGGCGGGCGGGGCACAGGGAATTCCGGCAGAAATGGTCAGAAATGCAGCGGAAGTGACCAGCAGAGTGGTCTTCTTGAAGGCAGGCACGGTCGAGAACGTACAGGGCGCCGACGGAGAAGTCGCCGCTGCGGGAGGACGTGTCCGGCCCGTGGCACCCCGGGCGAGCGGACCGGGCACGAGCCGCGATACTGAACATATGAAGCTCAGCCGTCCGGTTTCCTGGTTCCTGCTCGCCTTCGGAGTGTGGAGCTGGGTCATCTGGATCACTTTCGTCCGGAATCTATGGAAGGACGCCAGCGGGCTCGCCTTCGACGACGCGGGCGACCCGACCGGGTACTTCTGGGTGCACCTACTGCTGGCCGTCGTCTCCTTCGTTCTTGGGACGATCATCGGGGTCATCGGGTTGCGCGGACTGCGGGCGTTGCGCCGCAAGTCGTAGAGGAGGGCCCGGAGCCGCGTCGCCAACGAGTGGATCGGCGGTCCGCCACGGTACGTACGATGGCCGGACCGCCGTCGTAACGAACAGGGCGCCACGACGGCCATCGCAGAGGGAGGGGCGGCGTGGTCGTCGTCTTCGCAGTGGTCGCACTCGCCGTGCTGGCGGCTTTCGCCGCGCTGCACTGGTACGCGTGGCGCCGCATGGTCCGCGACACGGCGGCCCGGGGCTCGGTCGCCCGGCGGGTGGGCACGGTCGTCTTCGTCGCCGGGCCGCTGGTCATGGTCGGGGCGTTCGTGGGCGGGCGCGCGGGAGCGCCGTTCTGGCTGGAGCGGGTGCTGGCCTGGCCGGGCTATCTGTGGCTGGCGCTCTTCCTCTACCTCGTACTGGCGCTGGCGGCGGGCGAGTTCGTACGGCCCCTGCTGCGACGGTGGCTCGCGCGCGGGGACGCTGAAGTGCCGGCGGAGCGGGCGGACGTACGTGCGGCCGAGCCCGTCGCCGAGGCCGTGGGGGCGCGTACGGCGGAATCCGCCGGTACCAGGGAACCGGTGCTCGTACAGGGGCCGGAGCCGCAGCCCACGCGCACCGCAGTGGGCCCCTCCCGCCGGCTCTTCGTCTCCCGCGTCGTGGGAGGCGCGGCAGCCGCCGTCGCCGCCGGAACCGTGGGCTACGGGGCATACGGCGTGCTCAGCGGCCCCAAGGTGAAGCGCCTGACCGTGCCGCTGGCCAAACTCCCGCGTGCCGCGCACGGCTTCCGGATCGCCGTGGTCAGCGACATCCACCTCGGACCGATCCTCGGCCGCGGCTTCACGCAGCGCGTCGTGGACACGATCAACGCGACCCAGCCCGACCTCGTCGCGGTCGTCGGCGACCTGGTGGACGGCAGCGTCGAGGACCTCGGTCCCGCCGCCGAGCCTCTCGCTCAGCTGCGGACGCGGCATGGTTCCTACTTCGTCACCGGCAACCACGAGTACTTCTCGGGCGCCGAGCAGTGGGTCGACCACGTACGGGAACTCGGGCTGACCCCGCTCGAGAACGCCCGCGTCGAGATCGACGGCTTCGACCTCGCCGGCGTCAACGACATCTCCGGCGACAGCTACGGGGACGGCCCCGACTACGCCAAGGCCCTCGGCGACCGGGACACCGCCCGCGCCGCCGTGCTCCTCGCCCACCAGCCCGTGATGATCCACGAGGCCGTCGAGCACGGCGTCGACCTCCAGCTGTCCGGGCACACCCACGGCGGACAGATGTGGCCCGGCACCTTGATCGCCGACATGGCGAACCCGACGCTCGCCGGTCTGGAACGCTACGGCGACACGCAGCTGTACGTGACCCGGGGCGCGGGCGCGTGGGGGCCGCCGGTGCGAGTCGGTGCACCGTCGGACATCACCGTTGTGGAACTCGCCTCGAAACAAGCCTGATGACGGGCGTTCAGCTCCGGCCCAGCTCCGGTCGCTTGCTGTAGTCCGTGAACCCGACGACGTTCCCCCATGGGTCCGCGATCTCCACGGTCCAGCCCGTGGCCACCGCGAACGGCTCTTCCAGGAGCGGGACCCCCGCTTCCGCGAGCGACCGCGCCGTGGCCCGCGCATCGCGGACCTCCAGCCAGACCCGGGGACCGGGCCACGGCGACGGACGGTAGCCGAGGTCCTCCTCCAGCCGCAGCAGCACACCGGGCGCCTCGTCCCCGACCTTCAGCAGCGCGATCCCGGCCTCGTCGAGCCGGAACGCCACCGGAAAACCGGCCCGGCGGTAGAACGCCACCGCCTCATCGAGATCGCCGACGGGCAGCAGCACGTTGTCGAAGCCGAGCAGTTCGTACGACGCCTCCAGTGACATGGCGTCAGAGTAAGCCGCTGCGCACGGCTCTTACGGGAGCGCTCTTGTGCCGTGCCCGGAGCGCTCCTGGCCTCGCCCGCCTTCAGGATCTCCGATCGTGGCCCCGCACGCCCGTGGGCCCCGCTCCCACCCGGGAACGGGGCCCACGACGACGTACGACCGCGACCGCGGAAACCGTCGGAAACGTCAGAAGCGGCGCGTGATCAGCGCTCGCTTCACCTCCTGGATCGCCTTCGTCACCTCGATACCGCGCGGGCACGCGTCCGTGCAGTTGAACGTCGTGCGGCAGCGCCACACGCCGTCCTTGTCGTTGAGGATCTCCAGCCGCTGCTCGCCGGCCTCGTCGCGCGAGTCGAAGATGAAGCGGTGGGCGTTGACGATGGCGGCCGGGCCGAAGTACTGGCCGTCGTTCCAGAAGACCGGGCAGGACGACGTGCAGGCAGCGCAGAGGATGCACTTCGTCGTGTCGTCGAAGCGCTCGCGGTCCTCGGGGGACTGCAGGCGCTCACGCGTCGGCTCGTTGCCCGTGGTGACCAGGAACGGCATGACGTCCCGGTACGCCTGGAAGAACGGCTCCATGTCCACGACCAGGTCCTTGAGGACCGTGAGGCCCTTGATGGGCTCGATCGTGATCGGCTTCTCCGGGTTGATGTCCTTGATCAGCGTCTTGCACGCCAGCCGGTTGCGGCCGTTGATGCGCATCGCGTCGGAGCCGCAGATGCCGTGCGCACAGGAGCGGCGGAACGTCAGCGTGCCGTCGAGCTCCCACTTGATCTTGTGGAGGCCGTCGAGCACACGCTCCTTCGGGTCGATCTCCAGCTGGAAGTCTTCCCAGGTCGCCTCGGCCGAGACCTCCGGGTTGAACCGGCGGACGCGGAAGGTGACGGTGATGTAGGGGGAGGCGGCGGACTCCGCCTCGACCTTGTCCAGAACAGGGGTAGCCATCAGTACTTACGCTCCATCGGCTGGTAGCGGGTCTGGACGACCGGCTTGTAGTCGAGGCGGACGGTCTCGGTGCCGTCGTCGCCGACCTCGCGGTACGCCATGGTGTGGCGCATGAAGTTGACGTCGTCGCGGTTCGGGTAGTCCTCGCGGTAGTGACCGCCGCGGGACTCCTTGCGGGCCAGGGCGGAGACGGCCATGACCTCGGCGAGGTCGAGCAGGTTGCCCAGCTCGATGGCCTCGAGCAGGTCGGTGTTGAACCGCTTGCCCTTGTCCTGGATGGCGACGTTCTTGTAGCGCGCGCGCAGCTCGCCGATCTTCTCGACCGCGGTCTTGATCGTCTGCTCGGTGCGGAACACCATGACGTTGGCGTCCATGGTCTCCTGCAGCTCACGGCGGATCTGGGCGACCCGCTCGGTGCCGGTGGAGTTGCGCAGCCGCTCGACCTGCTCGACGACGAGCGCCTCGGGGTTCTCGGGGAGATCCACGTAGTCGTTCTTCGCCGAGTACTCGGCGGCCGCGATGCCCGCGCGCCGGCCGAACACGTTGATGTCGAGCAGGGAGTTGGTGCCCAGGCGGTTGGCGCCGTGGACGGACACGCAGGCGACCTCGCCGGCGGCGTACAGGCCGGGGACCACCGTGGTGTTGTCGGCCAGCACCTCGCCCTCGACGTTGGTCGGGATGCCGCCCATCGCGTAGTGCGCCGTCGGCTGGATCGGGATCGGGTCCGTGTACGGCTCGATGCCCAGGTAGGTGCGGGCGAACTCCGTGATGTCCGGGAGCTTCGCGTCCAGCTGCTCCGGCGGGAGGTGCGTGAGGTCCAGGTACACGTGGTCGCCCTCGGGACCGCAGCCGCGGCCCTCGCGGATCTCCGTGTAGATGGAGCGGGACACGACGTCGCGGGACGCCAGGTCCTTCATGACCGGCGCGTACTTCTCCATGAAGCGCTCGCCGTCCTTGTTGCGGAGGATGCCGCCCTCACCGCGCGCGCCCTCGGTCAGGAGGATGCCCATGCGCCAGATGCCGGTCGGGTGGAACTGGAAGAACTCCATGTCCTCCAGCGGCAGCCCGCGCCGGTAGACGGCCGCCTGGCCGTCACCGGTCAGCGTGTGCGCGTTCGACGTCACGCGGAAGAACTTGCCGCAGCCGCCGGACGCGTAGATCACGGCCTTCGCCTGGAAGATGTGGATTTCGCCGGTGGCCAGCTCGTACGCGACGACACCCGCCGACTTCTTGACGCCGTCGACCTCGGTGATCAGCTGGTCCAGGACGTAGAACTCGTTGAAGAACTCCACGCCCTCCTTGACGCAGTTCTGGTACAGCGTCTGGAGGATCATGTGGCCGGTGCGGTCCGCGGCGTAGCAGGACCGGCGGACCGGGGCCTCGCCGTGGTTGCGCGAGTGGCCGCCGAAGCGGCGCTGGTCGATCTGGCCGGCCGGGGTGCGGTTGAACGGCAGGCCCATCTTCTCCAGGTCGAGGACGGCGTCGATGGCCTCCTTCGCCAGGATCTCGGCGGCGTCCTGGTCGACCAGGTAGTCACCGCCCTTGACCGTGTCGAAGGTGTGCCACTCCCAGTTGTCCTCCTCCACGTTGGCCAGCGCGGCGGCCATGCCGCCCTGCGCGGCGCCCGTGTGGGAGCGGGTGGGGTAGAGCTTGGTCAGCACGGCGGTACGGCTGCGCTTCGTCGCCTCGATGGCGGCGCGCATGCCGGCGCCGCCGGCGCCGACGATGACGGTGTCGTACTTGTGGATCTTCATGAGTGGTTACCTCAGCCCCGTGGCCTAGCGGATGTTCGGGTCGAAGGTGAAGATCACCAGCGTGCCCAGCAGGACGGTGAACACCGTGGCGGTGTACAGCAGCATCTTCAGCCAGAAGCGGGTGGTGTCCCGCTCCGCGTAGTCGTTGATGACGGTACGCAGACCGTTGCCGCCGTGCAGCATGGCGAGCCACAGCATCAGCAGGTCCCAGATCTGCCAGAACGGGGACGCCCAGCGGCCGGCCACGAAGGCGAAGCCGATCTTGCTCACGCCGCCGTCGAGGACGAGCTGGATCAGCAGGTGGCCGAGGACCAGGACGACCAGCACGATGCCGGACAGGCGCATGAACAGCCAGGCGGCCATCTCGAAGTTGCCGCGGGTCGAGCGCGGGGTCTTCGCGGTGCGCTTGCGGGGCGCCTCGATGACGGGGGCGGGGTTGTCCACGCCGTACGCGGTGCCGGCGCCGCCCTCGACGGGGCCGATGCCGGAGGTTGCGGTGGTGGTGTCAGCAGACATCGGCCTCAGCTCCCGAAGAGTTCACGGACGGCGTGGCCGAGGACCGGGTACAGCGCCCCGACCATCAGGACGACCCAGATGCCCATGACGGTCCACAGCATCTGCTTCTGGTAGCGCGGGCCCTTCGACCAGAAGTCGACGGCGATGACGCGCAGGCCGTTCAGCGCGTGGAAGAGGATGGCGGCGACGAGGCCGTACTCCAGAAGCGCGACGATCGGCGTCTTGTAGGTGGCAACGACCTTGTCGTACGCCTCGGGTGAGACGCGGACGAGAGCGGTGTCCAGCACGTGTACGAACAGGAAGAAGAAGATGAGGACGCCGGTGACTCGGTGAGCCACCCACGACCACATGCCTTCCCGGCCGCGGTACAGCGTTCCAGCCGGCACGGAAGAACCCTCCGGGAGCGGGGATTGGGGCCGCGCCGGCTTGTCTGTCGGTCGGGCCCGGCCGGGTACGGTCCACCGGCCCCGGCCATCGTAGCGACGACTTGTCGGAACGCTTACGCGGGGCCTAGCGATGTGATCAAACCGGCAATCAAACTGGTACGTACGGGCTATCGGGCCGGCCTGAATCCGCTGATTCCGGTGAATCCGGGCGGCCGACGCCCTCTGCCGGCCGGTCCTGCGGGAACGGGGAAGTTCCGAGGGCGCCTACGAGGCGCGCGATCCGGCCACGGACGAGGCCTCGGAGCTCCTCGGCGGCCTGCACCCGCTCGTCCTCCGGCTCGTTGTTCAGTCGTGACCGGATTCCGGCGAGCAGCTGGTCGAGCGTTTCTTCAGGAGCGACGTCGTCCAGGCAGATCACGAAGGCATGGCCGAAGCGGCTCTCGTACGCGGCGTGGGCGGCCCGCAGGGCGGTCTGCGCGGTGCGCAGCGCGGTGGGCGGGATGTGCGAGTCGGTCTCCGGCTGGTGCGCGGACTCGGCCGCGAGGGCCTGGAGCACCTCGTCGGGCGTCAGGTCGTATGCCGCCTCCTCGGCGGCCGCGAGCAGCGACTCGAGGTCCGGGAAGGGCCGGTGGGCGGCGAGGCGCCGGGCCCAGCGGAGGCTGCCGCAGCAGGTGAGGAGCGCGCTCTCGGCGACGTCGGCGGGCGCGGTGTTGAACCGCTCGAGCCCCGGCAGGCGCGGTGTCTCCGGGACACCTCCCGGGCCCTTGAGGCACTTCGGGAGGTTCTGGTCCGGGATCGCGGCACGGCCGGGGCGGCGAGGGAAACGGTGCGAAGGCAGCGTGCGCTCCTCGTAGGCGGGGCGGGGCACTGTCAGGCGTGGCACCGGGGTGGTGATGCCGTGCCGTGCGGTGCAGCGTGATGCGGTGCAGGCTGGTTGTAGTGCAGGCGGTGCAGTGCATGTGATGCGTGCAGCGCTCTCATGGTTCCCGACGTGATGTGGTTTCGGTGAATGACTCGTGCTTCTGCTGTGGATGAAGTGATGAATGTGTCGTCACGCTATCGGCCTATGACGGGACCTGTCCGTTCGGTGTCCGAAATTCACCCGGACGGCAGAGTTTCGTCGCCGAAGGGTGACATTGGCGAGCACCACTCCGGCCATACGGTCACAGGGTGTGTCCGGCACCTCCCGCAGAGCACCACAGGAGGCGCGGCGTGGTGAGGCGAGTCTGGGGGTGGAGCGGTGCGGGAGCGGCCACGGCGGCCACCGCGGCCCTGACGGTGACGCTCTGGGCGGGAGGCGGAGCGGGCGGCCCCGCCGCGAGCCGGCAGCCCACCGGAACACCATCGGGTCCAGGGATGGTGAGTCCCTCGGCGCCCCCGGCGGCGCCCGTGTCGACGCCGTCGCCGGATCGCACGTATCCGCTGTCGACGGCACCGGACACGATCCCCGCGGTCCGGGACTTCACGGCGGCCCGCGGCCCCGGCTGGCAGCCGGGAGACGGCCGGGTGGTCGTCGCCGACGATGCCCTCGCGGACGAGGGGCAGCTGATCGCTAGTGAGCTGAAGCTGCGGTACGCGGGCAAGGTCGCCGCGGGAGCCGGGGACGTCGAACTGGCGCTCACCCCGGGCGCGGGCGGCGGCGCCGAGTCGTACACCATGACCGTCAAGGACCAGCGCGTACGCATCACCGGGCCCGGCGAGGCCGGGGTCTTCTACGGAACGCGCACCCTCAAGCAGGAGGTGCGCGCCCAGGGGTCCGCGCCCGAGGGTGTCGTACGGGACGCGCCCGCGAAGCCGCAGCGCGGGTTCAACCTCGACATCGCGCGCAAGCACTTCACGGCCGACTGGATCGAGGACCGCATCCGCGAGCTCGGCGACCTGAAGTACAACCAGCTCGGTCTGCACTTCTCCGACGACCAGGCCTTCCGCATCGAGTCGGACTCGCACCCGGAGATCGTGTCCAGGGAGCATCTGACGAAGGCCGAGGTGCGGGACATCATCGCGCTGGCCGCGTCCCGGCACATCACCGTCGTGCCGGAGATCGACTCGCCCGGCCACCTCGGGGCCGTCCTCGCCGCGCACCCCGATCTGCAGCTGCGCAACGCCCAGGGCACGGTCGCGTCCGGGGCGATCGACATCTCCAAGAAGGAGTCCGGCCAGCTCGTCGACGACCTGCTGAACGAGTACGCGGGGCTGTTCCCCGGGCCGCTCTGGCACCTGGGCGGCGATGAGTACCGCGCCCTGATGGCCAGCAACCCGGAGGCGTCGTACCCCCAGCTCGCCCAAGCAGCCCGGCAGGCGCACGGCGCGAACGGCCGCATCCAGGACCTGGCGACGGACTGGCTGAACGACCGGGCGGCGACGATGCGCGGACACGGCCGGACGGTCAAGGCCTGGAACGACGGGTTCTATACGGGCGGTGTCGTCCAGGCCGACAAGGACATCCAGGTCGCGTACTGGACGGGCAAGGAGATCGGGGCGCGGCAGCCGCTGTCGTATCTGCAGGAGGGACGGGACGTCGTCAACTACAACGACGAGTTCCTCTACTACGTCCTCGGCCAGCCCAACCAGTTCTTCTACCCCACCGGGCAGCGCATCTTCGAGCAGTGGACTCCGCTCGTCCTGCGCGGCACCACGCCGGTCCCGGAGAGGTACAACGACCAGATCCTGGGCGCCGTCTTCTCCGTATGGTGCGACCTCGCCGACGCGCAGACGCAGGATCAGGTCGCCCAGGGCATCCGGATGCCGCTGAACGCCATGATCCAGAAGGTGTGGGACCCGGGGAAGCCGGACATGACGTGGGAGCAGTTCAGAGCGCTGGCGGAGAAGGTGGGCTGAACGGGCCGAACCGCTGGAATCGCCTTATCGGTAGCGAACTCATGTGCTCCTGTGGTGTATTCGGCCGATGAGTCCTGAGGAGCCGAGCGCCACAGCAGGACGGAAGAGCACGGCAGAACAGCAGGACAGCAGGGCAGACACGACAGAGCCGTCGAACGCAGCGGGGGGCCAACGGGATGGGCTACTGGGGTTACTTCGTCGTGGCCAGGAGTGAGCGGCCGCTCGCCGAACTGACCGCGCTGCAGGGCGTACGGGACCAGCTGACCCTGCACGAGCAGCGCGCCGGAGGCTGGCAGGTGTGGGAGTGCCCCGGCGGCGGCGATGCCACCCAGGACGTGGGGAGCATGAACGCGCTGGCGCTGGAGACCGGGGCGCCCGCGCTGTTCGGGTACGTCATGGACAGCGACTGCGTGGTCGTCGAGGCGGCCGGCCCGGAGAGCGGGGCGTGGACCACGTGTCTGGCCCGCGGCGCGATGGCCGCGTACATGGGCGGCGACGACCTGACGCTGGAGGACTACTTCCTCGAGCCACGCGACGCCGCCGAGCGGGCGGTCGCGTGGGCGGCGGAGGCGGGCCGCGACGTACCGGACGAGCCGCTGATCGAGGTGCTCACGGCGGACCCTGACCCGTTCGCGGAGGCACTGTTCTTCCGGCTCCTCGACGGGCTGGGGGTCGAGCAGCCGCCGCAGTGAGCGTGCGCGGCAAACGGCCCGCGTGAGCAGGGAAGTTGAGCGTCGCCGCCACGGCGGTGACGTCTGGGGGTCGTCACGTTCCGAGACCGCGGGGTTCGGGTGCAGTGACGTTCCCGGCGCTTTGCACGCAGTAAGGGGAGGTTTCGAGTCCGGAAAGGGAGGCGCAGAGATGAGCCTGGTGGAGCTGATCGCTCAGGCCGACGAGCGAGGTCTGGCGGTGAGCGGTCTCGCCTGTCTGGACCGTTGCGTGCCCCTGCTGGGCGGTGACGACGACGTGCTGCGCCCGCTGTGGGCGAGCCTCACGGACGGCGAGGAGTGGGGCGAGCGGCTGGCCACGGCGCGGTCCGCCCTCGATACGGCGGAAGTGGACGACGACGAGGCCTGCGTGCTGGCGCGCCGCATGCTCGGCGCCGCGCCCCTGGTCCTCCCGCACAGCCGTGAGTCCCTGGCCCGTACGCCCGAGGCGGCGCAGCTGCGCGAATGGGCCGACGCGTGTTCCGTGGCCGCGCTGCAGATCCACCGGATGCTGGACGCCAAGGACGACGGCGACCAGTCGGTGACGGCCCGCCGCGAGGGCAGTACGGACGCCATGTCCCCGCTCGTCGCCGCCGAACTGCGGCGCCAGATCACCATCCTCGAACTCCTCTCGGTCCACGGCACGAGTGGGCTGCGCAAGGCCCTCGACGTGTCGACCGAGGGCCGCCGCGTCCTGCGCGCAGTGGTCTCCCGCAGAGCGCGCGGGCGAGTCTGAGTGTTCCGGAACGGCCGGCTCTCGCCGCGGTCGTGGCTGCTGCTCAGCCTGCCGCCGCTGCTGCTGCTCGCCCTGCTGTACCCCCACCCGTATCCGACCCCCTGGCCGGATTCCGGACAGGGCCGCTGGCGCGGCGCACTCGGCGAACGGAAGGACACCGCGCTGCCCGGCGGGGCCACCGCGGCGCTCTCGGGGTGCGGCGAGACCGGCCCCGTACGGCCCGAGCCGCGTGGCGCGGGTGAACGGGACGCACTTCCGCAGCTGGTCATCTCGAGCTACGGCTACGTCGACCCGGGGCCGCACACGTCCGGGCGCCCCCGTTACACCATCACCGCGCACATCGCCCCGGGCGACCGGACGCTCACCCTCCCCGCGCCAGTCGGCGAACACCGCGTGACGGTGGACATGTACGGGCCGCACGGCGAGGGACGCACCGCTTCCGCCCGCGGACTGACGGCCGACGTCGTCGTCGGCATCACGGGCAAACGCGTCAGAACCCCGAAGTCGGGACAGTTCCGCTTCACCCCGGACAACGACCTGACCCTGCAGGTGGAACTCCCTGCCGGGGCCCTGTGCCCGGGCTACACCTTCACGAAAATCACCCGGTGCACGCCCGATGGGACCAACAATGTCGAGGACTGCCCGGTGATGGTCCTCACCCTCTCCGACCCGGCGATCCGTGCACACCGCGCCGAGGAGAAGTCCGAGAGCCCCGCGGCGATCAGCGACCGCCTGGTGGCCGTGACGTACGAGCCGAACGCGACGGATGTGTAGCGGCAAGGGGCCGCTGTCAGTGGGGAGATGTAGCGTGCTCTCCTGATCGGCTGACGGTCCAACAACCAAGGGGGAGACATGACCACACTCGAGAACCGCCCGAACACCGCACTCCTGGTCGTCGACGTGCAGAACGGCGTCGTCGCGGGGGCGCACGAGCGCGACGCCGTCGTCGCGAACATCGGCAGCCTCGTCGAGAAGGCGCGGCAGGAGCGGGTCCCGGTCGTCTGGGTCCAGCACTCCGACGAGGACCTTGCGCGGGGCAGCGACGACTGGCGGATCGTCCCCGAGCTGACTCCGGACGACGCCGAGCCGCTCGTCGAGAAGCGCTACGGCGACTCCTTCGAGGCCACCACGCTCGAGACCGTGCTGTCGGACCTCGGAGTCGGGCGACTGGTCGTCGTCGGCGCACAGACCGACGCGTGCATCCGCTCGACGCTCCACGGCGCGTTCGTGAGGGGGTACGACGCGACCCTCGTCAGCGACGCCCACACGACGGAGGACCACACGGCATGGGGCGCACCGGCCCCCGGCCAGGTCATCGCGCACACCAACCTGTACTGGACCTACCAGGCGGCGCCCGGGCGGACGGCAGGGACGGTCGAGACGAAGGCCGTCGACTTCGGCGGCACGTCCTGAGAGAGCTGGGGTTCCGCCACACAAGCTGGTGTTCCGCCACATACGGGAGCCGGGAGGACACTGATGGCTGACGGACCGATCGACCTGATCCGGCTGGAGGGCGCGGGCAACAGCGTCGTCGTCCGGATCACCGGGATACGCGAAGCAGGACCGGCTGCGGTCGACGTACTGGCCGGTGAGATCCTCGTCGACACCCCCTTCGTACGGGGAGGCATCGGGATCTCGGTCTTCCCGGAGGACCTGCAGCAGTGGCAGGAGGCTCTGGACGCGCTGGACGCAGGGCAGGACATCGCGTGGCGGGAGGGAGGACGCGGGCCCGAGATGTTCGTCGAACGCGACGTGGACGAGGAACGGGCCCACGTCACGATCAAGGACGGCTCGATGTCCCTGACGACGGTGACGGTGACCGTCCCGCTGGACGACGCCTGGTTCGACGATGCGTACAGCCGCCTGGAGCTGACCTGGGAGACCTGGCCCCTGGCCGAAGACTGAAGACTGAAGACGACTGACACACAACGGCGCGTCTGCCTGACGACGACGAACGGCCGGGCCCCCAAGCGGGAGCCCGGCCGTCCTGTCACCGTCTGTGCGAGCGGCGGTCGCTATGCCGTCATCACATATGCCCTCATCACGGCGTCAGCGTCTGGCCCAGATACGCGCCCGTCGGCGTCCCCAGCTTGTCGCGGCCGATGTAGTAGGCCTGCGACGTGGAGATGCCGCTGCTGCCGCTGGGCACGTAGAGGAGCGTGCCCTCGTACGCGTTCTCGCCCTCGACACCGAACGTCAGGTCCGCCCGGCCGTAGCCGGAGAGGTCCGTCAGGGAGACGGCGGAGCCCAGCTTGTCGTTGGACTCCGTGTAGCCCGAGATGCCGCTGGTGTCCTGCGAGAAGGAGAGCGAGCCCGAGCCGGTCAGGCCGGACGACGTGCCCTTCAGCAGCCAGGCCGAGCCCGCGTTGGTGCGGTTGCCGCTGCGGGTGATGTCCTCGTTCGGGGCGCCCGCGAGGACGTCCGCGTATCCGTCGCCGTTGTAGTCGCCGACCGACACCGACCAGCCGAGCGCGTCCCCGGACTCGGCGGCGCCCGGGACACTGGCGGTGTCCTGGTGGATCGTCGTCATGCCGGTCGTGGTGAAGCCGGTGGACGTACCCGGGACCATCGTCACCTGGCCGCCCGCCTTGGCGCCGGACTCGGCGGTGTACGGCTGGCCGATGACGATGTCGTCGTAGCCGTTGCCGTTGACGTCGCCCGCCGCGATGGAGCGGCCGCCCTTGACGGAGAGCGTGGACACCTTGGTCAGGCCGGTCGACTTGGAGCCCCTGAACCAGGTGACCCGGCCGATGCCGGACGAGTCGCGGTAGTTGAGCGCCACGTCCGCGTAGCCGTCCCGGTTGAAGTCGCCGGTCGTGGCGTCGGCGTAGGCGAGGCCGCCGGAGCCGGACGTGACCTGACCGGCCACCTCGTGGCCGTCGGCGAACCGGGCCGCCCAGCTGCCGCCCGTACCGGTGGACGCGGCGAACACGTCCGCCTTGCCGTCGCCGTTGAAGTCGCCGACGGTGACGGCCGCGCCGAACTTGGCGCCGGTGGGCGTGTAGTCGTCGCCGAGCTGGATGGAGGAGGCGTTCTTGTCGAACGTCGGGCCGTACAGGATGGTGACCGCGCCGCGGTCCGCGTGACCCGTCGTGTCGTCCTCGCCGGGCGCGCCGATCGCGAGGTCCGCGTACCCGTCGCCGTTGATGTCGCCCCACGCCGTGGCCGCGCCCCACTGGTCGCCCGACTCGGAGGAACCGGGGACGCCCGCGCTGGACTGGGTGAGCCTCAGCTTCGAGCCGGCCGCGGGGCCGTTGACGCTGCCGGGCACGATGACGACGTTCCCGACGCTGCCGGACGCCTTCGGCACACCGGCGACCAGGTCGCTGACGCCGTCACGGTTGAAGTCCGAGGTCGGCAGGGCGTGCGAGACGCCGGGGAGGGACGCCAGGGTGCGGATGGTGGAGAGCTTCGGGTAGAGGTTCGCGCCAGGGCACGCGGTGGCGTTGGTGTCGCGGTGGCCGAAGATCGTCGGCAGCGTGATCGTCGAGCCCTCCGGGACCTTGTTCCCGCTGTAGTTCAGCGGGGCGCGCGACGTCAGCGTGACGTTGGCCTTCGGGTCGACGCCGTACTGGCCGAACTTCCAGGCGATGACGCGCGAGATGGCGTCCAGCGCGGCCTTCGTCGGCTTCGCGGTCTCGAAGTTGCCGATGTACGAGATGCCGACCGTGTTCGTGTTGAAGCCCGCGTCGTGGGCGCCGACCACCGGCAGGTCCATGCCGCCGCTGCGGCCCTCGAAGATCTGCCCGCAGCGGTCGACGAGGAAGTTGTAGCCGATGTCGTACCAGCCCTGCGAGATGTGCGACATCTGGATGCTGCGCACGCGGGCCCGCGACTCGGCGCAGGACAGCGTGTTGTCGCTGCTCACGCCCGTGTGGTGGACGACGGCCGCCTCGATCTTGTCGCCGTACGAGGGCGTGCCGTTGTAGTCCGTCGAGGCGCCCCACTCGGCCTGCGTGATGATGGGCGGCTTGACGACGGTGGACGGGCGGGCGGTCGGCACGGTCTCCGAGGGCTCGGGCGACGCCGAGGCCGATGCGGAGGCGGACTCGGAGGGGGACTCCGAGGTGGTCGCCGACTCGGTCGTGGCGGGCTCGGTGCTCGCCGCCGGAACCGTCGACTCGGAGCCTGACGGGGCCGGGGACTCCGTCGCGGTGGCGTCGGCCGTCGCGGTCGCCGTCTCGGCCGCGAAGGCGGCGGGTTCCACGGCGCTCGTGGTGGCGCGGGCGCCGCTGTCGGTGCCGGGATCGATCAGCTTCACGTCCAGACCGGCCGGCAGCTCCGACGCGGTGCCGTCCTCGGCCACCACGCGCACCTCGACACCGTCCGACTGACCGGTCCACACCGACTCGGTGCCGCCGCGCAGTCCGGCCCGCTCGGCCTCCTTGCCCTCGCCCTGGCCCGGGTCCTCCGGCAGCTTCTGCCACGCGGACCACTCACCGGTCTCCAGGCTGCGGGTGCGCACCTCGGCCGTGCCGTCGAGCTCGGCCTTCTCGTTGTTCCAGGTCAGCACCACGGCACTGAACTGCTCGGTGGACTTCTTGGGCAGTCCCTTGCGGTCCGTGCTCTGCGTCTCCAGCTTCATGCTGCGGACGGAAGGCTTACGGG
Source organism: Streptomyces jeddahensis (assembly GCF_001642995.1). Classification (GTDB taxonomy): domain Bacteria; phylum Actinomycetota; class Actinomycetes; order Streptomycetales; family Streptomycetaceae; genus Streptomyces; species Streptomyces jeddahensis. The sequence continues at coordinate 88,806 of NZ_LOHS01000081.1, forward strand.
ATTCGGCATCCTTGTCCGCCGGCGCGGAAGGACTCGCCACGGCGTACGTGACCACGCCGGCCCCACCCAGTACGACCGCCCCGATCGTCAGCCATGCTCTCCGCTTCAGACTCAGCGGCTTGTACGCATGGGTCTTTCCTGGACTCAAATGCCCCACCCCTAGAGATTCTTCACAAAATGACCACCCGTCACAGAGTGGCTCTTCATTTCAGCTCACATCTACCGGCAAACATCACCACCGAAAGATGTGGCGTATATCACTTGGACGTTGACGACTCCGCAGCCGGAGGCAATTCGCCCCGACATGTCGCGCGCCCGAACTCGCCATACGCCGTCGCGGTCTGCACATGCTTTCCGCGAACGGCGAGCGCACAGCTCGCCCGCCCGCCCTTCTCGCCGAGCGTGATGGTCACCGTGGGCGTCCTGCCGAGCGGCACGTCGACGGTCTTCCGCCAGGGCAGCTCGACACCGGTCGCCTCCGCGGCCTCACCGGACCGGCTGCGCCCCTGGTACGTGATGTCGGCCGTGCCGTCGCCAGTCACCTCGTACGTCACCGAGGCGCGCGGAACGTCCTGCTCCGGCTTCTTCTCCCCGGTGTCGAGCACCCCGTACAGAACGAGCCCGCCGCAGGCGGCGAGCAGGACGGCGGCGACGGCGAGGGCACGCCGGTCGGGGCCTTTGGACTCCTTGGGCCCGGCTGTTTCGGTGGATTCCGTCGATTCGGTCGAATCCGTCGATGGCATACGGCTCCGCTTTCCGTTCTGCTTTCCGTCGGTCTGCGTTCGCTTTTCCGTTTCCGGTGCATTCATCGGACGCTGGGAATGCACGGAGGCGCAGAGCCGAGGGTTATACCGCATTGCCGGAGCGCCGGGCCACCGCCCGGAAGAAGCGGACATATCGCGGGGGCTGCGATGCCCGGATGACACCATCCGGACCATGGGAAACCTCTACGACTACTTCAGCGCGCCCGACGACGACACCGCACTGACGGCATTCGATGAAGGTCCGGCGGCCGTGGGTCTGCAGGTGCTCGACGCCAAGGGGATAGACCCGTACCTGCTGATCGGAGCCGCCGAAGCGCTGCTCACCGGCACGACCTTCGACGAGGTGGCCGCCCAACCACGCTTCAACCACCTCTTGAGCGCCCCCGAGGCCGACAGCCGCTGGATCGTCACGCTGACCGACCAGCTACGCGACGTGCTGGCTGAGGCGTCCACCGAGAGGCTCGCTGCCGTCGCCGTCCCCTGGTCCAGGACCGAGGAGTTCCACGGGTCGGCCGATCCCGGGATACTCGCCGACTTCCTCGGCCGACTGGCAGACATCGCCCGACAAGCGCGAACGCAGGGTCACGGGCTCTATTGCCGGGTGTCGCTCTGAGGGGTGGCGGCGGCCCCAGCCCGGTCAGGGTCCTCAGATGTCGCCGAGGCCGCTGTTCTTGACCGCAGTGACGAAGGAGGTCCAGGCGGGGGAGGAGAACACGACGGCCGGACCGTGGGGGTTCTTGCTGTCGCGGACGGGGACGCAGGCGGGGCGGGCGGTGTCGTTGACTTCGAGGCAGTCGCCGCTGCTGCCCCCGCTGTAGCTGGACTTGCGCCACGTCGACAGCACAGAGGCGTCCGAAATGCTGAGTTGCTGCTTACTGCTGCTCTCCATGCTCGTAATCCTCCGCGATGGACTTGATCAGCGCCAGGGAGTTGCGGTGAGACAGCGCGTCGCCCATGGCGTGATCGTAGGCCACCTGGCACTCGCCTACGACGGACGGGACTTCCAGCACCCGGCCCGTCTTCAGGCCTTCCGCGTAGGCGACTGGTGGCAGGTCCTCGAACCACATCAGCGAGATGAAGCCCTCCAGTAGTGCGTGAAAGCCCACTGAGAAGGGGAGCACATGCACACGGATGCGGTGGCTCTCGCCCAGCTTCACGATGTGACGGAGCTGTTCGCACATCACTGCCGGACCGCCGACCGGTCGCCGCAGCACCGCTTCGTCGAGCAGATACCAGACCACTGGGGACTTGAAGTCTTCGAGGATGCGGGCACGTTGGAGACGGGTGACGAGGAGCCTGTCACGTTCCTCGTCGGTCTTGGGTGGGAAGCCAGACTGGAGCACCTCACGTGCGTACGCGGGTGTCTGCAGCATGCCGGGGACCAGCTTCGGGGCGTACTCCCTGATCACAGTCGCCTGTCGCTCCAACTCCAGCGCCTCCGCGAAATGCTGGGCGACCGTGCCCTCGCCCTGTGTCGGCAGGAACCGGACGAAGACCCCGCCCGTCTGCAGCACCTCGTCGAGCCGCCGCGCATCCTCCACCGACGGCCGCCGCCGCCCCGCCTCGATATGGGCGATGTGCGTGCGCGACATGATCGCCCGCACGCTCAGTTCCTCCTGTGTGAGCCCGGCCGCCTCGCGTCGGCGGCGTAGCTCCTCTCCGTAACTGGAGCGGGATCCGGGATTGTCCTCGATTGCCATACGCAACTCCCGAATGTGACATCGCAGTTGTCACGCTGAGTCCACTGGTGAGCGTACCTGCGGTGACGCCAATCTGTGAGCGGTTCGGTACACAGAGCGAAAGGCGGTGCGATGGCAATGGTGACGCCGCACATGGAGTTCGAAGAGGGTGCATACGTCGCCCACACCGGCACGGACGTTTACGGCCCCGGAAGGGTGATCGGCGTCGACGGCGATCTGCGTCGCGTGCGGTTCGTGCACTTCGTGGCCACCATCGCGGCGCGCGACCTGCGTACTGCCACTCCCGACGAGGAGGCGCAGATGAGGGCGTGGCTGAGACAGAAGGTGAAGCGCTACGGGGGCCGCTGGTAAGTGACCGTGCGTGCACGTGAGTCCGTACGAATGCTGGCCTGGCAGTTGTCGCTGCCGGAAGGCGCCGACGAGCCGCTGTCGCGTACCGCCGAGCGGGCCCGGATCGGAAAGTGCGCCTTCTTGCGCGCCAAGCGGGAGTTGAAGAAGCGGCCCGACCTGGTGGACGGGCTGGTCGCGCTCACGGCGCTGGAGATCGGCGCGGCGCTTGTCGCGACGTCCGATCCCGACGACATCCGGGCCTATCTGGGGCAACTGCCGGGAGCGGAGTCCGTCATCCCGCTGCGAGTCTGACCTCTGCTCTGCAGTTTTCGCCTGTGTTTTCCGTGTGTGCACTGACCCGCGCTCCAGTGTCAGTGTCCCCCCCCTAAGGTGGCGCCGATCTCACGGATCTCACATGGGGAGGGGCAGCGCGATGGGCGCGAGCGGCTGGCAGTACGTCACTCCGTACAAGGGCAGTGTCGAGGAGTCTCTGGAGGCTCTGCATACGGAGGTTTTCGAGGAGCTCTACGGCTACGACGACACGTACGGGTCGCTTGAGGAGCTGTGGGAGGACGAGGAGTTCATGGAGGAGGAGGGGACCCACTCGATCCTCGACATCCAACGCGTCGTCCACACGAACGCCGCCCCGTCCGAGCACAACGTCGAGGACTACGGCACACTGCGCCCGCTGGCACACGACCGCATCGTGCACCATTTCGGTACGGATCGACCGTCGCTCAGCCGGTTCGCGGAGCTGATCGACGAGGCCTACGAGGTCATCCGGACAGTCGCGCCCGCCGCCCGGCAGCACAGCGAGACGCTGCTCGACGAGTGCCGCATGCGGTGGACCGGCGTGTACGTCGTCCTGTACACCGACGAGGAGCCGAGCCACGTGGGCATATTCGGGTACTCGGGCGACTGAGCCCTTAGGGGCGTCGGGAGTTGCCCAGGCTCGGGTGCGGTCGGCATGCCGTAGCTGAGTGTCTGGAATGTCCGGAGGCTTGATTCCGTCGTGACGCGGCGGCTAGAACCTCGGCCGTCCGCGACCCGCGCCCCAGCAAGGAGCACACCGTGCACGTCCGGCCGCGCCACATTCCGATCGCCATCGCCGTAGTCGGCGCGCTGGCGGCGACGTCCGCTTGCGGTGGAGGCGGCGATGGCGGAAGCTCCGCCTCGGGCCCGGGCCCGGTCGCCTCGGCGAAAGCGACCGCCGGCGCGGCGCAGGCGAAGAAGAAGCAGTCGCCGAAGCCGCCGGGGACCCCACAGGAATTCCTTGACCGGGCCGAGGAAGCGATGGCCGCCGAGAAGGGCTGGACGTTCGCCGTGCGGGGTCAAGAGAGCCTCGTACTGCAGGGGCAGGCGAGCGGCGCTTCCTATGCATCCACGGTGCGGCGCACCCTGGCCCCCGACGCCTTCCAGTCGACGGGGACGATCACGACCAGCAAGGGCGTGCGCAAACCCGAAGAGATCTTCGTGCTCGACGGCACGGGATATGTGAAAGAGGGAACCGCGGGCTGGAAGGAGCAACCCGCCTCCGATCCGGACATGCAGAACAAGGTCGAAGATCCCATGGCCGCCATCGAGGAGTTCAGGAGCTACGTCAAGGAATCCGGCGGCGATGTCACGCTGACCCGGAAGGGCGGCGAGGTCAGGCTTCAGGTGAGCGTGTCCTCACGGAAACTCCCGCAGGTCCGCGACCGGGCCTACGTCAAGGCCGCGGTACGAGAGCTGAACCCGACCCTGAAGCAACTCCGCAGCGCCGGAGTCTCGGCGACCGAGGATCAGCTCACCCTTTCCAGTCTCAAGCAGACACTGGTCGTGGACGCCGACACGTACCGCATCACATCCCACCGGTTCCAGTTCGGCTTCCTCATTCCCTATGGCGGCCAGAACATCACGTACAGGCAGGATGTCAGGGAGGAGAACAAGGGAGTGTTCGAGGGGAGCATCGAGCTTCCCACTGGGCTGAGTTAGCGGGCGGCCGAAAGCCTCGAGCCGCGCTCACTCGTCCTGCACATTCCTGTCCCACGCCTGGAACGGGCCACTCGTCCGGGTCTCCGATGTCGAGGTGTCCCAGAACAGGTTGCTCGTCGCGCGCGTCGTGCCCCAGACGCAGGGTGCCTGCAGCCAGATGAACTCGCCTATGTCCAGCGGGCCGTACGCCGACACCACCGCCTTGTAATCGGCGGGCAGGCGCAGGCCCAGCCAGGACTCGACCACGTCCCAGTCGACCGGCACGGTGACGGCTTCGGGCGACGGCGGTCCGAAGAGCGCCGCGAAGCGGCTGTTGTGCGGCGAGTCCGGGCCGGATGGCGGGCTCATGGCGTTCCTGTCCATGCGCGTCATGGTGACAGGCGGGTCTGACAACCGGCTCGGCCCGCTGCCCAACGGGCGGGTGGCGTGGAGCGGTTGAGGACGCCTCGGAGAGGCGTGCAGACCAACGAGAAGTCCAAATGGTTGTGCGGAACGGGTGAATCCGCCTTGTGAGAATCGGCACTTCTGTGGCGCGTGATGTTCACGAGGCGACATCCGCTTGGTCAAGCAGACGATCAAGCAGACGATCGAGAGCCGCGGAGGGCGGGGGACCGCATGGATGAGGGCCAGAGACACGTGCCGAAGGCGCGGGACATGCGGCGGCATGCCGCCGGGTTCGTCGCGCATGCGACGGCCACGGGCGCCACGCGCCGCTTTCCGCTGCCGCTCGACTACTCCGTCGCGAGCCTGCGCCTCGTGGACTTCCTCGTCGACGGCCTGCGCAAGGGCGGCCGGGAGCGGGCACGCGTGGCGGGGACGCTGTTCGGCCTGGGGGCGTACGTGGGTGAGGTGCTGGTGCGCCGGACGGGCGCCGAGTGGGTGGACCTGGACGAGAGCCAGCGCGTCTACTTTGGGCAGCCGGTGGGCGTGCGGATGCCCGACGGGCGGGTGTGGAGCCCGCTGAGCCGCGTGGTGAACCGTTTCGAGGTGGGGCCGGAGGAATCGTTGCAGACCTTCTATCTGACCCTCCACGGGCGGGTCCGGAAAGCAGGCTGACCCGACGGCGCCGCCTGTGACGGCACATGGTGCCCGCGGCACTCACTCGCCGCGGACCTCGGGGAACAAGACCGTTTCTGTCGGACTTTCGCGCCGGAAGCACCCGCCCGCACCCGACACGCCAGCAGCTGTGACATTTCTGTGAGTCGGCACGCTGATCATCGTGGGGGCATGGGCACGGTGATCTGTGTCGCGTCGGCGCGAAGAGGAAAGCGGTTGGGCCACGGAGGGGAACCCCGTCGCGCGCAGGGGCCCGACGGGGAGCTGGGCACTGCCGTCGCACGGGCGCAGCAGGGCGACGAGATCGCCTTCGCCGTCGCGTACCGTCTCGTGCAGCCGGGGCTCCTCGGCTATCTGCGCGGGCTCGTGGGCGACGACGCCGAGGACGTGGCTGCCGAGGCCTGGCTGGAGATCGCCCGCGACCTGGGGCGGTTCCGCGGGGACGGTGCGGGGTTCCGCGGCTGGACCGCCACCATCGCGCGGCACCGGGCGTTGGACCATCTGCGGCGGCAGAAGGCGCGGCCGCGTGCGGCGGCCCTCGAGCAGGACCTGCTCGAACTGCCCAGCGCGTACAGCACCCCCGAGCAGGCCCTGGAGTCCATCTCGACCGAAGCCGCGCTCTCCCTGATCGCCGACCTGCCGCGCGACCAGGCGGAAGCTGTGCTGCTGCGCGTTGTCGTCGGCCTCGACGGCCCGGCGGCCGCGCGGGTGCTGGGCAAGCGGCCGGGCGCTGTCCGTACGTCCGCGTACCGCGGCCTCAGGCGCCTCGCCGAGCGGCTCGGTGCCCGTGGCGCGACGGATGCGACAGTGGATGGTGTGACGGATGAGGGTCCGGGGACGCTGGGAGATTCGAGATGAACGAGAACTCCTCTTCGGGCATGTTGGGTTAAGTGAGGCGAGTTGGACAAGGGTGGCGGCGGGGACGGGGCGCAGAGGGCCGTGAACGGCTCGCCGGGTGCCTCTGCTTCGCAGGGCGGCGCGTCTGAGGCGTCGGCCTCTGGGCGCGCATCGGGTGCGTCGGTCGCCCCGAGGGTGCCGCGGGCACGGCAAGCGTCGGACGCGCCGGCCGTGCCGGGAGCGTCCCCTACGTCGGATCCGCAGCCCGCGGATCCGCAACCCGCGGATCCGCAGTCGGCGCGGGGTGCTGCGGACGACCCACTGACGAGGCTGGAGTCTCTCCTGGCCACGGCCGTACGGGCCGACCGGATCGACGTCGAAGCGGAGGAGCGGGCCATCGCCGCCTTCCGTGCGGCGCGTGACGGCGCCGGGCGCAGCTCCTCGCGCACCCGCGCCCGCGACGACTGGCGGCCGCGCGGCTGGCGCAGGCCCGGGCGGTCGCTGCGCGCGGTGGTCGGGGCGCTGCTGGCCAGCGTGACGCTGGGCGGTGTGGCGGTGGCGTCGATGGGTGTGCTCGGTACGTCGTCGGACGACGGCCACCGCGAGCGTCCGCGTACGCAGCAGACGGCCCAGGAGCCGACCGCCGGCGCTGAGTCGGCTGCCGCGCCCTCGCGTGGCGGCACCACGCCGCCGGAGTCCTCCCCGGCGGCCGGCGACCGCGGCCGGGACAAGGCCGCCGGGCCCGGGAACGGCAAGGCCCTGTGCCGCGCCTACGCTTCCGCGCAGGGCCGGGGCCGCGCGCTCGATGCGACGGCCTGGCGGCGTCTCGTCGACGCGGCGGGTGGCGAGGCATCCGTGAAGGCGTACTGCGACAAGCGGTTGGCGCCCGGGAAAGGCGCGAAGAAGAAGCGAACCGGGAGCGCCGCGGCGGACAGCGCGACCGGAAGCACCGCCGGCGCGACCGGAAGCAGCGGGAAGACGACGCAGAAGACCGCGGAAGCCGCCAGGAAAAGCACGGTGGCCGAAAAGAAGTCCCGGGGAAAGAGCGGCGCCAGCGCCAAGGCGGAATCCGGGGCGGCGACCGCCGCGGGCGCCGGAGGTTAGGCCCTGTCGTTCGACGACAGGGCCTGGAGCAGGCCGCCGAGTCCGGGCCTCGATTCGCGCGCGCAAGCGCGGATGGGAGGCACCCGCGCCGGACGGCTCTCAGCGGACCCGCTCGCTTCCGGGCCCCTTGCTGCCAGGCGCCGCCGGCTCCTCCCTGAGAGGTTTGCCGCCGGGCGCCTCCAGCCTGTCTGCCGCCTGAGTCCCCGAGAGCCGCCGCCTGTGTCCGGCCTGCCAATTCAGCCCGTCCGGCGTTTGAGGACGAGCCCGTCAGGGCGATACGGGGGGTCTGGGGGCGAAGTTCGTGTGTGGCCTGGGGTCCGTTGCCGGATGACGCGTCCTGTTCGGCAGGCGTCCCGCCACGGGGGCGCCTGGCCTGTCCGGTGGCGGCGTACGGCCGGATGCGCCGGGCGACCGGCAACCGGCCCCATGCGACGCGCCGTCAGGCGAGCCGTTGGCAACGGCCGGGGCCGCCACCCCCCACAGGAGAGGCCCCGGCCGTCGCGCGGCACGGGCCGCGCGGCGGCCCGTACTTGGTTCAGCGCCGTGCGTGCGTTTTCTGTCACACCCCGTTCCGGCCGCCGATCGGCGGAGAGATAGTTGCATGTTGTACGGACATGGACGAAGGCCGGTTTCAGGCCGTAGCGTGCCTTTCGCGCCGGACTGCGAGGCAGGACCGCAACCAACAATCGAGGAACCACGACGGCGAAGAACCAGGTCCGCGAAAGCGGCGCCGGTTGAGGCGCAAAAGGGGCGTAGTGCTGGGGGACGACGCGGAGCTGACCGCCGCGGTGCTTGCGGCACAGGACGGAGACGAGACCGCTTTCCGGACTGTGTACCGCGCCGTGCATCCACGGCTCCTGGGGTACGTACGGACGCTGGTGGGTGATCCGGACGCCGAGGACGTCACGTCGGAGGCGTGGCTGCAGATCGCCCGCGACATCGACCGCTTCAGCGGGGACGCGGACCGGTTCCGGGGCTGGGCGGCGCGCATAGCGCGCAACCGCGCCCTGGACCACATTCGGATGCGGGGGCGCCGCCCGGCGATAGGCGGGGACGAGACCGAGCTCGCCGGCAAGGCGGCCGAGTCCGACACCGCCGGCGAGGCCATGGAGGCCCTCGCCACAGGCAACGCCTTCTCGCTCATCGCGCAACTACCGCAGGACCAGGCCGAGGCCGTCGTCCTGCGCGTCGTCGTCGGGCTCGACGCCAAGAGCGCGGCCGAGACGCTGGGCAAGCGCCCCGGCGCCGTCCGGACCGCCGCACACCGCGGTCTGAAACGGCTCGCGGAGCTGCTCGGAGACGACCCGGACAACACGGGCGCGCTCAGCGCCGTACCACCCCAAAGAGAGTCGCTCACGCGCGCGGTGACGTCCTCCGGTGTGACGCATTCGCGTTTGCGGACGCAGAAGGACATGTGATGGCCGACGAGCGCAGTCAGTTTCCGGGGGGCGAGGACGCAGGCGGTTCCGCCGCGGGTGACCCCCGGACGCCCGGAGGCCGAACGCCGGGTCATACGCCCGGCCGAACGCCTTCCTTCACGCCTGACCGCCCGGCGGGCAGCCCGCACGACAGCACCCACGGCGCCTGGCTGGACGGCGACGCGGCGGAGCGTCTGCTGCGCGGCGAGCCCGTCGACGAGCAGGCGCGGCCCCAGGCCCACCGCCTCGCCGCGACGCTACGCGCGCTGACCGACGAGGGCCGTTTCCCCGCCGCTGCCGAACTCCCGGGCGAATCCGCGGCGTTGGCGGCCTTCCGGCAGGCGCGTGCCGAGCGGCGCGCGGAGCACTCGGCGTACGCGGGGACCGCCGGGCGCCTCGAGCACCCCGAGCGCCTCGGGCACCCCGGGCGCCCGGTCTATGCCGAGCACCCCGAGACGAGGCGGGGCCGCGGGCCTGGTCGCGTCGCGGACCACCTCGACGGCGGTTCGGTGCGCCTCGGCGTGCACCTCGGCCGCGCAGGCGCCGATCGCGCCGGTGTGCACCGCGCCGCCCCCGCCCGCGGCTTGGGCCGGCCTGTTCGGTTCGCACTCGCAGCGTTGCTGGCCGGCTGCATGATCGGCGGGGTCGCCGTGGCGGCCGGCTCCGGGGTGCTGCCGTCGCTGTTCGGCGGCGAAGGCGAGCCGGGTCCCGGCGTGTCCGTCTCCGCCGCGGCCACCCCGGAGCACCCGGCGGCGTCCCCGGCGCCCGACGCCCCGGAGGCCGACGGCGGCACCGGCACGCCCGAGTCCGGCAGCTCCTCGAGCGGGCCCGGCGATGACGCGTCGTCCCCGGGCGCCGCCGGGCAGGGCGAGGACAGCACCCAGCAGCCTGGCAACGGCGACGCCGGGCGCAGCGAAGAAGCCGAGCAGTGGAGGCGCACGGTCGCCCTCTGCCGCGAGTACAGCGCCGGCAAGAAGCTGGACGACGAGAAGTGGCGCTATCTCGAGGACTCCGCGGAGGGGAACGGCGCCGGTCGCGTCGACCGCTACTGCGAGGGAGTCCTGAACAAGGCCGATGCCGAAGGCGGTACCAAGGGCTCGAACGAGGACGGCGGCGACGGCGACAACGGTGGCAACGGCGGCGACAGCTCCGAGAAGGGCAACAGCAGCGACAAGGGCGCCGACGAGGACGACGTGAGCGACACGGGCAACTCCGTCGAGAAGAGCGGATCCGATGCCGCCGACTCCTCCGTGGACACCGACGCGCCCACCGCCACACCGACGGTTCTCACGTCGGGCAGCGCCCCGGAGCCGACCGCCACGGCGTCGTACAGCGCGCTGCCCGCCCAGTAGCAGCGGCGCCCGCCCAGTCGCAGCGCCCCGCCCAGCAGCAGCGCCTGCCCAGTAGCGGCGTAGCGGCGCCCGGCCGTCCGCCGACGCAGTGCCTCTGACCTGCGGAAACGCTCGCACTTGCGACTGTTCGAAAAGTGGGTGTGACATTTCTGAGCGCTCTGGCGCTGTAAGAAACGAGCCGACTGGTCATCGGCCAGGCCCGAGCCAGGGTTCCCCCCGTACCCACGGCTCGGCGCTATTGGCGCGGGTGGGGCACGTTCCCCCGGTCCCACCCGCGCCCTCTCTCACCTCGGCGCCCTCTCCGGCCTCGGCCTCTCCACTCGCCAGACGGCCTCAGCCCCGTGCGGGCGGCCTCGCAGACCGCCTCGCCGGACGGCCTCACCAGTAGATGACCACCCGGTCGCCCGTCCGCACCTGCGCGAACACGTTCGCGATCTTCGCCTCGTCCCGTACGTTCACACAGCCGTGCGACGCGCCGCTGTAGCCGCGGGCCGCGAAGTCGGCGGAGTAGTGGACGGCCTGGCCGCCGCTGAAGAACATCGCGTACGGCATCGGGGTGTCGTAGATCGTCGAGACGTGGTGCCGGGACTTCCAGTACACGCTGAACGTGCCCTCGCGCGTCGGCGTGTACTGCGAGCCGAACCGCACGTCCATCGACGACAGCACCTTGCCGTCCACCATCCACGACAGCGTCCGGCTCTTCTTGCTGATGCACAGGACCCGGCCCGTCAGGCAGCGGGGATCGGGCTTCGCGACCGGCAGCGTCGTCGGCGGGTAGAGCTCGTCGCGGGTGGGCGCGTCGGTCAGGCTCCGCAGCTTCCGCCAGGTCGCGGTGTCCGCCTTTCCCGTACGCGGCAGGCCGTGCGCGCCCTGGAAGGCGGAGACGGCGGCGGCCGTGACGGAGCCGTAGTAGCCCGTGGGGGCGCGGCCGAAGTGCTTCAGCGCGCGCAGCCGGGCCTGGAGCTCGCGGACCTTCCGTCCCGTGTCACCCCGCGTCATGAGGACCCTGGGCTTCTTCGGCGTCGCAGACGCGGTGGGCGACTCGCTCGGCTTGGCGTCACCAGCGTCCTCGGACGGCTTGTGCGGTCCCGGGGACGTCGGCGATATGCGCACCGGCGGCACCTTCTCCTCCGAGCCGGCGGCCTGCGCGGTGCAGCCTGCCGTCACGCCGATCAGGGCGAGCGCGGCGGCCGCGGCCAGTGAGGCTCGTGCGACGGGTGTATGTGTGACGGACGCGCGCATCGGATCCCCCCGTGGATTCCACCGTTCCCGTACGTTGCCGTATGCACCTTTCAGATGCTTCCCGGGCCTGGACGGTTGCGAACGCGGAGGCATGGTTGCGGCGAAGCCGGAGAGAGGGCGTGTGAGAGGTCGTGTCGAAGACGTGTGAGAGGTCGTGTCGGAGAGCGTGTGAGAGGCCGGGTCGGAGGCATACGGGAGGCGTGTGAGGAGCCCCTCGGAGAGTCTGTGAGGAAGGTCCCAGCGTGGGCCTCTCCACTGGCCGCACGCCCCCCACTACAGTCCGTCGCGAGGGTCGGTAGTTAACAGTGGGTAACTCAGCGGGAGGCACAACCATGGCGCGGGAGTCGGAGTCGGGACTGCCCATCGAGCCGGTGTACGGGCCGGACGCCCTCGAGGGCTGGGATCCGGCGGAGAAGCTGGGTGAGCCGGGTTCGTACCCCTTCACGCGCGGTGTGTACCCGACGATGTACACGGGCCGTCCCTGGACGATGCGCCAGTACGCGGGCTTCGGTACCGCCGTCGAGTCCAACGCCCGCTACAAGCAGCTGATCGCCAACGGCACGATGGGCCTGTCGGTCGCCTTCGACCTGCCCACCCAGATGGGCCACGACAGCGACGCGCCGATCGCGCACGGCGAGGTCGGCAAGGTGGGCGTGGCGATCGACTCGATCGACGACATGCGGGTGCTGTTCGGCGGGATCCCGCTCGACAAGGTGTCGACGTCGATGACGATCAACGCCCCCGCCGCGCTGCTCCTCCTCATGTACCAGCTGGTCGGCGAGGAGCAGGGCGTGCCCGCGGACAAGCTCACGGGCACGATCCAGAACGACGTGCTGAAGGAGTACATCGCGCGCGGGACGTACATCTTCCCGCCCAAGCCGTCGCTGCGGCTGATCGCGGACATCTTCAAGTACTGCAGGACCGAGATCCCGAAGTGGAACACGATCTCGATCTCCGGGTACCACATGGCCGAGGCCGGTGCCTCGCCCGCGCAGGAGATCGCGTTCACGCTCGCGGACGGCATCGAGTACGTGCGCACGGCCGTCGCGGCCGGCATGGACGTGGACGATTTCGCGCCGCGTCTGTCGTTCTTCTTCGTGGCGCGTACGACGATCCTCGAGGAGGTCGCGAAGTTCCGTGCCGCGCGCCGTATCTGGGCGAAGGTGATGCGGGACGAGTTCGGCGCGAAGAACCCGAAGTCGCTGATGCTCCGCTTCCACACGCAGACGGCCGGCGTGCAGCTCACGGCGCAGCAGCCCGAGGTGAACCTGGTCCGCGTGGCCGTCCAGGGACTGGCGGCGGTGCTCGGCGGCACCCAGTCCCTGCACACCAACTCCTTCGACGAGGCCATCGCGCTGCCGACCGACAAGTCCGCGCGCCTCGCCCTGCGGACGCAGCAGGTCCTGGCCTACGAAACGGACGTGACCGCGACCGTCGACCCCTTCGCGGGCTCCTACGTCATAGAGAAGATGACGGACGAGGTGGAGGCCGCCGCCCTGGAGCTCATGGGCAAGGTCGAGGACCTGGGCGGCGCGGTCAACGCCATCGAGCGCGGCTTCCAGAAGAACGAGATCGAGCGCTCCGCCTACCGCATCGCCCAGGAGACCGACTCCGGCGAGCGCGTCGTGGTCGGCGTGAACCGCTTCCAGCTCGACGAGGAGGAGCCGTACGAGCCGCTCCGCGTCGACCCGGCGATCGAGGCCCAGCAGGCCGAGCGCCTGGCCAAGCTGCGCGCCGAGCGCGACCAGGCGGCCGTGGACACGGCCCTCGCCGAGCTGAAGAAGGCGGCCGAGGGCACGGACAACGTCCTGTACCCGATGAAGGACGCCCTGCGCGCCCGCGCGACGGTGGGCGAGGTGTGCAACGCGCTACGGGAGGTGTGGGGGACCTACGTGCCGTCGGATGCCTTCTGACCTGGTCGGTTCCTTCGTGGACACCCTGCTCGACGGCGGCGGCTGACGTCCCGTCGTCCCACCCCGCGATATCCGAAGGCGGAGTGGCGTACCCGCATGCGACACTCCGCCCATGCTTGGCGTTACGAACCTTCCGACCTATCTCGCGGGGCTTGTCCTCATCATCCTGCTGCCGGGGCCCAACTCGCTCTACGTGCTGTCCGTCGCCGCGCGGCGCGGCATTCGCAGCGGATACACGGCGGCCGCCGGGGTGTTCCTCGGGGACACGGTCCTGATGACCCTGTCGGCGGCCGGTGTCGCCTCGCTGCTGCAGGGCAACGCCGTGCTGTTCGGGATCGTGAAGTACGCCGGCGCGGGCTATCTGAGCTGGCTCGCGATCGGGATGCTGCGGGCCGCGTGGGGCATGTGGCGTACGCGGCGGGAGAGGAGCGTCGCCGACGAGGCGCCCACGGCGGCCGCCGCCGATGAGCGGCCCTTCCGCCGAGCTCTCGTGATCAGCCTGCTGAACCCCAAGGCGATCCTGTTCTTCGTCGCCTTCTTCGTGCAGTTCGTGGACCCGGCCTACGCCTATCCGGCCCTCTCGTTCGTCGTGCTCGGCGCTTTCGCTCAGCTGGCGAGCTTCCTCTACCTCAGCGCGCTGATCTTCAGCGGGACACGGCTCGCCGATGCCTTCCGGCGTCGTAGGCGGCTGTCGGCGGGGGCGACGTCGGCGGCGGGCGCGCTGTTCCTCGGGTTCGCGGTGAAGCTGTCGCTGGCCAGCGCGTAAAGACTGGCTCAAAACTTCCTGTTTAAAAGGGAATTGGTGCCCTTCAGGTACTCAATGCCCTGTATAGGCGCGATGTCTCGACACTTGACATGGTCACGCGCTTCTTCTGTACAACTCGCTGTCGGCGACCGCCCTCGGGCGGCCGCCGATCCCTGTCCGCTCCCGAAAGGATCCGGGGCAAGCAGCGATGTACGGATTCGGACCACGCGTACGACGCGTTCTGGCGACGACCGGCATGGTGTCGGTCCTTGCCGCTGGTCTGCCGCAGCCAGCCTTCGCGGCGCCCGCCGACGGCAAGGCGCTGCTCGGCGGCATCAAGGACTGGCTGGGCGTCGACGACGACGAGCAAGAGCCCGCGAAGCCCCCGGAGCTGTCCGACGCGGGGGTGCCCAGCAACGAGCACCTGCCACGGGGCAGCGTCAGACCCAAACCCAAGCGGGTCAAGGAACTCAAGGACAGACGCACGCCCAGCGCCCGCTACTGGCAGCTGTCCGACGGCAGAATCCAGTCCGAGGTCTCCTCCGTGCCCACGCACTACGAGGCCGGCAAGGACTGGAAGCCCATCGACACCGCCGTGCGCGGCACGGAACGCGACGGCTACCGGTACGCCAACACCACCAACCTCGCCAAGACGTACTTCGGCGAGCGCCCCGGCGAACTCGTCCGGTTCGAACTGGACAAGGGCCACTGGGTGGTCATCGGCCTCAAGGGCGCCGCGGACAAGAAGCTCAGCCCGAAGACCGAGGGTGACACGGTCATCTACGAGGACGCCCTGAGCGAGGGCGCCGACCTGACGTACACGGTCGGGCACGGCACCGTGAAGGAGGGCATCGTCCTCGACGGGCCCCCGAAGGGCACGCCGTCCTACGCGTTCACGCTCACCACCAAGGGCTTGACCGCCAAGCGGCTGAAGAGCGGCGCCATCGCCCTCTACACCGACGCCTCCGGCCCGAACCGCCCCGATCTGGTCATTCCCGCGCCGTTCATGACGGACGCGAAGAAGAAGGCCGACTCACCGTACGGCACCGCCGGCACCGACGCGGTCCGGCAGACCCTCAAGGCGTCCGGCCGCGACGGGAGTTACGAGCTCACCCTCCGCCCGGACGCCAAGTGGCTCGCCTCCGACAAGCGCAGCTACCCCGTCGTCATCGACCCGACCATCTCGATCTCGCCGACGGTCAGCCAGTCGCAGGACGTGATGATCTCCTCCGACGGGCCGACCAGCAACTACGACGGGGTGTGGCGGCTCTCCGTCGGCAACACCTCCACTGGCAGCTCCCGCGCCCTGCTGAAGTTCCCCCTCGGCAGCGTGCCGGCCGGGACGAAGCTGGACTCCGCCGACCTGCGCCTCTACTACGACCAGACGCACACCGTGAGCGACACGGAGGTGCTGCTCGAGGCGCACCGGGCCACCCAGGCCTGGGACGAGACCACCGCGACCTGGAACAGCGCCAGCGGCATCACGGGCGAGCTGTCCGGCACCTCGGTCCTGGTGGACGACCGCGACTCCGGCACCACCGCGGCCAAGGGCGCCTGGCCGGCCTCGACCAACACGGCGTACACGCAGTACGCGGTCAACCAGGACTACCTGTACAACAAGGACCTGCTGCCCGGGGACACCTACACCTGGCAGCCGAACCTCCCCGAGGACGGCGACTACCGGGTCGACGTGCACTACGTCCCCGCGTCCGACCGGGCCACCAACGCGCCGTACACGGTGACGTACAACGGCGGCAGCAAGACGTACACGGTCGACCAGAGCAGCGGCACCGGCGGTCAGTGGAAGACGCTCGGCACGCACCCGTTCAAGGCGGGCACCGCGGGCAAGGTCGTCCTCGGCGACGGCCCCGCGTCGACCTCCACCGCCGTCCTCGCCGACGCCGTACGCCTCACCAAGGGCGGAGTCGCCGTCAAGGAGCCGAACAAGAGCAACACCTGGAACTCCTTCAGCGTCACCAAGACCGTCCAGTCCTGGATCGACGGCACCAACCCGAACCACGGCTTCGTCATCAAGGCCGCCGACGAGCGCAGCACCGCTCCCAAGGGCGGACCGCGCTACGAGGCCGCCGAGTACGCGTACAAGGGCGAGGTCGCCAACTACCCCCGGCTCGTGCTCACCTACGGCCGCCCAGGCGTCACGCTCGACGCGCCCCAGGTGATCCACGCCACCGGCGCCGAGCTCGACTGGTCCGCGTACAACGACCCGTCGGCCGACCTCGGTGACGACATCGTCGAGTACCAGGTGCACCGCAGCGTCTACCAGACGTTCACGCCGTCCCCCCAGACGCTGGTCGCCCCCGTCGCCAAGGACAAGACGAGCTTCACGGACACCACGGCGACGCCGACCCCGGCGGACTCCGCGGACTCGTTCGGGAACGTCTTCTACTACATGGTCGCGGTGAAGACGCGCGACGGACAGGTCATCCCCGCCGCGACACAGATCGTCAAACTCCCCAAGGCGGGCCGCACGACGCTGGTGCTCCAGTCCGGGCAGGCCGACACCACGCTGTCCTCCGCCCAGCCCACTACCGGCCACGACACGCTCTCCGACGCGGGCCTGAACCGGAACTGGCTGTCGGTGGGCAACAACTCGTCCACCTACGGCACGACGCGTGCGCTGCTGAAGTTCCCCGGCGTGAGCGCGATCCCGGCCAACTCGCGTGTGACGGAGGCGCAGCTGGACCTGTGGGGCTTCACCACCACCACGGGGACCCCGGGCGCGATCTATGAGGCCCGCGGGCTGACCAGGGACTTCGACGAGACCACAGCGTCCTGGAACAACTCCGCGACCGGCACCGCGTGGACGACGGCGGGCGGTGACATGGACGCCGCGGTCGCCGACACGGTGGGCACCGTCACCAACGACCCGGCGCGCCAGTCCTGGTACCTCACCTCGCTCGCCCAGTCCTGGGTCAGCGACCCGGCAAAGAACAAGGGCGTCGCGATCCGGCTCAAGGACGAGTCGGCAGCCGGCCCGCAGGAGCGGACGATCTTCCTCTCCTCGGAGGCCGAGGAGCCCCAGCTGCGCCCGCAGCTGGTCGTGACCTACATCGACAAGAGCACCGACTCGACGTACTTCGCGCCCGACACCCCGGCGCGCATGATCCCCGGCGACCAGTACACGGTCGACGTCACGCTGACCAACACCACCACCTCGGTGTGGAAGGCCGCCGACCAGGTGCTGTCCTACACCTGGTCGCTGCCGGACGGCACGGACGCCACCACCGGCGGCAACCAGCTCGAGACCGCCCTGCCCGAGGACCTCTACCCGGGTGAGACGGTCACCGTGAAGGCGCAGCTCAAGGCGCCCATCAACAGCGACTCCGGCAACAAGCGGCTCGACTACGTCCTCAAGTGGGACCTGCGCGACAAGACCGCGGGCACCTGGCTGTCGGCCACCGAGAACATCCCGCCGCTCGCCCAGAACGTCCGCGTCGAGGACCCGACCTCCGACCAGCTCGGCCTGGAGAAGTTCTACTCGTACGCGGGCAAGAACACGGGTGCGGGTTCGACGCTGATGACGAACCTGTACGCGGGCAACTCCGTCTGGCAGTACAACGCCTTCTCCAACCCCGGCCGCGGCCTGTCGACCTTCGTCCGCTTCGCGTACAACTCGCAGGACACCTCGGACACCGTCCTCGGCCACGGCTGGTCGGCCCAGGCCGCGATGCCGCTGCGGCTCGGCGCGGCCCTGGACTTCCACCCCAACCCCAACCCGACCGAGGTGACGCTGCCCGACGGTGATGGCACCGCGCACGTCTTCCGCAAGCAGGACGACGGGACCTGGAAGGCCCCGGCCGGTGTGCACTACCTGCTGCAGCAGGGCTCCGGCGTGGACTGCACCCCGGACAAGGACGGCGACCCGAAGGCCTGGTCGCTGACGCGCCCGGACCGCACCCAGTTCTTCTTCGACTGCGACGGCTACCTCACGTCGATCACCGACAAGAACGGCAACACGCAGACGTACACGTACGAGGAGCGCAAGTCCAACAACAAGCCGGTCAAGTTCCTGCGGTACATCACCGACCCGGCCGGGCGTCAGACCCTGACGGTGGACTACTACGCCAAGGGCGACTCGTACGCGTACATCAACGACGCCGGCACGAAGGTCACCGGCACCAACCTCACCAGCCCGAAGATCATCGACCACGTCAAGTCGATGACCGACATCTCGGGCCGCAAGCTCGAGTTCGTCTACAGCGACAAGGGTCTGCTGGGTGAGCTGACCGACGGCGCGGGCTCGTCCCAGCCGAAGGTCTTCACGTTCACCTACGACGCCACGCAGGGCAACAAGAACGCCAAGCTGGTCAAGGTCACCGACCCGCGCTCCAACTCCACCTCGCTCGACTACTACTACCCGAGCGAGGGCGACGACCCGAAGTTCCACTGGAACACGCAGACCATCACCGACCGTCTCGGCGGCGACACCGGCTACGTCTACCGGGACACGGACGGCACCGCGGGCTCGTTCATCGAGACGAAGGTGACGGACGCGGAGAACCACACGACGACCCAGCTGCTGGACGGCTACGGCCGCTCCACGCAGATCACCAACGCCAAGTCCGAGACGACCAAGCTGAACTGGGACGCGGACAACAACGTCACGCGCCTGGAGGAGGCCAACGGGGCCGTCACCACCTGGGTCTACGACCAGAAGACCGGCTACCCGCTGGAGCAGAAGGACGCCGAGGCCAACAAGAACGGCACCGCAGCCCAGACCTTCACCTACTCCTACGGCCTCAACGGCCACATCGCGGACCTCTTCCAGAAGAAGTCCCCGGAGGGCCGCACCTGGCAGTTCGGCTACGACAGCCGGGGCAACCTGACCTCGGTGGCGGACCCGAAGGGCGTGGCGTCCGCGACCGAGGGCGACTACACGTCGCGCACGGAGTACGACGCGTACGGCCAGGTGACGAAGGCGATCGACGCCAACGGTCACGCCACCGGCTACAGCGGCTTCCAGCCCAGCGGTTACCCGGCGACCATCACCGACGCGCTGAACAACCTGTCGAAGTTCGAGTACGACGTGCGCGGCAATGTCACCAAGGTGACGAACGCCAAGGACGCGCAGGTCACCCAGACCTACGACGTCTTCGGCCGGCCGCTGGAGAAGAAGGAGCCGAAGGACCAGGCGGGCGGCGAGTTCATCACCACGCCGGCGCCTGTGTACGACGCCAACGACAACATCACCAGGGCCACCGCACCCAACGGAGCCGTGTCGACATCGGTGTACGACAAGGCGGACCAGCTCGTCGAGTCGACGATGCCCGGTGACGAGGCGACTGACCCCGCCCGCAAGACCACCACGACGTACGACAAGGTCGGCAATGTCCTGACGATCATCGAGCCGAAGGGCAACGAGACCGCCACGGTCGGCGACTACACCACGACCACCACGTACGACGCGATCTACCAGCCCATCGAGGTCAAGGACGCGAACGGCGGCAAGGTCTCCACGTCGTACGACAACGTCGGCAACGTGATCAAGGTGGTCGACCCCCGCAAGAACGCCTCCGCGGCCCCGGACGACTACACCACCAAGTACGAGTACGACCTGAACCACCGGGTCGTGAAGACAATCGACGCCATCGGCAAGTTCACCTCCGCCCGCTACGACAAGGACGGGCTGACCGTCGGTCAGACGGACGCCGAGGGCAATGAGGCGCTCGCCACGTACGACGAGCGCGGCGCACTCGTCGAGTCCAAGCTCCCGGTGAGCAAGGACGGCTCCGGGAACATCACCTACCGGACCACCAAGTATGAGTACGACCAGGTCGGCAACCGGACGAAGACGATCACCCCGCGCGGTGTCGCCACCACCGACGACACCACGGACTACACGGCGGAGACCGTCTACGACGAGCTGAACCGGGTGAAGGAGGAGCGCTCGCCCTTCGAGAAGGACGACGCTCGCTACAACACCCCCGACTCGACGTTCTACTTCTACGACGAGGTCGGCAACCTCAGCTCGGTGTCCGCGCCGCCGTCGGACGGCCAGACCGTCCGCAACGTCACCGAGTACACCTACTACGACAACGGCTGGACGAGGACTGCGAAGGACCCGTGGGACATCACCACGTCCTACGACTACAACCAACTCGGCCAGCAGACGAAGAACACCCTCACCTCGGCCGGTGGCTCCCAGCAGCGCACCATGACCTGGGACTACTACCAGTCGGGTAACCAGAAGGCCCGCTCCGACGACGGTGTCCCCGTCGGCAAGCAGGTCGTCCTGGTCGACAGCTCGGACTTCAACAACACCGCGATCCAGGGCAACTGGTCGCGTACGCAGGCCGAGCAGCAGTACGGCTATGACACCTACTCGCATCCGGCGGGCACCGGCGCCGATAAGTTCGTCTGGCAGCTCAACATCCCGCAGGACGGCACGTACGAGGTCTTCGTACGTCACCCGAAGATGACGGGCGCGGCGAGCGACGCCAAGTTCACGGTCGACCACAACGGCGGCAGCGTCACCAAGACGGTCGACCAGACCCAGAACACCGGCAACTGGATCTCGCTGGGCAGCTACTCCTTCGTCGAGGACGGCCCCCAGAAGGTCAGCCTCACCGATCAGGCCAACGGCACCGTCGTCGCTGACGCGGTGAAGCTTGTCCGCTCCAACACGGGTGAGACTGACAACGAGAAGAAGGACTTCACCTACAAGTACGACGCCAACGGCGCGATGGTGGAGGTCAAGGACAACTCGTCGGGCGCCAAGACGGACACATATCGGATCGCCTACGACGGCCTCAACCGGATCTCCAAGGTCGAGGAAATCGCGTCCGGCACGGTGAAGAACACCACCGCGCTGACCTACAACGAGAACGGCAACCCCGTCACGTCGACCCATGACCTGACGTGGTCCAAGATCGAGTACGACGAGCGTGACCTGGTTTCCAAGGTCACCAACGCGGACTCACCGACAGCCGGCAACCAGCAGATCACCACGCTGGCGTACACGGCCCGCGGGCAGTTGCTGAAGCAGACCAAGCCCAACGGCAACACGCTCGACATGACGTACTACCTCGACGGGTCGGTCAAGCAGTCCGTCGAGAAGACGTCCAGCGGCACGGTGGTGGCGCAGCACGACCTGGAGTACTCGCTCAACGGCCACCGCTCCAAGGACGTGCTGAAGCTGATGAACGCCGACGACAACTCGGCGTACATCAACAACACGTACACCTTCGACTACGACCCGCAGGACCGCATCACCAACGTCACCAAGAGCGGTGACTCCCCGGCCACCGAGTCCTACGTCTACGACCGCAACAGCAACGTCATAGAACAGACGGTCGACAACATCCGTACGACCATGCGCTATGACCGCAACCGGCTGCTGTCGGCGAGCGCAGACGGCGTCTCCTCCACCTACAACTACGACCCGCTCGGCCGACTCGATACCGTCAGCATCGGCGGCAAGACCTCGCAGAAGTACTACTACGACGGCTTCGACCGCACCGTGAAGGTCCGGGCCGGCTCCGGTACGGCCGCGGTGACCACGTCGTACGTCTTCGACCCCTTCGACCGGACGGTTTCCCAGACAGCGTCCGGGAGCGAGTCCAAGACCACCGCGTTCACCTACCTCGGCCTGGACAACCAGGTTCTGCGTGAGGAACTGAACGGCAAGCCCGACAAGTCGTACCAGTACCTGCCCTCCGGCCAGCAGGCCACTCAGATCAAGCACAAGGACGACGGCAGCAAGGAGTACTCGCAGTACACGAACAGCCCGCGCGGTGACATCGAAGCGATCACCAAGGAGGACGGCAAGACCCGGGCCACCTACGGCTACACCGCATACGGCAAGGACGACGAGTCGCAGTTCACCGGTGCTGACAAGCCGGACGCAGCGAATCCCGACAAGGAGTCGTACAACGCCTTCCGCTTCAACGCGTCCCGCTGGGACGGGGCGTCCGGCACCTACGACATGGGATTCCGCAACTACGACCCGGGCCTGAACCGCTTCCTGACCCGTGACCTGTACGGCGGCGCACTCGCGGATATGTCACTGGCCACGGATCCCTTCACCGGCAACCGCTACGCCTTCGCCGGCGGCAACCCGATCAGCTTCGTGGAGTTGGACGGCCACCTGTTCGGCCTGTCGCTCTCCGACATCGGTCATGCCGCACTCGACGTCGTCGGCATGGTTCCGGTCGTGGGCGAGGTCGCGGACGTCGCCAACGGCATCTGGTACGCGGCGGAGGGCAACTACGCCGATGCCGCGCTCTCCATGGCCTCGGCCATTCCGCTCGTCGGTTACGGAGCCACGGCGGTCAAGGCGGGCAAGTACGCCAAGAAGGGTGTCGACGCCCTCGACACCGCCAATGACGTGCGAAAGGCGGAGAACAAGGCCGAGGCGGCCGCGGATGCGGGCAATACCGCTCGCAAGACCGATCCCGAAACGCCCGGTGGCCCCAAGAACGGGACCAAGGAGCCGGAAGCGCCCAAGTGCACGAACAGTTTCGTGCCCGGAACCCGGGTGGTGATGGCCGACGGCTCGACCAAGGCCATCGAGGAGCTGCGCGAGGGTGACCACGTCCTGGCCACGGACGTCGAGTCCGGTGACACCCGAGGCCGCGAGGTGATCGACACCTTCAGCAGCAAGGGCGGCAAGGACCTCGTGACGCTCACCGTCGACGTCGACGGCCGTGACGGGGACAGAACCGCCAAGATCACCTCCACCGAGGCGCACACCTACTGGCTCCCTGATGCCGGCCGGTGGGTCGAAGCGGGCGACCTCGACCCCGGCGCCTGGCTCCGCACGTCGAGCGGTACGTGGGTCCAGATCACCGCCGTCGACCACCAGCACCGCACTGAGCGTGTCCACAACCTCACCGTCGCCAGCGTTCACACGTACTACGTGGTGGCCGGCGGGGAGACCCTTCTCGTCCACAACGCGAACTGCGAACCGGTCGAGATCACGGTCCGGTACCAGGAGGGGATGTCGCGGACGGAGTTCGCCAAGAAAGCCGCGGCGCTGCAGAAGCTGAGCGACGAAGGCAAGCTGTTCAAGGCCCCCAACCCGGTCGCCCGCAATTCCGCTGTCACCAAGAACTACAAGGGTGACCTGATCCGGCGGGTGTACGACCAGTACGGGGGGACGAACCCCGCCTTCGCCGACAAGCTGAAGGACAGGATCCTCAACCGCATGGACCCTGACCACGTGCACGAGCTCCAACTGGGCGGCCCGGACACCGCTGGTAACCTCAAGATGCTGGACCGCTTCACCAACTGGCACATAGGTACCCAGCAGATCTGGCCCCAGATCAAGAATCTGGACGACTACACGCCGATCAAGATCAATATCGAATGGTAGGTGCGTTGTGACTGCCGAACTTCAGCGGGTGGTGGATGAGTTGCGCGCCGCGATGAGCGGTCAAAGCGAGTGGCGCATGATGAATTCGCTGCCCGCTGGGGCTCGGCGGGACGAGCTGGGCAGCGCGCTGCCCGCCTCGTACCGTGAGTTCCTCGAGGTCGTGAACGGCGCCACGTGCGGTGACGTGACCGTCTTCGGAGTCCCCACGGTGGACGGTATGCAGTTCCATGCCGATCCGGTTCCCGGAGCGGCGGTCGTCCTGGGCCGCGACGAGTGGTTCTGTTGCGGTGTCATCGCGGATGAACCGTTCTTCGTGAACCGTGCGACCGGGGAGGTCTGGTACTTCCCGGACACCGGGGTCCAGTGGTGGATGTCCTCCTCCTTCGAGAGGGCCGCGGACGACTTCACCTCGTTCTTCCTGCGGTGGGTGGCGGGGCCTGAGTATGTGCGCCTCTCCGCGACTGGGCGGGACGACCAGTGGGCCGACCTGCTCAGCCATGTGGGACGGCTGGAGCAAGGCCCCGCCGAGTGAACGGCGAGGAGGTCGAGCTTGACGCCATCTGACGTCGGGCAGGTGATGTGACGCACGGCAGAGGGGTGCTCCAGCCGGCAAGCCAGTCGGGCCGGGGCACCCCTCTTCACGTGTCTGTCTTGGTGCATTTTCCAGGCATGCCATGGAAAGGCGCCTATTACCGTTGGGATGGCGGGGCGCCCCCAGGGATTTGACGCCCTTGACGCACCAGGGTGTACAAACCTCAATTCTGGCCACCGAGTCCATGGGTGAGGCGGATCGGCATGTGCTCGAACCCGTCCGGGTATCGCGCCACCTTTCTTCGGTGGCTCCCGGTAGAGTCCGTGCCATGATTCTCGAAGTAATTCCACCAGAGCGGGTAGGGCCAGTCAGGATAGGTATGAGCATTGATGACGCGGAGGTCGCGCTGCGTCACATCGAGGGCTTCCGCACCCCGGGGAATTCCGAGGTTCCCACCCGAGGGGTAGCGCACTACACAAGCCGTCTTTCCGTCCAGGCATATACCGGGACTGGCGGCATCGTCAATGCCATTGAGGTCTTCCGACCGGATTCTTCGGTCTCTGTTCAATATGAGGGAATTGATCTCTTCTCCCTTCCGGCGTCAGAGGTCATCGCCCTGCTCCGCAGCCGGACTGCGATCGAAGTGGAGGAGCGCGGCAGCTCCGTGACAGCTCCGGATCTGCTGCTGGCGTTGTGGCGCCCCTTCGCGGCAGACAGTGTGAGCGACGCCCAGGGGTACTACTTCCAGTCCGCTCTCATTGCGGAACCCGGCTATTACGACTGATAAAGGCCCGCGCATGCTCGAGAAGTTCCTGACCCGGTACCGCGTGACGGACCGGCTTCCGGCGGAGCCGGCGGACGCAGCAGCAGGACCCGTGCCGGAGGCGGTGGGCGAACTCTTCGCCGCCCTGTCCGGTGCCTCCGTCGAGCACGGTCTGTACCGCGTCCACACACCGCGCACCGCCGCGGCGGCCAACGCCGTCTGCGGGCGGCTGCTCCGCGGGTTCGAACAGCGCATGTACTGCTTCGGCTTCGACTGGCTCGGCCGCAATCTCGCCGTCGACCTGGCGACTGGTGAACCCGCCGACCCTCATGTCGTCCTGGTGGAGCCGGGTGCGGGAGAGCTGATGGAGAGCGGCATCGGCCTGCACCCCTTCCACGACGAGGTCCTCGTCACGGACACCTCGCCGCTGGCCGCGGACTTCTTCGACCAGTGGCGGGCCACCCAGCCCGGCTTCGAACGGCTCGCGTTCGACGAGTGCGTCGGCTACAAGGTGCCCCTGTTCCTGGGAGGGGAGGACGAGGTCCACAACCTGGAACGGGTGCCGTACGACGTGTACTGGGACCTGTGCGTCCAGCTCAGGACCGGCACCCGGCGCATGACGCCCGGCACGACGATCGGCCGCATCGTCGTCGATGAGGAGGGCTGAGACCGGTACTTCGGGAGGACAGGCGTGACGCCGGTCCTCAGCGTGCATCCTGCAGACGCCACAGGTGGAGGGTGGTCTGGTCCTTCGAGACCGTGTACCAGATGCCCTGCCCCGCCGAACGCGGCGATCCCGAGACAGGGAAGGGGTAGGCGATCCGGCCGCCCAGGGCCATCGTGCGTGGGTGGACGAGCCAGTGGCGGGGGACCTCCGCGTAGTACTCGGTGCCGACCACGGCGGTGTCCTCGTACGGGAACGCCGCCTCGTAGTCCCAGAAAACGCGGTCGTCCTCGCTCGAGGGAGGGGGCACGGCGTCCTCGGCGTTCAGACGCCGCAGTTCCATGCCGTCCTCCGCCCGGTGCAGGTAGAGGGCCCACTGCCCCGGATCCGTGGTCAGGAAGTGCTCCCCGGACGGGCTCACGGCGAGGAGGACCTGCTCGTCGAACCGCTGGACAGTGAGCTTCGCGCCATCCCAGTGTCCCCATAGCACGGGCGAGTCCTCCTCGCCCTCGCCGACAGTCAGCCCCATGAACGCCGGGTCCGGATGCGGGAAGTGGAAGGAGCCCGATCCCACGGTCATCGTTGCGGCGCGGGTCAGCACCGTGCCGTCGACGGGGTCGAGGATCAGCCACTCCTCCGTGATGTCGCGCCCCTCGTAGCTGCGGATGTGGGCCCAGAGGAGCTTGCCGTCCGAGGAGAAGGCCGCTGAGCCGGTGTCCGCCTGGCCGTGGTGGTAGTCGTCGGCGTACTCGGAGAACGAGGCATGGGCCTCGGTGCACACGGCGGAGGACCAGCAACCGTGCCGGATCTCCCACCGCACGGCACCGGTCGAATCCACGGCTCGCAACGCGTGCACGCCGGCGAACACGGCGACATCACCCGTCGGAGAGACCGTCACCGAGCCGTACCCGCGAGGCCACGGTGCGGGGAAGTGTGTCTCCGTCCCTCCCTCGTCCAGGTCGCGGACGGCCAGCTCGGTGTCCCCGCGCTGCACGAGCAGCCTGCGTCCGGGCCAGTGCAGTATGAGCGGAGCGTCGGCTGACGCCGGGTCCAACGGGGCGGCGATGGTGGAGGCAAGACGAGCGGCGACGGCCACGGAAAGCTCCGGCACGGATGACGTGTGATGTGAGTCCCTGACGCCGTCACCATACGGGGCAAGGGGCGACCACGGTCTGTCAGGCTGGTGAGGTGAATCCGGCTGGTTCCCCTGGGCCGGCCCAGGGGAACCGTTCAGCGTCGTGCCTCCGCGAGCCGCGACCGCAGCAACGGCGTCAGCCACCCCTCCACATACCGGTTCAGCAGCCACGCCAGCAGCAGCATCGCCGCGAACGTCAGGCCCAGCGTCGCGTAGGGCGGCAGGCCGAGGCCCCGGTGCAGCGCGCCCACCACCACCCAGCCCAGGTGCTCGTGCACCAGGTAGAAGGGGTACGTCAGGGCGCCCGCGACCGTCAGCCAGCGCCAGTTCGCCCAGCTCAGCGCGCCAAGGGCGATCGCGGCCACCGCCGCGAAGCCGAGCGTGACGACCAGGATGATGCCGAGGGACGAGCGGTACGAGAAGAAGTCCGGGTCCGGGGCGTGCCACAGCCGGGACACCGCGTAGTGCTGGCCGATCAGCCAGCTGACGGCGACGACGCCCCAGGCCATGACGTCCCGGCGATCGCGGTGCACCAGGTAGAGGCCGATGCCACCGATGAAGAACGGCGCGTACTCGGGCATCAGCACGATGTCGAGCAGCGGCTCTCCCCCACTCTCCGAGCGGGAGGTGCCCCCAGCGGCCTCCGCGATGGCCGCGGCCATCGTCCACACCCCGCAGAACAGCAGGATGCGCCCGCGCGTGGCCCCGGGCAGCACGATGCACAGCGCGAACAGGGCGTAGAAGCGGATCTCCGCCCACAGCGTCCAGCACACGCCGAGGACGCGGTCCACGCCCAAGGGCTGCTGAAGCATCGTCAGGTTCACCAGTGCGTCGCTCGGCGACACCGCCTCGTAGGCGACCGGCGGCAGTGCGAAGACGGCCGTGACCAGGATGACCGCCGCCCAGTACGACGGCAGCAGGCGCGCGGCGCGGGACGCGAAGAACGAGCGCAGCGGCCGCCCCCAGCCGCTCATGCAGATCACGAAGCCGCTGATGACGAAGAAGATCTGGACGCCCAGGCAGCCGTAGGCGAACCACGTGTGGGCCGTGGGGAACACGGTCTTGCTGGAGGCTCCCCAGGCCTGGGAGATCTCGCCGTCCCGGCCGCCGTAGTGGTACGCCGCGACCATCAGCGCGGCGACCAGCCGGAGCCCGTCGAGGGCGCGCAGCCTCGGGGCGCGCTGCCGCACGGGGGCCTGGCCCTGGTCCAGGGCCCGGTCCCGGTCCCGGGACGTGCCCGGGACCGGGGAAGGACGGGTCGTGCTCGCTCCCGGTGAATGCTTCGGGAGTGCCGTGCCCGGGGCCGTCATCCGAGCGCGGCCCGCTTGAACGACCGTGCGCGGCGCGCGACTCTTCG
Organism: Streptomyces jeddahensis; assembly: GCF_001642995.1. Classification (GTDB taxonomy): domain Bacteria; phylum Actinomycetota; class Actinomycetes; order Streptomycetales; family Streptomycetaceae; genus Streptomyces; species Streptomyces jeddahensis. Next base: position 117,026 of record NZ_LOHS01000081.1, read on the forward strand.
GACCGTCGCGTTGCGCGGAATGAACGCCAGCTGCGAGGGCACCGCGCCGGGCAGGGCCAGCGAGGTGAGGCGGCGGCGCTTGAAGTACCGCCAGGTACGGGAGTCGAGGTGGCGCGAGAGGTACGCCTCCGCGGCCGGCCGCAGGCCCGGGTAGATCTTCGACTGCATCGCATAGCCGACCGCCGTGACGAGACCCGTCAGCTCCACGGACTCGGCATCCAGCCGCTGGGCCTCCACGGCCGCGCGGTCGCTCAGCTCCGGCACCAGCGCGTCGACGATCGTGACCGGGACGCGGTTGCTGTTCTGGTACGGCGTCAGGCGCTCGAGGAGCAGCCCGGTGCCGGTGCGGGCCACCGGCAGGCCGTAGAACGCGGACGCGGTGAGCAGCGCGGTGGAGAAGCAGCCGACGACGAGCGCGGGGCGCATGCGCTGGTAGAGCACCTCGGCGAGCACGGGCGAGTCGAGGACCGTCAGCTCGATGCCGAGCTTCTCCGCTTCCCGCTCCAGGGTCCGCGACCAGCGGGCCGGAGCGGTGGGGTGGGGCTTGAACACAATGCGCCGGTGGCCGAGTTCGACGGCCCCGCGCACCATGCGGACGTGCAGGTTCTCCTCCTCATCGGCGGTGAGGATGTCGAGCGCCGAGAGGTACTGGCCGAGCAGCAGCGCGGGCTCCTGCACGTCGGGCAGGGCGGCCGCCGACTCCTCGGCGTCGTCGCCCAGTTGGGCCAGCACCTTCACGAACACGTCGCTCGGCACGATCTCCGGCTGCACGTCGAACTCGGTGAGCAGCAGCGGCTTCAGCCCTGGCACCAGGTCCAGGTGCAGCAGCCGCCGGATCCGCGTGCCGACCAGCGGGTCGATCTTGTTGCGGGTCGGGCCGTAGCTCATCAGCCCGTCCGCGTAGACGTCGACGGGCGCACCGGTGAAGATCTGGCACAGCGCCAGGGCCGGGTTGACCTGGATCGACTCGACGGCGAGCTCCACGTCGTCGTCACCCAGCTCCCACAGCAGCCGCAGATACCGCTCCCAGAGCAGCAGATCATCGGCGCGCGGCGCCCAACCGCCGGGGTGGAATGGGGAGATGGCCTCGTTCCACGACAGCACGTCGTCGAAGCGGTCGCGCAGGCACGCGAACCCGGGCATCTCGTTCACGGGCGGTGTCGTCTCGGGCGTCGCCGCGTTGTTGGAGACCAGCAGGATGCGCCGGTCGGCGGGGCCGTAGCAGTCCGCGTCGAGCGCTGCGGCGAGCGTGGCGGCACCGTAGAGCGTGGAGGCCATGAAGATCTGGGTGGTGCGGCGCCGACCGGCCGCGCCCTGCCCGGAGCTGGGGAACACGGCGGAGCTCACGCGGCCACCTCCCCGGCGGACACCGACCGCCTGCGCAGCCGGCGAAGCCGCGTCGCCCGCTCGATGTCCATGGAATCGAGTGCGTCGTCCAGCACGTGCTGCGGCATTCGCTTCAGTGCCGCCGCGCTCATCGCTTTCAGTTTGCGCGCCACGGATGGTTCGAACCTTTCGATGGATCCCAGGTGGTGGGAAATGATGGCGCAATACGTGCGCACGGCCTTCGGCAGCAGTTTCTCCGCTTCCGGATCCTGGGCTGTTTCCCGTATCACCTGGTCGAATGCGCGGATGAAATCGAGCTGGCGCACATCGCCGATCTGCGTCAGCGACGACGCGACCCCGCGCCGGTAGAAGACGCCGAGCAGGCTCACGGCCGCGAAGGATTCCGCCTCGCGGTGCAGCCGCCAGATCCACGGCCGGTCCTCGGCCGTGCGCAGCCCGTCGGTGAAGTGCAGCAGCCCCTTGTCGACGAGGCGGCGGTGGTAGACGCCCGCCCAGGCGTACGGGTAGTCGACGGAGGTGGACCGGTCGGCGGGGAGTATCGCGTCGCGCGGCTTCATCACCACATCGCGCAGGCCGTGCGGAACCCGGTGGATGGAGCGGGCCCTCGCCGTACACTGCACATGGTCGGTACGCACGAAGTCGCAGCCCAGTTCCTCGATGGCGGCGACCAGTCGGGCGTAGTAACCCGGCGCGAGCCAGTCGTCGCCGTCCAGGAAAGTGAGGTATTCGCCGGTCGCCGCGTCGATACCCGTGTTGCGGGCGGTCGCGAGGCCTCCGTTCACTTCGTGTCTGACGTGCACCACCCGGCCGACGCCGCCGGCGCCCTGCAGTTCCTTCGCCGCGCGTTCGAGGATGTCCGGAGTCTCATCCTTCGAGCAGTCGTCGACGAAAACGAATTCAAAGTCGTCGCGTGCGTTGGCACGCAGACTCTTCAAGGTGTCGGGCGCGTATTGCTGCACGTTGTAGAACGGCACGATGACGGAGAGCTTGACCACCTGCATGACGTTAGGTGCCGGTTCGGCATTCGTCTTGACTCACGGCTTGATGCAAGGTGAACGACGCGTGGCGGTACCGTGAACCAGGCACTTTCCGGGCTCGTTCCCGGCCCGATTCGCCATTCGTCGATGTGCTGTTAACCGTTTGTTGCATTCGGGTTGGGCCGCGGCTCGAAATGCCTTCCTAGCGTCGTCGACGTGCCAGCAAGTACTTCGACGAACTCCCCGCGGGTGGCCGTACTCGCCGATTCCGACACCCGGTGGAAATGGGGCGCGCTCACCGCGAACCGCACCGTTCCGGACAGTCGGCTGAGCGGCTTCCTGCTCCGCGGGCGCGCCACGCCGACAGCCCGCCAGTTGCGGGAGGTCGGAGTGCGCGCGGACGACCTCCGCGAGGTCACGGCCGTCGAGTTCCTGCGCGAGATGGAGCGGGAGCACGACGCGTACGACGTCGTCGTCCTCGCCCTCGTCGGCGGTGCCGTCCAGGCCATGCTGCACGGACTCGCCCGCGTCTGGCAGGGCCGCGCGAAGCGCCCCGTCGTCGTCACCGGCTACGTCGGCGTCGTCTACGAGAAGCTCGCCGACGGCCTGCTGCTGCGGCACGGCGCGGACCTCGTCCTCGCCAACTCCCGCCACGACGCGGAGCGGTTCCGCGCCGTGTACGAGGGAGTGGGCGCCGACGCCTCGTCCGTCATCGAGACCGCGCTGCCGTTCCTCGGCGGCAAGCCGTACGAGAAGCAGGCCGGCAAGGACCACCCGTACACCGTGGTCTTCGCCGCCCAGCCCTCCGTGCCCGACACCGCCGCCGACCGCACCTACCTGCTTCGCCGCCTCGCCGAGCACGCCCGCCTGCACCCGGACCGCGAGGTCCTGCTCAAGCTGCGGTCCAAGCCCGGCGAGCACACCACGCACATCGAGGAACTGCCCTACCAGAAGCTCGCGCAGCGGCTTCCCGGCGGACTGCCCGCCAACTGCCGCCTCGTGTACGGGCACATGGGCGAGGTCCTCGACCGCACCGACCTGCTGGTCACCGTCAGCTCCACGGCCGCGCTGGAGGCCCTGCACCGCCGCATCCCCACGGTCATCCTGACCGACCTGGGCGTGCGCGAGGCGCTCGGCAACCACCACTTCACCGGCTCCGGGTGCCTCGCCTCCTGGGACCAGCTCGACGCCGGCCACCAGCCGGTGCCGGACGAGAAGTGGGTCGCCCGGCAGGGCGTCGCCGCCGACGGAGCCTACGAGACGGCCTTCGACGCGGCACGCGAACGCATCGCGGCGCTGCTGGACTCGGCCGAACTCCCGCCCCTGATGCCGTACTACACGCCCGTCACCGCCCCCGGCTATCTGCCGCGCGTCCTCGCCCGCCACCACCTCGGTCCCGACGGCGCCCCGCTGCCCGGAGCACCCGTGTCCGACAAGGAGCCGGGCCCCGTGCGGCAGATCGTGCGCCGCGCCGCCCGCGGCGCCTACCGCCACGGAGTCCAGCGCGTGGCGCCCGTGATCCGGCGCATGGGCGAGTTGTGACGGCCCCTCGCATGGCGGCCTGTGAACCCGCCCCCTGACGACCACGCACCCCAAGGAACCGAGGAGACCTCTCCCATGACGCACCCCGAAGCGGGCACAGCGGCGCCAGTACGCCGGGTGCTCGCGGTGATCCCCGCACGCGGCGGCTCCAAGGGCGTGCCCGCCAAGAACCTCGCCCCGGTCGGCGGCGTGCCCCTCGTGGCCCGCGCCGTCCGCGAGTGCCGCGCCACCCGGCTCGTCACGGACGTCGTGGTCTCCACGGACGACGCCGCCATAGCCGCCTGCGCCCGCGAGGCGGGAGCCGAGGTGGTGCTGCGCCCCGCCGCGATCGCCGGCGACACGGCCACCAGCGAGGCCGCGGTCCTGCACGCGATGGACGCCCACGAGGCCCTGCACGGCGCGGCCGTGGACGCGGTCCTGCTGGTGCAGTGCACGAGCCCGTTCCTGGTCCGCGAGGACATCGACGGAGTGGCGGCTGCGGTCGTCGAGAACGGAGCGGACACGGCGGTGACCGTCGCGCCGTTCCACGGGTTCATCTGGCGGGACGCGGACGACGAGCCGGCCGCGATCGGCACCGAGCGCGCCGCTGTCGAGGGCGGCACCGACACCCTGGTCGCCGACCCCACCACCCGCGGCGGCTACGGCGTCAACCACGACAAGTCCTTCCGCCCCCGCCGCCAGGACCGCCCCCAGGACCTCCTGGAGACCGGCGCCGCCTACGCGATGGACGCGGCGGGTTTCCGCGAGCACAAGCACCGCTTCTTCGGGCACACCGAGCTCGTACGCACCGACCCCGCCCGAGTCCTCGAGGTCGACGACCCGCACGACCTCGCCCGGGCCCGCGCGCTCGCCCCGCTGTTCGACGCGGACCGGCCCGGCGCCCTCCCGACCGCCGACGACATCGACGCGGTCGTACTCGACTTCGACGGCACCCAGACCGACGACAGGGTGCTGATCGACTCCGAAGGACGCGAGTTCGTCTCCGTGCACCGCGGGGACGGCCTCGGCATCGCCGCCCTCCGCAGGAGCGGCCTGACGATGCTGATCCTGTCCACGGAGCAGAACCCGGTCGTCGCCGCCCGGGCCCGGAAGCTCAAGATCCCGGTCCTGCACGGCATCGACCGGAAGGACCTCGCACTCAAGCAGTGGTGCGAGGAGCAGGGCATCGCGCCTGAGCGCGTGCTCTACGTCGGCAACGACGTCAACGACCTCCCGTGCTTCGCCCTCGTGGGCTGGCCCGTGGCGGTCGCGAGTGCCCACGACGTCGTGCGCGGCGCCGCACGCGCGGTCACCACCGTCCCCGGCGGTGACGGCGCGATCCGAGAGATCGCCAGCTGGATCCTCGGCCCCTCTCTCGACTCCCTCAACAAGTAAGGAAATCCCCCTGCCATGAGCACCAACTCCCGCCTGCGCACCTTCGGTTCCCGCACCGCCGGTCCCGGTCAGCCCGTCTACATCTGCGGCGAGATCGGCATCAACCACAACGGCGAGCTCGAGAACGCGTTCAAGCTGATCGACGTGGCCGCCGAGGCGGGCTGCGACGCGGTCAAGTTCCAGAAGCGGACCCCGGAGATCTGCACCCCGCGCGACCAGTGGGACATCGAGCGCGACACCCCCTGGGGCCGGATGACGTACATCGACTACCGGCACCGCGTCGAGTTCGGCGAGGACGAGTACCGCCAGATCGACGAGTACTGCAAGAGCAAGAACATCGACTGGTTCGCCTCCCCGTGGGACACCGAGGCCGTCGCCTTCCTGGAGAAGTTCGACGTCCCGGCCCACAAGGTCGCGTCCGCGTCCCTGACCGACGACGAGCTGCTCCGCGCCCTCCGCGCGACCGGCCGCACGGTCATCCTCTCCACCGGCATGTCCACCCCGAAGCAGATCCGCCACGCGGTCGAGGTCCTCGGCTCGGACAACATCCTGCTGTGCCACGCCACGTCGACGTACCCGGCGAAGGCCGAGGAGCTCAACCTGCGGGTGATCAACACCCTGCAGCAGGAGTACCCGAACGTCCCGATCGGCTACTCCGGCCACGAGACCGGCCTGCAGACCACCCTCGCCGCGGTCGCGCTCGGCGCCACCTTCGTCGAGCGTCACATCACGCTGGACCGCGCCATGTGGGGCTCCGACCAGGCGGCCTCCGTGGAGCCGCAGGGCCTGCAGCGCCTGGTCCGCGACATCCGCACCATCGAGTCCTCCCTCGGTGACGGCGTCAAGAAGGTCTACGAGTCGGAGCTCGGCCCGATGAAGAAGCTCCGCCGCGTCACCGGTGTCGTCGCCGAGGCCGAGATCGCCGCCGCCGCGGGCGAGCCGGTCGGCGTCTGAGCGGTACACGGCAGATGACTCCCCGAACCGGGCCGGCGGCCGGCTCCACGCTCGCCTTCGTCGAGAGCCCCGTACAGCTCCTCAACGTCCTGGAGTGGGCGCACACAGCCACGCCCAGGGCCGCGCAGGAGCGTACGGACAGTGTCGCGCCGCCGTCCGTGCGGACGCGGCACGAGGCCGCCGCCGGCCCGGCCGGGGAGCCGGCCCACCAGACACCGGGGGCGTACGCCCCCGTCCCCCTCACCCCGGGCGCCCTCACCCTCGTCGTCCTGTCGCCCACCGACCCCATGACCCGCGGGCAGCTTCGCCGCATGGCCGAGCTCGCCCGGAACGAGGGCTACCAGGTCCGCTGGGAGGAGGCGAGGGGCGGCCCGGCCGCGCCCTTCCAGACCATCGGCGGCCTCACCCCGCTCCTGCGGGCGGCCCGCCGGATCGTCATCGGCGACCCGTTCTCCCGCTACGTACAGCTCCTGCTGACGATCACGCGCGCCCGCCACCTGGTCGTCGTCGACGACGGCACGGCCACCATGGAGTTCATCTCCCAGCTGGCCCGCGGCGAGCGCCTGGTGCGCTGGCACCGGCGCGGCGGCCGTCCCGGGGCGCGCGACATCGTCTTCGCACCGGTGTCCGCATCGGCGCGCCGCCGCCTCACTCCCGGCCGCAGGCGGACGGTCGAGGTGTTCTCGTCCATGCCGATCGAGGCGGCACCCGACGGCGTCCGCATCACCGCCAACGACTTCGGCTGGACGCGCTCCCGCTTCGGCCCGCCCCGCATCACCAAGGGAGCCGACCTGGTCGGCACGTCCCTGGTCGAAACGGGTGTGGTCGACCCCGACCGCTATCTGGAGGCGGTCACATCCCTCGCCCGCACCCACGGCGCCACCAGGTACTTCGCGCACCGCCGCGAAAGCTCCGACAAACTCCACCGGCTGGCGGTCGAAACGGGCCTCGAGGTCGTGCGCCCCGACCTCCCCCTGGAACTGATAGCCCGCCGCGGCCCGATCGGCCGTACGATCCTCAGCTTCCCGTCGACGGTCGTCCACACCCTGCCGCTGGCCCTCGCGGGCACCGAGGTGAAGGTGGCCGTGTGCGACATAGACCCGGCCTGGCTGACGGACCACGCCTCGCCCAGAGCGCAGGGCTTCCTGTCGGGCGTCACGGGCACGGCGCGCGACGTGCACCGGCTGTCGGCGGTCACGGCGGTGTGACGAGGGCGCCGGACGGGCGCCCTCCTGAGCACCGTGCGCCACGGGCGGCGGCAGGGCGCAGTGCCCTGCCGCGCAAGAGGTTCTCTCAACGCTCACTTTCCGTTGGGAAACGGAGAAACGGTTCACTCCTAGGGTTTCTGGCGCCGCTCCCCAGTTCTCCCTTGTTCGTTGCATCGAGAGGACTCTCATGATGGGCATGTCCGCCGGAAGACCGACCGGTCCCGGTTTCGAACGACGCACCCTCCTGCGCGGCGCCGCCGTGGCCGCAGCGGCATCCGTTCCCTTCCAGGCCCTCGCCGCACGGACGGCGGCAGCGGCGCCGGTCAAGCTCGAGTTCGACGCCGGGTACGGGCCGCTGAGCCCGGTCAAGGACCAGGCGACCGGCCTGGAGCTGCTGCAGCTGCCCCGCGGGTTTGAGTACATCTCCTACGGGTGGACGAACGACCCCATGGACGACGGCGCCCGCACCCCGGGCTCGCACGACGGCATGGCGGCCTTCCGCTACGGCGACAAGGTCCACCTCGTCCGCAACCACGAGCGCGGCGCCGGTCCCGCCTTCACCGCTCCGGCCTACAACCCGGAGGCCGGCGGCGGCACCACCACCCTCGTCTTCGACCCGGACGCCGGCCAGTGGCTGGAGTCCTACGGCAGCCTTGGCGGCACCATCCGGAACTGCGCCGGCGGACCCACCCCGTGGAACACCTGGCTGACCTGCGAGGAGACCTTCTCCACGACCGCCGGCACGCGCCACGGCTACATCTTCGAGGTGGCATCGGAGGGCAAGGGCAACCCCGAGCCCTACAAGGCCATGGGCCGGTTCAACCACGAGGCCATCGCCGTCGACCCGGCGACCGGTTACGTCTACGAGACCGAGGACCGCGGCGACGCGTCGCTGTACCGGTTCGTCCCGGCGGTGCCGGGCGACCTGTCCAAGGGCGGCCGGCTCGAGGCCCTGCGCATCGGCAGCACGTCGTACGACACCCGCCTCGACGGCGAGAAGGCGTACGGCACCGTCTCCTGGGTGCCCGTGGAGGACGTCGACCCGGCGACGGACACGGTGCGGCTCCAGGCACAGGCGAACGGCGCCGCGGTGTTCAGCCGCCTCGAGGGCGCCTGGTACGGCAACGACCGCATCTACGTGATTACGACGGACGGCGGCCCCGCCCGCCAGGGCCAGGTCTTCGAACTCGACCCTGCCACCGACGAGTTCCGCGTGCTCTTCGCCTCTCCCGGCTCCGACGTCCTCAACGCACCGGACAACATGTGCGTCAGCCCCCGCGGTGGTCTGGTGCTCTGCGAGGACGGCGGCGGCACCGAGTACGTCCACGGGCTGACCACGGAGGGCGAGATCTTCCGCTTCGCCGCCAACAACGTGGACCTGCGGAGCGGGACAGCGGGCAAGAACGTCGCGGCGGCCGACCACAGGGGTTCCGAGTGGGCCGGCTCGGTGTTCGAGCCGAAGAACGGCAACTGGCTGTTCGTGAACATCCAGACCCCGGGCATCACGTTCGCGATCACCGGACCCTGGACCCAGGGCGCCCTCTGAACCCTGGCTGAACGCTGAAAAACAAATTTCATACCCTCCCGGGGAGACGCGCATGCACGCTCCGGCCGGATTTCTTACCTCGATCGGGCTGAAGTTTTGTTGATCGCAGTTCGGTCCGGCCCCGATTCGCCCTACCCTTCAAAGGGTGAAGCAACTGATGTCCCGCGAGTCCGACGTCCCCGGAGACGTCCCCGGTGCCGAGTCCGCGGCGGAAGCCCTCCCCGGTGCGCTGCCCGAAGAGCTGCGTAGCGAGCTGATCGCCTTCCGCCGCGACCTGCACATGCACCCGGAGCTCGGCAACCAGGAGTTCCGTACCACCGCGGCGATCAAGGCCCGCCTCGAGAAGGCAGGGCTGCGGCCGCGCGTCCTCGACACGGGGACGGGACTCGTATGCGACATCGGCGGCGGCGACCTCCCGGAACGGGACACGGTACGGCCCATGCTCGCGCTGCGCGCCGACATCGACGCGCTGCCCATCCCGGACACCAAGACGAGCTGCGCCTACCGCTCCACCGTGCCCGACCGCGCCCACGCCTGCGGCCACGACGTGCACACCACCGTCGTGCTCGGAGCGGGCCTCGTCCTCGCCGAGCTGGACCGCCAGGGCCGGCTCCCGCATCCCGTACGGCTGATCTTCCAGCCCGCCGAGGAGGTACTGCCCGGCGGCGCCGCCGACGCGATCGAGTCGGGCGTCCTGGACGGCGTCGGGAAGATCATCGCCGTGCACTGCGACCCGAAGGTCGAGGCGGGACGCATCGGGCTGCGGCACGGCCCGATCACCTCGGCCTGCGACCGGCTCGAGGTCTCCCTCGACGGGCCCGGCGGTCACACGGCCCGCCCCCACCTGACGACCGACCTCGTCACCGCGGTCGCCAAGGTCGTCACCGACGTGCCCGGCATGGTGGCCCGCCGGATCGACGCCCGTTCGGGTCTCGCCGTGACCTGGGGGCGTATCGAATCCGGCCACACCTGCAACGTCATCCCGCAGCACGCCGAGCTGTCCGGCACCGTCCGCTGCCTCGACCTGGACGCGTGGCGGCAGGCGCCGGACCTGGTGCACGCCGCGATCGACGAGATCGCGGGGATCCACCGCGCCAAGTCGGTGATCAACTACATCCGCGGGGTGCCGCCCGTCGTCAACGACCGCGAGGTCACCGAGCTGCTGCGGGACGCCATGGCCGCCCGCCGCGGGGTGTCCTCGATCGAGGACACCGAGCAGAGCCTCGGCGGCGAGGACTTCTCCTGGTACCTCGAGAAGGTGCCGGGCGCCATGGCCCGCCTCGGCGTCCGTACGCCCGGCGAGCGCGGCATCCGTGATCTCCACCAGGGCGACTTCGACGCCGACGAGTACGCGATCACTGTCGGGGTCGAGCTCTTCACCGCAGCGGCGCTGCTGGACGCCGGGCTCTGACGGCCGGTGGCCGGCTTGTGCGCCTTCGGCTGGTGGGTGGGTCGGGGCGCGGGCGGCTGCCGGGCAACCGCTCCGCACCGTTGTGGGCAATCGTTCCGCAGGGCGGAACGGGTGGGCACAACACCACGACGGCGGGCGCCCTGGCCCAGTACCCGCACCCCACGGGGTGGGCACAACCCCACGACGGCGGTGCCGTAAGCCGTTGCGGCCCGAACGCTCAGCGTAAGGGCCGATTGCCCTAACCGCCCCATTCGATCCCATGGTTCACAAGGCCGTAACCAGCCATCGGCACGAATGGATAACGGCCGCGAGAAACCCCGTTCCCTGGACTGTCTACGCGCGTTAATGTGCGCCGAGCCAAGCGCCCACGCGGGGCTTCGGAGAATGGGGAACTTCAGATGCGTCGGATATCCAAACTGACCCGGGCCGCGGTGGGGGTCGCGTCGCTCGCGCTCGCCGCCACGGCCTGCGGCGGCACCAGTGACCAGGCGGACAAGCCCGAGAGCAAGGACAGCAACAAGGGCCTCGCCATCGCCTACGACATCGGCGGCAAGGGCGACCAGTCGTTCAACGACGCCGCCTACGCGGGCCTGGAGAAGGCGAAGAAGAAGTTCGGCTACGAGACCCAGGACGTCGAGCCCACCGACGGGGAGACGGACGCCGACAAGGAGCAGCGCCTCGCCTCCCTCGCCAAGCAGGGCTACAACCCGGTCATCGGTGTCGGCTTCGCCTACGGCACGGCGATGGAGAAGGTCGCCAAGAAGTACCCGGACACGAGCTTCGGCATCGTCGACTCGGTGGTCAAGGGCGACAACGTGGCATCGCTGGTCTTCGCCGAGAACGAGGCCTCGTACCTCGCCGGTGTGGCCGCTGCCAAGGCGACCAAGACGAACGTCGTCGGCTTCGTGGGCGGTGTGGACATCCCGCTCATCCACAAGTTCGAGGCGGGCTTCAAGCAGGGCGTCGAGGACACGAACTCCAAGGTCAAGGTCCTGTCGCAGTACCTGACGCAGACCGCCGAGGAGGGCGGCTTCTCCAGCCCGGACAAGGGCAAGGCCGCCGCCGAGGGCCAGATCGAGAAGAAGGCGGACGTCGTCTACCAGGCCGCCGGTCTGTCCGGTCAGGGCGTCATCGAGGCCGCCGCCACCGCCAAGGTGTGGGCGATCGGCGTCGACTCTGACCAGTACGCGCAGGAAGCCCTCGCCAAGTACAAGGACTACATCCTGACCTCCGCGCTCAAGGACGTCGGCGGCGCCGTGTACGCGCTCGCGGAGTCCGTCGAGGCAGGCCAGCCGCTGACCGGCGTGCAGACCTTCGACCTGAAGGTGGACGGCGTCGGCCTCGCCGAAAGCAACCCGAAGTTCAAGGAGATCGACGGTCTCGCCGACGCCGTGGCCAAGGCCAAGGCGGGCATCATCGACGGCTCCATCAAGGTCAAGACCGAGTAGATCACCGAGTAGATCCGACCTCCGTCTGTGGCGACGGGGCGGGTGGGCGTCATCGATGCCCGCCCGCCCCGTCGTCCGTTCTCGGGCCCTCGTACGCTCGGCTCGGGCCCTCGTCCGCCCGGCTCGTCCGCACGGCTTGGGCACGGGCGCATAACAAGGTGGACAGAAGGGGTTTTCTCGTAGGTCTACGCGCGTTACTCTGCGGCGGAAGTTAGCGCCATAGCTGTACCGCCAGGCGCTTGTACGACAGGAGCACACCACATGCGCCGGGTTTCCCGTATCGCGGTCGCGGGCGCTGCGACCGCCTCGCTCGCCCTCGCGCTGTCCGCCTGCGGCAGCACGTCGACCTCCGCCGGCTCGTCGGACACGAAGGGCGACAAGGGCCTCGCCATCGCGTACGACGTCGGCGGCAAGGGCGACCAGTCCTTCAACGACGCAGCCTACGCGGGCCTGCAGAAGGCGAAGAAGGAGTTCGGGTACCGGACCCAGGACATCGAGCCCACCGAGGGCGAGACGGACGCCGACAAGACCCAGCGCCTGGTCTCCCTGGCCAAGCAGGGCTACAACCCGGTGATCGGCGTCGGCTACGCCTACGCGGCGGCCGTCAAGGAGGCCGCGGCGAAGTACCCCGACACCACCTTCGGCATCGTCGACGACTCCACGATCGAGGCGGACAACGTCGCCGACCTGGTCTTCTCCGAGGAGGAGGCGTCGTACCTCGCCGGTGTGGCCGCTGCCAAGGCGACCAAGACCGACGTCGTCGGCTTCGTGGGCGGCGTGGACGTCCCGCTCATCCACAAGTTCGAGGCGGGCTTCGAGCAGGGCGTCAAGGACACGGACCCGAAGGTCAAGGTCCTGTCGCAGTACCTGACGCAGACCGCCGAGGAGGGCGGCTTCTCCAGCCCGGACAAGGGCAAGACGGCCGCCGAGGGCCAGATCGAGAAAAACGCGGACGTCGTCTACCAGGCGGCCGGTCTGTCCGGTCAGGGCGTGATCGAGGCCGCTGCCGCCGCCAAGGTGTGGGCGATCGGCGTCGACTCCGACCAGTACAAGCAGGAAGCCCTCAGCAAGTACAAGAAGTACATCCTCACCTCCGCGACGAAGGACGTCGCGAAGGCGGTGTACAACCTTGCGAAGTCGGTCGAGGACGGCAAGCCCGAGGCCGGTATCGTCAGGGGCGATCTGAAGTCCGGCGAGGTCGGCCTCGCGGACTCCAACCCGGAGTTCAAGAGCGACACCGAGCTCCAGAAGGCCATCGAGACGGCCAAGGAGAAGATCATCAGCGGCGAGATCAAGGTCAAGTCCAGCTGACACGGGCAGACCGGCCGGCACATCGCAGTGCCGGCCGGTACAGCAAGATCACGAGCAGCCAGTAACCGCGGGGTTACGTCCGCTCGACGGGGTGCGGGAGCCAGGCTTCCCGTACCCCGTTGTCGCGGAGCATCGCCCCTTCCGATGCCGTAGGGGCGCTACACGTAGACGGCCCCCTTCCCCAGGAGAGTGCGTCATCAACGCGTCCAGCAGCCCTCCGGCCGGCGCGGCGGGCGGTCAGGTGACCGCCGTCGAACTCGCCGGGATCACGAAGCGATTCCCCGGCGTCGTGGCCAACCATGACATCCACCTCACCGTCCGCAAGGGCACCGTCCACGCCCTCGTCGGCGAGAACGGCGCCGGCAAGTCGACGCTGATGAAGATCCTCTACGGCATGCAGAAGCCGGACGAGGGCACCATCGCGATCGACGGCGAGCAGGTCGCCTTCTCGTCGCCCGCCGATGCCATCGCCCGCGGCATCGGCATGGTCCACCAGCACTTCATGCTCGCCGACAACCTCACCGTCCTGGAGAACGTGGTCCTCGGCAGCGAGAAGCTGTACGGCATCGGCGGCAGGGCGCGCCGGAAGATACTCGAGATATCCGAGCGGTACGGCCTCGACGTACGCCCGGACGTCCTCGTCGAGAACCTCGGCGTCGCCGCCCGCCAGCGCGTGGAGATCCTCAAGGTCCTCTACCGCGGCGCCCGCACCCTGATCCTCGACGAGCCCACCGCGGTCCTCGTGCCGCAGGAGGTCGACGCGCTCTTCGCCAACCTGCGCGAACTGAAGTCCGAGGGCCTGTCGGTCATCTTCATCTCCCACAAGCTGGGCGAGGTGCTGTCGGTCGCCGACGAGATCACGGTCATCCGCCGCGGTACGACCGTCGGCACCGCCGTCCCGGCCGAGACGACCCCGCGCCAGCTCGCCGAGCTCATGGTCGGCAGCGAGCTGCCCACGCCGGAGACCAGCGAGTCGACGGTCACCGACCGCCCCGTCCTGACCGTCAAGGACCTGCGCCTGGTCGCCGACGGCGGCAAGGCGCTCCTCGACGACATCAGCTTCACCATCCACGCGGGCGAGGTCCTGGGCCTCGCCGGCGTTGAGGGCAACGGCCAGACCGAGCTGGTCGAGGCGCTCATCGGCCTCAGGCACGCCGACTCCGGCACCATCACGCTGGCCGAGGACGAGATCACCGCCTGGCCGACCCGCAGGCGCCGCGAGCAGGGCGTCGGCTACATCCCCGAGGACCGCCACCGCCACGGCCTGCTCCTGGAGGCGCCCCTCTGGGAGAACCGCATCCTCGGGCATGTCACCGAGGAGCCCAGCACCCGCGGCAAGCGGCACTTCTGGCTGGACCCGAAGGCCGCCCAGGCCGACACCCGGCGGATCGTCGAGGAGTACGACGTCCGCACCCCCGGCATCGACGTCACCGCCGCCTCGCTGTCCGGCGGCAACCAGCAGAAGCTGATCGTCGGCCGCGAGATGAGCCACAAGCCGCGCTTCCTCATCGCCGCCCACCCCACCCGCGGCGTGGACGTCGGCGCGCAGGCCCAGATCTGGGACCAGATCCGCGAGGCCCGCCGCGAGGGCCTCGCCGTACTGCTGATCTCCGCGGACCTCGACGAGCTGATCGGCCTCTCCGACACCCTCCGCGTGATCTACAACGGCAGGCTCGTCGCCGACGCCGACCCCGCCACCATCACCCCGGAGGAGCTCGGCTCGGCCATGACCGGCGCCGCCTCCGGCCACCTCGAGCACGAAGAAGCCCCGGCAGACGCTCTGGCGAAGACCCCGGCAGACGCTCCCGCGACGACGGCAGACGCCCCGGAAGACGAGGCCCGCTGATGAAGAAGTTCGACAAGGAGCGGGTGCTCCTCGCCGTGGCCGGGCCGGTCATCGCGCTCGTCGTGGCCGTGGCCCTGACCTCGGTCGTGCTGATCGCGTCCGGCAAGAACCCGGTCGAGCCCTACCTGCTGATGTTCGAGCAGGCCACGTACTCCGACATCCAGGTCCTGATCATCAACCAGGCCGGGATGTACTACCTGGCGGCGCTCGCGGTGGCCATCGGCTTCCGGATGAACCTGTTCAACATCGGCGTGGACGGCCAGTACCAGCTCGCCGCCATGGCGGCCGCGATCGTCGGCACCCACGTCGCGATGCCGGCGGTCCTGCAGATCCCGCTGCTGGTGCTGACCGCGGTCCTCACCGGCGCCTTCTGGTCAGGCATCGCGGGTGTCCTGAAGGTCACCCGGGGCGTCAGCGAGGTCGTCGCGACGATCATGCTCAACGCGATCGCGAGCTCCGTCATCGCCTACCTGTGGCTGCCCAGCGTCTTCGGCGTCAAGGTCGGCAACAACAACACCACCGGTGAGATGGCCAAGTCCGGCTGGGTGCCCGGCATCGACATGGGTCCGGCCGGCGAGATCTACGGCTTCACGCTCGTCGCGATCCTCCTCGGCATCGGCTACTGGGTCGTCCTCAACCGCACCCGCTTCGGCTTCGACCTGCGCGCCTCGGGCGCGTCGGAGACCGCCGCCGCGGCCAGCGGTGTCGACCCCAAGCGCATGGTCCTCACCGCCATGCTCGTGTCCGGCGGCATGGCCGGCCTCGCGGGCCTGCCGATCCTGCTCGGCGCCTCGCACACCTACAGCGCGACCTTCCCGACCACCCTCGGCTTCACGGGCATCACCATCGCCCTGCTCGGCCGCAACAACCCGGTCGGCATCGCCTTCGCCGCCCTCCTGATCGCCTGGCTCGACAAGGCATCGCCGGAACTGGAGTTCGCTCCGGTGCCGTACGACAAGGAGATCGCGGTCATCATGCAGGGCCTGATCGTGCTCGCGGTCGTCGTCTCGTACGAGGCCGTACGCACCTGGGGCCTGCGCCGCCAGCAGCGCCGCGTCGGCGCGGAGCTCGCCGCGGGCCACGTCCTCGGCGCCTCCTCTGACAACAACACCGAGAAGGAGGTGGCTGGCCGATGACCACGGCAACCGCTGTCAACCAGCCCTCGCTGGGGTCCGCCGCACCGGCCGGCCGCAGGCTGTCTCTCCCCGTCCTGCTGCTGGTCATCGCGGGCGCCCTCGCGCTGACCTCGATCGTCCGCATCATCACCGGCGCCGACGGCATCACCAACGTCAGCCAGATGTCCACCGCCCTTCAGCTGGCCGTGCCGATCGGCCTGGCCGGTCTCGGCGGCCTGTGGGCCGAGCGCGCGGGCGTCGTCAACATCGGCCTCGAAGGCATGATGATCCTCGGCACGTGGTTCGGTGCCTGGGCCGGCTACCAGTGGGGCCCGTGGACCGGCGTCCTCGTCGGCATCCTCGGCGGGGCGCTCGGCGGCCTGCTGCACGCGTTCGTCACCGTCACGTTCAACGTCAACCACATCGTCTCCGGTGTGGCCATCAACATCCTGGCCCTCGGCGCCACCCGGTACCTCGCCCCGCTCGCCTTCGAGGGCGTCCAGGGCGGCTCGGCCAAGCAGTCCCCGCCCGTGCACTCCCTCGGCGACTTCACGGTGCCCGGACTCTCCGACGCGCTGCAAGAACTCAACGCCAAGGGCTGGTTCTTCGTCTCCGACATCGCGGGGCTCCTCGGCGGTCTGGTCACCAACGTCTCCTGGCTGACCCTGCTCGCCGTCGCGCTGATCCCCGCCTCCTGGTGGATCCTGTGGCGCACCGCCTTCGGCCTGCGCCTGCGGTCCTGCGGCGAGAACCCGGTCGCGGCCGAGTCCCTCGGCGTCAACGTCTACAAGTACAAGTACCTGGCCGTGATCATCTCCGGCGGCCTGGCCGGACTCGGCGGCGTCTTCCTCTCCATCGTCGCCAACCCCTTCTACCTGGAGGGCCAGACCAGCGGCCGCGGCTACATCGGCCTCGCCGCGATGATCTTCGGTAACTGGATGCCCGGCGGACTCGCCCTGGGCGCGGGCCTCTTCGGCTACACCGACAGCCTCAACCTGCGCGGCGGCTCCGAGAACGTCCACGCGCTGCTGCTGCTCGGCGCCGTCCTGCTGGCGGTCGGCGCCATCTGGCTGCTGATCCGGAAGAAGTACGCCCCGGCCCTGCTGACCGCGGCCATCGGTGTTCTGATGTTCACCTGGTACTCCGTCACCAACGAGGTGCCCAACCAGGTCGTCTCCGCCACCCCGTACGTCATCACGCTGCTCGTGCTCGCCCTGTCGGCGCAGCGCCTGCGGATGCCGAAGGCGGACGGCCTGCCGTACCGGAAGGGTCAGGGCAAGTGAGTTCCGTAGGCGGCGCCGCCCGGGACGCCGACGTCGACTGGGAGGCCCTGCGGGAGGCCGCGCGGGACGCCATGTCCCGCGCCTACGCCCCCTACTCGGGCTTCCCCGTCGGCGCCGCGGCCCTGGCCGACGACGGCCGGACCGTGACCGGCTGCAACGTCGAGAACGCGTCGTACGGCCTCGGCCTGTGCGCCGAATGCGGGCTCGTCTCGCAGCTGCAGCTCACCGGCGGCGGGCGGCTGACGCACTTCACCTGCGTCGACGGCAAGGGCGACATCCTGATGCCGTGCGGGCGCTGCCGCCAGCTGCTGTTCGAGTTCGGCGGGCCCGCACTGCTCCTGGAGACCCCCGAGGGGGTCCAGCCCCTGTCGGCGGTGCTGCCGCAGGCGTTCGGGCCGGAGCGGCTGCTGTAGGTCTGTTTTTCTGGGGGCTTCGCCCCCAGCCCCCGTTAATTCAGCCCGTCCGGCGTTTGAGGACCGGGGGTCCAGGGGGCTGGCGCCCCCTGGTTACGGGAAGGGGCGGGGTGGGGGAAAACAAACCGCCCACCCACACCCGCACACCGGAAGAAACCGGAAGGAACCCCCATGGACGCCATCTCCGTCATCCGCACCAAGCGCGACCACGGCGAACTCACAGACCCCCAGATCGACTGGGTCATCGACGCCTACACCCGCGGCGAGGTCGCCGACGAGCAGATGTCGGCCCTGGCCATGGCGATCCTCCTCAACGGCATGACCCGCCGCGAAATCGCCCGCTGGACCGCCGCCATGATCGCCTCCGGCGAACGCATGGACTTCTCGGCCCTCACTCGCCCCACGGCGGACAAGCACTCCACGGGCGGCGTAGGCGACAAGATCACGCTCCCTCTCGCGCCCCTGGTCGCCGCCTGCGGCGCGGCCGTCCCGCAGCTCTCCGGCCGCGGCCTCGGCCACACCGGCGGCACGCTCGACAAGCTGGAGTCCATCCCGGGCTGGCGCGCCCTGCTCTCCAACGAGGAGATGCTGCACGTCCTCGACACGACAGGCGCGGTGATCTGCGCGGCGGGCGACGGCCTGGCCCCCGCCGACAAGAAGCTGTACGCCCTGCGGGACGTGACCGGCACGGTCGAGGCCATCCCGCTGATCGCTTCGTCGATCATGTCGAAGAAGATCGCGGAGGGCACGGGCTCGCTGGTCCTCGACGTGAAGGTCGGCTCGGGCGCCTTCATGAAGACGATCGAGGACGCCCGCGAACTCGCCTCGACGATGGTCGGCCTGGGCACCGACCACGGTGTGAAGACGGTCGCGCTGCTCACCGACATGTCCACCCCGCTCGGCCTGACCGCGGGCAACGCCCTCGAGGTACGCGAGTCGGTGGAGGTCCTGGCGGGCGGCGGCCCCGCGGACGTCGTCGAACTCACCCTCGCCCTGGCCCGCGAGATGCTGGACGCCGCCGGGCTGCCGGACGCCGACCCGGCGAAGGCCCTGGCGGACGGCTCCGCCATGGACGTATGGCGCCGCATGATCGCGGCCCAGGGCGGCGACCCGGACGCACCACTGCCCACATCCCGCGAACAGCACATCGTGACGGCGCCCTCCTCCGGCGTACTGACGCGCCTCGACGCATACGGCGTCGGCGTGGCCGCCTGGCGCCTCGGCGCGGGCCGCGCCCGCAAGGAGGACCCGGTCCAGGCCGCGGCCGGCGTCGAACTCCACGCCAAGCCGGGCGACACCGTGGTCGAGGGCCAGCCCCTCCTCACCCTCCACACGGACACCCCGGAACGCTTCCAGTACGCCCTTGAGTCCCTGGAGGGGGCGTACGACATCGCCTCGGCCGACACGGCCTTCACCCCGCCGCCGATCGTGCTGGAACGCATCGCCTGAGCCGGAGGGCCTCGCCTGACGCCTGACCGGGAGCTTCGCCTGCGCGGGACAGCGCGCCCACAGCATCCCTGTCACCGCTCGCGATGAGTTCTCCGCTCACCCACGGTCTACCGACCGTGGACGCTCCGACACCCGCACCCCTGGTCCTGCCCGGCGCCGTCGGCCGCGCCGAGGCGGACCGGCTGTGCGCGCACGTACGAGCGCAGCTGCTGGCCACCGGCGCGGACGTCGTCGTATGCGACGCCGCGGCGCTGGCCGCTCCCGGGCTCGCCGCCGTCGACCTGCTGGCCCGCCTGGAGCTGGCCGCGCGCCGCGCGGGCGGCCGGATCCGCGTACGCAACCCAGCTCCGCAGCTACGCGAACTGCTCCAACTCGTCGGGCTAGGGCTCGAGATGGAGCGGCACCCCGAACAGCGGGAAGAACCGCGCCGTGTCCAGGAAGCAGTGGAACCCGGTGACCCGGCCCCCTGACACCTCGATGACCTGCACCGCCCAGGGCACGAAGCCCTTTCCGTCCGGATCCGGCTTGTACTGCGCGAAGGCCGGCGTGCCATTGGCGACCACCGGGATCAGACGGGAACCCTCGCAGGCCGCACCCAGCGTGGTCATGAAGCCGGTGATGTCCTCAGGACCGCGCAGCCACAGGTCGAACGGCGGCATCGTCATTACCGCGTCCTCGTGCAGCAGGGCCGTCAGCGCCGCCATGTCGTACCCCTCGAAGGCGGCCACATAGCGGTCCAGGAGCTTGCGCTGCTCCTCGTCCAGCGGGTCGGCCGTCGCCGTGTCCAGGGATCCGCCGCTCTCGGCGAGTGTCGCCCGCGCCCGCTGCAGCGCGCTGTTGACCGAGGCGACCGTGGTGCCCAGCAGCTCGGCGACCTCGCTCGCCTTCCACGCGAGCACCTCGCGCAGGATCAGCACGGCCCGCTGCTTCGGCGGCAGCTGCTGCAGGGCCGCGATGAAGGCGAGACGCACCGACTCCTTGGCCACCGCAGCCTCCGCCGGGTCGCTCACCTCGGGCAGCACGCGCGCGTCCGGCATCGGCTCCAGCCACGTGTGGTCCGGACGCGGATTGAGCGCCGCCTGCGCCAGCGGCGTGGACTCGGTGAGATCCATGGGGCGCGCCCGGCGGTTGCCCGCGTTCAGCATGTCCAGGCACACGTTCGTCGCGATGCGGTACAGCCACGAGCGCAGCGACGAGCGGCCCTCGAACCGGTCGTAGCTCCGCCAGGCGCGCACCATCGTGTCCTGCACGGCGTCCTCGGCCTCGAAGGAGGAACCGAGCATCCGGTAGCAGTACCCCGTCAGCTCGACCCTGTGCTTCTCCAGCCGGGCGTCCAGGTCCGTCGTCGTCGCTGTGCTCTCACTCATTGGAACCCACCCCTGTGGCTTCTCCGTCGCCTGTGCGGCGCCAGCAGTCCGGAAGCTACAGGACCCCACTGACAATCGTGCCGGACCTGCAGTTTTCGCACGTAGAGGCCGAACGCGCGCCGCCCGGCGTCCATGCACCGCATACTCGCGCGACACCCCGCGTACCGCCAGCCGGCGCGGTACGCGGGGTGTCGTGTGCAGAACGAGTCGTGACCGGGGGAACCTCAGTGCCCCGCGGGCACCGCCACCAGCCGGGCCTGCGCCCGCGCCGCCCGCGTACCCGCCACCGTGATCGTCACGACGCCGGCCACGGCGAGCAGTCCGAGCGCCACGGTCCCGAACCAGCCGCCGGCGTGGAAGGCGACAGCGCCCAGCGTGCTGCCCGCGCTGGAGCCCACGTAGTACGCGGACTGGTAGAGCGCCGAGGCCTGCGCACGGCCCCGGGTCGCCGTGCGGCTCACGGCCGAGGACGCGACCGCGTGGCCCGCGAAGAAGCCGGCGGTGATCAGGACCAGGCCCAGCAGGACCAGGGGCAGCGCCTCGGCGAGCGACAGCAGCAGGCCCGCGGCCGTCGTACCGCCCGCCAGGTACAGCGCCCCGCGCCGCCCCAGCCGGGCCACCAGCCTCCCGGCCGCCGAAGCCGACACCGTACCGACGAGATAGACCAGGAAGATCGAGCCGATGACGCCCTGCGGAAGCGAGAACGGGGCATCCGTCAGCCGGTAGCCGATCACCGTGTAGACACCGCCGAACACCGTCATGAACAGCCCGCCGATCGCGTACAGGCGGCGCAGCAGCGGATCCGACAGGTGACCGCGGACCGTGCGGCCCAGGGCCTTCGGGTTCAGCGTGCCGGGCGTGAAGTGGCGCGGCGCCGGCAGCAGTACGCGGAACAGCGCCGCGCACACCACGGCGAGCACGCCGAGCGCACCGACCGCGACCCGCCAGCCCCACTCCTGCGCGACCCAGCCGGTGATGACCCGGCCGCTCATGCCGCCGACGCTGTTGCCCGCCACGAACAGCCCGATCGCGGTGACCAGCGCCCTGGGGCGCACCTCCTCCGCCAGATACGCCGTCGCGGACGCCGGAAGCCCGGCGAGCGCCGCGCCCTGCACCGCCCGGAGCGCGATCAGCGCGCCCACCGACGGCGCGAAGGGCACCAGCAGAGCCACCACCACGGCGACCGCGAGCGACGCCGTCATCATGGTCCGCCGTCCGAACCGCTCCGACAGCGCGGACATCGGAAGTACGCACAGCGCCAGCCCGCCCGTCGCCGCCGACACCGTCCAGCTCGCCGTGGACGCGCTCACACCGAAGTCGGCGGAGATCAGCGGGAGCAGGGCCTGCGTGGAGTACAGCAGGGCGAACGTGGCGACACCCGCCAGGAAGAGGGCGAGGCTCATCCGGCGGTAGCCGGGACCGCCCGGGTTCATTCGGGAGTCGGAGGCGGGAGCGGCAGGGCGGGCGTCCACGGTGGTGGTGGACGCCTCGGTACTGGCAGGAGGCATGCCCCGAACGTACGGCCACCTGCATTCATGCGTCCAATGCATGGAATCGCCATAATCGATCCCATGGAGCATGAGCAGAGGTCACAGCCGCGGCTGTCACCGTCCGGTGACACGGAAGACATTGCGGCGATACTCGCACCGCGCCTCGCGTACTTCGCCGGCGTCGCCCGCACCGAGCACGTCACGCGGGCCGCGCAGGAGATGCAGGTGCCCCAGTCGACCCTGTCCCGGGCCCTCGTACGCCTCGAACAGGACCTGGGCGTCGACCTGTTCGCACGCCACGGCCGTACGGTGTCGCTGACCCCCGCGGGCCGCACCTTCCTGACCTCGGTCGAGCGGGCACTCGCCGAGGTCGAGCGCGCGGCCGAGGAGGTACGGGCGGACGTCGACCCCGCCTCCGGCAAGGTCGCCTTCGGCTTCCTGCACACCATGGGCTCCGAAACCGTGCCCGAGCTCATCCGCGCCTTCCGCGTCGACCACCCGCGCGTGCGGTTCAGTCTCGTCCAGAACTACGGCGAGGCCATGATCGAGCGCTTGCGATCAGGCGAGTTGGACCTCTGCCTGACCTCACCGGTCCCCGACGCGCCGGACCTGGTCGCGCGCCGTCTCGACGAGCAGCGACTGCGGCTGGTCGTGCCCGACGACCATCGCCTTGCCTCCCGCAAGCGTGTCCGTCTCGCCGAGGCGGCCGACGAGACGTTCGTGACCCTCGAACCCGGGTACGGGCTGCGGCGCATCACCGACGACCTGTGCCGGCAGGCCGGCTTCCGGCCCCGTATCGCCTTCGAGGGTGAGGAGGCCGAGACCCTGCGCGGACTCGTCGCCGCCGGGCTCGGCGTGGCGCTGCTGCCGCCGCCGGCCGTGCCGCGGCCGGGAGTCGCGGAGCTTACGGTCACCGCTCCGCGGGCGGCCCGTGAGATCGGTGTGGCGTGGCGTGCGGGCATCCCCGACACCCCGCCGGTGGCGGCCTTCAAACGCTTCCTGCTGTCGCGCCGCGGGCACCTTCTGCCCGACTAGCCCCGTGCCGGGGCGGGCGCACGAGTTCACGGCACCCGCCGTCGTGGGTTGTGCCCCACCCCTCCGGGTGTGCGGGTACTGGGCCAGGGCGCCCGCCGTCGTGGGGTTGTGCCCACCCTCCCCCAGCTACCGCTGGGAGGTGCCCCCAGCCCTGCGGAACGATTGCCCACAACGGTGACGGTCGCCCCCACCGGCCGGTAGCCGCGAGCGTGCCGAAGGGGACGTGGCGGGATGTGCGCCCGCAGCGGCTGGCGCCAGGTCTGGGCTCGCCCAAACGATGTACGGTTCGGCGCCAGACCGAGGACGTACATCCCGGCGCGGCCCCGACCCACCCAACGACAGAAGGCGCACCAGCCGACGACAGCCGGCAGGCGCGCAAGTCGCGACCCACCCACCGGCAGGCGGCGCACCACCTACCGCCGGAGGCCACCGTCAGCGCCGCCGCCCCACAGCCCCAAAACCCGCCGCCAACGGCATCCGCAACCCCAGCGGCGGCGGAGCCGCCAGCGCGTCCGCGACCGGGCGCGCGAAGTCGCGCCCGAAGAGCGTGCCGAGCGCGAAGTCCGAAGCGAGAGCGAGGACTTCGGCCCAGTACTGATGCAGCCCGTGCCCGTCGGAGTGCACCTCGAACCGGCAGATCCCCGGGTTCGTCTTCTTCACCCGCGCCGCCAGCCGGAATGACAACTCGGGATCCGTACGCTCGTCGTTGGTGCCGTGGACGATCATCACGCGCCGCCCCGCCAGCTGCTTCACCGGCTCGGGCGCCGCGGCCACGTCGTCCTCGGGCAGCCAGGGCGCGACCGCCAGCACGGACTCCACCGCCGGATGGCCGCCCGCATGCAGGGCGGCACGCCCGCCCATGTCCACGCCGGCGAGGCAGACGGGCACGTCCCCGTACAACCGCACGACCTCGTCCGCAGCCCACGAGGCATCGCGCGCGAGGTGCGCCTCGCTGCCGTTCCAGCCGCGGCACCGGTAGTGGACGACGTGCGCCGCCAGCCCCTGCCCACGCCCGTCGCGCGTGAGACGCCGCCCGAGGGCGCGTACCGACGACGCGGCGAGCGGGGAAGGACGGCGTACGGAGACCTCGTCACCCCCGGGCAGCAGCAGCACCACACCACCCACGGTGGACGGCTCCGGGCCGATCGCCTTTCCCAGCCTGGGCGTCTGAGCCGACGTCGCTTGCTGTGCCATGACAGAACAGTGTCAGAAGCACTGGTGTACTCCACCTGTCCTCAGGGTCACTGTTACGTATCGACGGGCCTTGACCAGAGGTGTTCTACGCGCGTAGGAGTTAGAGTGCGGAAATGACGAGCCAGACCCGTGAAACGCCGACTCCGGACCAGATCCGCCGCGCCCCGAAGGTGCTGCTGCACGACCATCTCGACGGGGGCCTGCGCCCCGGCACCATCGTCGAACTCGCCCACGACCAGGGCTACGACCACCTCCCCGAGACCGACCCCGACAAGCTCGGCATCTGGTTCCGCGAGGCGGCCGACTCCGGCTCGCTGGAGCGCTATCTGGAGACCTTCGCGCACACCTGCGCCGTCATGCAGACCAAGGAGGCGCTGAAGCGGGTCGCCGCGGAGTGCGCCGAGGACCTGGCCGAGGACGGCGTCGTGTACGCCGAGGTCCGGTACGCCCCCGAACAGCACCTGGAGAAGGGCCTGACCCTCGAAGAGGTCGTCGAGGCCGTCAACGAGGGCTTCCGGGAAGGGGAGCGCCGCGCGAAGGCGAACGGTCACCGCATCCGCGTCGGCGCCCTTCTCACCGCGATGCGGCACGCCGCCCGCGCCCTGGAGATCGCCGAACTCGCCAACCGCTACCGGGACGAGGGCGTCGTCGGCTTCGACATCGCGGGCGCCGAGGCCGGCTACCCGCCCACCCGGCACCTCGACGCCTTCGAGTACCTCAAGCGCGAGAACAACCACTTCACGATCCACGCCGGCGAGGCCTTCGGACTCCCGTCGATCTGGCAGGCCTTGCAGTGGTGCGGGGCCGACCGGCTCGGCCACGGCGTGCGCATCATCGACGACATCACGGTCGCCGACGACGGCTCGGTGCGCCTCGGAAGGCTGGCAGCGTACGTACGGGACAAGCGCATCCCGCTGGAGATGTGCCCCACCTCCAACCTCCAGACGGGCGCCGCGTCCTCGTACGCCGAGCACCCCATCGGCCTGCTGCGCCGGCTGCACTTCCGGGCCACCGTCAACACCGACAACCGGCTCATGAGCGGCACCAGCATGAGCCGTGAATTCGAGCTGCTGACCGAGGCTTTCGGATACACGCTCGACGACATCCAGTGGTTCACCGTCAATGCGATGAAATCAGCATTCATTCCTTTCGACGAACGACTGGCGATGATCAATGACGTGATCAAGCCGGGATATGCCGAGCTGAAGTCCGAATGGCTGTTCAAGCAGACGGCCTCGACCAGCACTTCTACGGGAAAGAGGCCTTGATCCGGAACAAGCCGGAACCCAGTGCGCGACGAATTCCCGGGGAAACACGGTGTTTGCGGGCGGCACGAAACGGTCGTTACGTTTCTGAGATCCAAAGCCCCCGTCACGAGGACGTGAAGATGAAGCAGTCTGCCGCCAAGACCCTCGGCGTCGCCGCGCTCGGTGCCGCCTTCGCTGCCGCGGGCGCCGGTGCGGCCAACGCCGCCCCCGGGATCGCCACGGACCTCGGCGAGGCCGCGAAGACGCTGCCCGCCAAGGTCACCACCGACTCCCTCGACGAGGCCCAGTACACGGTCGGGACGGCCACCGGCCAGGTGGCGGCGTCCACCCTGCCGGCCCCGCTCGACAACACCCCGGTGAGCGGCCTCCTCGGCGGCCTGCCGACGGAGGGCTTCCACACCCAGGAGCTGCCGCTGCACAACTCCCTGGGCCTCGGCTGACCTGAGCGCACCGCTTAGACACGACGACGGGGTGCACCGACACGGTCGGTGCACCCCGTCGCGCTGTCTGGTGCTACCAGGCCTGGCGGACGCTCTTCTCGCTGGGGAACAGGATCCACAGCGCGATGTAGAGCAGGAACTGGGGGCCGGGCAGCAGGCACGAGACTACGAAGATCACTCGCATCGTGGTCGCGGAGGTGCCAAAGCGCCGTGCCAGCGCTGCGCACACTCCGCCGATCATCCGTCCGTGGGTGGGGCGGGCAAGGCGGGTCATCGTGGGCTCCTTCGCGAACCGTGGAGGCGGTTGCCTCATCTGCCTTCCACGCTACGGACGCGAAGCGCGCAGAGCGTCGCTCTGCGGTGCGAGGCCGACCCTGGTAATCGTCGGGGTCGTTCCCTGATGGGCGTCCTCCCGAGGGGCCGGTGTGCGCTCGGCCCTGCGACGGAGCCGTACCCGGGCGGCGGGCACGACGGCGACGTGCGCGAGGGCCACGCCGACAGTGTTCAGCAGCAGCGAGTCGACGTCCACGATCTGACCCGGTACGCCGGTCTGCAGCAGCTCGATGCCCAGCGACAGGAGTGCGCCGGCCGCGACCGTACGGGCCAGGGAGCCCAGCGGCGACACGGACAGCTTTCCGCCGACCATCGGCAGCAGCACGCCCAGCGGGGCGAGCAGCAGCAGACCCTCGCCGATGCGGCGGGCCGCCTGTAACGGGCCCAGCGCCAGGTCGGCGCGGATGCCGGCGAAGGGATGCAGATTCGCTGCGCTCACCCAGGGGACGTCCAGGGGGCGCAGCGTGAGCCATCCGACGAGGAGCAGGTGTGCGACGAGGAGGACGCCTCCCGCCGCACGAACACGGAACGCGACGTTGCCGTCGCCCCATCCTTGACGCACGCCCCCAAGGACGCCGGGGGTCGCGCCGCGGTTCCGGGGTATGCCTCAGGTCACCCCGTTCGGCCTACGCCCCAGGGGGCACAGGCCCGACCCACCCACCGACGCGGCAGGTCGTCGTCAGGACCCGGAGACCGTCTCAGAAGGTGGCGGTACCGTGCCGGGGCGGGCGCGTACCTCCGGGGTGCACTCGTAGCGGCGCACGGGCTCGTCGCCGGTGCCTCCCAGCACCACCGCCCCGTCCTCGTCCGCGGCAGCGGAGTCCGCGTATGTGCAGACGATCTGCGCGAGCGCGTATGCGGACAGATCCTCCGGCGGCGTGCTGAGCCGCAGCGTGTCCTCCGGATCGCCCTCCCGCGGCCCGGACACCGTCATGCCGCCGCGCACAGCCGTCGTGTACCCCGCCTGCTTCTCCGGCGCCGACGGCGCCTCCGCCAGTTTGTCGAGCAGCGCCTGCGCCACCAGTACGCGGTCCGTCGCCGCGTTCTTCCCGGCGAGCTGCACCGTACGGTCGACCGTCACCAGCTGCGATGAGCACACGAGGAAGACCTGCACGGGGACGCCGCGCGCCGACTGCGTGCCGATGTCGGCCCCGCCCAGGGCGCACGGCACCCGCGACGGCGCGGCACCGAAGTCGGTCGGCACCTCGGTCGGCCGGATGCCGCACCCGGAGAGCACCGAGGCCAGCACCACGCCGAGCAGGGAAACGGCCCCAGCAGTCCGCAGACGCCGCACGTTCACGTTCACCGCTCGCCTCCGTCGGACTTCTGGGAGCCCCCCGACGACCCGTCGCCCTGCTCTAGCTCCCGCTCCCGCTCCGCCACCCCGGAAGCATCCCGAGGCACCCGGAACGTGAACACGGCCCCGCCCTCGGGCGAGTTCGCCGCGGTGATCTCGCCGCCATGGATATGCGCGTTCTCCTGCGCGATGGACAGCCCGAGACCACTGCCCTCGGACCGCGGCCGCGACGCGCTCGCCTTGTAGAAGCGGTCGAACACATGCGGCAGCACGTCCTCGGGGATGCCGGGACCGTGGTCGCGTACCTCGATGGCCACGATCCCGCCGTCCGCGCCCTCCGTCCGTACGGAGACCCGCACAGGCGAACCGCCGTGCTTGAGCGCGTTCCCGATGAGGTTCGCGAGGATCACGTCAAGGCGCCGCGGGTCGAGCCGGGCCACGATGCCGCGCTCGGCGTCGAGTTCGACGGCGTCGAGCCAGGCGCGCGCGTCGATGCAGGCGGTGATCTGGTCGGCGATGTCCACGTCGTCGAGGACCAGCCGCGCCGTTCCCGCGTCGAAGCGGGTGACCTCCATCAGGTTCTCCACGAGGTCGCCCAGCCGCCGCGTCTCGCTGACGACCAGCCGTACGGCGGGCTCGATCATGGGATCGACGCTGCCGGTCTCGGCGTCCAGCTCCTCCTCGAGCACCTCGGTCACGGCGGTGATCGCGGTCAGCGGCGTACGCAGCTCGTGCGACATGTCCGCGACGAACCGCCGCGACGCCTCCTCGCGTGCGCTCATCTCCGCGACGCGCTGCTCCAGCGCCTCCGCGGTCCGGTTGAACGTACGCGACAGATCGGCGAGCTCGTCCGTCCCGGACACCCGCAGCCGGGTGTCCAGCTTGCCCTCGCCGAGGCGGCGCGCGGCGACCCCGAGCCGGTGCACGGGCTTGAGGACGGTCGTCGCCGCGGCCTGCGCGAGCAGCGCGGAGCCGATCAGCGCGAGCCCGGTGGCGATCCCCAGCGACCAGGCCAGCGAGTTGAGGTCCTTGGCCTCGGGCTCCAGGGACTTGAGCATGTAGCCGGTCGGCCCGCCCCCGATCATCGTGGCGCCGCCCACGAGGTACGGCGTGCCGTCGTCGACGATCCGCTGCCAGTACAGGTGGTACTCGTACTTGTTGCCCTCGGTGAGCGGCTGCTTCTCGTTCACGGCGTCGCGCAGCGACTTCGGCACGTCGGAGAGCGTGAAGGTGCCAAGCCCCGAATTGCCGGCGATGGTGTCGCCGTCCTCGTCCTCGGCGATCAGCAGCACGCTGAAGTGCTGGCCGCTGGCGGCCATCTGCCCGGCGGCGTGCTGCAGTTCCTCCTGCGTCGGACGGGCCGGCAGCGCGCCCGCGCGGTTCTGCATCTCCTGCTGGAAGTCGTTCAGCGCGGCGTCCTGCGCGCGGGTCAGCACCGCCTCGCGGTTGAGCCAATACGCTATGCCGCTCGCCGACACGGCGGCGGTCAGGGCGACGAGCGCGAACACGAGGACCAGCCGCAGGCGCAGGCTCGTGAAGCGCAGCGTCGAGAGGATCGCCTTGCGCGCCGCGGCCCAGCCGCGCAGCTTGTCGTGCGGTTTCGTCACCGTGCCCGACCGCTCGCTTCCGCGCCCACGCGCCGAAGCGCGGGTGCTGCCGTCCGTGCCTGCCTGGTCACCCTTACATTCTCTGCCGGAACGCGACGGATGAGACTGCCTGTTGCCGTGTTCGTGAGGCAGACGTGGCCAGTGATGCCAGTGTGGCAAAAGAGTCTCTGGTGGGCGCCGAGCCTGGAGTTGTGAAGCCTGGTGCCACAGCCGTCTCTCACGACGGCGTGTCCAGCCGGTAGCCCACGCCCCGCACCGTGCGGATCAGGGTCGGCGAGGACGGCACGTCCTCGACCTTGGCGCGCAACCGCTGCACACAGGCGTCGACGAGCCGGGAGTCGCCGAGGTAGTCGTGCTCCCAGACCAGGCGCAGCAGCTGCTGCCGCGACAGCGCCTGACCGGGCCTGCGGCTCAGCTCAAGGAGCAGACGCAGCTCGGTCGGCGTCAGCTGCAGATCCTCGCCGTTCTTGGTGACCGTCATGGCCGCGCGGTCGATGACCACGTTTCCGAACGTCGCGGAGTCGTTCGCCTCCCGCTCGCCGCGGCGCAGCACGGCACGGATGCGCGCGTCCAGCACCCGGCCCTGCACGGGCTTGACGACATAGTCGTCGGCACCGGACTCCAGCCCGACCACCACGTCGATGTCGTCGCTGCGCGCGGTCAGCAGGATGATCGGCAGCTGGTCGGTGCGCCGGATGCGCCGGCACACCTCGAATCCGTCGATGCCGGGCAGCATCACGTCCAGCACGATCAGGTCCGGCCGCTGCTCGCGCAGCAGCTTCAGACCGTCCTCGCCGCTGGCAGCGGTGGCCACACGGTGCCCCTGGCGCGTCAGCGACAGCTCCAGGGCCGTACGGATGGCGTCGTCGTCCTCGATCAGCAACAGGGAAGGCACGGCGTCATTCTGACTCATCGCGTGGTGGGGTTTCGACAGTTGCGGCGCTCCCACCCACACGCGCGTACCTCGAACTCCTGTGAAGGATCTTTGACAACGCCCCGGTGGACCCCCGCGCCGGGGCGCTGTGACAGGTCTGTGACAGTCGGCGGACACCGCCATGAAGTCGCCCCGGCAGAGTTTTCGTCACAGCAAGGACCGAGACCCACTCCACCGACGGGGGGCGCGAGATGAGCACGCTGCACAGCACCACGACTAGCGCAGTCGTCACGCGTCTCCACGACGTCCGGGGCACGGGTCAGCACGAGAAGTCCGGTGCCGTGAGCGGGCGGGGGTGCGCTCGCGGCACCGGGCGTCAGCACACCGTGTACATGACGGTGGTTGACGCGCACACGGGGGTAAGCAACAGCGGGGGAGCTCACGGGGGAGCCGCGTACGGGGAGGCATCGGGGGAGCGTCGTACCAGGTCGGAGACTGTAGATGCCGAAGCGGCGTTTACCGCCTACGTCCAGGAGCGCCGCGCCTCCCTCTACGCGACCGCGTACCACCTGACCGGAGACCGGTTCGAGGCCGAGGATCTGCTGCAGAGCGCCCTCTTCTCGACGTACAAGGCCTGGGACAGGATCAGTGACAAGGCCGCGGTGGGCGGTTACCTCCGTCGCACCATGACCAACCTGCACATCAGCGCGTGGCGCCGCCGCAAGCTGAACGAGTACCCGACCGAGGAGCTGCCGGAGACGGCCGGTGACACGGACGCGATGCGCGGCACCGAGCTGCGCGCCGTGCTGTGGCAGGCGCTGGCCCGGTTGCCCGAACTCCAGCGCACCATGCTGGTCCTCCGCTACTACGAGGGCCGTACGGACCCGGAGATCGCGGAGATCCTCGGCATCAGTGTCGGCACGGTGAAGTCGAGCATCTGGCGCTCCCTGCGTCGGCTGCGCGAGGACGACGTCCTGAGCTTCGGCCGTGACGAGGAGGAGTCCTTCGGCGAGCTGGTCGCCTGAGGTCTGGGGGGGAGCAACGGGGGAAGGTGGGGGACCACGGGGGAATACGG
>NZ_LOHS01000082.1 GCF_001642995.1 Streptomyces jeddahensis
GCTGCTCGTAGCCGGGGTCGGGATGTCCGTGATCGGGTACGACACCGCCCACGCCCTGTTGTTCTTCTTCGGCGCGGCGATCACCGGCGCAGGCTTCGGCCTGTCATTCATGGGGTCCACGAGCACCGTGACGGCGGCGATGATCGCCAAGGGCCACCCCCAGCTCCTGCCGGGGTTCTTCGCCTTGGCCTACATGGCGGTGAGTGTGCCGGTGGTCGTTCTGGGCGCCGCCGCTTCCCGGTTCGGCGTCGCGGCCGCCTTCTCGTGGTTCGGACTGCTCGTGGCACTGCTGGCTGTAGCAGCAGGGGCCATCGCCGTCCGCTCGGGCCGGGCCGAGTCCCGGAATCAATAGCTACATCTGACCCGATTTTTCTAGAATCAAACGAATGAGAGGTAGTGGCATGGCCACTTGGTTCATCACTGGTGCGTCCCGCGGTTTCGGCCTGGAGATCGCGCGCCAGGCACTGGAGCGGGGCGACAAGGTCGTGGCGACGGCCCGCAATCCGAAGGGCGTACAGGACGCGCTCTCGCAGTACGGGGACAACGTGCTCGCTGTCGGCCTGGACGTCACCGACGAGGCGCAGGCCCGTGAGGCTGTCGAGGCAGCCGTGGAGAGGTTTGGCACGATCGACATCCTGGTCAACAACGCAGGACGCGGTGTGCTGGGTGCGGTGGAGGAAACCACCGATGCCGCGTTCCGCTCGGTGTACGACACCAACGTCTTCGGTCTGGCCAACGTCACCCGCGCCGTTCTGCCGGTCATGCGCAGGCAGAGGTCGGGCCGCGTTCTCAACCTGAGTTCCATCGGGGGCTTCGAGAGCGCGGCGGGCTTCGGCGTCTACTGCTCCACCAAGTTCGCCGTGGAGGGCCTCTCCGAGGCGATGCGCGCCGAACTGGCACCGCTGGGGATCCAGGTCACGATTGTCGAGCCGGGATACTTCCGCACCGACTTCCTCGACGCCACGAGCCTGCTCACGGAGGGCCGGATCATCTCCGACTACGCCGAGACCGCCGGCGCCGTGCGTCAGGCCGTCCCCGGGCTCAACCACGCCCAGCCCGGTGACCCGGTCAAGGGTGCCACGGCCATCCTCGCTCTCGCCGACGCCGCTAACCCGCCGCTGCGCGCCCAGCTCGGCAGCGACTGCGTGGGGGCCATGGACCGTAAGATCGCTCAGCTTCGCGAGGAGACCGACACCTGGCGGGACCTCGCCCTGTCCACGGACCATGACGATGCGAAGGTCACCAACTGACCCGTCGTATGACTCGCATGAGTCGTACGGGAAGGAGGCTGCCGTGACAGAACTCGGTGAATACCTGCGCGCATGCCGCGCCCGGGTCAGTGCGGAGCAGGTGGGGCTGCCGACGTCCGGGCACCGCCGGGTGCCGGGACTGAGGCGTGAGGAACTCGCCTCGCTGGCGGGCGTCAGCGTGGACTACATCGTGAGGCTGGAACAGGGCCGCGTGAAGTCCGCGTCGCCTGCCATCCTCAGTGCCCTGGCGCGGGCCCTCGAGCTGCGGCCCGACGAGGAGGAGTACCTGCTGCGGTGTGCGGCCGAAGCCGGCATCTCCGGCACGGCGACCGCACCGAGGAATCAGCGGGTGTCGCAGGCCACCCAGGTCCTTCTGGGCAGCATGGTGAATGTCCCGGCACTCGTGCTCGGCCGTCGCATGGACATCCTGGCGTGGAACAGCCTGAGCGCCGCGCTGTTCACCGACTACTCCAGGCTGCCGGCCAAGCGGCGCAACCATATCTGGCTCACCTTTCTCGACCCCGAGGTCCGCGGCTTGTACGCGGACTGGGAGACGGTCGCGCAGGAGTGTGTGGCCTACCTCCGCATGGATGCCGGCCGTTACCCGAACGATCCCGAACTCGCCCGCCTCGTCGGGGAACTGTCCTTGAAGGACCCCGACTTCCGCCGATGGTGGTCCGACCACAGGGTGCGGGCCCAGCGGCAAGGCCGTAAGGAGTTCGTCCACGCGATTGCCGGGGAACTGAGCCTGGACTTCCAAGTGTTGGATGTGCGCGGCTCCACGGACCAGAGCCTGCTCGTGTACACGGCGGAACCGCACTCGCCGAGCGCGCAGGCCCTCACCTTCCTGGCGGGCTGGGCCGCTACCGAGCTCCCCGCCCGGCCGACGGAGGCGGCAGGATCCCCGCGGCGGCCCGGGCCAGCACCTTCGGCGGGGGAATCCAAGGACGGGGCGTAGCGCATCAGCGGGACGGCCGGGCCGAAACACTTGGGGAGCAGGGTGTGCGACACCCTGCTCCCCAAGGCTGTTCGTCTATACGCTCATCACCTTCGCCCTGATCCCGGCAGCCGGGCAGATATTCGGCAACGTCTCCCGCTACCTGTTTCCGCCTTCCCCCTGCTCTGTGAGGGCACCCAGCAGATTCGGTGAGGAATCGCGCGCCTCGGACTTGGTTGAGCAGCTCAACGAATCCACGACCAGCAGTTGGCTCTGATGTCGCGCGCGAGCGTCTCGGAGGACACTGAGGGCGTACCGAGTTCTGAGGCGAGTGAAAGCTGATGACTATGGGTGCATCTCACGCCACCAAGCGCAGTGGTCCCCATGGTGGGGTCCCGGCGGAGAACAAGGCCCACATCCTTATCGACCAGCAGGGCACAGTGGTCGGGTGGAGCTCGGAGGCCGAAGGGCTGCTGGGCTACCCGGCGGATGCAATGCTGGGGCGCCCGGCATGGGACCTGCTGGCCGGTGCCGGCCCCGCCGCGCACTCGCTCGCGGTCATCGACGAATTCGCCGTTCCACTGCGACGCGAGGACGGTGCCTCTCTGCCCTGCCGAATCACCGTCCGTCCCGAGCACGGAGGCGCGGCGGGCACGTGCTGGGGGGTGACGCTCGCCCCTGCGGAGCAGGGAAACTTGACGGCGGAACTCGACCAGGCCCTCCTGGAGACACTGTTCACTGTCTCTCCCATAGGCCTGTACCTGCTTGATCCCGACCTGCGGCTCATCCGGTTCAACCCCGCGGCCGAAGGCATGCAGGGCACCTCGGTGGCAGAAGCCGTCGGTAAGCGCCCCACGGAGGCGTGGCCCGGCTTCGCTGCCGAACAGGTGGAGCGTGTGATGCAGCAGGTGCTCGCCACGGGACAGCCGGCGATCGGCGTCGAGAAGTGGTTGCGCCCACCGGGAGATCCCGATCATGACCACGCCTATTCGGCTTCATGCTTCCGACTGGAGGATGCTCACGGGCGGCTCCTGGGCGTCGCTGACGCCACGGTCGATGTCACCGACCGTCACCTGGCGCAGGAGCGGCTGAAGGTGCTTGCGCAAGCCGGCACACGGATCGGGTCCACCCTCGATGTGCTCGACACCGCCCGGGGCCTGGCGGAGGTGTCCGTGCCCGGACTGGCCGACTGCATGGCGGTGGAGGTGCTGGAGCCGGTGTTTGCGGGAGAGGACCTCGAACCCGGTCCCGTACACCGCGACACCGTGCTCCGCCGGGCAGCTTCCCGCTCCCGGGACGACGGGGCCCCCGGAACGGCGGCCGACGACCAGGACGGCGCCCTCCCACCGGTGACCGCTGCCGAGGCCCTGGCAGACCTTCAGCCGCGCATCGTCGATCCTCTGAGCCCTGTCGGACAGCGGACGTTGCGCGGCTTGCGGGCGCGCAGGGAAGAGGTCCACTCGCTGATGCTCGTGCCGCTGGTCACACAGAACCGAGCTAGCGGGCTCGCCACGTTCTGTCGCTGGGGGGAGCGCAGGCCTTTCGAACGTGACGATCTGACCCTGGCCGGAGAGCTCGCCCTGCGCACCGCCGCATGCCTGGACAATGCCCGCCGATACCTGCGTGAGGGAAATTCCCTGGTCGCACTGCGGCACGCCCTGCGTCCCAGCGGACTCCCCACTGACCACGCCCTGGATGTGGCGCACGAGTACGTGCAGGCGGGTTCCGGCGGCGACTGGGTCGACGCCGTACCACTCTCCGGAGCCCGGGTGGCCCTCGTCGCCGGCCGGGTGCCCGGCCGCGGTGTACAGACCGCCGCAGCCGCAGGACGGCTCCGCGCAGCGGTGCACACGCTGTCGGACCTGGACCTGGAACCGGATGAACTACTTGCCCGGCTCGACGACCTGGTCCGCCGCCTCAGCAACGGCACCGGCACGGTGGACGACGAACCATGCCAGGTGCGGCAGACCGGGAGGTCTGCTGACGGAGACGAGGCCGGCGCCACCTGCCTCTACTTGATCTACGATCCCGTGGCCCGGCGCTGCTCGGTCTCCAGCGCCGGTCACCCCTGGCCCGTGGTCGTGCACCCGGACGGCGCCGTTGCCCTCCTGGAGGAGCCACCGGGCGCCGCACTGAGCTGCGCCGGCGCGCCCTTGGGGAAGATCGACATCGACCTTCCCGAGAACTCGATGCTCGCGCTGTACACCCCGGGCCTCTTCCAGGAACAGCCCGAAGATCGGGGCCGCGAACGCTTGGCCGACCTCCTCGCCGGTTTTTCCGGCTCCGCGCGCCAGGCGTGCAGCATGCTGACCGAAGCACTGGTCCCGAGCCCGCTCCGGGAAGACGCCGCCGTTCAGGTCGCCCGCACGCACACGCTGGGTCCGGCGCGGGTTGTGTCGTGGGACCTGCCGAGCGATCCGGCCGTGGTCTCCACGGCCCGGTCGCTCGTCACCCGGCAGCTCACAGCGTGGGACATGGACGAAGCATCGTTCACCACCGAACTGATAGCCAGTGAGCTCGTCACCAACGCCATCCGCTACGCCAAGCCTCCTGTGCGGCTGCGACTCATCCGCAGCCATGTTCTGACGTGCGAAGTCTCCGACGGCAGCAGCACCTCTCCACGGCTGCGGCACGCCCGTACCACCGACGAGGGAGGCCGGGGGCTGCTCCTCGTCGCCCGGTGCTCCGAACGTTGGGGAACCCGCTACACCGACGACGGCAAGACCGTCTGGGTCGAGCAGAGCATCCCTGAGGGCCTGGAGTGAGTGGTCAAGTCGGAGAGAGTGGTGAAGTCCGATTCGGCGGGCTAAATCGGCTACGGCTCGACCTGGAGCATGTGGGCGTCGGCGACCATCTGTTCGCCGGCGACGAGACGTCGCGCGCCGCTCCAACGCAAT
This sequence comes from Streptomyces jeddahensis, assembly GCF_001642995.1. Classification (GTDB taxonomy): domain Bacteria; phylum Actinomycetota; class Actinomycetes; order Streptomycetales; family Streptomycetaceae; genus Streptomyces; species Streptomyces jeddahensis. The sequence continues at coordinate 5,085 of NZ_LOHS01000082.1, forward strand.
GTGCACATCAGGGTCGCCGACCCGCCGGGACGAGGGCTGACTACTACGCGGGCCGCGTGGTCGGCTGTGTCATTCGCCCGGGATCTTGCCGATCGTGTCGAAGCCGCCGACGTCGACGGAATCGGTCATGAGGGCGAGGGCCGGTTCCGAGCCCTTCGCCCGGATCCTTCACCTCGCCGCGGCACGCCGGGGGAGTACGCGCTGGCGCTCAGGGCGTCCGGTACAGGGTCAGGTGCTCGTGGGTAGAGGATCCCGTCGTGGACGTCTCTCGTGGCGGTGAAGGCGAGGTTGTCGACGTAGGCGATGTGTCAGCCAGTACTCAGGGTCGTCTAAGAGGCTTGAGTCCTTTTAGAGGCTTGGGTCCTTAGTGACGCTTGGGTCCTTTGTGACGCCAGGCGGTGGTCCACGGTGGCGATGGCCGTCAGGACGACCACAATCATGGTCATGCCGATCCAGCCGGCGATGGACGCTGTTGCTCCCAGCGGCACCGCGCACACAGCCCCGACCAGGCGGTCGGTGATCCGTCCGCTTCCCAGCAAGCCTCGGTAGGCCGCGTGACCCAGGAGGAATACCGCTGTGCCGCAGCCCAGCCACCACTGGTGCGCATGACCGTCGAAGTGGTGGATGGCGTTGGTGATCCCGGCGGCGACCAGAATGATGCCGACAATCATCACGAGGTGTGCGCCGGTGAATGCGTAGTAGGCGAGCATTTGGCGACGGTGCTCGGTGGCCTTCTCGAACTCCGCGTCAGCCCGCGTTTCATCCCCGTCGAAGTACACCCACCACAGGCCCGACGCCACGGCGATCCCCAACGCCACGCCGAGCGCCAAAGGCGCATCCACCGCGCGGCTCTCCGATCCTTGGGCGCCAATCCCGATAGCAACCACCGACTCACCCAGAACCACCATCAGCAGCAGTGCGTGCCGCTCCACGAAGTGATGCGGCTCAAGGACGAAGCCGCGGATGCGGCCCAAGAAGGGCGATAGGTAGAGGACCGGCACGGCGATGGCCCAGCACACCCAGCCCCATGCTTCCGGCAGGTGTGGGGCGACGAGTACGAGAATGCCGGCCGCGGCGTTGAACGGCATGTTGCGACGGATGGCCTGCCGCGCTGACGGGACATTGGCTGTCAGATAGACGATCCCGTGGATGGCAACGACGGCCAGATACGCCAAGGGGAAGGCCCAACCCTCGGGTGAGAAGGCGTAAGGGATATCCAGCCCCATGATGAAGAAGCCGGTCATGGCAAGCATCAGCAGGAGGCGTACTTGCACGGCGTCGGGTCGCACCGCGTTGGTGAGCCATCCGAATCCGCTGAACATCCACCACACGATGACCATCGGGAACAGTGCCTTGAGGAGGCCCTCCCACCCGGGATGGGTTTCTACCGCGTGGGTGACCTGGGTGACGACGAAGACGAACACCAAGTCGAAGAAGAGCTCGGCTGGCGTCACCCGGCCCTGGGTACTCTCTGAAATCCACAGTCGCCTAGGAACGGGAGAAGTCTCGTTCCGTACGGTTTTCCTCATGGGCGGTTCGCTTTCCCCCATCGGTACGAGCGGACAGCCGTCCGCCGGGGCACCCGGTGGCGGATCCTGCGCTCGAAAGGGGCGGCAGAAATGCCACAGTGCGCCTGACCCCGCTCGCTGTGGCTGAGGTCAAGGGATTCCTGGCAGCTGGCGGGATCCAGATTAACTGATCATTTCTGCGTGAGATCGGCGTGCCGACCGGGTTCGACTCGCTGCTCGGCAATGACGTCGCCCACGGAGATCGATGACAGGGATCTCCGCTGAGACATCTCGAAACCGGCGAGGTCGGCCACCTCTTCCCGCCGAAGGCCGGCACACGGCGCGCTCCAGGCCCGAGCGGCAGACCCGCCTCCTCGGGTGTCACCCGCGCACGGCGTGAGCGCAGGAAATCTCGGAGCATCGTGTTGCGGCTCATTGGGGCCGCCGCGTGGCAGCGAAGGGGGTACTCGCGTACCTAGGGTCGTGGCCGTGACGCGTTCCTTCCCTGCCTGACGGTTATGTCATCAACTACAGGAATGCCAACTCTCTCGGGCGAGGTCGAGCTGGGTGCTTTTCGCGGGCGCCGGTGGCGTGACGGCGGGCGAGGAGCAGGCGCTCGAGGAAATCCGGGCGTCGGCGTTGACATGCAGGGTGTGGCGGCACTCGGTGCATCGGGGCTGAGAGGTCGTCGATCATCGGGACTGCCTCGCGCGGATGTAGGCTGACGGGTGCAGCGGGAATGCGTACTACAGGACAGGGTCCCGCTGCCTATGAACTCGCATTCGTAGCGTCCCTGGCGGGATACCCTTGAGCGGATCATGCGGACGTGGACGCGTTCCGATGTGCTGGTCGAGCACGGAAATCGCGTAACAGACTCCCCGGCGCCCGTCGCCGAACCTCACACGTATAGGTGCTCGGCGATCATTTCTCTTCAATGGCATAATTGCACAACGTGGCGGATTGTGACCTTTATCGAGCAGCGACATCTGGCTGCAGGGCCAGAATCAAAGAATTTCCCTTGCCTGGCAAGTAACCCTCCGGAAAATCAGAATTGAGGCGCCATGAAGCATGTGGAAAACGAGGCACGGTCGGCCGGACAGGCGCCGCCGGAAGTGCCCCAGGTCGACGTCACCCTGAACGTGAACGGCACACTCCACCGGCTCCGGCT
>NZ_LOHS01000083.1 GCF_001642995.1 Streptomyces jeddahensis
CCCGCCCGCCCCTCAAACCCCGAACTCCGCCGCCACCCTCCCCGCCCTGACGGCAGCCACCAGCTCCGCGTGGTCCGCCTCCGTGCGGTCCGCGTAGGCCACTGCGAAGTGTGCGATCGCCTCGTCCAGTTCCTCGGTCTTGCCGCAGTAGCCGGCTATCAGTCGTGGGTCGGCGCTGTGTGCGTGGGCGCGCGCCAGCAGGGCCCCGGTCATGCGGCCGTAGTCGTCCAGCTGGTCGGCGGCCAGCGCTGCGGGGTCCACGCTGCCCTTGCGGTTACGGAACTGCCGTACCTGGAAAGGCCGTCCGTCGACCGACGTCCATCCCAGGAGGATGTCGCTGACGACCTGCATCCGCTTCTGGCCGAGCACCACGCGGCGTCCCTCGTGGTCCTCCTCCGGCACCTTGAACCCGGCGGCCGGCAGGTGCGGCAGCAGGGCGGACGGGCGGGCCTCCTTGACCTGCAGCACGAGGGGCTCGCCCCGGTGGTCGAGGAGCAGCACCACGTACGAGCGGGTTCCGACGCTGCCGGTGCCGACCACCCGGAACGCCACATCCTGGATCGCGTACCGCGCGAGCAGCGGCAGGCGGTCGACGGACAGGGTGCTCAAGTACTCCCCGAGAGAGGCCGCCACAGCGGCCGCCTCTGCGTCGGGTATCCGGCGCAGCACGGGCGGGGCGTCGACGAACCGTCGTCCGCCGTCGGCCGTCGGCTCGGTGGATTTGGCGGCGAACCGTCCGCTCGTGTTGTTCCGTGCCTTCTGTGAAACACGCTCCAGCGTTCCGAGCAGATCGTGAGCATCCGTGTGGGAGACCAGTTCCTCATCGGCGATGGCGTTCCACGCGTCCAGCACGGGGAGTTTCGCGAGCAGCCGCATCGTGCGCCGGTAGGCGCCCGCGGCGTCGAAGGCCGCTTTACGGCAGACGTCTTCGTCCGCTCCCGCCTCGCGTCCGGCGAGGACGAGTGATGCGGCGAGCCGCTTCACGTCCCACTCCCAGGGTCCGTGCACGGTCTCGTCGAAGTCGTTGAGGTCGATGACGAGGCCGCCTCGTGCGTCCGCGTAGAGCCCGAAGTTGGCCGCGTGTGCGTCGCCGCATATCTGTGCACCGAGGCCTGTGAGAGGTGTGCGTGCCAGGTCGTACGCCATGAGTCCGGCCGAACCGCGCAGGAACGCGAAGGGACTTGCGGCCATGCGTCCCACGCGTATGGGCGTGAGCTCCCGGAGCCTGCCGCGGTTGGAGTCCTGGACGGCGGTGAGGGCGTCCGGGCGGCCGCTGTCGGCCGAGAACTCCGCGTGCGAGGACCGGGGCACACGCACGCGCAGTGCCTTGCCCTCCTGCTTGGGTGACTGGCTGGGCGACCCTGCCGCGGGCCATTCCGCGAAGCCGCGCACCTGCGGCAGCCGGACGGTCCGAGGTCCGCCGCGCAGCTGAGGCGCCGCAGCTGCGCCGCGCTCCGTCTCGTCGTCGCGCTCCGTCTCATCGTCGCGCTCGCCGACAACGACCGTGGCTTCCCTGCTGATCTCGGTCATGGCGACCGCCTCCCCCGTGTCTCGCCGCATCGCAGACGAACATCAACCGGCCATGACCGTACCGCCGGTGGCGGGAGGGCGTCAGAGCCTGTGGACAACTCCACAGCTGTGGACAACTCCGCATGGGAGGCGGTGTGCATGACACATATCGAGCAGCGACCAAGCGACATTCACCACATGTGGCATACAGCACAAGAAGCGGGTCCCCGCCAGGACTTTCGTCACCGGCGGGGACCCGCTTCGTGGTGGTGCGCGAGGGGGGAGTTGAACCCCCACGCCCTTGCGGGCACTGGAACCTGAATCCAGCGCGTCTGCCTATTCCGCCACCCGCGCATTGGGTGTTGCCTTCCGGCCCCGCGTTTTCGGTGCGAGCGCCTTCCGACATCCAGAAGATTAGCACGCTGGGGACCGTGGATTCACATCCGTATCGGCGAGCAGCCGACAGGACGGGTCCGGGCGCGCCGCAAGGCCCGCGCGCACGAAGCGCACGGCAGCGGACCAGAGCGGACCAGGCGGTCTCCGCACGCACCGCGCACCGCGCACACCGGCCCGCCGTCCCTCCGGCACGCACCACGCACCGCGCACACCGGCCCGCCGGCACACACCGCCCCCGGCCTGCCCACACATCCCGGCGCAGGTCCCGGCACAGGCCGAGCCGACCCGTCTCCGACCCACGTCAACCAGCACGCTGCCCGCCACCCCGCCCGCCCCCCACGTCAACCAGCAAGCTGCCGGCCGCCCCGCACA
>NZ_LOHS01000084.1 GCF_001642995.1 Streptomyces jeddahensis
AGCGTAGGCACGAAGTTGGCGATGGCGGCGGCGGGGGCGGGGGCGGCGAGGGTTAGGGCACCCGAAGGTGCGGAACGGGAGTTCTCGGGGGCCTGACCCGGACCGGCCGCGACGGCCGCACGACCTGCGAATGCGCGCCCAGATGCGAGCCACGCGTCATGCGGTGAACCTGGAGTGGTGGGGGCCCGTCTCCGAAAGAGGATCAGTCATGTCCATGATGGACAAGATCAAGCAGATGCTGAAGGGCCGCGAGAGCCAGACCGACCGGGCCATCGACAAGGGCGGTGACTTCATCGACGACAGGACCCAGGGCAAGTACAGGGGCCAGGTCGACACCGCCCAGGACAGGCTCAAGGACGAGTTCGGCAGGGGTCGGGAGCAAGAGCCGCCCCAGCGCTGACGGCCACCGTCGCCCCATGGGTTCGCAACCGCGGACCCTAGAGGCGGGTTGGCATCCACTGCCGGTGCCCTCATCGGCCAAAGGCCGCCTCCCCTGCGTGGAGGCGGCCTTTGGCATGTGTTGGTCCCCAGGCGGCTGCGATCCCCGGCGCCCGCCGCGTTTCCGAACGACCAGCGGCCCCGGCGGCGTTTTCCGCGGACTTGTACTCACCGCCTCCGAGTCTGTCAAGCCCCGAGTCCTCGGAACATGACCGGGCTTCGCGATTCGGGCCTACTTGAAGTGCGGGCCTCACCGGAACGGAATGAGGCAGCACGGTGGGCAGAAATCTCCCGAGGATTCTCTCACCGAAAACCAGAATGATAGGGCAACGAACCCGCCCCTTATATCAGTAGGAGAAAACCCATGACCCGTAACATTCAGACCCACGAGGATGTTCGTCCCAAGCGTCGTTTTCGTCTCTCGACAATTGTTGCCTCTGCTGTTGTCGTTGCAGGGGGCGTGATTCTTCCGGCAACCGCTGCGACGGCGGCCTCGGTGCCCGACTCGTCGGTCGTGACTCTTGTCGCAGAGCACGACAAGGATCACGACAAGAAGCACAAGAAGCACGGCAAGAAGCACGACAAGAAGCACGACAAGAAGCACAAGAAGCACGACAAGAAGCACGGTGGTAATAACACCGGCGGTGACGGTATCGGTGGTGATGCTTCCGGTAGTGGTAACAACACCGGTGGTGACGGTATCGGTGGCGATGCCTCTGGCACCGGCAATAACACCGGTGGTGACGGCGTCGGTGGCGATGCTTCCGGCAGTGGCAATAACACCGGTGGTGACGGCGTCGGTGGCGATGCTTCCGGCAGTGGCAATAACACCGGTGGTGACGGTATCGGTGGCGATGCTTCCGGCAGTGGCAATAACACCGGTGGTGACGGTATCGGTGGTGACGCCTCCGGCAGCGGTGACAACACCGGTGGTGACGGTATCGGTGGCGATGCCTCTGGCAGTGGTAACAACACCGGTGGTGACGGTATCGGTGGCGATGCCTCTGGCGACTGAAGCCAAGAGCTGACTGCAGCGGAGAACACCGAATAGTTCGCGGTCCGGCTCGGGTGGCAAACGCCAACTGGTCATGCCCCCGGCCGGACCGCCGAATATCCCCTGCCATGTGGAACGAATGCACCGCCGGCATCGGGCATAATTCCACCTCGAAAATATCAAGGCGAGAATTCTCATGAAGAGTAATACCCGTAAGAGCGGTGTGGCCGTAGCCGCCGCCTCCGTCCTCCTCGCTGTCGGCGGAGCACTGATCCCGGCGAGCACAGCGTTTGCGGCACCGACGACGCAGAGCGCGGCGGCGTCCGTAGCCACAGGCAAGGACGGGGACCATGACCGTCACGACAAGAAGCACGATCGCGGCGACAAGAAACGCGACCGCCACGGAGACCGGCATGACGGGCGCGGAGGAAAGCGCCACGGGCACGACGACGACTACTGCCGCAGTGGCAACGGTGGTAACGGCACCGGTGGTAACGGCACCGGCGGCGACGCCCCCGTCTGCCAGGCTCCGGGAGGCACCGGCACCGGCGGCAACGGTCGCGGGGGCAGGGGAAGTTGCGGAGGCCGCGATGGCGACGGCCGCAACGGTACCGGCACCAACGGCAATGACGGTCCGCCCTGTCCCAAGCCGACGAGCCCGCACACTCCGGGCGACGACGACACCGGCAGTGGCCCCTCGACTCCGGACACGCCCGCCCCACACGAGCCGCCGACGGACGACACCGACAAGCCCTCTGCTCCGGACACTCCGGACACCTCGGACACCGACACCGGCGACTCCTCGCATACGGACGAGTCGACCCCGCAGGATTCGGGCGAGGTCATCGTCAAATAGCAACGTCAAATAGCAACGTGAATCAGCTAGGAGAAAAACCGCCGGGAAAGACCTCGGGTTCCTGCCCTGTTCCTGCCCCACCGCACGCGCGGTGGGGCAGGACTCGTTTTCGTGGCGTCGGGGACAGCGGGCCGACGTGGCCAAGGTTCACTGGACGTGCTGAACTGGAGGTTCGTCCTCAGACCCCGGACAGCGACTGCTCGGCCCAGATGGTCTTTCCGACGGCCGCATGCCGCGTGCCCCAGCGCTCCGAGAGCTGGGCGACCAGTAGCAGGCCCCGCCCGCCTTCGTCGAAGGTCCGGGCGCGCCGCATGTGCGGGGTGGTGCTGCTGGAGTCGGAGACCTCGCAGATCAGCGTGCTGTTCTCGTGGATCAGCCGCAGCTGGATGGGGGGATGGCCGTAGCGGATGGCGTTGGTGACCAGTTCGCTGACCATCAGCTCGGTGATGAAGACCGCGTCGTCCAGCCCCCAGGCCTCCAGTTGGTCGGTGGCGTTCTTGCGGGCCTGGGCGACCACGGCGGGGTCGGAGGCCAGGTCCCAGGCGGCGACCCGGTCGGCGTGCAGTGCCCGGGTGCGGGCGATGAGCAGGGCGATGTCGTCGTCGGGGCGGTGGGTCAGCAGGGACGTGAGAACCCTGTCGCAGACCGTTTCCAGTGTCGCCGCGGGCAGCGCCAGAGCCGCGAACATCTTGTCCAGGGCCTCGTCGATGTCGCGGTCCCGGATCTCGAGCAGACCGTCCGTGTACAGGGCCAGGACGCTGCCCTCGGGAAGTTCCGTCTCGAAGGTCTCGAAGGGCAGGCCGCCCAGGCCCAGCGGCGGGCCGGCCGGGACGTCGAGGAAGTAGACGGCGCCCTCGGGGGTGACCACGGCGGGCGGGGGATGGCCGGCGCGAGCGAGCGTGCAGCGGCGGGACACCGGGTCGTAGACCGCGTACAGACAGGTGGTGCCGATGCCCCCGGCGGTCTCGGCGGCGGGGTCCGCGCTGCCCTCGTCGGCCGACAGGTGGAGCACGAGGTCGTCGAGGTGCGTGAGCAGTTCGTCGGGCGGCAGGTCGACGTCGGCCAGGGTCCGTACCGCGGTACGCAGCCGGCCCATGGTGGCGGAGGCACGTATCCCGTGGCCGACCACGTCGCCCACGACGAGCGCCACCCGCGCACCGGACAGCGGGATCACGTCGAACCAGTCGCCGCCCACGCCGGCCCGGGTACCGGCCGGCAGATAGCGGGACGCGATGTCGAGCGCCGCCTGATCGGGCAGCGTGTGCGGGAGCAGGCTGCGCTGCAGGGTCATGGTGGTGGTGCGCTCGCGGGTGTAGCGGCGGGCGTTGTGGATGCTCACAGCCGCTCTGGCCGTGAGCTCCTCGGCCAGCAGCAGGTCGTCCGACTCGAAGGGCTCCCGGCGCCGGTGCCGGCTGAAGAGCGCCACGCCGAGCGTGTTACCGCGGGCACGCATCGGTACCACCATGACCGAACGCGTCCCGTACTCGCGGATCCAGGCGGCTCCGGGGTCCTGCGCCGCCCATCGAGCGATGGCGGAGTCGGTCATCTCGTACAGCGCGGCACGGCCGGTGGTCAGGCACTCGGCCGGGGGTGAGAGCGCGGGGTAGACGATCGTGTCGCCGACCGCCACCAAGGAATCGGGGCTCTCCTCGGCGACCGACCGCAGAGCTGCGCGGCGCATGGTGACCGGTCCGGGCGCCTGCGCGGCGGCCGGTTCGTCGCCGGTCTGGGGCACGTCCAGCAGGTCCACGGCTGCGAAGTCGGCGAGCTGGGGGACGGCGACGTCGGCCAGTTCCTGCGCGGTGTGTGCGATGTCCAGGGTCGTGCCGATACGGGAACCGGCCTCGTTCAGCAGGAGCATCCGCTGCCGCGCGAGGTACTCACCGGACCTGTCGTGCGCCGTCAGGCACACCGCGCACACCCTGCCGTCCGGGTCCTTCAGCGGTGCGAAGGAAGTCGACCAGCCCCGCTCCGGGCTGACACCCGTAGGACGGATGTACGCCTCCACGTACTGCGGCTCACCCGTCTCCAACGCCAGCCGCATCTTCCTCTCGGCCTCATCGCTCACCGGATACGGCGCGATCTCCGTCAGGTGCAGCCCCTGCATCTCGGACTCCGTCAGGGACAGCGCACGCTCCATGCCCGCGTTGGCGCCGACCAGCCGCAGGTCGGTGTCGAAGATCGCCAGGATGTCGGGGGACTGGGTGAACGTCCATTCCCTCAGGGCTTCGCCCGCGGGCGTGCGCGGTCGCCCCGCCACGGCGGACACCACGAGCCACTCGGTGACCCCGCCGTCCGGCGACGACCGGCGGTGCGCGAGCAGTCCCGTCTCCACCCGGCGGCCGTCCCGGTGCCGCAGCGCCAGGGTGCCGCTCCATCGTTCCTTCCCGGCCGGGGTATGGCGGGCCGTTCCTGCGGCCTCGTCGGCGAGCAGCCTGACGGCCGGCCGGCCCACGACCTCCGACGGCACATAGCCGAGCAGTCGCCGGGCACCCTCGCTCCACCCCGTCACGATGCCCTGCTCGTCGATGGTGGCCGTGGCCGTGTACGCAGACTCGAGCGAGGCGTCCGACACGTCCGGCTTGTCCGGCCGCTCGTCAGGAGGGGTGGGAAGTCGCTCCATCGCCGCTCATCTCGCCCTCGCTCATTCCTCGGCCCGCTCTCCCCGCGGGAACCTGCACGGCCAGGGCTCTACTGAAGGGCTCTACTGACAAGCATGATCCTGCGAGGCGCGGAGCACCAACGCGGAGGACCAGCCCGGCTGATCGCGGAGGGAACGTCCCATGGCGCGCGTCCGCGGTACGCCCGTGGTGCGGCCGTGGTCGCCGGCCGGGCGGGGCTCCGGCGGGGGGAGGAAAAATCTTCAGAATGCGTGCAACGGCGCGGAACCGCACTCGGGGCTCACGGCGTGGATAAGTGCAAATACCGACATTCCAGTATTTACACCTTGTTTCTATTACACCCCTGCTCTATTTCCACCCCTGCTTCCAAGGCCGTGAGCAGTGAAGACCGAGTCGATTCGGGTCGATTCGAGTCGGTCCGAGTCGATCCATTCCGTCGGAGGGAGTTCCATGAGCTTCACCACCACGCCGCACGCAGAAGCGCGCGCAGCCGCGCTGCTCGTGCTGGCCCCGCGTGAGCGGGAGACCCTGCGGCACATCGCCGCAGGGCGCACCTATCTGCAGACGGCCCGCCACATGGGATTGTCGAAGCACACGGTCGACGCGTACCTCCGCCGTATACGGGCGAAGCTGGGCATCTGCAGCACGGCGGAGCTCACACGACTGGCCATCTCCCTGGGGCTGTGAGTGCATGCGCGGCTCCGTCGCGCGGCCTGCCCGGTAAGGGATGAGCGGAACGCAGCTCTCAACCGTTCACGCCGCCCGCGGTGTGCCGTTCGCCGGCCCACGCACCCAGCACCGGGACACACCGCTCTGCGAAGTACTCGAAGTCTTCGGCGGTGTTGTAGACGTGCGTCGACAGGCGCATGTAGCCGACGCCGTCGAAGCTGGTGAAGGCCGCCTCCACACCCAGTTCCCGCGCCACACGATCACGCAGGGCGTCGGCATCGACACGCGTCGGGGCCAGACCTTCCGGAAGCCGCACCAGGCGCAGCGCGTTGACCGGCATGCCGACGTCGACGGTGGCGCTTTCACCGGTGAGCGCGGCAAAGGCTTCGGCGAGGATCCGCTCGGCGTAGTCGGCGAGATCGCGCATGTACGTACGAGCCGTGTCCCAGCCCCAGGTGGACTCGACGAAGTCGAGCGCGGCCGGAGCCGCCAGATGACTGGTGGCATCGACCGTTCCCTGGATGTCGAAACGGTCGGGGAACGGATCAGGGGCGCCCCAGGAGTCGATCAGGGGATAGAGCCCGTCGCGCAGTGCGCCGCGGGCGACGAGCGCGGCCGTACCCCGAGGCGCGCAGGCGAACTTGTGGAGATTGCCGATCCAGAAGTCGCACTCCACTCCGCACAACGGGTCCTCGGCCAGTCCGGGCACATGCGCCCCGTCCAGAAGAACCGGGATCCCCCTGGCCCGCGCCTCCGCGCCGATCCGCTCGACGGGCATCCAGCGCGCTGTCGCGGAGGTGATGTGGTCGAGGACGATGAGACCGGTCGCCTCGTTCATCTCGGCGGCCACGGCCTCGTACGCCTGGTCCTCGTCGGCATCGAGCGGCACATGAGCCGTACGGACCGTGCCGCCCCAGCGCCGGGCGAGACGCTCGGCCCCCATGGTCACGGCCCCATAGCCGTGGTCGGTGACGAGGACTTCGCCGCCGGGCCGGGCCGGGACGTTCGCATAGACGACGCTCGCGCCGCCGCTCGCGTTGGGGACGAGCGCGAGATCCTCCGCGGCGACGCGCAGGAACGCCGCGATCTCGGCCCGGGCACGGGCGACCCGCTCGGGCAGGCCCGCGAACCACAGGCCCGGAGACCGGTCCATCTCAACCCGCAGCCGGTTCTGCTCGTCCTGCGCCACCACCGGAACCGCACCGAAGGAACCGTGGTTGAGGTACTTCCGCCCGGCATCCAGGGACCAGCCTGCGGCGGCGGGCCTTCCGTCCGCGAGAAGCAGGGGGCGCGGCGGCGCCGTGGCGACGTCGGTCTGACTCACGGGACTCCACATCTCGATCGGATGACTCCGCGGCATCCTGGCACAGAGCGCCCACCTCCGCGCCTGCCAGGGGTCCACGCGGCCGGAGGGGCCGGGGGAGCGGGCGGTCAGTGTGCCGGTGCCGGTGGTCCCCGGCCGCACCCGCGGCCCCGGTGACCCGTGGCCGCACCCGCGCGCCCGGTGGTTCCCGGCCGCACCCGCCGGATCCGGTGATCGTGGCCGCACTCGAGCCGGCCCCGCCGGTCTCCGTGCCGCCGACGTCGAGCACGGGCTGTGCTCGTCACGGCGACGCCAGGCTCATCACTGCGGGGCAGAGGTCGACCGGGGAGCAGATGCCGACCGCGGGTCAGAGGCCGGCTCCGGCGCCGTGCCCGGCCGATGGATCGCCCCGGCCGTCTTCGCCAGCGGCATCCCGGTGCCGCCCCAGCGGAGAGCGACGATCTCCGCCGCGACCGAGACGGCCACCTCCTCGGGCGTACGGGCCCCGAGGTCCAGGCCGATCGGCGAGCGCAGCCGGGCGAGTTCGTCCTCGCTGAGCCCGGCATCGCGCAGCCGCTTCATACGGTCATCGTGTGTGCGGCGGCTGCCCATCGCGCCGATGTACGCCGCGGGGCGGCGCAGCGCCTTCTCCAGCAGCGGGACGTCGAACTTCGGGTCATGCGTCAGGACGCAGATCACCGTGCGATGGTCGGTGACGGTGCCGCCCAGATAGCGGTGCGGCCACTCGACGACGACCTCGACGCCCTCGGTGAACCGCTTCGGCGTCGCGAACACCGGCCGGGCGTCGCACACGGTGACCCGGTAGCCGAGGAAGTCCCCGATCCGGGCAACCGCCGCCGCGTAGTCGATCGCACCGAACACCAGCATCCTCGGCGGCGGGGCGAAGGAGTGCAGGAACACCGTGACGGCGTCCTCCCGCCGCTCCCCGTGCGGCCCGTAGTGCCGCTGCCCTGTGGCGCCCTGCGCCAGTTCACCCCGCGCGTCGGCGGTGACGGCCACGTCAAGGCCGGCCGAGCTCAGCGAACCGGACACCCGCTCAGGCCACACGGCCAGCGTGGCGCCGCGTGGCGCCGGGCCGTCGATCACGGTCGCCACGGTGACGGGGTGGCCCGCGGCGACCGACTCGGCGACGTCCCCGAACGAGGGGTCCGTCTCCGGCGACACGCACCGTACGAGCAAGGTGATCTCGCCGCCGCAGGTCAGCCCCACGGCGAACGCATCCTCGTCGCTGTAGCCGAAGGTCTCCAGCTGTGCCTCGCCGCTCTCCACGACCTCCTTGGCCAGCTCGAACACGGCGCCTTCCACACAGCCACCGGACACGCTGCCCACGACCTCGTCCCCCGGACCCACCGCCATCGACGCCCCGGGGTCGCGTGGTGCGCTGCGGCTGACGGAGACGACGGTGGCCAGCCCGAACGGCGACCCCTGCGCGTACCACCGGCTCAGGGCCGGGAGGATCTCACGCATCGCCCGCTCCTCTCACCACCGCTACCCGATGCCGCATGCCGCATACGGATGCGGAAGCTTCAGCACAGCAGCACGGCCAGACTGTGCCCCTCCACGAAAAGGGTCCACGCTCGGCAGCGCCGCCGCCATACCGGCCGCCCGAGGCGCGTAACGACCCGACCTTGCGAGGATTCCCCTCCCCGGCTGCGATGGGGCCTGTGGGCCTGTGGGCATATGGGCCTGTTGCGAGCGAGACGTTGTCATGTACTGTGCGTGCCGCCCAATGTGTGGCGCACCGAGCCGTCGGTCCCCTCTCTCTACGCGCGAAGACCCAACACCGCACCGCTCCTTCCCCCACCCCTCACGGAGGTATGCCGGATGCTCGGATCCAGAAGATCCCGCCACAGACTCTCAGCCGCCGCGGTCCTGGCCGTATGCGGAATGCTGTCCGCGGGCACGGCGGGAGCCGCCGTGGGAGCAACCCCGGCCGGCACGACCGCGGCGGTATCCACGCAGGCCGCCGCAGCGACCCCGCACCGCGTGCTCTTCGACAACTCCAAGGCCGAGACCGCCGGCAACGCCGACTGGATCATCAGCACCAGTCAGCCCGACCCGCTCACCAGGACGCCACGCCCACGGCGGAGACCGACTGGACCGGTGCGCTCTCCTCCTGGGGCGTCGCCCTGCAGCAGACGGGCGACTACTCGCTCAAGACCCTGCCGTCCGGCAGCACCATCACCTACGGCACCTCCTCGGCGCTCGACCTGCAGAACTTCGACACCTTCGTGCTGCCCGAACCGAACCTGCTGCTCAGCGCGTCCGAAAAGACAGCCGTCATGAGGTTCGTACAAAACGGCGGCGGGCTCTTCGTCATCCCGAACCACAGCGGCGCCGACCGCAACAACGACGGCTACGACGGCGTCGAGGTCGTCAACGACCTGATGTCCAACAACAGCGTCGACAGCACCAACCCCTTCGGCTTCACCGTCGACTCCCTCAGCATCAGCAGCGAGGACCCGAAGGCCATCCCGGACACCGCCGATCCGGTGCTGAACGGATCCTTCGGCAAGGTCACCGGCAGCATCATCCGCAGCGGTACGACCGTGACGCTCAGCCCGTCCGCCAACTCCTCCGTCAAGGGCCTGGTCTACCGCCCCGGCTATTCGGGCAACACCGGCGCCTTCTTCGCGACGAGCACCTTCGGCAGCGGACGTGTCGCGTTCTGGGGCGACAGCTCACCCATCGACGACGGCACCGGCCAGTCCGGCAACACCCTCTACGACGGCTGGAACGACACCGCGGGCACCAACGCCGAACTCGCCCTCAACGCCACCGAGTGGCTGTCGGGCGGCGAGGGCGACGGCGACGGGGGCGGCGGCACCAGCTGCACGGCCGCCCAGCTGCTCGCCAACCCCGGCTTCGAGTCCGCCGCTTCCTCCTGGTCCGCCACCAGCGGCGTCATCACCAACGACTCCGGACAGGCCGCCCGTACCGGCTCGTACAAGGCCTGGCTCAACGGATACGGCTCCGCGCACACCGACACCCTGTCCCAGTCGGTGACCATCCCGTCCGGCTGCTCGGCGACGCTCAGCTTCTACCTGCACGTCGACACGGCCGAGACGACCACCAGCACGGCCTACGACACGCTCAAGGTCCAGGTCGTGAACAGCAGCGGCACCGTCCTGTCGACGCTGGCCACCTACTCCAACCTCAACGCGGCGACCGGCTACACCCGCCGCAGCTTCGACCTCAGCTCCTACGCCGGACAGACCGTCACGCTCAAGTTCACCGGCACCGAGGGTTCCGTCCTGCAGACGTCGTTCGTCATCGACGACACGGCCCTCGACGTGAGCTGAGCTGAGCTCACTGGATGTGAGATGAAAGTCGTAATGCCGCAGGTGGGGCCGGGGTTGCAAGATCCCGGCCCCTTCGCGTCGACGTCAGCTGCCCAGCGCCGCCGACACCACACCCTTGGCCTCCTCCTGCACCTGCGCCAGGTGCTCAGGGCCCAGGAACGACTCGGCGTAGATCTTGT
The DNA here is from genome assembly GCF_001642995.1 of Streptomyces jeddahensis. GTDB lineage: Bacteria > Actinomycetota > Actinomycetes > Streptomycetales > Streptomycetaceae > Streptomyces > Streptomyces jeddahensis. Next base: position 10,384 of record NZ_LOHS01000084.1, read on the forward strand.
AGACGTCCTCGGTGCCGGACGGCCGAGCCGCGAACCAGGCGTTGGGCGTGGTCACCTTGATGCCGCCGATGGCCGCCCCGTTGCCGGGCGCCTCGGTGAGCACGGCGGTGACCGGCTCCCCGGCGAGCGTGTCCGCGGTGACCTGCTCCGGCGAGAGCTTGGCCAGAACGGCCTTCTCCTCGCGGGACGCGGGCGCGTCGATACGGGCATACGCGGGCTCGCCGAAGCTGTCGGCCAGCATCGCGTAGTGCTCCGACGGCGTCTTCTCGGTGACCGCGAGGATCTCGGAAGCGAGCAGGGCCAGGATGATGCCGTCCTTGTCGGTGGTCCACACCGAGCCGTCGCGCCGCAGGAACGACGCTCCGGCCGACTCCTCGCCGCCGAAGCCGATGGAGCCGCCGACCAGCCCGTCCACGAACCACTTGAAGCCGACGGGGACTTCGACCAGGTCACGGCCCAGGTCCGCGGCGACCCGGTCGATCATGCTCGACGACACCAGTGTCTTGCCGATGCCGGTGTCGGCGGGCCACTGGTCGCGGTGGGTGTACAAGTAGGCGATGGCCGCGGCCAGATAGTGGTTGGGGTTCATCAGGCCGCCGTCCGGGGTGACGATGCCGTGCCGGTCGGCGTCGGCGTCGTTCCCGGTGGAGATCTGGAAGCGGTCGCGCTGCTCGATGAGCGAGGCCATCGCGTACGGCGACGAGCAGTCCATACGGATCTTGCCGTCCCAGTCCAGCGTCATGAACCGCCAGGTGGGGTCGGTCAGCGGGTTCACCACCGTCAGATCCAGCCGGTGCTGCTCGGCGATACGGCCCCAGTACGCGACCGACGCCCCGCCCAGCGGGTCGGCGCCGATGCGTACGCCCGCCGCCCGCACCGCATCCAGGTCAAGGACGCTCGGCAGGTCCTCGACATACGCGCCGAGGAAGTCGTACCGCCCGGTGGTGGGCGCCGCCAGGGCCTGGGTGTAGGGGAGTCGGCGCACCTCCTTGAGGCCGCCGGCGATGATCTCGTTGGCGCGGTCCTGGATCCAGGAGGTGGCGTCCGATCCGGCCGGGCCGCCGTTCGGCGGGTTGTACTTGAAGCCGCCGTCGGCGGGCGGGTTGTGCGACGGGGTGACCACGACGCCGTCCGCAAGGCGCCCGGTGCGGCCGCTGTTGTGGGTGAGGATGGCGTGCGACACCGCCGGGGTGGGGGTGTAGCCGTTGTGGGCGTCGATGAGCACCGTCACGCCGTTCGCGGCGAACACCTCGACGGCCGTCACCTTGGCCGGTTCGGACAGTGCATGGGTGTCGGCGCCGAGGAAGAGTGGCCCGTCGGTGCCCTGACGGGCCCGGTACTCGCAGATGGCCTGGCTGGTCGCGGCGATGTGGTCCTCGTTGAACGCCGTGGCGAGCGACGATCCGCGATGGCCGGACGTGCCGAAGGCCACGCGCTGGCCCGGCTCGGCCGGGTCGGGGTGCAACGCGTAGTACGCGGTCACCAGCCGGGCGACATCGATGAGGTCCTCTGGCTGGGCCTGCTGCCCCGCCCGCTCGTGCTGCATGAGCCCGCTCCTCCGCGTCGGTTGTGCGTTCGGTTGTGGGCCCATTTTCCCGGTTGGCGGGCGTGATCCGCGAGTGCGCCCCTAGGGCGTGTATCGAAAGTGGATCAAGGTCGTGGTGATCACGCGCGGCGAAATGGGATGATCTGGCCTCCATCCGGCTTAGCCGGTGTGTCCCACGCGGCGATGCAGGGGCCCGATCCCTAAAAAGTGCCTGATCACGTACGGTGTGCGGGTGTTATCGTCGCTCGCATGGCTGAACTGATCGCACCCACGGGACGGCTACATTCCTCGTGGCTCACGGCGCGCGACGAGTGGCAGCCAGGTGCTCACCAGGACGGGGCTGGCCTGCGTCTGGCTGCTGACGATGACCTCGACAGCCCGGAGGGGTTCGCCGCATGGGTCGAGCGACTGCGTCAGCAGTCAGACCGGTCGCTGCCTGTCGAGGAAGGACGCGTCCACGCCAGCCACTGGTGGATCGTCGACGGCGAGACCTACCTGGGGGCCATCGACCTTCGGCACTATCTGAACGCCTTTCTGCTGGAAGGCGGCGGACACATCGGCTATAGCATTCGGCCTTCTGCCAGGAGACGTGGACTGGCCACGTGGGCGCTGGGAGCGGTTCTGCTCAAGGCACCGGGGCTCGGTCTGGACCGCGTCCTTCTCACTTGTGACGATGGCAACGTCGGCTCGGCGCGCACCATCGAGAGCAACGGCGGCGTTCTGGAAGATGTGCGCAGCACCGAAATCGGGGTGAAGCGCCGCTACTGGATCGTTCTCGATGGCGCTGGTCACAGCCATTCGTTGATGGCGGCGACGAGGACGGTTGCCTCGTAGCGGACCGCGAGTTTGATGCCCCTATGGATGTCAATCGGCTGAGGCGGGGGCTTGTGGACGGTCACGTAATTCCCCAAGGCTGCGGTCACCTAATTCCCCAGGTACTGGCTGACGGCAGGGTCTTGCATGGAGGAGATCGGCGGGGATCACGTGGTTGTCCACGCCTCGACGAACTCCTGAAGGGCAAGCCCGGCACGTCGCTGGCGATGACGCGGCGATCGCGCGCTGCGTATCATCCGCCCATGTCGAACGCGATATCCGGCGGCCCGGAGACCGTGCTGGCAGCAGGCGGCACCACGGCCCGGTTCAACGGGGCACGACTGCGGATCGTCCGGGGCCGAACGACATGGAGTGTGCCGGTGCGGGCCCTTCGGTCCGCGGAACTGACCCCGGCGGGCGTAGTGCGGATCACGATCAGCGGTGCACCGGGTCATGCCGCGCAGCAGGGCCTGGGGCCGGCCGTGGAACTGCAAGCCCCCAACGCGCGTGCCGCAGCGGCGTTCCTGGAGAAGGTGACGGCCGCTCTGGCCAGGACCGAGCCCGTGGCGGACGGGCATGCGTTGGTGCGCGTGGAGACGCAGCCGCAGCGTCAGCTTCAGTTGGGTCCGCGAGCGCAAGCGGCGGTGAGGATGGCTTACGTACTGCCGCCCTATGCTCTGCTGCTGTTCCTGCTGGGCCTGTTCAGCCCCCTGGACCGCGGCACGGCCGCAGAAACCCTGATCGTGGGTGGCGTCCTGGGCCTGGTCGGCGGCATTCCGCTGTGGCGGGTGTTTCGGCGGGTGCGTTCGCTGTGGCTGCTGCGCAAGCGCGGGGTCGGTGTGGTGGGCAAGGTGACCGGCTACGTGCGTATCTGGGACAAAGGCGGACGCCTCTGGGTCTTCTCCCGGTTGACGTTCACCACCGTCGACGGGCAGCGGATGCGGGACATCCCGTCGGTCGTCACCGTCTGGGGCCTCTCCGACCAGGCATACAGCGGGCAGGTGGAGCTCAACTACGATCCCGAGCACCCCACCCGCGCCAGCCGCCCTCTCACCGTCGGCTTCGCCTTCCGCACCCTGCTGCTCGCCTCGGCGGCCGCGATTCCGGCGACGGGCTTTGTGCTCTGCGTCCTGGAAAACCTGCCGTTCTGAACGCCTCAGCCGGCCAGGCCGTCAGCCGACCAGCCGACGGCCGCCGTGCGCCGTGGCTTCGAGCGGCTCGGTCTGCTGGGATCCGGGTGCGCGGACGGACCGGCTCCATAGCGGGTCGAGCTGCCGTTCGCGAACCGCCGTCCCCATGGGGAAACATGACGGCAAGGGTGGGGAATTAGCTGACGCCGAAAACACTTGAGGTGGGGAATTACATGACCGTCGACAGGGCTTTGCTCTTCCTGGGCGGGTTGATGGTCTGGTAGATCTCTGGCGCGACGTAGCGTTTGAGGCAGCGGATGGCTTCGCGGCGCGTCTTGCCCTGGCTGATTCGCCGTTCGAGACGAGATGGGTGCGGGTGGGGGTGTCCCAGCGCAGGCGGGCCAGGACGATTGTGTAGAGCGCGGAGTTGGCTTGGCGGTCGCCGCCGCGGTTGCGCCTGCGGCGCTGGGTCTTGCCGGACGATGCCTCCACCGGGCTGACGCCGCAGAGTGCGGCGAAGGAGGCCTCGCTGCCCATCCGGTCCGGGTTGTCTCCGGCCGCTATCAGCAACGCAGCAGCGGTGTCCGGGCCAACGCCGTAGCGGTCCAACAGCTTCGGCGCGCATGCAGTGATCGCGGTGGTGATCCGAGCGGTGAGGTCGTTGACCTCCTCGGTGAGGTGCTTGATCCGTCTGGCCAGCAGTCGGAGCGTGTGGCGAGCTGCAGTTGCCGGGGCAGTCCCGTCTGCGGGTTCCAGCTCAGAGCACCGCTGGATGAGCTTGGGGTTGCTCAGGCCGGCCAACGACTCCCGCAGGGCTGGGTCTGCGGAGACCAGGACGGCCTTGAGCTGGTTGATCACCTGCGAGCGTGACTTGATCGCGGAGCTCTTGGCCATCTTGAACATGCGGATCGTCTCCACCGGACCGTCGGTGGTCTTGGCCGCGGCGGTGGCCCGGCCGGAGAGCACCGCCTGCGCGGCAGCTGCCGCGTCGATCGCGTCCGTCTTGCCGCGCCGGCGCCGGGTGGCCTTGTCCGGCTGGTTAACCTCGGTGACCGTGATGCCTTCGCGGTGCAAGTATCGCGTCAGCGCCGCACCGTAGGACCCGGTGCACTCGACGCCTGCCCGCTGCAGGCGGCCGAAGGCCCGTGCCCAGGACAGGAGCTGCTGGTAGCCCCCTCCTGCGTCGTCGGGAAACTACGGGCGTCCAGCATGGCTCCCGTAGTAGTGATCACCGCCGCAACGTGAACATCTTGTGAGTGTCCACTCCGAGGACGACGTCCTCGGACTGTTCGGTCGTGCGATGACGGGGACGGGTGGGCTGGGTCATGCTGGGCACGGTCGCCTGTCTCCTGAGCGCCTCGGGAACATCGGTGGCCGACGCCGGACCAGGTGCGGCGGTCAGGACTGTGACGGTGGGTCGCGAAGGCCCCTATCGGGACACGCCCACCCGGTCCGGCGGCAGCACGCACCGCCTCAGACGGCAGTCGGCAGATCAAGCTCAGGGCATCAGCGCCAGTCGTACCTCGGACCAGACCGCCGCCCGCGGCGGCACCCGATCATCCTCACAGTCGTACCTCGTCGCCACGGCCCGATGCCTCTTGAGGCGGTTGATGCCGCACTCGACCGCGTGCCGAGCCTTGTAGTCCTCCGGGTCAAACTGCGGCGGACGGCCGCCGCGGGAGCCGCGTTTCTTGCGATTGCGGGCCCGATCGGCCTTATCCGGGATGGTGCAGCGGATTCCACGTCTGCGGAGGTAGGCGCGGTTCTTGCGGGAGGCGTACGCCTTGTCAGCGCGCACCCGTCCCGGCCGGGTGCGCGGCCGGCCCGGCCCTAGCCGGGGCACCCGAATGCGGCCCAGGACAGCCTCGAACTGCGGCGAGTCGCCACGCTGCCCGGCCGTGATCACGATGGACATGGGTTTCTGGCCCTGCTCGACTGCCAGGTGGAGCTTGGTGGTCAGGCCGCCGCGCGAGCGCCCGAGGCCGTGGTCGTCGGGCTGTGGCGACGCCGCCGGGCGGCTCCTTCTGCAAGGCCCCCTTTTCCTCGCTCCGGCGGCGTGCTGGTGGGCCCGGCAGACGGTCGAGTCGACGTTGATCTCCCAGGTGATCAGGTCCTTCGCATCGGCCCGGGCCTGGAGCTGGGTGAAGATGCGCTGCCAGGTGCCGTCCCGCTGCCAGCGCCGGAACAGGTCGTACGCCTGGCCCCACGGCCCGTACTTCTGGGGCATGTCCCGCCAGGGGATGCCGGTGCGGACCCGGAAGCGTATGCGTCGATCAGCTGCCGCCGGTTCCACACCGGTGGCCGGCCGGGCTTGATGCCCGCCGGCAACAGCGGCTCCAGCACTGCCCACTGCTCGTCCGTCAGATCTCCACGCGCCACGAACCAAGATCATCTCACGACGAAGATCCACTATCGATACACGCCCTAGACCGTCCCGGAGTGGCCGGGCGGGCTGTTCCAGGAGAACCGAGGCCTACGACCCATGGAAATGAATGGAAATTAACCTCAGCGCATACAAACCCTTGACAGCCTCCTCCGGCCACCTGGAGTATCACCCCCGTGAACCTGTCAGACAGCCAGACAGGTGGCTCGGTACCCCGTCGCGTCAGCGCGATGGAAGCGGTTCTGAACCACCTGCGCAGCGCCATCGAGCGCGGTGAGTACGCCGTGGGGGACAAGCTCCCCTCGGAAGCCGAGCTGTGCCGCCGGCTCGAGGTCAGCCGGCCCGTGCTCCGCGAGGCCCTGCGGGCCCTGCAGACCATGGGCCTGACCGCCTCGCGCACCGGCAAGGGCACCTTCGTCATCTCGAACGGACCCGTCGAGGACCCCACGTTCGGCGACTACGCGGCGAGCGACCTCCTCGAGGTCCGCCGCCACGTCGAGATCCCGGTGGCGGGCTACGCGGCGGTGCGCCGTACGCCCGAGGACCTCGACCACCTCGCCCACCTGCTGGAGCGGATGGAGCGCGAGACCGACACCACCGCATGGGTGGCCATGGACACGCTCTTCCACCTCGCCGTCGCGCAAGCGGCCCAGAACCCCGTGTTCCGCAAGGTGATCGAGGAGATCCGGGACGCGCTGGCCCGGCAGTCGACGTTCCTCAACGAGCTCGGCGGACGGCGTGAGCAGTCCAACCGCGAGCACCGCGCGATCGTCGAGGCGCTGGTCGACGGTTCCGAGCACGACGCGGTGGAGGCCATGTCCCACCACCTCGACCGGGTCGAGACGACCCTCACCGACATCGTGCGCCCCCCGCGCACGGACACACCCACGGAAGGCGGACCCGAGGCGTGAGCGAGCAGTCCCTTCAGGAAGACGGCATACGGTCCGAAGCGTCGGCCACGCACGCCGGAGCCGGTCACGTCGACGCCGGAGACGCGGGCTACAGCAAGTCGCTGAAGTCCCGGCACGTCAACATGATCGCCATCGGCGGCGCCATCGGCACCGGGCTCTTCCTCGGCGCAGGTGGCCGCCTCGCCGACGCAGGCCCATCCCTCTTCGTCGCATACGCCGTCTGCGGCGTCTTCGCCTTCCTCGTCGTGCGGGCGCTCGGCGAACTCGTCCTGTACCGGCCGTCGTCCGGCGCCTTCGTGTCGTACGCCCGTGAGTTCCTCGGCGAGAAGGGCGCGTACACGGCCGGCTGGATGTACTTCCTCAACTGGGCGACCACCGGCATCGCCGACATCACCGCGGTGGCCACCTACACGCACTACTGGGGCATGTTCTCCGACATCCCGCAGTGGGTGATCGCGCTCATCGCGCTCGCCGTGGTGCTGACCGTGAACCTCATCTCGGTGAAGATCTTCGGCGAACTGGAGTTCTGGTTCGCCATCGTCAAGGTCGGCGCCCTCGTGATCTTCATGTGTATCGGCATCTTCCTGCTGGTCACCCAGCACCCCGTCGACGGCACCACCCCGGGCCCGTCCCTGATCACCGACCACGGCGGTGTCTTCCCCCACGGCCTGCTGCCCATGCTGCTGATCATCCAGGGCGTCGTCTTCGCCTACGCCTCCGTCGAACTGGTCGGCGTCGCGGCAGGCGAGACGCAGAACCCCGAGAAGATCATGCCGAAGGCCATCAACTCCATCATGTGGCGCGTCGGCCTCTTCTACGTCGGCTCCGTGGTGCTGCTGTCGATGCTGCTGCCCTGGTCGTCGTACACCGCGGGCGAGAGCCCCTTCGTGACCGTGCTGTCCAACATCGGCGTCCCGGCGGCGGGCGGTGTGATGAACCTCGTCGTGCTCACCGCGGCCATGTCGTCGCTCAACTCCGGTCTGTACTCCACCGGCCGCATCCTGCGCTCCATGGCGATGTCCGGCTCCGCGCCGAAGTTCACCGGCGTCATGAGCCGCAGCCACGTCCCGTACGGCGGCATCCTGCTCACCAGCGGCGTCTGCGTCCTCGGTGTCGGCCTCAACTTCGTGGTGCCTGCCGACGCCTTCGAGATCGTGCTGAACTTCGCGGCGATCGGCATCCTCGCCACCTGGGGCATGATCATGATCTGCCACCTGCTGTTCTGGCGGAAGACGCAGAACGGCGAGCTGGCCCGGCCCGGTTACCGGCTGCCCGGCTCGCCGTTCACCGAGATCGTCACGCTGGCCTTCCTCGCCTCCGTGCTCGTCCTGATGTACGCCGACGGCGGCGCCGGACGCACCACGGTGATGTGCCTGCCGCTGATCGTGGCGGCCCTGGTGGCCGGCTGGTACGGCGTACGCGGACGGGTCGCCCGTAGCAAGTCCCCCAAGGTGAATGTGTGAACCACGCAGTGCTGTACGGAAGTTCAGTGGCCGAGGCTCCTGAGATCCGGGAGCCCCGCCACGCCCCTGTCGCCCACCTCGTCCGCGGTGGGGTCGTCGAAGGCGTCCACTATGGCTCGGTCGTCGTCCTGGGCGCCGACGGAGCCGTGGAGTTCGGCCTCGGTGACATCGAGGCCGCCTTCTACCCGCGCTCCGCGCTCAAGCCCGTGCAGGCCGTGGCGATGGTGCGGGCCGGGCTGCCGCTCGACGGCGAGCTGCTGTCGCTGACCGCCGCCAGCCACTCCGGCGAGGAACGCCACCTCGCCGGGACCCGGCGAATCCTGGAACTGGCCGGCCTCGGCGAGGACGACCTGCGCAACGTGCCCGACCTGCCCTTCGACCCCGTCGTGCGGGACGCCTGGGTGCGCGAAGGGCGGCTGGCGTCCCGGCTCGCCCAGAACTGCTCGGGCAAGCACGCGGCGATGCTGTACACGGCGAAGCTCAACGGCTGGTCGCTCGACGACTACCTCGACCCGCGGCACCCGCTCCAGCAGGCGATCGCGGAGATCGTCGAGGACCTCACCGGGCAGCGCATGGCCCAGGTGACCGTCGACGGTTGCGGCGCGCCCCTGTTCGCCGTCTCGCTGCACGGGCTCGCGCGCGCCGCGGCCCGGATCACGACGGCCGCGCCGGGCACCCCCGAGGCGCGCGTGGCCGACGCGATGCGCGAACACGCCGAGATGGCATCGGGATCCGGACGCGACGTGGCCTCGCTGATGCGGGCCGTGCCGGGGCTGCTCACCAAGGACGGCTTCGAGGGTGTGCAGGTCGCGGCGCTGCCGGACGGCCGGGCCGTCGCGGTGAAGATCGCCGACGGCGCGGACCGGGCACGCGTACCGGTGGCCGCGGCCGCCCTCACCCGCTGCGGCGTCGACCCCGTCGCACTCGCGCAGTTCGCGACCGCGCCGCTGCTCGGTGGTGGCGCGGTGGTGGGCGACATCCGGCCCGCGCCCGCGCTCGCCCCCGACGCGCTCGCGGTCACCATGCCGGGCGCCACGCAAGTCTGAGCCTCAGCGGCGCCGGCGTACGTCCACCCAACTCCCGTACCTCCTACAGGAAGACCCTCACCGACATGACCGCCGCAGCCCACCGCAGCGAACACGATCTGCTCGGGGACCGCGACGTCCCCGCCGAGGCGTACTGGGGCATCCACACCCTGCGCGCCACGGAGAACTTCCCCATCACGGGCACGCCGATCTCCGCCTACCCGCACCTGATCGACGCTCTCGCCGCCGTCAAGGAGGCCGCCGCCCGCGCGAACGAGGAGCTCGGCCTGCTGGCTCCCGAGAAGGCGGCCGCCATCGTCGAGGCCTGCCGCGAGATACGGGACGGCAAGCTGCACGACCAGTTCGTCGTCGACGTCATCCAGGGCGGCGCCGGCACCTCGACGAACATGAACGCCAACGAGGTCGTCGCCAACCGCGCGCTGGAGCTGCTCGGCCATGCCAAGGGCGAGTACCAGCACCTGCACCCGAACGAGGACGTCAATCTCGGCCAGTCGACGAATGACGTCTACCCGACCGCCGTCAAGATCGCGACGGTCTTCGCGGTCCGCGGGCTGCTGAAGGCGATGGCCGTGCTGCAGGACGCCTTCGCCCGCAAGGCCGTCGAGTTCCGCGACGTGCTGAAGATGGGCCGTACGCAGCTGCAGGACGCTGTACCCATGACGCTCGGCCAGGAGTTCTCGGCGTACGCGGTCATGCTGGACGAGGACCGCAGCCGCCTCGCCGAGGCCGTCGAGCTGATCCACGAGATCAACCTCGGCGCCACCGCGATCGGCACCGGCCTCAACGCGCCCGCCGGATACGCCGAGTCGGCGCGCCGCCATCTCGCCGAGATCACCGGTCTTCCGCTGGTCACGGCCGCGAACCTGGTCGAGGCGACCCAGGACTGCGGTGCCTTCGTCCAGATGTCGGGCGTGCTGAAGAGGATCGCGGTCAAGCTCTCCAAGAGCTGCAACGACCTCAGGCTGCTCTCCTCCGGTCCGCGTGCGGGCCTCAATGAGATCAACCTGCCGCCGGTACAGGCCGGTTCGAGCATCATGCCCGGCAAGGTCAACCCCGTGATTCCCGAGGTCGTCAACCAGGTCGCCTTCGAGGTGATCGGCAACGACGTCGCCATCACCATGGCCGCCGAGGCCGGACAGCTCCAGCTCAACGCCTTCGAGCCGATCATCCTGCACTCCCTGTCCGAGAGCATCACCCACCTCCGCGCCGCCTGCCTGACGCTCGCCGAGCGCTGCGTCGAGGGCATCACCGCCAACACCGACGTGCTGCGCGCCTCCGTCGAGAACTCCATCGGCCTGGTCACCGCGCTCAACCCGCACATCGGCTACACCGCGGCCACCGCTATCGCGCAGGAAGCTCTCACGACCGGGCGCGGCGTCGCCGAACTCGTCTTGGAGAAGGGCCTGTTGCCCGCCGACCGGCTCGCCGCGCTGCTCAGCCCGGAGCGGGTCGCGGGCGCCGGCGCGGGCGCGGGCGCCGACGTGCCTCTGCCGGGCTGAACCGGTCCCCGGTCGCCGAGTCGGCTCACATGCCGGTGCCCTCGGGCGGCGGCAGAATGGGCCTGTGATTCGAACACGCGCGCAGTGCATGCGCCCCGCGGGCTCCCTCCCGCGGGGCGCATCCGCCGCGCCACACCACCGTACGAAGCCGGAGTGACCGTGACGGCGCCCTCGCCCCCCTCATCGACCTCCTCGACCTTCAAGCCGGTCCTGGACCGCATCGCAGCCGGTATCGCGAGCACGCCAGGACGCGGCAGGCCCGCCGACTACATCCCCGCCCTCGCGTCGGTGGATCCGCGCCGCTTCGGCATGGCCGTCGCGGAGCTCGACGGCACGGTGTACGGCGTCGGCGAATGGCGGCAGCCGTTCTCCGCCCAGTCCATCACCAAGGCGTTCACTCTCGCGCTCGTCCTGTCCCGCGAGGGCGAGGAGCTGTGGGAACACGTCGGCCGCGAGCCGTCCGGCAATCCCTTCAACTCCCTGGTGCAGCTGGAGTACGAGAACGGCATCCCGCGCAATCCGTTCATCAACGCGGGCGCCCTCGTCGTCACCGACCGCCTCCAGTCCCTGACCGGTGACACGGTCGGCACCCTGCGGGAGTTCCTGCGCGCAGAGAGCGGCAATCCGGATCTGACCTTCGACGAGTCCGTCGCCGCGTCCGAGTCCGCGCACGGCGACCGCAATGCCGCCCTGGCCCACTTCATGGCGTCCTACGGCAACATCAGCAACCCGGTCCCGGTGCTCCTGGACCAGTACTTCCGGCAGTGCTCCATCGAGGCGTCCTGCGCCGATCTCGCCCTCGCCGCCGGGTTCCTGGCCCGCCACGGGGTCCGCGCCGACGGCTCGAACCTGCTCACCCGCAGCCAGGCCAAACAGGTCAACGCGGTCATGCTCACCTGCGGCACCTACGACGCGGCCGGCGACTTCGCCTACCGCGTGGGCCTGCCCGGCAAGAGCGGCGTCGGCGGCGGCATCATCGCCGTCGTCCCAGGCCGCTGCACCCTGTGCGTATGGAGCCCCGGCCTCGACGAACGCGGCAACTCGGTGGCGGGGGTCGCGGCCCTGGACAGGTTCACGACGCTGACGGGGCTTTCGGTGTTCTGACCGGCATCCGGACCGGCATGCGGCATCCGCGGAATACGAGAGCCGCGGGCCAGGTTGCCGCTCGTATGGCGACTCTCGGATTGATCGGCAGTGGAAACATCGGCTCCACCCTGGCCAGGCTCGCGGTTGACGCAGGCCTCGACGTGGTGCTCAGCAACTCACGTGGACCCGAGACACTGGCGGACCTGGTGGCGGAGCTCGGGCCGCGGGCGCGCGCCGCGACGCCCGCCGAGGCGGCGGCCGCGGGGGACTGGGTGGTGGTCAGCGTCCCCTTGAAGAACTACCGCCAGGTCCCGGTGGAACCGACGACCGGCAAGATCGTGCTGGACACGGACAACTACTATCCCGAGCGCGACGGGCGCATCCCCGAGCTGGACGCGGAGGAGGCCACCACCAGCGAGCTGCTCCAGCGGCATCTGCCCGACGCCAAGGTGGTCAAGGCCTTCAACAACATCTTCTTCAGGCATCTGGCCTCGCTCGCCCGGCCATCCGGTGCTCCCGACCGCTCGGCCCTGCCGATCGCGGGCGACGACCCCGAGGCCAAGACCTCCGCGGCGGAGCTGCTCAACCTCCTCGGCTACGACGCCGTCGACGCGGGGACGCTGGCCGACAGCTGGCGCTTCCAGCGCGACACGCCCGCGTACGTCGTTCCCTACGCGAAGAACCCGCAGGGCCTCGGGATCTCGATGGACGACCCCGGGGCGAGCGCCGACGCCGCGACGCTGCGAGCGGCTCTGGCCGCGGCCGAGCGCCCCGGCAGCTGACCGCGCTCCCAACCCGGCGTCACGTACGACCCGGCCCCGGTCCCGTACCGACCGCCGGGCTCAGCGGCCCTTGGGGCGGGCGCGCACATGCATGCGCTCGCCCTGAGGGCCGAACAGGCATAGCAGCTCGACGGGTTGGGGACCGGCGTTGGTGAACACGTGCGGTGTGCGCGTGTCGAACTCGGCGGCCTCTCCGGCGGTGAGGACGAGATCGTGCTCGCCCAGGGCCAGCCGCAGCCGGCCGGAGAGGACGTAGAGCCAGTCGTAGCCCTCGTGTACGCGCTGCTCGGGCAGTGGGTCGTCGGGGTCCCCGGGCGGGATGATCAGTTTGTAGGCCTGCGCGCCGCCGGAGTGGCGGGTCAGCGGTACGAAGGTCCTGCCGTTGCGGGTGAAGGGCCGCGGGTGGATGCGCGGATCCCCGGTGGGCGGGGCGCCGACCAGTTCGTCCAGTTGGACACCGTGCGCCCTCGCCAGCGGAAGCAGGAGTTCGAGGCTGGGTCTGCGCTGCCCCGACTCCAGACGGGACAGCGTGCTCAGCGAGATTCCGGTGGTCTCGCTGAGCTGGGCCAGCGTGGTGCCTCGCTCTTTGCGCAGCGCGCGCAGGCGGGGGCCCACCGCGGTGAGGACACTCGCGAGGTCGTCGTCGTCCGTCATCTCTTCATTTGCCGACTCGGCAACGTATTTTGTCAAGCTAGGCCGCAGACCGGTTTGCCGGACCGGCAACATTTCTTGTGCCTGGGACGATGCCGGGCGCATGGTCGAGGCGGCGAAGACAAGACGGAAGACGGAGACGGGTGCACCAGGTCACCGGACACCACGGGCCAGGGCATGCACGAGTCGCACGACACGAAGGAAGACACGCGGATGACTGACGAAAACCTCTCGGCCGAGGAGTTCTGGGAGGCCCGCTACGCCCAGAGCGACCGCATCTGGAGCGGCAAGCCCAACGTCGTACTGGTCCAGGAGACCGCGGGACTCGAGCCGGGCAGGGCCCTCGACCTGGGCTGCGGTGAGGGCGCCGACGCGATCTGGCTGGCCAAGCAGGGCTGGCAGGTCACCGCCGTTGACATCTCCCGCCTCGCCCTCGACCGCGCCGCCGCGCACGCGGCAGCCGAGGGCGTCGCCGACCGCATCGACTGGCAGCAGCACGACCTGGCCACGTCCTTCCCGGCCGGCACCTACGACCTCGTATCAGCGCAGTTCCTGCACTCGCCCGTCGAGATGCCGCGCGAGAAGATCCTGCGGAACGCCGCCTCGGCCGTTGCGCCCGGCGGAGTCCTCCTCATCGAAGGACACGCCGGATTCCCGGCCTGGGAGCAGCATCCCCACCCCGACGTGCACTTCCCGACGACGGATGAGGTCATCGAGGCTCTCGGCCTCGCGGACGGGCAGTGGGAGGTACTGCTCAGCGAGGAGCACGAGCGCATCCAGAACGGCCCTGACGGTCAGCCGACCACCCGGACCGACAACACCGTGAAGGTCCGCCGCCTGCCCGCCTGATCCCAGGACGGGCCGATCCCCCGGTACGCGCCGGTGACCAGCGCGATCATCGCGCGCCAGCCGAGGACAGCCGGTCCAGCAGGGCGGGCACGTCCGCGAACGAATCCAGGACGTGATCGGGCGTGCCGCTCGCCGCCCGATGGGTCTCGGGCAGGTACTTGCCCGTCTTGACCAGGACGCCGGTGATCCCGGTGCGCTGCGCCGCGAGCACGTCGGACTCGATGTCGTCGCCGACCATCAGCGCCTCGCCGGGACGCGCGCCGAGGCGTGCCAGCGCCGTCTCGAAGAACGCCGGCGCCGGTTTTCCGGTGATCTCGGCCTCCGTACGCGCGGCCCGCTCCAGGCCGAGCAGATACGCCCCCGTGTCCAGCTGCAGTCCCTGGTCGGTACGCCAGTACAGATTGCGGTGCATGGCCACGAGCCGCGCTCCCCGCTGGAGGTGGCCGAAGACCCGGTTGAGCGAGGCGTGGTCGAACTCGGGACCGGCGCCGCCCACGACGACGACGTCCGGGACGGCGTCCGCGTCGTCCTCGTCGATGACCGTGACGCCGACGAGGTCCTCGCGGATGTCACCGCTGTTCAGCAGGGCACACCGTGCGCCGGGAAAGTGCTCCGCGAGATACGCCGCGGTCACCGCGGGCGCGGTGAGGATGTCCTCGGCGCCGACGGGGAAGCCCTCCGCCGCGAGGGCGTCCGCCATCGAGGCGCGCGTACGGGACGTCGTATTGGTGATCAGGCTGACGGCCGCCCCGGACGCGCGGACCTGCCGCAGCGCCTCGACCGCGCCGGGCAGCGCCTTCCACGAGACCGTGAGCACACCGTCGATATCGATCAGGACCGCGCGTACTGGCTCCATGCACAGGACGATACGACCCGGAGCCGCGGCACCCGAAGGCCCGCGAGGAGCGTCACGGACGCCGCGGCCGGTTGCATCCCCGGGGGCTTACGGCGCCGGCGTGAAGGCCGCCCGGACCCGGTCGAGTTCCGCCTTCGTGACGGGCAGGACCGTGCCATGCCGGGGGCGGCTGGGCAGCTCGTACTCGGCCGGGATGCTCCATTCGGGGTTCTCGAGGCTCGGCGTCGTGAAGGGTACGTAGCCGCGCCGCGGTGTCTCGTCCATGAAGACGTACCAGGTGTCGTCGGTGTTGGACTTGAAGGCGGTCGGGCCCTCGACCCAGTCCGTGCCGACGCCGGTCCTGATGCAGTCGTCCACCAGCTGCCAGTTGCGCGGCTCGGTGTCGGGCAGATCGACCGCCGTGAGGGACCGGGAGCGTTCCAGGACGATGTCACGCGTGCAGGAGCCGACGACCTTGTCGTCCGTGGTGAACCGGTAGAAGTAGTCCCCGTCCCGGACCACCGTCGAGTCGATGACCCCGGCACCCGGGTCGTTCCACACCTTCGGCTCGGTGAAGGTGCGGAAGTCGCGGGTGGTCGCGTACATCATGCGCGGATACGTGGTTCCCGTGTGGCCCGGGTCGTCGGCGCTGTAGAGGTTGGACGCCCAGTACACGACGTACGCGCCCAGCTTCTCGTCGTACGTCGCCTCGGGCGCCCACGTCATGCCCGCGGTGTCCCCGGAGACCCGCACATGGCGCTGCTCGGACCAGTGGACCAGGTCCGTCGACTCCCAGACCTCGATGTACTTGCTGCCGTGCCGCATCTCGTAGTCCCAGCCCCTGCCACCGTTGATCTTCAGGTCGGTGGCGATGAGGTAGAACTTGTCGCCCTCGGGCGAGCGGACGACGAACGGGTCGCGTACGCCCTTCTCGCCGAAGGACGACGTGAGCACTGGCTTGTCGCCGTTGAGGTCGTCCCAGTGGAGCGGGTCGTTGCCGCGGCTCGCGGCGAAGTAGATCTGCTCTCCGTCGGCGTACCTCTCACCGGCGAAGTAGCTGAAGATGTAGCCCTCCAGCGGTTCCTTCTTCGGCAGCGGACGGACGGTCAGGTCGAAGCGCCTCTTGGCCTGCTCGTCCCCGAGCCGCACCGTCGCCGTGAGCTTGACCGGTGCCGGCGGCTCGCCGTGTGCGGGGCGGTGTACCTCGCCGGTCTCGGTCACGGTCTTCCTGTCCGTCGACTTCCATGAGACGCGCGTACCGTGCAGGCCGCTGGTCGGGAGGGTGATGTTGCCGCGGATGTCGTCGGCATCCCAGACCTTCAGGGCATCGGCGGCCTCCGCCACCTTCTCCTGCGCCGTGAGGTCCTCGGGAACCACGACGGTGAACTCCTTCTGGGCGCTCGCCTCTCCGCTCGTCACGGTCGCGGTGAGCACGACGGTCGCGGGGCCGCTGCCGGGCACGGGCCGTGTGACGGCTCCGCTCGCGCTCACGACGTTCGCGTCGCTGGACGACCAGGTGATGGCGGATCCGTTCGGCCCGGTCGCCGGGAGGGTGAGGTCCTCGGTGACCGACGAGGTGTCGCCGAGGTCCAGGGCCGCGATGTCACGCGACACGCGTTCCGCGTCGGAGACGCCGCCTGTCTCGGCGACCTCGGACGCCGTGAGGGCCCGGTCGTACAGCCGGAAGTCGCGCACCTGGCCCTTGAGATAGCGGTCGCCGCTGTAGAGGGAGCGGCCCAGGTAGTTCGCCGTCGTCGTGCCGCCGCCGATCTGGGCGGGCGTGATGGTCACCCCGGTCTTGCGGGCCACTTCGGCGCCGTCCTCGTAGAGCACGGCGGTGCCGCCGCTGAGCGTGTAGGTGAGTGTCTTCCAGACGTTGCGCGCCAGGTTGCGTCCGGCCGACACCGTCTGCTCCGTAGACCAGTTGCCGGTGGCGATCGACGTCCGGTAGGTGTCACCGGTGGTGAAGAGGTAGCCGTTGCCGCTGCTGCCGGAGCTGTTGCCCAGGCCCCAGATGAAGTACGGCGTGGCCTGGTCGTCGGCGATGCGGACCTGCACCGACACGGTGATCGAGGTGAGGTCCCGCATCAGGTCGTCGGGCAGCCGGACGTAGTCGTCCGTGCCGTCCAGGCTCAGGCCCTCACCGCCCAGCCAGGTGGCGTCGCCGTTCACGGTCGCGTTGCGGTCGTGGCCCGAGGCGTCGGTGGCGGTCGTGCCGCTCGTCTGGTCGAGCGGGTAGTGGACGACGAGACCGTCCGCCGCCACTGCCGCTCGCGCGGGCACGGCGGCGAGCAGTGCGGCGAGCAGGCACGCCACCAGTGTGGCCGCCAGCAGGCGGGCGCGGGGAAGGGGCGGGGCGAGGGTCGTGGCTGTCGCTGCGTTACTGGTCAGGGGTCCGGGACCATCGGATCTGGAACGGGCGCGGCTGATGCGGCTCATGTCGGGTCGAGTCCCTTCGACGACATGGGAAGGAGGGAAGGCCTAACGGCTCGTAGGTACCTCGTAGTTCGAAATATCGGACATGGTCCGGGAAGTCGACCAGACGGTAGGAGGGTTCCTCCTGAGCGTCAAGGGGGCAAGGAGGGAGCGGAGTTGGTCTGGTCGCCGTGGGGGCGCGGCTCTCGTTCGATCGGCTGTTCCCGGGTGGACCGCCGCGCGCCAAACGGACTATCGCGACATTTCACCATGTTGCTCGCTAATATCTCTGCGGCGGGGAGGTGCCGACAGGCCCGTCACCACACCTAGCAGCGACCCGGGAACTCCGGCTGCACCAGTAGGACGGACATGACCCACACCGAATCGGACACCGACACCCAAGCCCCGCCGCAGCCGGCCAAGCTGTCGCTGCTGACCCTCGCCATGATGGTCGTCGGCTCGATGGTCGGCGCGGGTGTCTTCTCGCTTCCGGCCCGTTTCGCCGAGGAGACCGGGGTGGCCGGTGCGCTGATCGCCTGGGCGATCGCCGGCACCGGCATGCTCATGCTCGCCTTCGTCTTCCAGATGCTCGCGATCCGCAGACCCGACCTCGACTCCGGCGTCTACGCCTACGCCAAGGCGGGCTTCGGCGAATACCTGGGCTTCTTCTCGGCATTCGGCTACTGGGCCAGCGCCTGCGTCGGTAACGTGACGTACTGGGTGCTCATCATGTCGACGATCGGCGCCGTCGCGCCCGCTCTCGGCGAGGGCGACACCGTCCTCGCGGTGGTGCTTTCCTCGCTGTGCCTGTGGTCGTTCTTCTTCCTGATCAAACGGGGCGTCAAGGAAGCAGCGGCCATCAACCGGATCGTCACCGTGGCCAAGGTCGTCCCGATCGTGGTCTTCGTCATCATCGCGCTGTTCTATCTCGACCCCCAGGTCTTCGCCGACAACTTCCGCGGCGCCGACTACGCGGGTTCACTGTTCGAGCAGGTCAAAGGCACCATGCTGGCCACGGTCTTCGTGTTCCTCGGTGTGGAGGGCGCCAGCGTCTACTCCCGCCACGCCAAACGGCGCGAGGACGTCGGGCGCGCCACGGTGCTGGGGTTCCTGAGCGTGTTCGCCATCTTCGCGTCGGTCACGATCGTGTCGTACGGCATCATGCCGATGAGCGAGATCGCCGATCTGCGCCAGCCCTCCATGGCCGGCGTGCTGGAGAGCGCGGTCGGCACCTGGGGCAAGGCCTTCGTCAGCGTGGGGCTCATCGTCTCCGTGCTCGGGGCCTACCTCGCCTGGACCCTGATGGCGGCCGAGGTGCTGTACGTGGCCGCGCTGGACAACGACATGCCCCGGTTCCTGCGCCGCGCCACCGACGCCGACGTGCCCGTGCCGGCGCTGCTGATGACGACCGTCCTCGTCCAGATCGTCCTCGTCGTCACCCTGTTCTCCGCGGACGCGTTCAACTTCGCCCTCGATCTGACCAGCGCCCTGACCCTGATCCCGTTCCTGCTCGCGGCGGCCTTCGCCGTCAAGGTCGTCGGGGCGCGACGGTCCGGCGACGGACGGGGCGAGGGCTCGGCCGGACGGCGTGAGGGCTCGGCCGCCAACATCGTCGTGGCCGTGCTCGCCACGCTCTACACCCTGTTCCTGCTCTACGCCGCAGGTCCGAAGTACCTCCTGGTGTCGTTCATCATCTACGCGCCCGCCACGGTGCTGTTCGTGATGGCCCGCCGCGAGCAGGGCAGACGGCTCTTCTCACCGGGCGAACTGGTCATCCTCGCCGTCTCCGTGGCCGGGGCCGTGATGGGCGTCATCGCGCTGGCCATGGGATGGATCAGCCTCTGACCGGCCGTCCGACCGCGTCCCCGCGCCCCCCTTCGTACGTCCAGAAAGGGCACCCCCGTGACAAGCCACGACACCACCCGGACGACCTCACCGGCCTATGGCGTCCACTCCGAGGTCGGCACGCTGCGCAAGGTCCTGGTGTGCGCACCCGGACTCGCGCACCGCAGACTCACCCCCACCAACGCCGGCGACCTGCTGTTCGACGATGTGATGTGGGTGGAGAACGCCCAGCGGGACCACGCCGACTTCGTCAACAAGCTGCGCGGGCGCGGCGTCGACGTCGTCGAGCTGCACGATCTGCTCGCCCAGACGCTGGCGATCCCCGAGGCGAAGACCTGGCTGCTCGACCGCAAGATCACTCCCAACGAAGTGGGGCTCGGTCTCGTCGACGACACGCGCGCCTTCCTCGAGACGCTCGACCCCGCACAGCTCACGGAGTACCTGATCGGGGGGCTCGCCACCGTCGATCTGCCGGAGGAGTTCCGTTCCGCCCATCTCGGCCTGGCGCGGGAGTCCCTCGGCGGACGCGAGTACCTCATGCCGCCCCTGCCCAACACCCTCTACACCCGCGACACGACCTGCTGGCTGTACGGCGGCCTCACCCTCAACCCGCTGTACTGGCCCGCCCGGCACGACGAGACCCTCCTGATGAAGGCGATCTACACCTTCCACCCGGACTTCGCCGGCTCCACGGTGTGGTGGGGAGACCCCGAACGCGACTGGGGCCAGGCGACGTTCGAGGGCGGCGACATCATGCCAGTCGGCAAGGGTGTCGTCCTGATGGGCATGAGCGAACGCACCTCACGCCAGGCCATCACGCAGGTCGCCGCCGCGCTGTTCCGCCAGGGCGCCGCCCAGCACGTGATCGTCGCAGGCATGCCGAAACTGCGGGCCGCCATGCACCTGGACACCGTCTTCACCTTCGCCGACCGCGACCTGGTGACGCTGTACCCGACCATCATGGACGGCGTCCACACCTTCTCCCTGCGGCCGAGCGACAAGGCCCCGGGCTTCGAGCTCACCGACGAGGGCTCCCGCCCCTTCGTCGACGTGGTCGCCAAGGCCCTCGGACTGCCCGAGCTGAGGGTCGTGGAGACGGGCGGCGACGTCTACGCCTCCGAGCGGCAGCAATGGGACAGCGGCAACAACGCCGTCGCCCTCGAGCCGGGCGTCGTCTTCACCTACGACCGCAACACCCAGACGAACACGCTGCTGCGCAAGGCCGGCATCGAGGTCATCACCATCGTCGGCGCCGAACTCGGCCGGGGCCGCGGCGGCGGACACTGCATGACCTGCCCGATCGTCCGCGACCCCGTCGAGTTCTGAGCCCGCCGTCCAGGACGTGCCGGGCAGGACGGGTTCGGGTCAGCCCTCGGAGGGGCCCGTCCAGCCCGCCGCCACATGGCCGAGCCGCACGCGCTGAGGATGGTCGCCGACCGGCACGGACGCGACCTTCCGGCCGGTCGAGAAATCGATGGCGGTGACCTGGTCGGCACCGCTCTCGGAGACGACGCAGGACTTTCCGTCGCCGCTCACCGTCGCCCAGTACGGCTTCGAGGCGGTCACCAGCGGCCCTTCCTGGAGCGACTCCCGGTCGACGACCGTCACGTAGTCGTCCATCGTTCCGGCGATGCACAGCTTGGTGCCCTGTGGATTCATCGACATACCGTGGTGACGGGAGTCGTTGACCCAGGTGGTGCGATCCTCGCTGGTCGCGGCGTTCTTCGGGAGGGTCTTGACGCGGGTGACCTTGTCTGACGCGACGTCGTACTCGACGAACCCGTTGAAGAACGAGACCTGGAAGTAGAGCGTCGACTCGTCGGGCGTGAAGGCGACCGGGCGGACCGCGTCGGAGAGGTCCTCACGGCCGAAGGCGTCGAGCCGCTCCCGCATGTCGATGACCTTGACCTGCTCGAAGGTGTCCGCATCGACGACGGTGATGCGGCGGTCGCCCTTCGTCCAGTCGAACGCCGGATCGTCGAGGGCCGTGATGACCTCGCCGATCGACATGTTCCAGACGTACTTCCCGCCGTCCGTGAAGACGTTCTCATGGGGCTTGTCGCCGGTTGCGAACGAACCGAGCTGCTTGCCGGTGTCGATGTCGAGCACGTGCACGGTGTTCGCCGTGGAGGCCGAGACGGCGACACGGGTGCCGTCGGGGGACACCGCCATGTGGTCCGAGCGGTAACCCGACACCGGGAAGCGCCACTTGATCCGGCCCGTGGCGAGGTCGATCGACACGACATCGGCGAAGCTCGGGCGGGACACGACGACGGCCGACCCGTCGGGGGGCGAGTACATGTCGTCGACGAACTGGTCGTGCCCCTCGCCGGGCCCGTGCCGTACCCCGAGGAAGTAGGCCAGCTTGATGGGGTTGAGGTAGATCTCGGTGAGACGCTCGTCCTTGTCCGGAATGACGTTGATACGGCCGATCCTGGCGAAGTCGCCCCGGGACTCGATGACGTCGGCGGTGCCGTCCCAGTTGTTGCCGACGAACATGACCTCGCGCAGGCCCTCTGCGCTCTGCTGCGGGGACGCGGCGGGTGCGGTGGGTACGGCGGTCGCCGTCGAAAGCCCGGCGAGAGCCAAGGCGAGGGCGGCGGCCATGGTGCAGACGTGCCGGGATCTGGGGACGGGCATCGTCGGTCCTTCCGTTGCTGGAGGCATGACAAGCAGAACGTGAACAACGTTCTTGTTCTCCTGGACTTACTGGAAAGTAAGGAAGGAGTGCCCGTCTTCACAAGACTCCGTGCGCGACGCATTGCGGAACCCCGCCCGACGTTGGGCCGCGACCGGCCGCTCAACTCCGGGTGAAAGTACCGAGCCCGTTCTCGTCGAGCGCCTCCACGCGGACCTTGGTGATCTCGCCGTCGGAGTTCGCGGTGAACGTGACGCCGGACAGGCCGGACGCGTTCTCGCCGGTGGTCTCGTAGCTGAAGGTGTCGCCGTCGTAGTGCCGAAGGGGGAACTTCGTCTTCTTCGGGCCCAGTTGTATGACCAGGGTGCCGTCCTCGGTGCTCACCGTCATCGGGCCGTAGAAGTCGTTGGCGTAGGTGCCCGCGTAGGCGCTGTTCGCCCGGGCCGGCCTGGGGTCCGCCGGGGGTCTCGAGTAGTCGGTCCGCGAGCGTTCGGCCTCCTCCTGCTGCTGCAGGATGCGGCCGACGAAGCCCAGCCAGTCGACCGTGGGACGGCCGGTGCCCGCGATGTCGAAGAAGTCGGCGGCGATCGCCTCGGGGACGCCGACGGGCCGGCCGTTGGTGAGGACGACGATGCCGAGTTGTTCCGAGGGCAGCAGCGTGACGTTGGTCGCGGCGCCGAGGTCGAAGGCACCCGAGTGGCTGAGGCGCAGGCGTCCGTGGTCGTCGTAGCCGACGTTCCAGCCCAGGCCGTAGAACCCGGATCGGCCGGCCAGGGCCGGCGGCGGTTGGGAGAGGATGTGCGGGACGTGCGTCTCGTTCAGGGCCGCGGCGTCGATGACCTGCCGTCCGTCGAACTTTCCGTCGGCGAGCTGCAGTCGCAGCCACTTCGTCATGTCCCGGGCCGTGGAGCTGGCGCCGCCGGCCGGGCTCTGCGCGTCCGCGTCCCGTACGTGCCGGGCCTGCCAGGAGCCGTCCACCTTCACGTGGGTGACGGCCTTGTTCGAGGCCCGCTCGTAGTCGGCGAAGGCAGAGCTGGTGGATGTCATGCCCAGCGGCTTGTACACCTCCCGCTCGGACAGCTCCTCCCAACTCGTCCCCGCCGCCTCGGCCACCGCCTCCGCGGCCGCGGTGACGCCGAAGTTCGTGTACGCGTACGAGGCGCGGAACGGAGCGAGCGGCTCGTAGCGCAGACGGCCGAGGATGTACGCGCGGTCATAGCCGAGGTCCTCGAGGAGGTCGCCCGCGTGGTCGGGCAGACCGCTGCGATGCGAGAACAGGTCGGCGATGGTCACATGGCCGGTGACCCACGGATCCTTGAGCGCGAAGCCGGGGCTGTACTTCACCACCGGATCGTCCCAGCCGACCGTCTTGCGGCCGACGGCTCCGGCGACGACGGTGGACGCGAGCGGTTTCGACACCGAGGCGAGCTGGAACACGGTGTCGGCGTCGACCGTGCCCGGCTGTCCGACCCTGCGCGTGCCGAAGCCCTTCAGATAGACCACGCGGTCGCGGTGAACGACCCCGACGGCCACACCTGGCACGCCTGTCCGCCGCATGGCGCTGCGGACCACGTCGTCGAGCCGGTCGACCGCCGCGTCCACCTTGGCCTGCGTGAGCTGCGGCGGGGGTTGCGGCGGCGGAGCACTGGCCATGGGCGACGGCGAAACGGTGCCATCGGGCAACTCCACGGTGAGCGCCCGCGGACCGGTACAGCCGGCCGTGACCACCATCGCCACCAGGCCCAGCGCCGCGGCGATTCGGCGACACGCCGTACGCACCCGGTCGAGGCGGATCATGTCCCCCAGTCAAACCCAGGTGGGTACGCGTGTCGCCTCTGCGGCGGCGAACAGGGTGACCACGGCACGACACCCCGGCAGCCGGCCGTCACCCCGGCTGCCTCGGCGCCGCGTTCCCGAGCCGGATGCCGCTGAACCCCAGCGTGCTGCCGATCACCGCATCCCAGAACTCCCAGAGGCTGTCGAGCACGCGCAATTGGATGCCCGCCTCCCGGTGGAGCTCGAGAAGATCACCGACAGGCTCGGCCGGGCCGAGCGGCTCGACGGGCTCGATGGCCACATGGGCGTGCGGAACGGGCTCGCCGAACGGCCGGAAGGCGGCGGCCGGCAACCGGTAAGCGAAGAGTTCAGCACTCAGGAACCGTTTCACCCAGCCGTACTCGATCGCATGGACGCGCTCACCGCCGCCCGGCCCGAGGATGCGCTCCCGGTCGTCCTCCGACGTGCCGGGCACGGTCCAGGCCATGGCCCGCGGACACTGACGGGGAAACCAGTAGTCCGGCGCGCGGACATCATCGACGGCCCACACATACGCCTCCGGCTGGCGGGCGGTGGCGGCGACGTGCGGACGGAACACGGTGATGGCGGGGTCTTCCGAGAAGTGCAGGACTTCACCAGGTCGTGGACGCATGGTTCCCAGGTCTACCGCAGAGCCGCCACGGAGCGCCGCTGGACGGTGCGTTGACCGCATTCACCTGATCGTTACGCGGATCAATGGGGCAAGCGGCGCCTTCTGGTGCGTATGCGTAGTCCTGCGTCTTGACGTGTTGATCACTGCCGCAGGAAGCTGAGCCGCCCCCCACGGCGTCCCCCTCTTCCCACGTTGGATTGCCCATGCGCACGCTCGCTTCCGCCAGCGCAACCGTGGCCGCTGTCGCGGTCTCGCTGGTCATGTCCCCCTCCGCCTTCGCCACCGCTCCAGGCGACAACGGCACCGTGAAGATTCACGACGCCACCACCGGTGAGGAACTCCGCAAGAACGAACCGCACGTCTGCACCTTCTACCTCGACGCCTTCGGTTTCGACGCCGGCCAGGAGGTCGACTGGCACATCGAGGCGTGGGCCCCGACGGCCGACGTCAAGGGCGAGACGGTCAAGAGCGGTTCGCTGACCCTCGACAGCGAAGGCCACGGCCGCTCGGACGACCTGTCCCTCCCCGACGGCCACTACAAGCTGTTCTGGAACTTCGACGGTGAGAACGGCCGGGCCAAGCACAAGGTCTTCTGGACCG
The DNA here is from genome assembly GCF_001642995.1 of Streptomyces jeddahensis. GTDB lineage: Bacteria > Actinomycetota > Actinomycetes > Streptomycetales > Streptomycetaceae > Streptomyces > Streptomyces jeddahensis. Next base: position 35,304 of record NZ_LOHS01000084.1, read on the forward strand.
ACTGCGAGGACGACACCGAGCCGGGAGCCACCACGCCGTCCGGATCCGCGTCCGCAACGCCGGCCGCTACCGCCGAGCCGACGTCGTCGGCCTCCTCGGCCGAGGCGGCCCCGACGGCCTCGTCCTCGCCCTCCGCACAGGGCGGCGCCGAAGGCGACCTCGCCGAGACCGGCAACGGCGCACCGGTCGGCATCCTGTCGACGGCTGCGGCAGCCCTGCTCGCGGCGGGCGGCTACCTGGTGTTCCGCCGCCGCAGGTCCGCGACCGGTCAGGACTGACCTCTCCCGGCCCCCGGCTGACGGATGACGGTGCCCCCGTGCTGGTACGCGGCACGGGGGCACCGCTCTGTCCGGGAAGGACAAGGTAGATACGTCTGTTGGCCTCTGTCAGCCTCTGTTGGCCTCCGTAAGGCGAAGAGGGGCCTGCCGGTCAGTGCGGGCCGTTCGGAGTGAACTCCGTGCCGCAGGGGCCCGCGCCCTCGCTCTCCGGGAGGGCGATCCGGTGGCCGTCCATCGTCAGGGCGTCGTACCAGCTACCGATCCGCTCTGCCGAGCGGCCTGCGTAGTGGCAGATGAACGAGCGGCGGAAGCGGTCGGCGGTGCGGTTCGGGTGGGAGCCGTGGACCAGGCTGCCGTTGAAGAAGAGGACGTCGCCCGGGGACATGTCGACGGGCACGGCGGTCAGGCCGGCTGGTGGAGGCACGTACTCGCGAGCGAACGACACATCCGGGTCCGCCTCCTCCGGGCAGAACAGGTCCATCCGGTGCGTGCCCGGCACCACGTCGAGGCCGCCGTTGTCCCGGTCGATCACATCGCAGGCGATCCAGGCGGCCACACAGGTGCCCGGCTCGACTCGCAGATAGAAGTTGTCCTGGTGCAGCGCCTGACCGCGGGCGCCGGGCGGCTTGAAGTAGAACATGCTCTGGGCGGCCAGGACCTCCTCGCCCAGCAGGGTCTCCAGGACCTCGCGCAGCCGCGGTTCGAGGAGAAACCGCAGGGCGAGGTCGTTGATCCGGTGCGGGTGCATCACCCGGGGGTAGAGGTGCAGGGGATCGGCAGGTTGGCCGGTCTGCATGGCGCGTGGTTCGAAGTGCCCGGGTACGGGGCCCGCGGTGTGCAGGGCCGCGAACTCGGCGTTCAGTGCCTCGATTTCGGCGGGGGCGAACAGAGCCCTCATCACGGTGAAGCCCTCTGCGTCGAACTGCTGGCGGGAGGCCTCGAGGAGCGAGGCGCCGTCGCTGTCGACGCCCATGTCTGTGACTGCCATGCGCTGGACCCTTCCGGTCGGCGGAGTATGCAGGTCACGCTAGGCCGTGACCGGGGCGGGGAGGATGCCTGTGCATGCTGAAGGATTGCCCGAGGCTGCTGTCGCGTCGCCGGAGGCGTCGGCGGTGCCGGATGCCGCCGTCTCGTCTCCCGGGGCGCCTGCTGTATCCGCGGCTCCGTCTTCGCGTACCGACCCGTCTCCACCGCCCGGCCTGGTGACCATCGGCCTCTTCGACCAGCCGCCCGGATACGCCGTGAACCGGCCGCGCGGCGCGGACAGTTGGCTGTTCACCTGGACCACGGGCGGCTGCGGACGGCTCGTCCAGGGCGCGGTGCAGGTGGAGGCGGCCGCCGGCGACCTGGTCGTGCTGGGCCCCGGCACGCCGCACCGCTACGCGGTCGCTCCCGGGGCACGGCACTGGGCGTTCTGGTGGGTGCACTGCCAGGCCAGGGCGTCGTGGTCCACGTGGCTGCGCCCGTACGCCCAGGGCGACCGGACGTACGCCGTCACCGCCCCACCAGACATACGCGGACGCGCCGACGCGGCGTTCCGCCGGATGCTCGCCGACGCCCGCTGGACAGGGCACGGCGCCCCGCGGCCGGACACCGAGCCGACGACCGGTCAGGTCGCCGTCGCCCACGGCACCGCGGCGCGGGAACTGGCGCTCTGCTCCCTGGAGGAGATCGTGCTGCTCGCCACCGCCTCCGCCACCGCCCGTGCGGAGCGGTACGAGTCCGGCATCGACCCCCGGGTGCGGCAGGCCGCGGAACTGATGGACGCCGATCCTGGAGCGCCGCACACGGTGCGGTCGCTGGCCGCCGACGTCGCGCTGTCGCCGTCCCGGTTCGCGCACCTGTTCACGCAGCAGGTCGGTCAGTCGCCCATGCGGGCGCTGCAACAGGCCCGGTTGCGCCATGCCGCCCGCCTCCTTGAGGTCACGGAACTGCCGGTGGAACGGGTGGCCGCGCTGTCCGGCTTCACCAGCCCGTTCCACTTCAGCAGGGCCTTCCGGCAACGGTACGGAGTCCCGCCCGGCGCCTACCGGTCCGAGGTGCGGCAGCGCGCCTCGGGGGAGCGGCGGTAAACGCCGCCGGCGGGCTACGGGGTTTCGGCCGGGGGAGCGGCGGCGACGACCGCGACGACGACCAACGGCACCAGGGCCAGCCCGAGCGCTGACACGGGCCCCGCGTGGAGGTGGAGCAGGCCACCGAACACGGCACCCACGATCATCGCGGCGACCGAGCACAGCCGGCGCAGCAGGGCGAGCCCGGGGGTGTCGGCGGCCATCCCGGTGAGCGTGGAGGTCAGGACGACGGTGGTGCCCATTTCGGGTACGGCGAGCTTGCGCACGGCGGCGTTCTGCAGGCCCATCCCGCCCGCGAGCAGCGCGATGAGAACCGCTCGGGCCACCGTGCCGTGCCGGCCCGCCGTTCCGGCGACGGCCACCGCGGCGGCGACGAGGACCGCGTGTCCCGCGGTGGCCCGGACCAGCACGTGCCGCGGGTCGGGAGCGCGCAGGTGCAGCCGCCCGGTCGACCAGGCGCCCAGCACAAACGCGCCGATGGCAAGGGCAGACGCCCAGGCCGAGAGACCGCCCGCACCTGCCGTGGCGAAGCCGAGGAAGACCACGTTCCCGGTCATGTTGGCGACGAAGACATGGCCGAGTCCCAGATAGCTCACCGCGTCGACGATGCCGGTGACGACGGTGAGCAGGACGAGCAGGGCCGGCACGGCGCCGAAGGTGTTCCTGCCGTGCGGGAACATGCGGTCGGAAACACGGAGCAGAAGCGCTCTCATACGGGCCTGCCTTGCCTACGGGTCGGGTACTCGCTGCCCATGGTGCGGGTGTGGCGTACGACCGTTGCGTAGGCACCGCCGTGCCGGGGCCCCGGACCATATCTGGTCCCGTCGCGCCCAAGCGCGGTGAACAGCGTGACAACCCGCTAGCGTCGGGCCCAAGTGGCAACGCATCATGGGAGCGCTCTCAGACCCCCCGGTAGTTCACAGCCACAGCCACAGCCACAGCCACCCAGAGGTGTTCCCGCAATGCAGAGCCAGACCAAGCGCCGTCTCACCGCCGGTCAACTCGACGCCCTCCTGCGGGAGTCCGCCGGGACCGGATGCCGGCTCGAAGCCGAGCTGACGGACGGTTGGTTCAACGCCGCCTACCGGGTCCTGCTGGACGACGGCCGTCCCGCCATCGTCAAACTGGCCCCGCCCGCCGACGTCCCCGTACTGCGCTACGAGCGCGGCATCATGGCCACCGAAGCCATGGTCTACCGGCGCGCGGGCGGGGACCCGGCCGGCATACCCATGCCCGAACTCCTCTTCTCCGGCGCCGATTTCCTGGCCGTATCCGTGCTCGACGGCACCCCTTGGGACAAGCTGTCCGACGCTCTGCCGGGATCCGCACACTCGGCCCTCCGGCACGAGTTGGGCCGGATCACCGCACAGCTGCACGCACTTACGCCTGAGGACGGCCGCTTCGGCTACCCGGCTCCGGAGGCCGGGCTCTCCGCGCCCGACTGGCGCGGTGCGTTCACCGCCATGGTGGAGGGCATCCTGGACGACGCCGCGCGCTGGGAGTCCCCGCTCGGCATCAGCGCGGCGGACGTACGGGCCCTCGTCGCGGAGGGAGGGTACGCGCTGGACGAGATCACCGAGCCCCGCCTGGTCCACTTCGACCTGTGGCCCGGCAACGTCTTCGTCGACGACTCGGGGGCCCGTGTCACCGGCATCATCGACCACGAACGCGCCTTCTGGGGCGACCCCGCCGCCGAACTGGTCTCCCTCGCCTTCGGCGGTGACACGGGTCCCGACAGCGAACTCGTCGCGGGTTACATCGAGGCCGGCGGCCGGCTCGGCTCCGGCCCCGCCTTCGAGCACCGCCTTGCCCTGTACCGGCTGTACCTCGGCCTGATCCTCGTCGTCGAGTGCGCACCGCGCGGCTACGACGCCGAGCATCTCGCCTACTGCCGGGGGGCCCTGGACGGCTGGGTGAGCGACGTGCGCAAGCTGGGCTGAACAGCGCCCGGCTCGTCGAACGCTGCGCGTCCGTACAAGCCGTACGAGCCGGGGCCCTGGTGGGCGCAGGTGATCAGCCCGGGCCGGGGCCGCACGGAGCAGGCAGGGCGGCCGTGGGGACGATCAGGTCGGCGCGGTGGCGGCTTCCGGCGACCAGGTCGGCGTTGCGCTGGTCGGTGCCCACCACCCAGGCCACCGCGGCCTGGTGGTCCTTGCCGAACTCCTCATGCCGGGAGACGAGGCGGCGTACGCGCTCGTCCTGGTCGAGCTCGCAGTACCAGACCTCGTCCAACTGGGACCGGACACGCGCCCACGAGCCCTCGTCAAGGAGAAGGTAGTTGCCCTCGGTGACGATCAGACGGGCGGTGCGCGGCACGGGGATGCTGCCCGCGATCGGCTGTTCCAGGACCCGCTCGAAACCCGGCGCGTAGACGATGCCGTCCTCCTCGTCGCGCAGGCGGCGCAGCAGCGCGGCGTAGCCCGCGGAATCGAAGGTGTCGGGCGCGCCCTTGCGGTCGCGGAGGCCCAGGCGGTCCAGCTCGACGTCGGCGAGATGGAAGCCGTCCATCGGCACATGAGCGGCCCAGGGCGGTCCGTCGGCGTTGAGCCGCCGGACCAGTTGCTCGGCGAGCGTGGTCTTTCCGGCGCCCGGGCTGCCGGTGATACCGAGGAGCGCGCGACGGCCCGGCCGTACGAGGGACGCGGCCCGGGCGAGGAGGTCGTCGAACGTCATGAGCGCGGGCCGCTCGCCGCGGGTGGGCGCCGCCGTTCGCGATCGTGCTCGTGCTCGTACTCCTCGATGGTCATGGGGTCAGTGTCGCGCCGCGCACGTCGGCTGAGAACACCGGGGTCGGCTGGGGCGCCGCGGTGCTCCATCTGGCTCAACGTGCTCCCTGCGCTCCGGGACCCCTCCTCGGTTCGCCCGTTACACAAGTGCGGAAGACCGGGCCGGCTGATGCCGCCCGGCGGCACAGGAATGCACAGAATCGCGTACGAGATGGCGGGTTGATCGTTGAGAACGGAAACCATGAAGGCAGGGGCAGTCGAGGCGTGGGCCGCGGCCGGAGGGGAGCGTACGACTGCCGGTCGTCGGCGCGCCGTAGCGGCGGCGACGGCGGTTGCGGCGTTGAGTGTCGCGGGGGTGGTCGGCTGCGGATGGGAGGCGTCAGGTTCGGACGGCCGGAACGGCGGCGGGCTGACGGCGGGGGTGTCGGAGTCGGTTTCCGCCGGGTCCTCTTCGTCCTCGTCGACGGACTCGATCGACTCGACGAACTGGCCGGACTCGCCGGGCTCTGCCGCGTTGGGCGCCGGCGACTCCCATGTGGAGGCCTGCTTCGACGGGACCTGCGAGATCACGGTGTCGGAACCCACGGACATCCCCGTCGACAGCCGCTTCGGGATCGACTTGGTCTCCGTCACCCTGGTTACGCCCGACACGGTGTCCATGCGGGCGACCGGCAACGGCAACTCGTTGCGGACCACGAGCGGCACCGGCGGAATCTCCATCCTCAACGGGCTCACCATCAGGGTGAAGTCGGTCGCTGACGGAACTGCCGTTCTCGCCTTCTCGGCCAGAATCTAGAACCCGCAGGGGATGAGAGGGCCAAGGACCCGCCCGCTTCTCGCGGACCCTGATTGCGCGGTGCACGGTGTCGCTCCGCTTCTCCGCGTCTCTTGGATGTGGGGTCCTTGGCTCCACTTTCATTGGACCACCAGTGGGCCGTACGCACCAGGCGTCAGCCGAGAACGCGTACCGGCGCCCCGGCGAGGAAGGCCTGGATGTTCTCGACGGCCTGGCTGTAGTACGTCTCGTAGTTCGCCCGGGTGACGTAGCCCAGGTGCGGGGTGGCGAGCAGACGGGGTGCCGAGCGCATCGGGTGATCGTCGGGCAGCGGCTCGATGTCGAACACATCGACCCCGGCCCCGGCGATGCGGCCGTCCCACAGGGCGCCGAGCAGCGCGTCCTGGTCGACGATGGCCGCGCGGGAGGTGTTGACGAGAAAGGCCGTCGGCTTCAGGAGGGCCAGCTCGGCGGGGCCGATCAGGTTGCGGGTGCGGTCGCTGAGCGCGAGGTGGATGGAGACGAAGTCGCTGCCGGCGAGCAGCTCCTCCTTGGAAGCGGCCAGCTCCACGCCGACCTCGGCCGTGCGCTTCTCGGTGAGGTTCTGGCTCCAGGCCACCACCTCCATGCCGAAGGCGAGTCCGACCTGGGCCACTCTGCTGCCGATCTTGCCGAGGCCGAGCAGACCGAGCCGGCGGCCGTGCAGATCGGCTCCCACGGTGCTCTGCCAGGGGCCGCCGTCCCGCAGCGCGTTGTTCTCCGTGACGATGCCGCGGGCCAGGCCGAGCAGCAGCGCCCAGGTCAGCTCGACCGGGGGCGTCGAGGAGCTCGCGGTGCCGCACACGGTCACGCCGCCCGCTTTGGCGGCGGCGTAGTCAATCACGGAATTGCGCATCCCGGAGGCGATCAGCAGCTGCAGGCGCGGCAGCCGCGAGAGCAGCGAGGCGGGGAAGGGCACGCGTTCCCGGAGAGTGACGACGATGTCGAAGTCGGCGATGGCCGCTGCCAGTTCGTCCTCGGTGGCGAAGTGCTCCGCGAAGGTGACGACCTCCACGTCATCCGCGATGGGCGACCAGTCGGCGACGGCGGTCGCGGCGCGCTGGAAGTCGTCGAGCACGGCGCAGCGAAGGGGCATGGCGTTCTCTCCAAGGCTGGTGTCGCTGGGGTTGCTTACGGCTTACGGCTTACGGGCGGCGGCTCCCTGGCCGGGGCGAACGGTTCCGTCGCCCCGTCGGCCCGTCGTTCCGGCCCCGGTGATTCTCACCGTTCCGGTCCGGCGCGGACGAACGGCGGGTGCGCTGGCACCCGACTCACCCCTTACTGGGGTCGAGCCACGAGGTCATCGTCGGAGTCTGGCACACGGTCCCCTGGGTGCCCAGAGCACCGATTCAGCGGCCTGCCGGGCGGCCGGCAGGGCGGCGGGCGTGCTCTGATGGATGTATGCCCGTGTTCGTCGGCACCTCCGGGTGGCAGTACCGGGACTGGCGCGGAGTCCTGTATCCGGCCGACCTGCCCCAGCGGCTGTGGCTGGAGGAGTACGCGGCGCAGTTCGCCACGGTCGAGATCAACAACGCCTTCTACCGGCTGCCTACGCCGGAGACGTTCGCCGCATGGCGGGAGCGTACGCCGGAGGGATTCGTCATCGCCGTCAAGGCCAGCCGCTTCCTGACCCACATCAAGCGCCTGCGGGACCCCGAGGAACCGGTGTACCGGCTGATGAGCCATGCCGCGGGTCTCGGCGACCGGATCGGACCGGTCCTGCTGCAGCTTCCGCCCACCCTGCGCGGGGACCCCGCACTCCTCGACGACTGCCTCAGCCGCTTCCCGGCCGGTACGCGGGTGGCGGTCGAGCCCCGCCATGACTCCTGGTGGACACCTGAGGTCCAGGCGGTGCTCGAGAACCGCCGTGCCGCGCTGTGCTGGGCCGACGTGGAGGCCCGGCCCACCACGCCGCTGTGGCGCACCGCCGACTGGGGCTATCTGCGCCTCCACGTCGGACGGGCCAAGCCGTGGCCCCGCTACGGGCGGCAGTCGCTCCACACATGGGTGCGGCGCCTTGCCGACGCCTGGCCGGACACGTGTGACGTCCATGTGTACTTCAACAATGATCCGGGCGGAGCCGCGGTACACGACGCCATCCTCTTCGCGCGCACCGCGACGGCCGAGGGCATGACCGTGAGCCGTACCCCGCGGCGCCTGCCGGCACGGACCGGGACCGGCACCGCCGCACGGACCGGGACCGGCACCAGCGCCGAAGAAGGCAGCGCGGCCGGCGCCGCGTGACTACACCTGGGGCAGCGGCTGCTCCGCCCAGATGATCTTGCCTTCGGGCGTGTAGCGGGTGCCCCAGCGTTCGGCGAGCTGGGCGACCAGGAACAGGCCGCGCCCGCCTTCGTCCGTGGTAGCGGCGTACCGCAGGTGCGGTGACGTGCTGCTGGCGTCGAACACCTCGCAGATCAGACTGCGGTCGCGCAGCAGACGGACGCGGATCGGTTCACCGCCGTAGCGGATGGCATTGGTGACCAGCTCGCTGAGCAGCAGCTCCGTCGTGAACGCCATGTCGTCCAGTCCCCACTCGGCAAGCTGCCTGACGACCGAGGCGCGCACCTCCGCGACGGACGCGGGGTCGGAGGGCACGTCCCATTCGGCGATGCCGTCGGCGTCCAGGGCGCGGGTGCGGGCGACGATCAGGGCGATGTCGTCGCTCTGCCGGGCCGGCAGCAGGGCGTCGAGAACCGCTCGGCAGGACTCGTCAGGCGACCGGTCCGCCCCGGCCAGCGCCGAACGCAGGAGCTCGAGGCCGACGTCGATGTCGCGGTAGCGGTCCTCGATGAGCCCGTCGGTGTACAGGACCAGCTTGCTGCCTTCGTCCAGGACCAGTTCCACAGCCTCGAACGGCAGTCCACCCAGGCCGAGCGGCGGACCGGCGGGCACCTCGGGGAAGTCGACCGTGCCGTCGGGACGGACCAGCGCGGGCAGGGGGTGGCCGGCCCGGGCGACGCTGCAGCGCCGGGATACGGGGTCGTAGACAGCGTACAGACAGGTGGCGCCGGTGATCGTGGCGCTGCCGCCCGCCGCGGCCTCGTCCTGGTCGATGCGGCTGACCATGTCGTCGAGGAGACCGAGGATCTCGTCGGGCGGCAGGTCCAGAGTCGAGAAGTTGTGCACCGCTGTGCGCAGCCGGCCCATGGTGGCCGCGGCGTGCAGTCCGTGGCCGACGACGTCGCCCACGACGAGCGCGACGCGGGCGCCGGGCAGCGGCAGGACGTCGAACCAGTCGCCGCCGACCCCCGCCTGCGCCGGCAGATAGCGGTAGGCGACGTCCAGCGCGGTCTGCTGGGGCAGATTGCGCGGGAGCAGACTGCGCTGCAGCGTCACGGCCATGGTGTGCTCGCGGGTGTAGCGGCGCGCGTTGTCGATGGAGACCGCGGCACGGGCGACGAGCTCCTCGGCGAGTGCCAGGTCGTCCTCGTCGAAGGGCTCCGGTTTCGCCGAGCGCCAGAAGTTGGCCACCCCCATCAGCACGCCGCCTGCGCGCAGTGGGACGGTGACCAGCGAGTGGATGCCGAAGTCCAGAACCCGCGCGGCGCGTTCCGGGTCCTGAGCCCGCCACCCGGGCGCGGACTTCAGGTCGGGCTCGAGGACCGCCTGCCCGGTTCGGAGGCCCTGGGCATGGGGTGTGGAGTCGACGACCCTGATCCGCTCGCCCACCTGGTAGAGGGGGGCGTCCTTCCGTATGCCGCTGAACGCGGTGCGGCGCAGTTCGGTGATCGCGCCGTCGGGCTCGTCCCCGTTCAGGACGGTGTGCGTCAGGTCCACGCTCACGTAGTCCGCGAAGCGCGGCACGGCCACCTCCGCCAGCTCCTCGGCCGTGCGGGTCACATCCAGGCTCGTGCCGATGCCGACTCCGGCGTCGTACAGCAGTTTGAGGCGTTCGCGGGCCACCTCGGCCCTGCCGGACAGGGCGCGCAGCTCGGTCGAGTCGCGCAGCGTCGCGACGCTGCCACGCGGGCCTCCGTCGCGGTCCGTGGGCCGGTTGTTGACCGCGAGGAGACGGTCGCCGACCAGGTGCACCTCGTCGGTGGCGACCCGCCCGGAGGCCAGCAGCCCGGCCGTGCCGGCGTCCAGGCCGAGTTCTGAGACGTGCCGGCCCTCGGCGTCCTTGGGCAGGTCGAGCAGCCTCTGCGCCTCGTCGTTGGCGAGCACCAGCCGGCCCTCGCCGCTGAGGATGATCACGCCTTCCCGGACGGAGTGCAGCACCGCGTCGTGGTGCTCGTACATCCGGGTCATCTCGTACGGGCCGAGGCCCCGGGTCTGGCGCAGGAGCCGTCTGCTCACGAGTGCAGTTCCGGCCGTGGCGAGGGCGAGGGCGGTGCCCGCGGCGGCGAAGAGCATCGGCATGTGCTCCTGGACGTATCCGCCCACGTGGGCGGTCGTGATGCCGGCGGACACAAGACCCACGACCTTGCCGTCGGTGTTCTTGACGGGAACGGTGGCCTGCACCAGCGGGCCTATGGTCCCCGTGATCTCCTCGGTGACGGGACGGCCGGCCAGGGCGGGGGCGATGTTTCCGACGAACCTCTTGCCGATCCTGTCCGTCTTGGGGTGGGTGTAGCGGATCCCGTCGGTGTTCATCACGACGACGAAGTCCACGTGCGACAGTTTGCGGGCCGCCTCCGCGCGCGGCTGGAGCAGCGCGGTCGGGTCGGGGGCGCCCAAGGCCTCGACGGTCCCCGGCGCGTTGGCGAACGTCTCCGCGACGGCGAGCGAACGATTCCGCGCCTCTTTGCTGCTGTCATGCCGTACCTGCAGTACCAGCGCCACCGCCGCGGTCACGACCAGCAGCAGCACGATCACCACATGCAGGATGAACACCTGGCCGGCGACGCTACGCCTGCTCAGGGCCGACCGCAGCCTCGCGGTCCACGGGCGCCTGGGGCCACCGCCGAGGCCGCTGTCCTGTCGTCCGCCCTGCTGTCCAGCCCGTTGTTCGACTGGGGACGGTCGGTGCGGTTTCTGCCGGTCCCGCGGCGTCTGCCGGGACCGCTGCCGGGGCCCTTCGGGTGGGTCCGCCAGTCGCAATGCGACCTCCGGTCTGCGCGCTGAGCGCAGACCGGTGAACGTGAGGCCCGACTGGGCCCAGGATCGACCCAAGAGTCGGACCATAGGCCATGTCTACACTGCCCCGGTCCCCAGAGGCGAGCCGCATCACGTTCTGTAACAAAAGGGCGATCGGGCCGACGCGCCAGGGTTGTGGTTCGGTAACCCCGAGTGATGGCGCCGCGGCAGCCGTCGGTCACTGTTCTGACGTGGCGTGTCACTGCTCCGACGTGGCGTCGAGCTCGGCGATCAGGGCTTCGACGCGGGTCCTGATCTCGTCGCGGATCGGGCGCACGGCCTCGACGCCCTTGCCGGCGGGGTCCTCCAGTGCCCAGTCGAGGTACTTCTTGCCGGGGAAGACCGGGCAGGCGTCCCCGCAGCCCATGGTGATGACGTAGTCGGACGCCTGCACGGCCTCGGTGGTCAGCACCTTGGGCCGCCGGCCGGAGATGTCGACGCCGACCTCCTTCATCGCCTCGACGGCGGCCGGATTGACCTGGTCGGCCGGGAGGGACCCGGCGGACCGGACCTCGACGCGGTCCCCTGCGAGATGGTCGAGGAATCCGGCGGCCATCTGCGAGCGCCCGGCGTTGTGGACGCAGACGAACAGCACGGAGGCGAGCGGGGTGGAGGACATCGGCTCTTCCTGGTCTGGTCTGGGGACAGCTGTGTCAGAGGCTGGTCTGAGCTGTGTCAGCAGATTGGTTTCGGCTTCGTCGGCTCACGCGGCTCTGCTGTCCGCTCATGCTGGTGTGGTATCAGTTCACGCTGATGTGACAGTATCAGTCCATGCTGACGTCAGTCGATACTGAGTTGATGCGGGTGCTGGCCGACCCGTTGAGGCTGAAGATCGTGTCCCTCCTCGCCCGCGAGACCCTGTGCACCACGCACCTGGTGGAGGAGACGGGCGCGCGGCAGACGAACCTGTCGAACCATCTGCGGGTGCTGCGCGAGGCCGGGGTCGTGGAGACGGAGCCGTGCGGGCGGTTCACGTACTACCGGCTCAGGCCGGAGGTCATCGCCTCGCTCGCCGACTCGTTCGCAGACCTGGCCGCCAGCGCCCGCGCCACCGCCGAGAGCGGTTCCAAGCGCGCCTGCCCCTGATCCCGCGTCCCCGCCTCGGCCCTCGCCCTGTCCATCACCCCTTCGTCGTCCCTCGCCCCCTTGATCCGCCATACGAGGAGCCTCTAGTGACCACCACCGACTCCCTCTCGGAGGCCGCGCCGGAGCGCACATCGGCCGCCGTGCCGCAGGGCGAACCCGGTGAGACGCCGCCGCGTACGCCGCTCGCCCGGCGGGCCGCCGCCGAGTTGGTGGGGACGGCTGCCCTGGTGGCCGTCGTGGTGGGTTCGGGCATCCAGGCCACCCGGCTGAGTCAGGACGTCGGGGTGCAGTTGCTGGCCAACTCGATTGCCACGGTCTTCGGCCTCGGCGTGCTGATCGCCCTGTTGGGACCGGTGTCGGGGGCGCACTTCAATCCCGTGGTCACGCTCGCCGACTGGGTCACGGGGCGGCGCGGCGGCTCGGGAGTCACGGCCCGCGAACTCCTGGTCTGCATACCGGCACAGATCGTGGGAGCGATCGGCGGGGCCGTCCTGGCGAACGCCATGTTCGCCGAGCCCGTGGTGACGTGGTCGGCCCACGAGCGCTCCGCCGGGCACCTGCTGCTTGGCGAGGTCGTCGCCACCGCCGGGCTGATCCTGCTGATCTTCGGGCTGGCCCGCACCGGCCGGCTGCACTTCGCGCCGGTCGCGGTCGCCTCGTACATCGGCGCCGCCTACTGGTTCACGTCGTCCACGTCGTTCGCCAATCCGGCCGTGACGATCGGCCGGGCCTTCTCCGACACCTTCGCGGGCATCGCTCCCGGCTCGGTGGCCGGATTCATCGCCATGCAGCTGGTCGGGGCGGCCGTGGGGCTGGCCCTGGTTGTCCTTGTGTTCGGTCGCTCGGGTGACGGGCAGGACATCGACCGCTGATCAACCGCCGAGAGCCTTGCCGGCGCGTGGCGGTGCGGCCCCGACGCCATGCCGGCGCCATGACCGGAGGGCGCACGCGCCGGGCTGGGTCAGTTCAGGGCGGCGGACGTGAGCAGCCGGCCCATCGCCGCCAGTACCGACGGCTCGACGCGGTAGTAGACCCAGGTGCCGCGCCGTTCCGAAGTCAGCAGCCCGGCCTCCTTCAGCTTCTTCAGATGGTGGGAGACGGTCGGCTGGGAGACGCCGACGTCGGAGATGTCGCAGACGCACGCCTCGCCGCCCTCGTGTGAGGCGACCAGCGAGAACAGCCGGAGCCGGACCGGGTCGCCGAGCGCCTTGAACATCCTCGCGGTCTGCTCCGCCTCCTCCGCGGTCAGAGGCCGCTCGGTCAGCGGCGGGCAGCAAGGCGCCACGGCACCTGCGGCCTCGGGGTCCAGTATCGGCAGCACCTTGAAATTCGACATACGTCTATGTTGACACACGTCGAATCCGCGGAGCCTTCTCGTTGCGGCGGACGCCTACGGGCACCTTGGACCGCCAATTCGATCGGTGTCTATGTTGACGGTTGTCGATACAGATGCCATGCTGGCCGCGCAGGACATCGACAGATATCGAAACAAGCGCCCGGGGAGCCAATCGTGAACGCGCCCGCCACCACCGAACTGCCCGTCCTCGTGATCGGTGCCGGCCCCATCGGCCTGGCGGCCGCTGCCCGTCTGATCGAGCGCGGCCTTGAACCCCTGGTCCTGGAGGCAGGACCCGCCGCGGGCGCGTCGGTGCGGGAGTGGTCGCATGTGCGGCTGTTCTCCACCTGGGCGGAGCTCGTCGACCCGGCCGCCGAGAAGCTGCTCGCACCGGCCGGCTGGGTCAGGCCGGACGGCGCGACGTACCCGACGGGCGGCGACTGGGTGACGGGATACCTCCAGCCGCTGGCCGACGTCCTCGGGGACAGGGTTCGTTATGGCGTGACCGTCACCGGCGTCGCACGGGCGGGGAGGGACCGGATTGTGGACTCGGGTCGCGAGGCGCAGCCCTTCACCGTCCACCTCACCGCCGCCGACGGCACCGAGCAGCGGATCACCGTCCGAGCCGTCGTCGACGCCTCCGGCACCTGGACGACGCCCGGCCCGCTCGGTGGCGACGGCCTCCCGGCGCTCGGCGAGAAGGCGGCCGCCGACCGGATCTCCTACCGCATCCCCGACCTCGACGACCCTGCCGTCCGCGCCCGTTACGCGGGCAGGCGCACCGCGGTCGTCGGCTCCGGCGCCTCAGCCTTCACCACCCTGGTGGCGCTCGCCGATCTGGCGAAGAAGGACGGTGACGGCACACATGCCGTGTGGATCCTGCGCCGCGGGATCAGCGGGTCGACGTACGGCGGGGGAGAGGCCGACCAGCTGCCCGCCCGCGGTGCCCTCGGCCTCGCGGCGAAGGCCGCCGTGGATGCGGGGCACGCCTCCGCCATCACCGGCTTCCGTACCGAGGCCATCGAACGCGGTACGGACGGCCGCCTGACGCTCGTCGCCGAGGGCGGCCGGCGCACCGAGCCGGTCGACGAGGTCATCGTGCTCACCGGGTTCCGTCCCGACCTGTCCTTCCTATCCGAGATCCGCCTCGGACTCGACGAACGTCTTCAGGCCCCGGTCGCACTCGCGCCGCTGATCGACCCGAACGTCCACTCCTGCGGCACGGTCTACCCGCACGGCGTGAACCAGCTCTCCCACCCCGAGCAGGACGTCTACCTGGTCGGCATGAAGTCCTACGGCCGCGCCCCCACCTTCCTCGCCATGACCGGCTACGAGCAGGTCCGCTCCGTCGCCGCCGCGATCGCCGGAGACCGCGAGGCCGCCGAGCGCGTGGAGCTCACGCTGCCCGAGACCGGCGTATGCGGCGGTGCGGGACTGTTCGACGATCCCGAAGCCGAAGAGCCGGCCGCCGGACGGGGCGGCGAGAGCGGCGGCTGCTGCACGGCGCCGCCCGCGCTCCAGCTCGGCGTGAGTGCGCCCGCCGCCACGGGTGGTTGCTGCGCCGCCACGTGACGGTGAGCGGCTCCCTCAGCTCAGGCGGGCCAGGCGGGGGCGGCGCAGGTATCGGCCGCCGCTTCATCTGGTGACCCGTCAGTCCCCTTCGGGAAGGTTCAGCTCGCCGTCGGCGGCGAGATGGTCGAGCACGCGCTCGCTGATCTCGGTGAGGATGGCGAGCTCCTCGGGCGACAGAAGATCGATGAAGTGCTCCCGCACGTTCGCCACATGGCTTGGTGCGGCCTGCTCGATGGCCCGGAGGCCTTCCGCGGTCAGGGAGACCATGGCGCTGCGGGCGTCGTCGGGATTGGGTTCGCGACTGATCAGGCAGCGCAGCTCCATGCGGCGCAGCTGGTGCGACAGCCTGCTCTTCTCCCACAGGAGGCGACAGCGCAGCTCGAGCGAGCTCATCCTCCTCTCGGGATGCTCCGACAGCACCACAAGGATCTCGTACTCCGGTTCGGACAGCCCCCAGTCGCGCAGCAGCTGCTGGTTGAGCCGGGCTCCCAGCAGGCGACGTGTGCGTAGATACGCGCGCCAGGCGCGGCTCTCCTCGGCGCTCAGCCACCGGGGATTGTCTGCCATGGCCGTGATCGTACGAGGTCGATTGTTCTGTACCTGGTGTGCCGTCCCAGCATGGCGGCCCGATGACGTCAGATGGACGCACAGCGAGCCGGCTGCCGTGAGAACGCACGCCACCGCTCGGCGCTGGCTGCTGGTTGGATTCCGAGGTCAGGTCCGTTCTGCGACCGGCGTGGGGACCGATGCCTTGCGGGTGCCCCAGTGCGTGGTGCGGGCCTGGGTCAGGGCCCAGTACATGGCGGGGCGGACGACGAGCAGGTTGAGCAGTGTCACCAGGGGTGTGAGGAAAAGCCAGGCGGTGATCTTCTGGCCTGCTGACAGCTCGGGCCGCAAAGCGGCGTACATGCCTGTTTGGGCGTAGGTCATGATGAGCCAGTAGCCGAGCCCCTGAAGGAACAACAGCTTGTCGTCGGTGTGGTAGGGCAGTACGAACAGGACCCAGACGTACAGGATGGGCATGGTCGCTGTGACGACCAGGCCGTAGAGCCGGAAGAACAGAGGAGCTGCGGAGAAGTTCGTCAGCTCCCACCCGACGTACCGCCAGTACGACTTGAACCACCGGACCCGCTGGGTGAACAGTTCGTTGAGGTCGGTGGGCATCTTGCTGTAGACCCACGCCTCGTTGACGGCCACCACCTGGCCACGCTGGAGCGCGTAGTGGGTCAGACGCCGGTCGTCGCCGGCTGTCCCGGAGCTGACGTAGTCCTCAAGGTTTTCCAGGACCAGCTCCTTGCGGTACACCGCCAGGATGCCGGAGGTGGGGGCGACGGCCCCGACCTGCGAACGCGCCATCCGCGTGACCAGGCACCAGGTGACGATCTCGACGTCGATCACTCGGGTCAGCAGGTTGTGCGCGTAGTTCGAGACGAGGGTCAGCCCGGTACACGCCTGTACGCGAACGTCCGACATCGCCTTGAGGCAGTGCCACAGGCCCATACGGTGCACGATCGAGTCGGAGTCGACGGTCATGACGAGGTCGTACGTCGAGGGGTCGACGTGGCGCAGAACGTAGGCCTGCGCCTCGCGCTTGCCGGCGTTGTCCTGGCGGTGCCAGGTGACCAGGGGATGCTCGAACGGAACCACGGGAATCCCGGAACCGTCGTCGACGACATGGATGGCGTCGGGCGGACGTACCTGGTTGACGAGCGCCCAGACGGTCTTGTACAAGGCCTCGGGCGGCTCGTTGTACGCCGGGACGATGGCGAGCACGCGTCCGTCATGGGCGGGCAGATGGGTAAAGCTTCGGCCTTTCACCACCGCCGCCAGTGAGTAGACCAGGACTGCGGTGATGGCGCAGTAGAAGACCAGCGCGGTTCCCCAGGGCTGGGTGCTCCACCGTATGTGGTAGACGATGGTCCAGGCGGTGGCCGCCACGGCGGCGGCCACACAGACCCAGGTCTGCCACGGAGCATGCAGGCCCCGCTTGGACTTGCGGTGTCGCTCGGGCACGTCAGGCACGCTCTCGCCTGTGCCGGGTGACGGCCCGGTAGGTGAAGGCACCGACCAGGATGAGCGTCACCGCGACGGCCAGTATCCAGTCCAGCGTGACGCTCACACCGAACAGCGTGAGGGCGCCTATGCCGGTTCTGGCGAGCCCTCCTTCGTCGTAACCCATGTGAGTTCTCCCCTCCCTGCGGCTCGAGGCCGCTTGATCTTCTTGTGGTTCCGGCGGACGGCCGGCGCGCAGTGGGCACCGCGGCCCCTGCGTGCGATCCCCCCGCCGCGGCTGTACCGGGGCGGCCGCGCCGCACGCGCCCGCCCCTGCCCGCTGTGCGCGAGTGTCAGAGCAGCTCGACGTTGGCACCGGCGGGAACCGACCGGCGAGTGTCGAAGACGTAGGCGGCGTGCTCCCGCACCAGCTGCATGTCGAACTCGGGGTGGTCGGTGAGGACGATCACTGCGTCCGCCGCCGCGACGATGGCCGGGTCGAGGTTGTTGACAAGCCGGACATCGGGCAGGGCGTGCCACTCGGAGACATGCGGATCCACGACGAGGAGCTCGGCTCCCTTGGCGCGCAGCAGATGCACGACACGCGCGGCGGGGCTCTCCCGTACGTCGGAGGTGCCGGCCTTGTACGTGAGGCCGAGGACGGTGACGTGTGCTCCGTTGAGTGCCTTGCCGCGGGCGTTGAGGCCGTCCTGGAGGCGCTGCACCACGTAGGCCGGCTGCTGGTCGTTGACCTCGTTGGCCAGCTCGATGAACCGGAAGCTCTCGCCCAGCTCCTGCTTGACCTGCCAGGAGAGGTACACCGGGTCGATCGGGAGGCAGTGCCCGCCCACGCCGGGTCCCGGCCGGAACGGCATGTACCCGAAAGGCTTGGTGCTCGCCAGGTCAATGGCGTCCCACACGTCCACGCCGAGGAGATTCGTGAACTTGGCGAGCTCGTTGAGCATGGCGATGTTGACGTGCCGGAAGGTGTTCTCCAGGACCTTGGCGAGTTCCGCTTCGCGCAGGCCCTTGGCCGGGATCGTCCGGTCCACGATCAGGTCGTAGAAACCCTTGACCTTCTCCAGGCACCGGGAGGTCAGGCCGGACACCACCTTGGGGGTGTTCCGGAAGTTCCACGTCGCGTTGCCCGGATCGATGCGTTCCGGGCTGAAGCCGACGTGGAAGTCGGTCCCGGCGGTCAGGCCGGAGCGCCGCTCCAGGATCGGGACAAGGACCTCCTCGGTCGTCCCCGGATACGTCGTGGACTCCAGGACCACCACAGCGCCGCGGGTGATCCAGGGGCCCAGCATGTGAGCCGCGCGCTGGACGTAACTGAGATCCGGGGCACGGTCCTTGAGCGGCGTGGGTACGGTGATGATCGCCACGTCGAAGGCCCTGGCCTGAGCCATCGAGGCCGCCGTCGCGTAGCGTCCGCTGTTCAGAGCCGCGCGGATCCGCTCGCTGGGAATGTCCTCGACGTACGAGTCCGACGCGTCCAGACGGTGTCTGCGACGGTCGTCGGGTTCCAGACCGATGACCTGGTGACCGGCAGCCACTGCCTCCATGGCGAGCGGCAGACCCACATATCCCTGACCGAGCACGACGACGCGCAGAGAACTCGTCGTGCACGTGTCGGGCGGTGGGGCGAGGACGGCGGCACCTGCCGGGACGCTGTCCGCGGGTACGAGATGAGATTGTTGCATGAGACGTGACTTCCCCCCTTGCGACCGCGGTCCGCTCCACAGGCGGAGGCGCGGAGTCCTGCTGTGCCATGCCGGTGAGGTTGCGGTCCATGTCGACCGCCGGGCAGGGCACGGTGAGCCGGCCTGCGTTCGGCAGGCGGCGCGATGGTCAAGCAGAGATGACTGGCCGTCGGCCGAAACCGCCACGGTGGTGACGCTTCAGGATCGACGACCTGCCAGAGGCGTGATCGCGCTAACGCGGCCGGTGCAGGTCGCCGCGTTCGACCCTCGGCCCGAGGGTGCTTGCGCTGTGAAGGCGGTTCATGTGTTCCCCCCGATTGCCGTGACGGCCCCCTGTCGCGCGGGCGCTCGTGGCGTCCGGTGCGACAACCCATCACCTATGACACAGGTCCTCGAGGGGCGTGAGTGAAGCGCGTCCCTCGGGGCCACTGAATGTAGCTCAAGTTCTGGAGAATGTGGTGACTGTGTGATGAAAATGTGAAGTCCAACGTTGGTTGCAGAGGGGGGCGTTGGGACCAGGGCGCGTGCGTCCACCCTGTGCGACGCCCTCGCCGAGCGCCGCAGCCGCGTCGGCCATCTCCGGCGCGGCTCGCGCCGGCGTGGGCTCCACCGGAGGGACGAGAGTCAGATATGAGACATGTTCGTAGGAAAAGGGCAGACTCGTGCCTGTCAGGTGGGTATCTAGGTGCAGGCGATCAGCAATGGATCTTGGATCGGCCGTGGGCCGTGGGCCGTGGGACGGGCTGTGGATCTGGGATCGGCCGTGGGTGTGGGATGAGCCGTGGATGTGGGATGAGCCGTGGATCTGGAGAGCATCGAGGCTGAGCTGTACGGGCTGGCGCCCGAGGACTTCATCGCCGCCCGCGACCAGTACGCGGCCGCCGCCCGAAAGGAGAACGACCGGCCGCTCGCCGCGAAGATCAGTGCGCTACGGCGCCCCACGCTGGCGGCATGGGCGAGCAATCTCCTCGCGCGCGCCGAGCCAGAACAGGTGGCCGGGCTGCTCCGGCTCGGTGAAGGGCTGCGCCAGGCTCACGAACAACTCGACGGTCCCCAGCTGCGGGAGCTCAACCGGCAGCAGCACGGTGTGGTCGCTGCGCTCGCCCGGCAGGCCCGGCTGCTGGCGGCCGAGGCCGGGCATCCGGTCGGTGAGGACGTTCAGCGAGAGCTCGAGGAGACCCTGCACGCGGCGCTCGCCGACCCGGAGGCCGCACGGCACTGGGCTTCCGGCCGCCTGACGAAAGCCCTCCGTCCACCGGTCGGCACGCAGTTCTTCGCGGGCACCGAGACTGACGCTGCCGCCACGGCCGGGACCCGCAGGAAGCCCACTGCCGCCGAACCGGCCCCCACCGTCCGCCGGGCTCCTGCTCGGGACAGTCAGGTACCGACTGCCCAGGAGGCCAAGGAACGGCGCCGCCAGGAAGATCGGCGCCAGAAACTCGTCCATGCCCGCCAAGAAGCCGAAGGCGCGGAGCAGCGAGCACGCCTGCGTCAGGACGAGCTCAGGCAGGCGGAGGCACGGCGCGAGCAGGCAGAGAGGCTGCAGCGCGAGCTGGACGAGCGGGTGGCCGAGCTGGCCGAGGAGCTGAAAGCGGCGCAGGAGCGACAGCGTACGGCCCGGAGTGACCTGGACGCGGCACGACAAGAGGCCGCCGAGGCGGGCCGGATCGCTCAGAAGGCACGCCGCGACGCCCAGACCGCTCGCGCCCGGGCCGAACGTCTCGAAGGCTCGTGATCGCGCGACGCGAGGAATCGGAGGGGAGACTCCCCGGTCCCGCGAGTTCCCGGCCGCCCGAATCCCTCAACCCCGTGATCAGCCGTCCCCACGCAGCACGAGCAGGACGTGCTCGTCCTCGCCATGCCACACCGACTCGGCGCGCCGGAACCCGCACTTCTCCAACAGGCGCACCGAGCCGGTGTTCCCCGCGAAGGGGTCCGCGTAGAGCGGGCGGACTGTCTCCAGCTGCAGAAACAGCGTCAGCGCCGCCGTGCCGACACCCCGTCCCCAGTACGGCCGCCCCAGCCAGTAGCCGATGAAGCGCCGGTCCTGCTCCCACCAGGCCACGACACTGCCCGCCGTCTCCCCGCCGACGGTGACCGTCTGCACGAAGACGGTGGGATCACCGAGGACCCTGGTGGCCCAGTGCTCCATGAAGGCCTCGCGGGGCTTTGGCGTGAACCTCGACCGCCGCACCGCCTCCGCCTCGTGCTCGTACTCGAAGAACAGCTGCAGATCGGCCTCCCCGACATCCCGCAACCGCACGTCCACGACCTCTTCGGACCGCACATCGTCACTCATGGCGGAGAGTCTGGCATCGAGCACTGACATCCGGTCCGCTAGAAGCTGCAGTGCCTGTCGCCGGGGGATAACGGCCGGTCCGCGGCCCGTCATCTCCCGGTCGCCGGGCCGGCACGCGGCCGGTATCCCCGGTCGCCGGGGCCGGTGCGGCCGTTATCCCCGGCGCACCTCCTCCATGCGTACGGGACGGTGCTCGTGCAGCGACAGGGTGCAGGCCTCCGCGATCAGGCTCGCCTCGATGGCGTCGGCCACGGTGCATGGGGACGGCCTGGTTCCCGCGACCACCTCGGTGAAGGCGATGAGTTCGGCGCGGTAGGCGTCGGCGAAGCGGTCCATGAAGAAGTGGTGCGGCTTGGCGGCCGGGAAGGTGGCCCCGGGCTCGACGGAGCGCAGCGGCAGCTTGTCCTCCAGACCTGCGGCGATGCTGTCCTTCATGCCGTGGATCTCCAGGCGGGCGTCGTAACCGCGCGGGTTGTGCCGGGTGTTGGAGACCAGGGCCAGCGTGCCGTCGTCCAGGGTGAGGATGGCCGATGCGGTGTCGACGTCCCCGGCATCGGCGATGTAGTCGGCGCCGCGGTTGGACCCGGTCGCGTACACCTCCACGACCTCCCGGCCCGTCACCCAGCGGACGATGTCGAAGTCGTGGACGCTGCAGTCACGGAAGATGCCGCCGGAGACGGCCACGTACGCGGCGGGGGGCGGAGCCGGGTCCAGGGTCGTGGACCGGACGGTGTGCAGCAGGCCGAGTTCGCCGCTGAGCACGGCCTGCCGGGCCGCCACGTATCCGGGGTCGAAGCGTCGGTTGTAGCCGATGTGGACCTCGACGCCGCTGCCCTCGACCGCCCGCAGCACGTCGAGGCTCTCCTCGACGGTGCGCGCCACCGGCTTCTCGCAGAAGACCGGGATTCCGGCCTTGACGGTGGCGAGGATCAGCTCCGGGTGCGCGTCCGTGGCGGCGGCGATCACGACGCCGTCGACCCCGGCGCCCAGGACGGCCTCGGGGGAGTCCACCGCGGTGGCCCCGAAGCGCTCCGCGGCGGAGGCGGCGGCCGCGGCCACCGGGTCGGTGACCACGAGGGAATTCACCGCATCGAGCTGGGACAGGGTTTCGGCGTGGAAGGCGCCGATCCGGCCGAGGCCCATGATGCCTATACGCATGAGATGTTGCTCCTTCAGCCCGGTCGGGCGGTGCACTGGTGGTTCAGTAGTGGTTCAAGGTGTGTCGTCGGTGGCTACGGTGGACTCAGTCCTGGGCGCCGACGACGTTCTGGTCCCAGTCGATGACGGACCCGGTCACGACGCCGCTGCGGTCGGAGAGCAGGAAGACGACGAAGTCGGCGATCTCGTCTGGCTGTCCCAGCTTGCCCATGGGCAGACGACGGGCGGCCTCCTCGCGCCAGTCGTCGCCGGCGCCGTGGAACTCGCGCTGAATGGCGTCCTCGCCCTCGGTCTCCGTCCAGCCGATGTTGAGGCCGTTGATCCGGATACGGTCCCAGCGGTGCGCGTGGGCGGCGTTGCGGGTCAGTCCGGCAAGACCGGCCTTCGCGGCGGAGTACGGCGCCAGGAAGGGAGGCCCGCCGTGCGCGCAGTTGGAGCCGATGTTGACGATGGCGCCCGGCGCCTTACGGGCCACCATGTCGGCGACGGCCGCCTGCATCGCGAAGAACGGCGCCCGCAGGCTGATCGCCATGTGCGCGTCGAACAGCTCCGGAGTGGTCTCGAGGAGCGAGCCGCGGGAGGTCAGACCAGCGGCGTTGACCAGGCAGTCGATCCGCCCGTGTGCGGCGACGACCTGCTCGACGCTGCCGCGCGCCTGCGCGGGGTCGGCCAGGTCGGCCCGTACGAAGGAGATCTTGGTCCCCGCCTCGGCCAGCTCCGCCACGAGGGCCTCACCGACATCGGCGCGGCGCCCCGTGAAGACGACGTCGGCGCCCTCGCGGGCGGCCGCCCGCACGATCGCCGCGCCGACGCCCTGGCTGCCGCCGTTGACGAGGACGACCTTGTCCTCAAGCAGTCCCATGAATGCGGGTTTCCTTTCAGCTCTACCGGTCAGCTCTGCCGGTCAGCTCTGCCGGCGCTCGGTGCCGGCCTGCAGTTCCTGGCGCAGCCTGTCCGGGCTCCAGCCCTCGTTGAGCGCCTGCCATACGGTGTCCGCCTGCGACGGCGGGGCCAGACCGTCGACCGGCGGGTCGAGGTCCAGGTTGGTGGGGAAGGGATAGCCCTCGGCCGAGGCGGCGACCACACGGCGCAGCCACTCCTCGGAGGCACCCTCGGCCTTGCGGCGCAGCAGCACCGGGAACAGCGCGTTCGCCATCGCCTCACGGTCGACGGTCTCCATGGCACGACCGAAAGCCGAGTTGATCTGCAGCAGGTTCGCCATGCGCCTGATGTCCGCGGACCGGTTGTGGCCCGCCGCGTGGAAGAGCGCGGGGTTGAAGAAGACGGCGTCGGCCTTGGCCAGGGGCAGCTGGATGTGGTGCCGCTCGAAGTAGTCGATGAACTCATGCCGTCGCCAGGCGAGATAACCCGGCTCGTACTTCTGCGAGTGGGGCAGATACAGCGTCGGCCCCGACTCCACCGGCATGTCGCAGTGGGCGACCGCGCCCTGCAGGGTCAGCACGGGGGAGAGGCGGTGTACGTGTGCCGGATAGGCGGCCGCCTGGTCCTGGGACAGGAATCCGAGGTGGTAGTCGCGGTGCACGCTCTGGGCCGCACCGCCCGGGTTGACCACGTTGATCTGCGAGGTCACCTGGTAGCCAGGGCCGAGCCAGGCGTCCGCGATGAGCGCCAGCATGTCGTTGGCGTAGTAGTCGGCGAACACCTCGGGTGACCGGACGGCCATCTTCTCCAGCGCGTTCCAGACCCGGTCGTTGGCACCCGGCTGGGCGAAATGATCGCCGCGCGCCGTGCCCGCCGCGCGTTCCTCGTCGATCAGTGCCTGGAAGGCGGCGGTCGCCCGGTCCACGATGTCCCCGTCCGTGAACGCGCGCTGGAGGACGACGATGCCGGGGCCGTCCAGCAGGGCCCGGACCAGCTCCGCCTGGACCGACCGGCGACCGTCCCGAGTGGCGGCGAGGTCACGCAGACGGGCCGAGTCGTACAGCAGGACGTTCTGCTCGACAGCCTCGGCGGACGGATAGTCGCCCACCGCGGTGCTCTGCCCGACCAGGGAGCGCAGGTCGTCGAGGCTGCAGTCGTCCTCACTGAGCCACGCCCGTGATGCCGTAGCGGTGGGGAGCATCGGCGGGTCCTTCCGAAGCGGTGCTGTTTCCGTCAGTCTTGAGAACCGGTGCCCATCACGCAATGAGCAGACATCCATCAAAAAGCCATCATTCAGAGACATCATTCCAAGCCGTCATTCGAAGCCGTCATCCGAGACAGGGACGAGACAGGGAACAGCCATGGCACACCCGTACCCGATCAGGGAGATCGCCCGGCAGGCCGGCCTGAGCACGGCCACCGTCGACCGCGTCCTCAACAACCGCGGCGGCGTCCGGGAGAGCACCGTGCGGGAGGTGCGCCAGGCCATCGCGGACCTGGACCGGCAGCGGACGCAGGTACGCATCGGCGGCCGCACCTTCATGATCGACATCGTGATGCAGACGCCGGAGCGGTTCTCGTCGGCGGTACGGGACGCCCTGGAGGCCGAGCTTCCGGCCCTGCACCCCGCGGTCATGCGCTCACGCTTCCACTTCCGCGAGACCGGCCCGGTGTCGGAACTGATCATGACGCTGGACCGGATCGCCAAGCGAGGCTCCCAGGGCGTGATCCTCAAGGCCCCGGACGTACCCGAGGTCACCGCCGCCGTCAGCCGGCTTGTCGCGGCGGGCATCCCCGTGGTCACGCTGGTGACCGACCTGCCCGGCAGCGCACGCAGCGCCTACGTCGGCATCGACAACCGGGCCGCCGGAGCCACCGCCGCCTATCTCCTCGGACAGTGGCTCGGCGACCGCCCCGGCAGCGTCCTCGTCACCATCAGCCACGGCTCCTTCCGCAACGAGGAGGAGCGCGAAATGGGCTTCCGCAGCGTGATGCGCAGCGCCCACCCCGGGCGGTCACTGGTCGAGGTCACGGACACCGACGGGCTCGACGCGACCCAGCGGGACCTCGTCCTTGAAGCGCTCAAGCGGGACGAGACCATCAACGCGGTCTACTCCATCGGCGGCGGCAACGCCGCCACGCTCGACGCGTTCCAGGCCCTGGACCGCGAGCTCGCCGTCTTCGTCGCCCACGATCTCGACCACGACAACACCCGCCTCCTCCGAGAGCGGCGGCTCTCCGCCGTACTCCACCACGACCTGCGCCAGGACATGCGCCGCGCCTGCCAGACGATCATGCGCGCGCACCATGCGCTGCCGGACGAGGGCCCGTTCCTGCCCTCGGCGATCCAGGTGGTGACGCCGTACAACATGCCGCCGGGCAGCGCGAACATGCCGCTCGCCGGGTGAGGACCCGCCATCCCGTGTCGGGACGGCCTCACGCCCCGCGCCCCGCTGTCAGGCGTTTCGCGCCGGACCGCCGCGCCGGACCGCCCCGCCCGTGCGGCCGCGCATACGCCGGGCCGTGAGAGTGGACGGCCATGCCGTTGCCCCGTCCCGTGGTGTGGCAGGCGGACCGGTCCGCCTGCCACACCACGGGACGGGTATCACGCCCGTACCGACGTGGCGCCAGGTCAGGTCAGGGGGTCAGCGGGTGCGACGTCCTGCCCGACGCCTCGTCGATCTCGTCGTGCGCCTTGGTCAGCAGCTTGGTCGCCATGTCGTTGAGTGCTCTGGCTCCTGCCACCTCCTCGCCGACCCTCGGCTGGTTCGAGTCGGAGGGGTGGCGGCTGGCGTATCCGTGGGACCGCACCTCGCTGCCATCCGGGAGCCGCACGAGGCCGGCGGCGCGGGTGTGGTGATTGTCCTCCTCGAATTCCAGCTCGACGTGCCATCCGACGGGGTGTTGCATCATCACGATCACCTCCGGAACCGCTGATTCCAGGGTGCGCCTGCGGGCCCGCACTTGCACGACGTGCGCCGGTCTGCATCGGATATTCGGATATACCGTCGTCACCAGCTGACCTGACCGCACTACCTGGGCATGCGCTCCCAGGCCCGACAGGAGTTCCTCGTGACGGACGAGACCACCATGTACGACATCGCCGCGATCCGCGCACAGTTCCCCGCCCTCGCGGCCGGAACGGCGCACTTCGACGGGCCCGGCGGTACGCAGACTCCGCTGCCCGTGATCGAAGCCGTCACGAACGCGCTAGTACAGCCGCTTTCGAACCGTGGCGACGGGACGCCGGGGGAGCGCAACGCCGACACGATCGTCACCGAGGCCCGCCAGGCGATGGCCGACCTGCTGGGCGCGGACCCGTCCGGGATCGTCTTCGGCCGCAGCGCCACACAGCTCGCCTACGACTTCTCCCGGACCCTGGCCAAGACGTGGTCGCCGGGGGACGAGGTGGTCGTCACGCGCCTGGACCACGACTCCAACATCCGCCCGTGGATCCAGGCCGCGGCGCAGGCAGGCGCCACGGTCAGGTGGGCGGACTTCGACCCCGCGACGGGCGAACTGACCCCCGACGACATCCGCGCCGTCCTCTCCGACCGGACCCGCCTGGTCGCGGTGACCGCCGCATCGAATCTGATCGGCACGCGCCCCGCGATAGCCGAGATCTCCCGTCTGGTGCACCAGGCCGGCGCGCTGCTCTACGTCGACGGCGTCCACTACACCGCCCACACCCTTGTCGACATCGAGCGGCTCGGCTCCGACTTCTTCGCGTGCTCCCCGTACAAGTTCCTCGGCCCTCACCTCGGCGTCCTCGCCGCCCGGCCCGCGCTCCTCGAGCCCCTGCAGCCGGACAAGCTGCTGCCGTCGACGAACGCGGTTCCCGAACGCTTCGAGCTCGGCACCCTGCCGTACGAGTTCCTTGCGGGCACCCGCGCCGCCGTCGACTTCCTCGCCGGACTCGGCGGACTCGGCGCGAACGCCGAGCGGGGCCGCCGGGAGCGCCTCGCGTCCGCGTTCGCAGCGATCGAGGAGCACGAGGACACCCTCCGCGCGCAGATCGAGAAGGGGCTGTCCGCCTTCGAACAGATCACGATCCACTCCCGGGCGGCCGAGCGCACCCCCACCCTGCTTCTGACCTTCGACGGCCACAGCACGACGGACGCCTACCGCTACCTGGCCGAGCGCGGCGTCCATGCCCCCTCCGGCTCCTTCTACGCGCTCGAGGCGTCCCGCCGGCTCGACCTGGGAGACACCGGCGGCCTCCGTGTCGGCCTCGCCCCCTACAACGACGCGGACGACGTCGAGAGGCTGCTCGCGGGCCTCGCGGACTTCCTGAACTCCTGAAGCAATCTGAGCGACGTCAGCGAGCCGTCGGGAGAGGGCACGCCGCCTCAACCGGCGACGACATCGCCGAGCACGGCGAGGACTACGCCCCCGCGGGGAAGTCCCGTGAGGAGTGCGGGGGCGGCGTCCTCGTGGAAGGGGCCGTAGAGGACACCGGCGAAGTACTCGTCCTCATCCTCGTATGCGTCTTCGTCGTCGAGCTCGTCGTTTTCTTCGTCATCGAGCTCGTCCACTCCCACGTCCCAGGCGGCGAGGTCGTCCTCCGGTTCGGCCTCGCGGATGACCACCGTCTGGTCGTGCCTGCGGAGGGCCCGGGCCCGCACGTCACCGGCGTCCGCCGCGTTCACCGGATACAGGTCGACCACCTGTTCCCCCGTCGACGGCCACACCGCCACGCGAAGCACCGGCTGCGGGCCCGAACGCAGCGCGCGGGCCCGCCGGTTGAGGAGGAGCCCACGGCCGATCAGTGCGGCGCCCGGCGCCAGAAAGAGGGCGGCCGCCAGTTGCTGCGGCATCGCGTCGTACGGCTCCGCGCGCAACCGCAGCCATGTCCCGTCCACGAGGACGGTCACGGTACGGGCGACCGGGTAGCCGTGCGCGTACCCCGAGCCGATGGTGCGGGTCTCACCGGGGTACGGGCCTTCCAGGAACTCGACGCGCACATCGGGGTCGCCGTCGCCCCCTTCCGCGTAGCCGAGGACCACAGCCGGGACGGCCTCGGCTCGTGCGCCACGGGCGTCCGACTCGGACTGGGCGACCACACCCCACAGCACGAACAAGCCGCCGACCAGGAGGAGAACGGCTCCGGTCGTGATCCGCACCAACCCGCCTCGGAAGCGGGGAAGCGGGCGCGGCAGCGCCGCCCGGTAGCCGGCGGTCGCCTCCTCGTGGAGCGCACGCTGACGGCCACGGGCACGCAGCCGTACGTGCACCGCACACCAAGCCACCGCAAGGCCGAGCGCCATGACCGCGCCACCGGCCAGAAATCCCGCGGAGAGCCGTGAGGCGCCGGCCAACCCCGCTACCGGCACGACGAGCCCGAACGGCAGCAGCACACGCGCCACGCTCGGCAGCCACAGCACCGCGCACGGCAGGAACACCAGGACCGCCGCGAACGGCAGCAGTTGCCAGTCGGTGCCGCACGGATCGCGTTCCGAGCACACCTGGTCCGGCTCCGAGAAACCGATGACCAGCAGGCCGCCGACCAGCGCGACGACCAGGGCCAGGGCCTGCAGACCGAGCCCGGTCCACCGGGGCGGGGCCGCGGCGCACCAGCGGGCGGCGTCCTTGCTGAACCAGTCGGGCGCGGCCGGGACTTCACCCAGCGGCAGAGACAGCGGCAGAGGTACGGCGTCAGAGGGCGTGGTCATCCGCGCAGTATCGGCCGGAACGCACTGGTCCGACAGGGCGTCGGGGATGTCCGCGCACAGGTCATTGCCCCCGTCCGGACGTTGACGGGCGCCGGGACCGCCCGATGCCGGGCGCGGCCGACGGCAGAGTGCGTACGGCGGCCGCGCGCGGCGTCGACGAGCGGCCTTGCCCGGGTGCGCCGGGTCGACCCCCGACACGAGGGAGAGGATATTTGAGATAAACAGTGCGTCTGCGGCGCGACCGCGCTGTGTGAGGCCGTGCCATCGGGCTCTGTGAGGCTGTGCCCAAGGAGAGGCCGAGCCGATGACCACGTCCGACGATCATGCGACGGCGGCGGCCGAGGTGTTCGCCGGGGGCGGCGCGCTGGGCAGGCTGATGAGCCGAGTCGACTGGTCGGCGACGCCACTCGGACCCGTCCGTTCATGGCCGACACGGCTCATCGAGGCACTGCGCATCATCCTGGCCACGAAGCAGCCCATGGTGCTCTTCTGGGGCCCCGAGCTCACGATGCTCTACAACGAGGGGTACTCGGCCGTACTCGGAATCCTGCACCCCGGAGCGCTGGGGACGCCCGCTGCGGAGGTGTTCGGCGAGGCCTGGGAGTACGAGTCCGGCGGAGGGCCGCTCATCAGAGGTGTGAGGGACAGCCGGCAACCGGTCGGCTACAGCAGCCGCCCCTTCGTCTTCCAGCGGTACGGCTTCCTGGAGAAGTCGTACTACGACGGCTCCGTCCAGCCGCTCCTGCTGGACGACGGCCAGGTGGGAGGCGTACTGGCCGTCGTCAACGAGACCACGGCCCGGGTCCTGAGCGAGCGGCGCCTGGGTCTGCTCGCGGACATCGGCTCCCGCACGGCCGGGCTCCTCACCCCGCAGGATGTCGCCCGTGCGGTCGCCGAGGTGCTGCAAGCCAACCGTGAGGACGTGCCGCTGGCCCTCCTCTACCTGATGGGCGCGCCCGGGGAGCTCCGCCTCGCCGCTTCGGCGGGCTTCTCGGAGGCCGCCGTCCAGCCGCCGGAAAGCGTCCAGCTCCAAGGGACCACGGGCGCGGCTGCCGGGCGGACCACCGTCGCGGCTGCCGACGGGACCACCGGCGCGACCCGTGTGCCCGGACTCGCGGCCGCCCTGGCGCCGGTCGTGGAGGAGGCCACCCCTGCCAGGCTTCCGGGCGCCTACCTCGCGGGCCCCTCCGCCGTCGGAAAGGAAGCGACGGCCCTGCCGGACGCATGGGCCCTGCCCCTGACCCGCGCGAGCGGTGTGGCAGGCGTCCTCGTCGTGGGCGTCAACCCGATGCTGCCGGCCACCGCCGCGTACCGGGAGTTCCTCGACGTACTCGCCTCGCTGGTCAGCGCGGCGCTGTCGGCGGCGCACGCCCAGCTGGAGAACCGCCGGCGCGCGGACGAGCTGGCCGAGCTGGACCGCGCCAAGACCGCCTTCTTCTCCAACGTCAGCCATGAGTTCCGCACCCCGCTCACCCTGATGCTGGGCCCGGTCCAGCAGGCGATCGCGCGCGAAACCCACCCGGAGCGGCGCGCCGAGCTCGAACTCGCCGAGCGCAACGCGCAGCGCCTGCTGAAGCTCGTCAACACGCTGCTCGACGTGTCACGGGCCGAGGCCGGACGGCTCCACGCCGTCTTCGAGCCGGTGGATCTCGCGCAGCTGACCGCGGAACTGTCGGCGATGTTCCGGTCGGCCTTCGAGCTGGCCGGCATGGAGCTGCGGATCGACTGCCCGCCGCTGCCGGAGCCGGTGCACGTCGACCGGGAGATGTGGGAGAAGATCGTCCTCAACCTGCTGAGCAACGCGCTCAAGTTCACCGCCGAAGGCGGCGTCGTGGTGCGGATGAGGGCCGCGGGCCGATGGGCACGGCTGACGGTGACCGACACCGGGACGGGCATCCCCGAGGAGGAGCTGCCCCGCCTGTTCGAGCGCTTCCACCAGGTGCGGGACGCAGAGTCCCGTTCCCGTTCCTACGAGGGGAGCGGCATCGGACTGTCCCTGGTCAAGGACCTGGTCGAGCTGCACGCAGGCACCGTGTCGGTGACCAGCCGACCGGACGAGGGCAGCGAGTTCACGGTGGACATACCGTTCGGCACGGCGCATCTGCCGGAACAGCAGCGACCCGGCGTCGAACGCGGCAGACCGGTACGCCCGCCGGACCCGGACGCTCTCCGGGCGCGCGCGGTGGGCTATGTCGGCCAGGCACGGCGGTGGGCCGAAACCGGGCCGGGCCGTGATGCGGACGCGGCACCCTCAGCCGAGGCGACCGGCGCGGATACGCGTCCCCCTACCCGCACCGATGCCGTATCCGACGCGGAACCTGCGCCGGCCCCACCCGCCGCCACCCCGCCCGGCACCGAGGAGCCCCGCCACGCCCGCGTCCTCGTCGTCGACGACAACGCCGACATGCGCTCGTACCTCACCGGGCTTCTCGATCCCGAATACGACGTGCTGCTGGCGTCCGACGGCCAGGCAGCGCTGGAGGCCGCCCTGGCCCGGCCCGTCGATCTGGTCCTGACCGACGTGATGATGCCGCGTCTCGACGGTTTCGCCCTCGTACAGGCGCTGCGCTCCCACCCCCGCACCACCCGCCTGCCGATCATCATGCTCACGGCGATGGCGGGTGAGGAGGCGACGGTGCAGGGCCTGGAGACGGGTGCGGACGACTACCTTGCCAAGCCCTTCTCGGCGCGCCAGCTGCTCGCCCGGGTGCGGGCCAACCTCGAGCTGTCGCGGCTGCGTGAGCAGGTGCTCGAGGAGAGCCGCCGTCATGCGGACATGGTCTCCACGCTGGCCCAGGCCGGCCTGAAGCTCAGCGAGAGCCTCGAGCCGCCGCAGGTCCTGGAGAGTGCCGGCGAGATCGTGATCCCCATCCTGGCCGACGAGATCCGGATACGCCTGACCGATCCGCGGGCCGCCGAGCCGGTCTTCGCCGCAGGGGACCGGGTGTTCGACGAAGAGCTCCTCGACCACGCGCTCGACGCCGTCATCACGTCCGGTAGCGACTGGGGGCGGGCGGGTCTGCCCGCCACCGTGCTGTGCGCACCGCTGCTCTCCCGCGGCCAGGTCATGGGAGCCGTCGCCATCGCCAGGCACCGAGGGGCCTACTCCCAGGGCGACCAGCGATACCTCGACGCCCTGGCCAGCCGGCTCGCCCTGGCGTACGACAACGCGACCCGCTACCAGAACGAACGCCATCTCGCCCTGACCCTCCAGCGTGCGCTGCTCCCGCAGCAACTGCCCCAGACACCCGGCCTGCGCACCGCCTCCTACTACCGGGCCAGCGGCACGGGAGCGGAGATCGGCGGCGACTGGTACGACGTGATCGCGCTCTCCGACGGCGGCATGGGGCTGGCGATAGGCGACGTCATGGGCCACGACGTCGATGCCGCCACGGTGATGGGCCGGCTGCGTTCGGCACTGCGCGGGCTCGCGCTGGACCGCGAACCGCCCGAGGTGATCCTGGCGAAGCTGGACGCCTACCTGAGGTCACTCGACGTCGACCACTTCGCGACCTGCCTGTATGCGGAGTACGAACCGCGGACACACCGGCTCTCGTACGCCTCGAGCGGCCATCTCCCGCCCCTGATGGTGGCCGGCGAACGGACCGGCTTCCTCGACGTCCGTCCGGGTACCCCGCTGGGACTCGCCGGAGACGCACCCTGCCACCACGAGCTGGAACTGCGTCCCACCGCGGGTCTGTTGCTGTACACCGACGGCCTGGTGGAGAACCACGGGCTGCCTCTGGACACCGGGCTGGCCGCACTGCGCCGCGCCTGCGCCACGCTCTCTCCGCCCGCACTGGCGGACCCGAAGTCCATCATCGGGCGAGCCCTGCAACTGCTCGACGTGCCCGGCCGTGTCGACGACGACACGGCCCTGCTCGCCGCGTCGGTGACTCCGATCGCTTGACGATCAAGGATCCGCTGGTGCAGCGAGGCGCTCCATGAACCAGCCTGCTCACCGATCCTTGACCCACCAGGTCCGTGCTGTCGTCGCGCGAGGGAAGGGCGCCCCAGTCAGCCTGGAAACGATCAACGGTGGATCGACCGCGGTTTCTGACCGGACCCACACCGGACCCACACCCCCCGGGAACGGCGGTCTCGCCGGCGTTCGACGACGCCCGTACGACGCCCGTACGACGCCCGTACGGCGCTCGACGACGCCCATGGCGAGGCCGCCGTTCGGCGTTTTCGCGCGCGCGTCGAACCGTGCCCGAAGGGCCTCTGGAACTCCTTGACAAGGGTTTGGGGGAACCTCAGACTGATGTTGCGCTTACCGCAATCCGTTCCGCTATACGCACCGAGGTGTCATGATGATTCCCGCGTGCCGTCTCGCAGATCTGCCGCGAGGCGAGGCCTTCCGGCTCGACATCGACCCGCCGATATCGGTGTTCCACACCGACGACGGCGAGGTCTTCGCGATCGACGACACCTGCACCCACCAGGACGCCTCGCTCGCCGACGGCTGGCTGGAGGGCCCCGAGGTCGAATGCCCGCTGCATGCCTCGAAGTTCGACCTCCGGACCGGCGCGGTCGACGCACCGCCGGCGAAGCTGCCCGTGCGCACCCACCAGGTCCTGATCGAGGACGGCGTGATCTACGTCCAGCCGTCCACGGACGCCCCGAACCTGCCGCCCTGCGTCGCGTCCCGGCTCGCCGGAGGAGCCGCGTGAGGACGGTGGCCGTGGTGGGCGCCTCGCTGGCCGGGTTGTCGGCGGCGCGCTCGCTGCGGAAGCGGGGGTACGACGGGCGGCTGGTCGTCATCGGCGACGAACCGCACCGCCCGTACGACAGGCCGCCGCTGTCCAAGGAGTTCCTCGCCGGCGGCATGGGCGAAGCGGATCTCGCGCTGGAGACGGACGACGAGGACCTGCAGGCGGAATGGCTGTTCGGGGCCCGGGCCACCGGACTCGACCGCCAGACCCGCACCGTACGGCTCGCCGACGGCCGCTCCGTACGGGCCGACGGCATCGTCATCGCCACCGGCGCGGCGGCGCGGGCGCTGCCGGGCACCGACGGTCTCGCCGGAGTGCACACGCTGCGCACGCTGGACGACGCACGCGCCCTGCGCGATGAACTCGCCCTGGGCGGGCGGCTCGTCGTCATCGGGGGCGGGTTCATCGGCGCCGAAGTGGCCTCCACCGCCCACGGGATGGGCCTGGATGTGACGGTCGTCGAGGCGGCGCCCACACCACTGGCCGGTCCACTCGGCGAGACCATGGGCAGCGTCGTCTCAGCGCTCCACGCGGACCACGGCGTACGGCTGTTGTGCGGCGTCGGTGTGAAGGGGCTGAGCGGGGAGACCCGCGTCGACGCGGTCCTGCTGGAGGACGGCCGGACCCTGCCCGCCGACCTCGTGGTCGTCGGAGTGGGCGCCCGCCCCTGCGTCGACTGGCTGGAGGGATCGGGTGTCGCACTCGAGAACGGCGTGAAGTGCGGGGCCGACGGCCGTACCAGTCTCGCCGGTGTGGTCGCCGTCGGCGACTGCGCCAACTGGTACGACCCGGTCGCGGGCATCCACCGCCGCGTCGAGCACTGGACCGGCGCCCGGGAGCGGCCCGACGCGGCCGTGGCCGCGCTGCTCTCCGGGGGAGCAGCTGAACCGGGCCTGCCCAAACCGCCGTACTTCTGGTCCGACCAGTACGGCGTGACGATCCAGTTCGTGGGCCACTCCGCCGGGGCCGACAGCGTCACGGTCGAGGAAGGGTCCCCGGACGACCGCAGCTTCCTGGCCGTCTACCGCCGCGCCGGACACCCCGTCGCGGTGCTCGGAATGAACCAGCTGCGGCTCTTCACCCGCTGGCGCAAGCAACTCGCAGCCGCCACGACGTTCCCCGCGATGAGTGCACTGTGACCTCGACCAGCCTGCCGGAGAGCCTGATCGCCACCCTCCCCGGCTCCTGCAGCCCGAGTAGCGGCGACCGCGTCGTGCAGGGACCGGATCAGCCCAGGAAGCCCATCCGGTGGCTGATCTCCTCCGCGCCCTTGAGCAGCACCGGCGAGAGCTCGTGCATGCGCTCCTCGGTGAAGCGGTACGAGGGCCCGGAGGCGCTGAGCGCCGCGATGACCTCGCCGTCCCGGTTGCGGACGGGAGCGGCCATGGCATGGAGACCGATCTCCAGCTCCTCCAGGGTGTACGCGTAGCCGCGCTCCCGGGCCTCGGCGAGGTTCTTCTCGAGCTTCGTCTTCGAGGTCAGGGTGTGCGGGGTCAGCTTCTCCAGGCCGGCGTCGGACAGCAGTGCGGCGCGTTGCCTGGCGGGCAGGTGGGCCAGCAGGATCTTGCCGCTGGACGTTGCGTGCAACGGGGTCAGCTGGCCTACCCAGTTGTGCGCGGTGACGGCCCCCGGACCGCGCACCTGGTACAGGTTGATCGCGTAGTGCTCCTGCATCACGGCGATGTTGACCGTCTCGCCGATCTCCTCCGCGAGGCGCTCGCAGACCGGGCGGCCCTGCTGGGTGATGTCGATGCGTCCCGTGACCGCGCCGGCCAGGCGTACGATGCCGAAGCCGAGCCGGTACTTGCCGCGCTCGCCCGCCTGCTCCACCAGACCGCGCGCCTCCAGGGCGCCGAGCAGCCGGAACGCGGTGGACTTGTGAACCTCGATCTCTGCAGCCACCTCGCTGACGCCCGCCTCGCCGCGCTGGGCCAGGATCTCCAGGACGCTGATGGCGCGGTCGACGGACTGTACGCCGCCGGCCCCTGAACTGGTCGTCTCGGTATCCGAACTGAAGTGGCTCACAGCGAAACCATACGCGCAGTAAACAACGGCGGCGCAAGTAACAGCTGCGAAACCCAAAGCTCGCAAGCGTCGGCGCATCTACCACGCGCGCGGCAAGGTGCTGAGCGGCTCCAGCAGCATCAACGGCATGAGCTTCCAACGCGGCAACCTGAGTGAGGCCCGCCGCCGGGTGAAGCCGCCTGCCCCGCCATGGTGGGTGGCGGGAAGTTTGGGCGGTCGGTCCCTGGGTCCTGCCCGAGGAGCGCTGCCCTGGCTCGCGCTCCACGATCGTCACGGACGGGGCTTGCGACGGTGACCGGGACCAGCTGTGCTCGTCTCAGGCCCGCGCGCCCGCGACCTGCCGGCCCACGGCTGCCCGCTGGACCTGTATCCGCGCGCATTCCGTGCCGGACGCTGCGCCCAGACCACGCTGGCCCGCACACAGGTCGTACTGTTCGCGCGGGAGCAGCCCGAGCGCGGCTTCTGGGTGCTGGTCCGTTCGTCCTTCGCCGGATACCTGACGGACTGGCTGCTGGACGCGGCGACGGAGTACGTCCGGACTGACCGACGAGAAAACGCCTGACGCGGTCGTCAGGACGCAGGCGGCCGTAGTCGCCATGCAGGCGCGGCGGTGACAACACGGCGGACCGGTTCCGATATGGGTCTATTGTCTGGTTAGCGGTGGGGGACGGCCCAGGGAGGTGCCTCGCATGAACGGCTGGCGGGGTCGTACTGCCGTCGTCGTGACCGCGCTGTCGCTGGCGGTCGGCGTCGCCGCCTGTGACCGCACCGACGGCTCCGGCTCCGACGACGGCGGCTTCGCCATCGGCCTGCTGCTCCCGGCGAACGGGACCTCCCGCTTCGGATACTTCGACAAGCCCTTGATCGAGAAGAAGGTCAAGGAGCTGTGCGGGGACTGCGCGGTGGAGTATGCCAACGCCGGGGGAGATGCGGCGATCCAACGGCAGCAGATGGGCTCCATGATGACCAAAGGGATCAAGGTCGTGATCCTCGGTGCCGTCGACCCCATGGCCCTGCGCTCCTCGGTCGAGGACATGAAGGAGGCGGGCATCCCGGTCGTCGCCTACGACCGCCTCGCCGAGGGCCCGATCTCGGGCTACGTCACCTTCGACGGCGCCCAGGTCGGCAGGGTCCAGGCCGAGGCGCTGCTGAAGGGCATGGGCGACAAGGCGGACGGCGGCCGGATCGTGATGATGAACGGCGCCGTCACCGATCCCAATGCGCGCTGGTTCAAGGGAGGCGCGCTGTCCGTGCTCGAGGACAAGGTGAAGATCGCGCAGACGTACGACACCGAGGGGTGGCGGGAGGAGAACGCCCACACCAACATGTCCGGCGCCATCGCCGCCCTGGGCGTCGACGGCATCGACGGCGTCTACGCCGCCAACGACCGGATCGCCTCCGGTGTCATCGCCGCTCTCAAGGCCGCCGATGTCACGCCGCTTCCGCCCGTCACCGGGCAGGACGCCGATCTCGCGGCCGTGCAGCGCATCCTCACCGGCGACCAGTACATGACCGTCTACAAGCCCTTCAAGCCCGAGGCGGACGCCGCTGCCGCCATGGCCGTCGCCCTGGGCCGCGGAGAGGACATCGGCGGCCTCGCCCGGACCACCGTCGACAGTGCCACCGCGAAGGACATCCCCGCCGTCCTGCTGACCCCCGTGTCCGTGACCGTCGGCAACATCAAGGACACCCTCGTCAAGGACGGCATGTACACGCTCGACGAGATCTGCAGCCCGGAGTACCGGACCGCCTGCGACAAGGCCGGGCTCACCGAGTGACCGACGAGGTGCACGCGCGCAACCGCGGGCTCGGCGGCTGGACCGTGGAGCGACTGGACTGTGGAGCGTTGGGCAGGTCTCGCACCTGCATCTCCCCGCCGGGGGCGGAGCGTCTTTCTTTGGACCACCAACGCGAGGCGGCACCGGTTCCCGGAGGCGCCTGAGATCAACATACGGGGAAGGACAGCTCCTCGCCGCCAGACGGACCTCGCGAGGACTCCAGTCGGCGGAGCCGTGACGGGGCGGGCGCCGGTGGTGGCCGTGCTGCCGAACGGGTCAGTCCCGGGCGCCGCCACCCCGCAGGGCGCGCATCCCGGACGTACGTTGTGCCTGGCAGACGTCTGGCCGCTGCAGCCTCCTCGGGCTTCGGGGTGCGCACGTCGGCCCGAAGATCACGAGGCCGGAAAGAAACACCCCTGGGGATGATGCGCATGCGCAGGCACGTCGGGATCGCGACGGCAGCACTGTCCGCCGGCGCGCTGCTGACATCCGCGGCGTGCTCCGGCGCCCCCGAGTCGGTCCCGCCGGCCGCGGCGGTCGCGACGTCCGGGACACCCTCTCCCGGTGCCACGGTCCGCGATCTGACCCCAGCGGTCGCGGAACAACTCGACAAAGCCGTCACCGACACGCTGCGTCAGGCAGGCGTGCCCGGCGTCATCGTGGGGCTGTGGATTCCCGGAAAGGGCAGCTACGTCCGCGCGTTCGGCGTCGCCGACAAGAGCAGCGGCGCCCCCATGTCGGACGGGCTGCGCATGCGCATCGGCAGCGAGACCAAGACCTTCACCGCGACAGCGGTCCTCCGGCTGGTCGACGAGGGCAAGGTCGGCCTAGACGACACGGTGTCGAAGTACGTGGAGGGCGTGCCCAACGGTGACCGGATCACCCTGCGCCAACTCGCCGGCATGCGCAGCGGGCTGTACCCGTACACGGACGACCCGGGCTTCGTCAAAGCCTTCCTCTCCGATCCCGACCGCAGGTTCACCCCGCAGGAACTGCTCGACTACGCCTTCCGGCACCCCGTGGGATTCCAGCCGGGCCAGAAGTTCCAGTACTCCAACACGAACGCGATCCTGCTGGGACTGGTCGTGGAGAAGGCGAGCGGCCAGCGATTCGGCGACTATCTGAAGCAGCACGTCCTGGAGCCGAGCCGGCTGGACAACACGCTCTTCCCCACCGGAGCGGAGTTCCCCCAGCCGCACGCACACGGCTACACCACCCAGACGCCCGACGGCCAGGTCGCCGATGCGACGCACTGGGACCCGTCCTGGGCCTGGTCCGCCGGAGCGATGATCTCGGACCTGTCCGACCTCCGCGCATGGGCCCGTATCGCCGCGACGGGCACCCTCCTCAAGCCCGCCACGCAGGCGCAGCGACTGCGGACCCTGCCCACCGGCTACGCCGGGACCGGATACGGCCTCGGCATCTTCACCAACCACGGCTGGATCGGGCACAACGGCTCCCTGCCCGGCTACCAGTCGGTCACGGTCTACCTGCCGTCGGCCGAGGCGACCCTGGTGATCCTCAACAACACCGACACCCCCTACGAGGGCAACGAGAACAGCACGCTCTTCGCAAAGGCGGTCACCAGCATCGTGACGCCCAGCAACGTGTACGACCTGCCGCCCACGCCTCCCTCCACGGCGTCGCCGTCGCGGTGAGCCGCGTCCGCGGTGAACTGTCACGCTCGTGCCGGACACGGTCGGCGCCTGTCATAGAGTGCGGCCCCATGTGGAACCGTAGTTTTCTGATCCTCCACGGCGTCGAGAACCGGCGCCCGGCCGAGCACTGGCAGTACGACCTCGCGCAGCGGCTGAGGGAACACGGTGAGCAGGTCTTCTATCCGCAACTGCCCGATCCCGACCAGCCGTCACTCGACGCCTGGGTCGAGGCGATCGAGGCCGAGCTGCGGATGATGCGCGGTGAGCGCGTCGTCGTGTGCCACAGCCTGGGATGCGCGGCATGGTTCCACGTCGCCGCGAGGCGCGGCGAGACGCCCGCCGCCGACCGCGTGCTCCTGGTCGGCCCGCCGGGACCGAGCGCGTTTTCCTGGGACGCCATCGCCGGGTTCACGCCCGAGCCGCTCGACCTGACCAGGCTGAAGCTCGCCGTGGCGACGCCCCGGCTTGTCTGCTCCGACAACGACCCGTACTGCCCGGAGGGCGCCGCCGAGGTCTTCGGCCGCCCGCTGGGCTGCGACGTCGACCTGCTCACGGGCGCCGGGCATCTCGCCATTCCCGACGGGTACGGTCCCTGGCCGTCGGCACTGGACTGGTGCCTGGACCCCGGCACCCGGCTGACGGTCAACTGACTCTTCCCGTGATTACGGGATGAGCAGGGCCTTGCCCAGGACGGAGCGGGCCTCGATCGCGTGGTGGGCGTCGGCAGCCCGGGACAGGGGGAACTCCTCTGCGATCACCGGGTGCAGTCGCCCCGCTGCCGCCTCCGCGAGCGCTTTCGCGGTCAGCCGTACGATCTCCGGCGCGTCGTACTGCACATCGGCGATGCCCCGCAGGGCGATGCCGCGCCGCCGTGCGCTCTCCTGGTCGAGCTCGGCGAAGCCGCCGCTCGGCGCGCCGTGGGCGGACACGCGCCCGCCGTCGGCCACCAACCCGAAGGCGAGGGTGCCCAGTTCACCCCCGACGCCGTCCAGCAGCACGTCCACGGGCATCCCGCCGAAGGCGTTCCGTACGTGCTGCGTCCAGTCGCCCTCTGTGTAGTCGACGACGGCGTCGGCGCCCAGCCGCCTCACCAGTGCCAGCTTCTGCGGGCCCCGCGCGGCCCCGACCACCTGTGCTCCCGCCGAGTGCGCGATCTGCACCAGAAGCGTCCCCATGCCGCCCGCGGCCCCCAGAATCAGCACCCGGTCGCCCGGCTTCACCGCGATGGCTTCCATGATGCCGATGCCGG
This sequence comes from Streptomyces jeddahensis, assembly GCF_001642995.1. Lineage (GTDB taxonomy): Bacteria > Actinomycetota > Actinomycetes > Streptomycetales > Streptomycetaceae > Streptomyces > Streptomyces jeddahensis. The sequence continues at coordinate 75,398 of NZ_LOHS01000084.1, forward strand.
TCACGCCGTCGTGCGCGAGCGCGGCCGCCTCCCGGGAACCGAGGCCCTCCGGTACGGGCACCAGCCGGTCGACGCCGGTACGGACCAGTTCGGCGTACGCACCCTTCGTACCGGCCCCGGCGACGACCCGGTGGCCGGTCCAGGCCGGATCGACGCCCGGGCCGACGGAGACGACGGTCCCCGCGGCTGCGCCACCCGGCACGTACGGCGGGGGGATGCCGAACGCCTCGCCCCAGTCTCCGCGGCGGATCTGGGTCTCGACGTGGAGGGTGTCGACGGCCTCGGCGCGTACGACGACCTCCCCCTCGCCGGGCACCGGGTCCGGCACCTCCACCGGCACCAGGACCTCGGGCCCTCCGTACTCGGCCACTCGAATCGCACGCATGCGGATCACGCCCCTCGTCCCGGGCCGCGCCCGCAGCACGGCCGCTCGGTCAGGGTGCCAGTCTCAAACCTCGATCGAACTTGAGGTCAAGGTGGCGCGGGGCCGGGCGGCGCGCCGCCGAGGGACCAGCGACCTGTCGCGGACACCTGGCGTACCGGCCGGAGGTCGGTTCTCCCGTTCAAAACCTGTTTCCGAGGGCGTCCACGGGGCAGCCGTCGGGTGTCGGTCCGGAGCTGAGGATCATGAAGGGCGCAGTGGGCCCGCTCCTCCTCACGCTGCGGACCCGCTCTCCCCGAGCAGCGGGCCACTGTCCAGACCGCTGCCCCTCCAGCCGGTCCATTCACGCAGGACGATGCGCGCGCAGAGCAGACCAGTCCAGCAGTTCGGCAGCTCAGGGGCTGAGCACCCGACGAGCAAGGCAGGAGGCGCCAGGGAGCCGCCCATCCACCACAGAGCCAGGTGTCGGAGGTACGGATGACCGGGAACCAGGGCACAGGGACAGCCGGCGCACGGGCACCCGCCATCGGGGTGCTCGGCTCGTACGGCGGCATCAACATCGGCGACGAATCCATCCTGGCCTGCGTGCTCGGATGCCTGCGCGCCTGCCGACCGGACGCACGGCTGGTCGTCTTCAGCCGGAACCCCGACCACACCAGGGCACATCACAGCGCGGCGGACGACGTGACGTGCTGGGAGGGGATCAGCCAGCAGCAGATGCGTGAGCGACTGTCCGGCCTGGACCTGCTGGTTCTCGGCGGCGGCGGTGTCCTGTACGACAGTGAGGCCCGCCGCTATCTGCGGCTGGTCAGCGCCGCCCAGGACCTGGGCATACGCACCTTCGCGTACGCCGTGGGCGCCGGACCGCTGCGCGAACCCGAGGACCGGAAGGCCGTACGCACCGCTCTGGCCGGGATGGACGACGTGGTGGTGCGTGACGACGAGTCCCGGCTGGTCCTGGAGGAGGCGGGGGTCCAGCGGGACATCGTGGTCACCGCGGACCCGGCGATGATGCTCGCGCCGAACGACTTCAGCGAGCGGATGCTGCGGTACGAGGGCATACCGGACGGTCCGCGCCTGGTGGCGATGTCCGTACGGGAGCCGGGCAGGGCGGCCGAGCATCTGGACGTGGCCGATTATCACGCGCTGCTCGCCGATGTGGCGGACTTCCTGGTGCGCCGCCTGGAGGCGTACGTGGTCTTCATGCCGATGGAGCGGCAGGACGTGCGCCATGCGCACGCCGTCCTTTCGCACATGACCGCGCCGGACCGGGGGCGGATCCTCCACGGCGCGTACAGTCCCGCCCAGTTTCTCGGGTTCATGCGGCACGTGGACCTGGCCGTGGGCATGCGGCTGCACTTCCTGATCTTCGCGGCGCTGTCCGGTGTGCCGTTCCTGCCGCTGCCGTACGCGGGGAAGGTCTTCGACTTCGCCCGCAGACTGGGGGCTCCGGCGCTGGTCGGGGTGGCGAGGGAGCAGGCGGGCCTGCTGATCGCGGAGGTGGACCGGCTGTGGGACGAGTATCCGAAACAGCGTGACCACGTCCGTACGCGGGTCGCGGAGCTGCGCGAACTGTCCCAGGTGACGTGCGGCCGCTGCGCGGCACTGCTGGCGGACATCGAGGCGGCCGGGTCCCGGCAGCTGCCCGGCCGGGACGTGCGGCCGCCGACAGGTCCGGACGGCCGACCGCCGGCCGGACCGCACGAGCCGGCACCTGCCGGTCCGCACAACCGGCCGTCGGCCGGTCCGGAGGGCCGCCCTCCGGGGGGTCCTGGCACACGGCTTCCGGCCGGTTCCGGCGAGTGGCCTGCGGCTGGTTCGGGTGGGCGTCTGGTGGGCGGCCTGGGGGAAGCGCCGGTGGCTGGTTCGGGTGGGCGTCCGGTGGCCGACCTGGGGGAGTGGCCGGTGGCTGGTTCGGGTGGGGGGCCTGTGGCCGGTCTGGGGGGATGGCCGGTGGCTGGTTCGGGTGGGCGCCCGGTGGCCGACCTGGGGGGATGGCCGGTGGCTGGCTCGGGCGGGAGCCCGCTGGACGGCCGGGGTGAGCGGCCGGTTGCCGGTTCGGGTGGGAGCCCGGTGGTCGGCCAGGGTGAGCGGACGGTGGACTCGGGCGGGAGCGCACGGGGCTGCCTTGGCGAGCGGTCCGCAGTCGGCCCGGCCGGGGCTGGGCAGTCGCCGGTCGGCCCGGACCAGCCGGAGCCGAGTGCTGGTGAGCCCGGCCTGAGCGCAGCTGCCCCGGCCGCGCCGCCCACGGACGTGCCGTTGCCCGGCGTGCACGTGTCCGGCCTGAGCGCCGCTGCCGCGGACCCTGCGGAAGGAGAGGCCGATGCCGGTGCTGAAGCCACCTGAGCGGCCGCGCACCGTCGTGCTGCCGCCGCGCGAGGCCGCGTACGGGGGCACGACCGAGGTGCTCGTCGTGGGCGGCGGCCCGGCCGGCCTCGGCGCGGCGCTCGCGGCCGCGGACGCCGGCGCAGAGGTAGTCCTCGTCGAGCGCTACGGCTTCCTCGGTGGCAACGCCACCGTGGCCCTCGTCATGCCGCTGATGTCCTTCCACAACGAGATGAAGCAGGCCATAGAGGGCGACACCACCCGCCTCCTGCCCACCGACCACGGCCACGGCGAGCCGGTTGTCGCCGGCGTGGTGTCGCGGCTGCTCGACCGGCTCACCGAGCGCGGCGGCGGCATCCCGCCGTCGCTCGACACGGGCTACACCGTGCCGTTCGACCCGGAGATCTTCAAACTCGTCGCGCTGGACCTGCTGGACGAGGCGGGCGTGCAGCTGCTGCTGCACGCCTTCGCGTCCACCGTGCTGCCGCTGGGGGACGGCCGCCGGGTGGTCTTCGAGACCAAGTCCGGCCCTGTGGTGATCGATGCGCAGGTGGTCGTGGACTGCACCGGGGACGGCGACATCGCGGCCGCCGCAGGCGCCCGGTACGAGATCGGACGGCGCGAGGACCACCTGGTGCAGCCGATGACGCTGATGTTCCGCGTCGTGGACTTCATGCAACCGGAGTTCGCCGCGTACGTGCGCGAGCACCCCGACCAGTGGCGCGGCGTCCATGGCCTGTGGGACCTCGTGAAGGAGGCGACGGAGCACGGCGAACTGGTCCTGCCGCGCGAGGACATCCTGTTCTTCGCGACGCCGCACCCCCACGAGGTCAGCGTCAACAGCACCCGTGTCACCCGTGCGTTCGGCACCAGCGTGTGGGACCTCACCCGCGCCGAATACGCCGCGCGCCGGCAGATGGAGCAGATCGACCGCTTCCTGTGCAACCACGTACCGGGCTTCGAGCGCTCGTACATCGCGCAGAGCGGCGTACAGATCGGCGTCCGCGAGAGCCGCCGCATCCTCGGCGACTACCAGCTCACCGGACACGACATCCTGGCCGCCTGCCCGTTCCCGGACGCGATCGCGCACGGCGCCTACCCCGTCGACATCCACAACCCCCGAGGCTCCGGCACCACGCTGCGGCGTGTCCCGCGCGGCCGCATGTACGACATCCCGCTGCGCTGCCTGCTGCCCCGCGACACCGACCGGATCCTGGTGGCCGGCCGCTGCATCTCGGGTACGCACGTGGCCCACTCCTCGTACCGGGTGATGCCCATCGCCATGGCCACCGGACAGGCGGCCGGCGTGTGCGCAGCCCTTGCGGTCCGCATGAACCGCAGCCCACGCGACGTCCCCGCGACACTGGTGCAGGGTGAACTGGTCCAGCAGGGCGCCTACGTCCGCGAGGGGATCCGGGAGGAGGCCAGCACAACGCTGTGAGAACGTCACGCCCGTGCAGGGGGCTTGACGCGGCTGAAGGGTGACGGTCGGCAGGTAGCGCGGCCGTGAAGCGGGCGATATCGTCCATCTGTGCGCTGATCTTCCGGGCGGCGGCCGAGTGCCGCCGCGGACGATGCCGGGCGGTCCCGTCAGACGGGGCCGCCCGGCAGTCATACCCGCCTCGCCCACCGCACCCCACCCGGGAGATCACCCCATGACGACTCAACAGCCGCTGACCTACGACTCGTTCGTCGAACTCGCCGCCGCCGACCCCGCCGTGGTCGGTCTCGTACTCAAGGGTTCCCGCGCACACGAGGGCATGCCGACGGAGTACTCCGATCACGACCTGTACGTAGTCGTCGCTGACGGAGCCGCGACGGATCTCCTTCGCTTTCATGGGCACCGCTCGGCCGAACTCGATCTCATCGTTCTCCCGCTCGCCGCATTCCGGGAGGCCGGAATGCCCGGCTTCGAGCGCTACGCTCTCGCACGCGCCAGGATCGTGCTGGACCGGCTCGACGGAGAGCTCGCCCGGATCCTGGCCGCCAAGGCGCGGCTCGGTGCCGATGAAGCGTTCCGGGACGCCGGCGAGTGGCTCGATGCGTACGCCAACTCCCTTTACCGCTCCCTCAAGAACGCCCGCGACGGACATCCGCTCGCCGCCTGCCTCGACGCCGCCGACAGTGCCCGGTTTCTGCTCGAGCTGCTCTTCGCTCTCGATCGTCGCCCCCGCCCCTACAACAAGTACCTGGAGTGGGAGCTCGCCCGGTACCCGCTGCCGGGCTGGGACTCCGGTCTGCTGCTGGAGGCCGTGGACCGCATCTCGTGCACGGGCGACCCGGCCCTCCAACGGAGACTCTTCGCCCGTGTCGAGGCGGTGACCCGTGGTGCCGGGCAGGGCGCGGTGCTGGACGCCTGGGGCGAGGACCTGAAGCTGATGCGACCGCAATAGGGCGATCGAGCTGCCGTTCAGGCGCCCACCCGTGCTCAAGGCGTCGCTTAATGCATATGATGTGCAAGTGCCTGAGCTCCGCATTAAAACCGCGACCCCTGACGACCTCGACGGCGCGCGTGCCGTGATGCTGGACACCGTCTACCGCGACTTCGGCACGGGATACGTCCCGCACTGGCATCGCGACATCATCGATATGGAGGGCGCGTATCTCGCGCCCGCGCGGCACACCCTGCTCGTCGCGGTCGACGAGCGGGACGGGGCGGTGGTGGCGACGGCGGCGCTGGACTCCCGAGGGCCCGCCCACCCGCCGAACCCCCGGTGGCTGGCCGAGCGTTACCCGTCGGGGGAGACCGCCCAGCTGCGGCGGGTGTACGTACGCCCCGAGTACCGGCGGCGCGGGCTGGCCCGCCGACTGGTCGGTGAACTGCTGGACTTCGCGGCCGCGGACGGCGGCTACCGGGCCGTGTACCTGCACACGGATCCCGCGGTGCCGGGCGCAGAGCCCTTCTGGCGAGCGCTCGGCAAGGTCGTCTGCGACGAGCGGGAGGAGGAGCCCGGCGGCGGAAGCCGAGTCGTCCACTTCGAGGTGCCCATCGCTTGTTGAGATCGACTGGCCATGGGATCGACTGGGCGACTGCCGTTGAAAGATCGATTGGTCAACTGCCCGGCGGCCCAAGGCTGTTCGCGCCTTCCTGCCCCTCTCCCGACGCGCCCCACCAGTGAAGAACGAGGACCATGCGCTCTGTCCGACACCGGCTCCTCGCCGGTCTGCTGCTCTCGCCCCTTCTCTCCGGCTGCTTCGCCTCAGGCGGTGACGCCTCGTCAGCCGATGCCGATGCCGATGCCGGTTCCGCTGACGGCTCGCGGCTGCGCGTGGCGCTCGCCTTCCCGCCCGCCGAGGGCTTCTCCCCGTACGGCGCAGACGCCACGCTCCTCAGCCGGCTCGGCGTCACCGAGGGGCTGACCAGGCTCGACGCCAACGGCAGCGCCGCACCCGCACTCGCGGAGTCATGGAAGCGGGAGAACGACCGCAGCTGGCTGTTCACCGTGCGCGAGGCGACGTTCCAGGACGGCACCGACGTCACGCCGAGCAGCGTCGCCGCCTCCCTCGCCCATGCCACTCGGGCGAAGCCGGTGCCCGCTGCGCTGGCCGGTGTCACGCTCACCGCGAAGGCCGCGGGCGACCGGCAGGTGCGGGTCACCACCGCGGAGCCCGACCCGGTTCTTCCGCTACGGCTGTCCAGCCCCTCTCTGGCGGTGCTGTCCGCGAAGGCGTACGAGACGAAGGGCACCACCAGTCCGGTGGGCACAGCCACCGGGCCCTTCGAACTCACCGAGGTCAACGGCACCACCGCGGCCACCCTGGACCGCTTCGACGACTACTGGGGCGGCCGTGCCCAGGCCGCCGGGATCGACGCGAAGTTCATAGCCGACGGCACGGCTCGTACGAACGCGCTCCGCACCGGCGAGGCGGACATCGCCGAGGCGGTGCCCGTCTCGCAGGCCGCGTCCCTCGACGAGGGCATCGGCCGTGAGACGGCCACGACGCGCACCACGAGCCTGCTCCTCAACACCGCGTCCGGCCCGTTCGCCGACGCGAGGCTGCGGGCCGCCGCGCGCGAGGCGATCGACACCTCCGCGCTCGCCAAGGGTGTGTACGAGGGACACGCCGACCCGGGCGAAGGCATCTTCGGACCCGCACTGACCTGGGCGGACGGCAAGCGTGTCACGCCGTCCGGGCGCGCGCGGGCCACGGAACCCCGCGGCACCTCGATCACCCTCGCCACGTACGACAACCGGCCCGAACTGCCCGAAGCCGCCCAGGTGCTCAAGCAGCAGCTGGAGAAGGCGGGCTTCTCGGTGAAGCTGGAGGTCCGCGAGTACGCGCGCCTGGAGAGCGATGTGCTGGCTGGCAAGTTCGACGCGTTCGTCTCCGCCCGCAACACGATGCTCGACACGGGCGACCCCGTCTCGATCCTTGCCGGCGACTACACCTGCGACGGCGGCTACAACCTGGCACTGCTGTGCGACAAGCAGGCCGACCAGGCCGTGGCCCGGGCCGAGAGCGTCGCCGACTCCGCGAAGCGCCAGGACGCGACCATGGCGGCCGAGGCAGCGATCCTCCGCACAGACGCGGTCGTTCCACTCGTCCATCAGCGGATCATCACCGGTGTCGCGGCCGACGTTCGCGGTGTGCTGCTCGACCCGTACGAGCGCACCCTCGTCGGCACCGGAACCCGGCGGTGAGGGGCGCACAGGGCACACCCGACGACACCGAGCGGACACGACGACACCATGCGGATACGCGACGAAACCATGGGCAGACGCAAGGCGCTGGGGCTGTTCTCGCGCAGTGGCGCAGCGGTACTGATCTGGCGCATCGTCCTCGTGGCCGTCCTGGTGTGCGGCATCGGCCTGCTGCCCTGGCTGACGCGCACCGACCCGGCGCTCACGGTGCTCAAGGCCCGGTCGGCGGAACGCGACCCCACGCCTGACGTGCTGGCCGCCATCCGCGATGAACTCGGTCTCGACGCCGGGCCGCTGCGGCTGCTCGGTCAGTGGCTCGGCGGACTGCTGCACGGCGACGCGGGACGCTCGTGGATCTCCGGCGCGGAGGTGCTGCCCTCCGTCCTCCAGGCCCTCGGCGCGTCGTTGTCGCTGATGGCCGCGGCGCTTGCGGTCGCGGGCGTCACGGCCGGCGTGCTGTGCGCCCGCACCCTGCTGCTCGGTTCAGGGGGGCGGCTCGCTGGGCGCCGGCCCGGTGGGAGCGGAGCCGCTCTGCTGGCGGCGCTGCCGGAGTTCCTGATCGCATCCGTGCTCGCCACCGTGGTCGGCGTCCAGCTCGGCTGGCTGCCCGCACTCGGCTGGTACGGGCCGCAGTGGATGCTCCTGCCAGCGCTCTCGCTCGGCCTGCCCGCCGGGGCGGTGCTCGGACGCATGCTCGACGACCTGCTTCCCGGCGCCTTCGCCGAGCCCTGGGCCCTGGCCGCCGCCGCACGCGGACTGCCCGGCCGGAGCATCGCGCGCCAGGCGCTGCGCCGCTGCGTCCCCGGACTCCTGCCGAACCTCGGGCTGTTCGTCGTCGGCCTCACCGGAGGCGCGGTCGCCGTGGAGCAGATCTTCGACATCCCAGGGCTTGGGCGGGCCACCCTTCAGGCCGCCGTCGCCCAGGACCTGCCCGTCCTCCAAGCCGGCACCCTGGCCCTCCTCCTGCTCGCCGCCACCACCGCAGGACTCGCCCGCCTGGCGGCCCGTCTTCTGATCGGCCCGGCGCTGCGGGACGGCGCCCTCCACTCGCTCCACCGCCCGTCACCGCCCGGGCGCCGGGTGCAGCCTCTGCTCTACGGTGCCGCGCTGCTCGCCGTCATCGCGCTGGGACTGCCCCGCGATCCGCTGGCCCTGGACACCACCGCCCGCCTCCAACCCCCGTCCGCGACACACCCGTTCGGCACGGACGCACTGGGCCGCGACGTACTGGCCCGCATCGCCCACGGCGCCCTGGACACCCTCACACTCGCCGTCGCCATCAGCGCCGCCGCCCTGCTCACCGGCGTACTCCTGGGCTGTCTGCCCCGCTTCTCCGGGCCCCTCGTCGACACCGTCAACGCGGTCCCGCCCGTACTCGCCGCTCTCCTCGTCACCGCAGTCACGGGAAGCGGCTCCGCGACACCCGCCCTGGCCGTGGCCGCCGTCGCCTGGGCGCCACTCGCCGCGCACACCTCCGCCCTGCTGCAACAGGAGCGCGCCACCACGCACCTGCTCGCGACCCGCGGCCTCGGCGCCCGCCCGCCCCACCTGCTGCGGTACGAGCTGCTCCCCGCCGTACTGCCGCCCGTCACCCGTCACGCCCTGCTCCGGCTTCCCGGAACCGCCCTGGCCCTCGCAGCCCTTGGCTTCCTCGGCCTGGGCGCCCAGCCGCCGTCCCCCGAGTGGGGCCTGCTCCTGGCCGAGAACCAGCCGTACGCCGAACGCGCACCCTGGGCGGTCCTGGCCCCCGCCGCCGTCCTCGCCCTGCTTGGGGCCCTGGCGGTGACCGCGGCGGACGGTGTGCGGTGGCCGCGGAGGCACCGGCGGACAAGGCCGGCCCGGGAACGCCGCCCGGACATCGGCCCCCCCGGGCACGATCCCCTCCCCGAGCGAAAAGCGTCCGAGCCCGCACAGCGACACGTGGGGGCGACCCCGCAGCCCCGTCAGGAAGCCGCCACCGTACGAGAGAGCTCCCCATGACTGAAACGCCATCCCGAGCCACCACCGGCCCCAGACCGAGGACGGCCCCTCGCGGTGACGCGCACCGCGAGCGCACCTGGCGCGGCCTCTCGCCCCTGCTTCGCCTGCTGATCCTCACCCAACTCGCCTTCAACATCGGCTTCTACGCCGTCCTGCCCTTCCTGGCCGAGCACCTCGGCACCGCGATCGGGATGGCGGGCTGGCTGGTCGGCCTCGTGCTCGGCTTGCGGACCTTCAGCCAGCAGGGCCTGTTCGTGGTGGGCGGCGCGCTGACCGACCGGTACGGTGTGCGGCCGGTGGTACTCGCGGGCTGCGTGCTGCGCATTGCCGGCTTCGCCTGGCTGGGATACGCACAACAGGCCTGGGCGGTCGTCGGCGCCGTCCTGATCATCGGCTTCGCCGCCGCGCTGTTCTCACCGGCCGTGGAGTCCGAGGTCGCCCGGCAGGCCGTTCTCCGGGAGGAGTCGGGCGGCGGCTCCCGTACGCACGTACTGGCCCTGCTCACCGTCGCAGGCCAGGCCGGCGCGTTCGTCGGCCCGTTCCTCGGCGCGCTGCTCCTGTCGGTGGACTTCCGTGCCGTGTGCCTGGCAGGCGCCGGGGTGTTCGTGCTCGTTCTATTCGGTCACCTGTGGCTGCTGCCGCAGCACATTCCCGGCCGGGCGGTGGGACGGAAAGCGGCCGACCGGCCGGCGGCACTCCTGCGCAACCGCCACTTCTTGGGCCTGTGTTGTGCATATGGCGCGTACCTGCTGGCGTACAACCAGCTGTATCTCCTCCTCCCCGAGGAGGTGGAGCGCGCGGCGGGCTCACAGGCCGCGCTGGCGTGGCTGTTCGCTCTGTCGTCGCTGCTGGTCGTCACCGCCCAGTTGCCCGTCACCCGGTGGACGGCGCGCCGTCTCGACCTGCGCCGGTCCATGGCCGCCGGGATGCTGCTCGTCGCCGCCGGGTTCGCCGTCGTGGCCGTGGCCCGTCCCGCCGCGTGGACGGGAACGGCGGGGCTGCTGCCCGCGGCGGGCTTCGTCGTCCTGCTCACCCTCGGCCAGATGCTCGTCGCACCCGCCGCCCGCGCCTGGGTGCCCGACTTCGCCGAGGACGGCAGGCTCGGCCTCTACACCGGTGCGATGTCGTCCGTATCCGGCCTGATCGTGCTGGCCGGCAGCGCGGGGGCCGGATGGCTCCTCGACACCGGTCTGCCGCCGGCTGCGCCCTGGCTGGTACTGGCGGCCATCGCTGTAGCGTCGATCGGACTGCTGCCGCGCGGGAGCGGGCAGGGGCAAAGGTCCCGAGCGCCGCTGATCAAGCGCCGGTCATGAGCTGCCGGCCCTTCCTGCCGTCCTCGAGCGCACGAGGCTGCGCACGCGGCCGGCCAGGACGGCCGACGGCGGCAGGGCGACCAGGACGGCGAAGACGGTCCCGGCCGTCGACAGGCCGCACAGCGGGACGAGGGCACCGACTCCGACGGCCGGGACGGCGAGCATCACATAAAGGATCGCGAAGAACGTCGAGAACGCTTCCCCGCGCCGCTCGGGGGGCACGCCGGTGGCGATGGCGGTGACTCCGCGCCGACCGCGGTTCCGGTGGCCAGGCCGGTGAGGACGGCTGCGGCGAGCAACGGGACGAGGAGCGTGGCGAGCAGGGCGGCTGCGAGGAGCGCTGGCGCGGCGACCAGACCGGTGCACGCCCACGGGAGTGCGCTCCGTGGGCTGAGAACGCGGACCAGGAGCTGACCTGATCCGGTACCGAGGAAGGCGAGGGCGACCACGAGGCCGGCGACGGTGTGGTTGCGCACGTGCAGCTCCGCCGTGAGGAACAGACCGGTCATGGACGCCAGCACACCGAGGACCGCGAAGCCGGAGCCCGCGGCGAGGGCGGAGCGTACGAAGGCTCCGCGGATCTCTTCGGGGATCCGTAGGCGCTGAAAGGTCTGGAAGGACCGGAAGGTCTGGGAGGTGGCGAGGGCTGCGCTGCCGCGCTGGAGGGCTAGGGGTGCGCCGGGGCGCCGGCGAGCGAGGGGTGCGCCGACGCGCTGGAGGGTGACGGTGGCCGGGACGCGACGGCCGGTCACGGTCGCGCGGACGGTGCGGGTGACGGTTTCCGGCACGGCGGCGAGGCCGGTCAGCGCGACGATGACGAGGATGCCCTGCGCGACCCACGGCAGGCGCAGCGGCGCGGGCGCCCACTGGGCGCAGAAGCCGCCGAGCAGGGTGCCGCAGGCGAGTCCGCCCATGTTCGCGGCGAGGGCGAGGATGCCCGCGCGAGCGCGGCGGCCGGCAGGCGCGAGCTCGGTGAGACCGGCGGTCGCCGCTCCGGTGATCAGGGCGGCGGACAGTCCCGAAAGGACGCGGCCCACCAGAAGCAGCGTCAGATCGTGCGCCAGGAAGAACGCCACGGCGGCGGCGAGCGAGACCAGCAGCGCGGCCGCCTGAACCGGGCGGCGGCCGACCTGGTCGGAGAGCCTGCCGAACGCGAGCAGCCCGACGACGACTCCGCACGCGTAGAGAGCGAAGGCGACCGTGACCATCAGCGGGGAGAGGCCGAAGGCGCGTTCGTAGAGCGGGTAGAGCGGCGTCGGCACGGTCGTGCCGACCATGGTGCTCCAGAAGCCGAACGCCACGGCCGCGGTGGCGAGGCCCCTTCGGCCACCCGGGTCCGGGACGGGAGGGGCGGCGGAACCGGCGGTGGTCATGGGGACTCATTGTCACGTGTGGTCGCTGCTAGTCGCCTGTGGTCCCTGCATCCGCGTGAACCGTCGGACCACGCGGAGCGGCGGGCCGCTCGAGCGGAAGCGCCGAACCGATACTGACGGCCCCAAGCACCCGTGCTCACCTCACGCCACCAGGACCGAAGGAAGCACAGCCATGGCGGTTTTCTCCCTGACACCCGCGGAACAAGCGCTGCTGCCGTCGCCCGAAGAGGTCCGTTTCTACCGGGACCATGGCTGGTACCTGTCCAAACGACTGTTCTCGGACGAGGAGATCGAAGAGGTGTCGCGGAGCAACGAGCGGTTCTACGAGGGCCACCGGGACCGCACCCTGCCGAAGAAGCCACCCCGGGAGGAGTACTGGGAGCCCGAGCACGGAGACGTGCTCCGCCACAACGACTACATCTGCTACGAGAACCTGACGGTGCGGCGGATCCTGTGCAAGCCCCTGATCGCGGCCGTGGCCGGGCGCCTGATGGGCACCGAACAGGTGCGGCTGTGGACCAGCACCCTCATCTACAAGCCGCCGCAGCCGGAGGAGCCCACCAACGTCGTCCCCTGGCACACTGATCGCCACCACTGGCAGATGTGCACCTCCGACAAGCTGCTGACCGCCTTCATTCCGCTGCACGACTGCGATGAGGACTCCGGCACGCTGAGCGTGATCGACTCCAGCCACACCTGGGAAGACGTCGACCTACCCGACAGCAGCGCCCTCCACTTCGCTCAGCGCGACGCCGACGAACTGGACGATCTCCTCGAAGCCACAGCGACCCGCAACGGCTCGCGTGCCCGCGCCGTCCCGCTCGCCATCGAGAAGGGACAGGTGAGCTTCCACCACTGCCGCACGTACCACGGCAGCGGCCCCAATGTCAGCGGCCGTCCCCGCCGGGTGGTGACGATCCGCTTCCAGGACCAGTCCAACAGGTGGCGCCCCTTCCGCCTGTCCGACGGCAGCCTGGCCACCCACAACATCGACGAGCTGGTGCGCCGCACGCCCGAAGGCCATCCCGACTACGCGGACCCGGACTTCTGCCCGGTGCTGTACGAGGACACACCGCGAACGAGGAGATCCCCGTGAACAACGACGACATCCCCGTGAACGACGAGGACATCCCCGTGAGCGAGGAGAACGCCGTGAACGAGGACAGGCCGTGAACGGGGACCGACCGTGGCGCTGATCGATCTGCCCGTCGAGGAACTCACGAGGTACCGGCCCGAGCGGGACGAACCGGAGGACTTCGACCGGTTCTGGGAAGACACGCTGGCCCGGGCCTCGGCGGCCCCCGTCGATGCGGTGTTCTCCCCGCACCCGACGCGGCTCCGGCTCATCGACGTCTACGACGTCTCCTTCACCGGCTGGGGCGGACAGCGCATCGCCGCATGGCTGCTCCTGCCCGCGAACGCGACCGGCCCTCTGTCGTGCGTCGTCGAATACGTCGGCTACAACGCAGGTCGCGGATTCCCCCACGAATGGCTCCTGTGGGCCACCGCCGGATACGCCCACTTCGTCATGGACAACCGCGGTCAGGGAGCCGGGTGGCGGACCGGAGACACGGCCGACAACGCCGAGGGCAGCGGGCCGGCCCACCCCGGTTTCATGACGCGGGGCATCCTCGACCCGAACGACTACTACTACCGTCGGCTGTACGTCGACGCCGTCCGCGCAGTCGACGCCGCCCGGTCCGCACCCGGAGTCGATGCATCCCGGGTGATCGTCGCCGGGAGCAGCCAGGGCGGAGGACTCGCCCTCGTCGCCGCCGGACTCGTCCCCGACGTCACGGCCGTCCTGGCCGACGTGCCGTTCCTCTGCCACTTCACCCGCGGCACGATGATCACGGACGAGCTGCCGTTCCGCGAGATCGCCGCGTACTGCCGAGCGCATCGGGACAAGGTCGCGCAGGTGTTCCGCACCCTCTCCTACTTCGACTGCGTCAACTTCGCAGCCCGCGCCTACGCCCCGAGCCTGTTCTCCGTCGGGCTGATGGACCAGATCACACCGCCGTCCACCGTGTATGCCGCGCACAACCACTACGCGGGCAGCAAGGAGATCCACGTCTACCGCTACAACGACCACGAAGGCGGCGGACCGCACCACCAGGAGGTCCAACTCGCCTTCGTAGAAGGAGTGTTGGAGGCAACCGCACCGTTGGGCGGCAGGCTGTAGGCGCGGCCCCAGGGCTACTCGAACGGTGTGGGGTCGCCCGCTCCCCGGCGGACGACTTCGGGTTCCCCGCTGGAGAAGTCGACGACGGTCGTGGGTTCGGTGCCGCAGTCACCCGAGTCGATGACCGCGTCCACCACGTGGTCGAGTTCCTCCTTGATCTCCCAGCCCTGGGTGAGCGGCTCGTCCTGACCGGGCAGCAGCAGGGTGCTGGACAGCAGCGGCTCACCGAGCTCGGCGAGGAGCGCCTGAGCGACGACGTGGTCGGGAATCCTGACTCCGACGGTCTTCTTCTTCGGGTGCAGCAGCCTGCGCGGTGCCTCCTTCGTCGCGGGGAGGATGAAGGTGTAGCTGCCCGGGGTGAACGCCTTGATCTCGCGGAACACGGCGTTGTCGAGGCGTACGAACTGGCCGAGCTGCGCGAAGTCCTGGCACATCAGGGTGAAGTGGTGCCGTTCGTCGAGGTCGCGGATCGAACGGATCCGGTCGAGTCCGTCCCGGTTGCCCAGCTGGCAGCCGAGCGCGAAACAGGAGTCCGTCGGGTAGACGACGAGACCTCCCGTGCGGATGATCTCGGTCACCTGACCGATGGTCCGTCGCTGTGGATTCTCCGGATGCACGTCGAAGTACTTCGCCATGGCCCCGAGCTTAGGTCCGCAGGGTGGCGTCCACGGCTTCATCCAGCTCTTTGCGGGCGTGTGCCGCGGGATCGACGTCATGTCAGGGGCGCCGTGTCAGGGCGTCACGGCACAGCGTCAGGCGAGGGCGTCACGTCAGAGTCTGTTCCGCCCAGATCGTCTTGCCCTTGGCGGCGTGGCGCGTGCCCCAGTGCCGGCTCAGCTGCGCGACAAGGAGCAGTCCGCGACCGCCCTCGTCGTAGATGCGGGCGCGGCGCATGTGGGGGGCCGTGCTGCTGGCGTCCGTGACCTCGCAGATCAGGTTCCTGTCGTGGATGAGACGCAGCTGGATGGGCGGCTCGGCGTGCCGGATGGCGTTGGTGACCAGCTCGCTGACGATCAGTTCGGTGACGAAGACGGCGTCGCCCAGGCCCCAGGCCTCCAGCTGTGCCACGGCGTCCTTGCGTGCCTGGGCGACGGCGGCGGGATCGGCGGCCACGTCCCAGGTGGCGACGTGGTCCTCCTTCAGCGCCCGGGTACGGGCGACGAGCAGGGCCGCGTCGTCGACCGGCCGCTGCGGCAGCACGGCGGCGAGAACCGTGTCGCACAGCGCGTCCAGCGAGCCCGCGGGACGGGCGAGGACCTGGCGCAGCCGGGACATGCCGGCGTCGATGTCGCTCTCCCGCGACGCGAGCAGACCGTCGGTGTAGAGGACGAGCAGGCTGCCCTCCGGCAGGTCCACCTCGACCGCCTCGAAGGGGAGTCCGCCCAGGCCCAGCGGGGGTCCCGCCGGAAGGTCGAGCAGCTCCACGGTGCCGTCCGGGCTCACCACGGCCGGCGGCGGATGCCCGGCCCTGGAGAGCGTGCAGCGGCGGGAGACCGGGTCGTACACGGCGTACAGACAGGTCGCTCCGACCTCTCCGCTCTCCGCCTCCCGGGCGGGCCGCTCCATGCCCCCCACCTCGGTGGACAGCCGGGCGACCAGGTCATCGAGGTGGGTGAGCAGCTCGTCCGGGAGCAGATCGATGTCGGCGAGGGTGCGTACTGCGGTACGCAGCCGTCCCATGGTCGCGGAGGCGTGGATGCCGTGGCCCACGACATCGCCCACGACCAGCGCCACCCTGGCGCCGGACAGGGGGATCACGTCGAACCAGTCGCCGCCGACGCCGGCCTGTGCGCCGGCCGGAAGGTAGCGCGACGCGACCTCCACAGCGGCCTGCTCGGGCAGCCGCTGCGGCAGCAGGCTGCGCTGCAGGGTCACCGCGGTGCTCCGCTCACGGGTGTAGCGACGGGCGTTGTCGATGCTGAGCGCCGCCCTGGCCGCCAGCTCCTCGGCCAGTACCAGATCGTCCTCCCCGAACGGGTCGGGGTGCCGTTGCCGGTAGCGGGAGAGGACGGCGACGCCCAGGGTGGTTCCGCGGGCCGACAGCGGCACGGTCATCACCGAGTGGATGCCGAAGTCGCGGACACGGGCGGCCCGGACCGGGTCCCGGGCGAGCCATGCGGCGATCGCCGGCTCGCTCACCTGGTGCAGCAGGGCACGTCCCTGCCGCAGGCTCGCGGCCGGCGGGGTGTCCTCCGGATATTC
Organism: Streptomyces jeddahensis; assembly: GCF_001642995.1. Taxonomy (GTDB): domain Bacteria; phylum Actinomycetota; class Actinomycetes; order Streptomycetales; family Streptomycetaceae; genus Streptomyces; species Streptomyces jeddahensis. The sequence goes on from NZ_LOHS01000084.1 coordinate 91,798, forward strand.
GTCCAACCCGCCGAGAGCGACGACCGCTTCGGGGACTCCCGGGTGCACGGACTGGTGGGCGACGCGCCGCAGCGCGAGGGGGCCGCTCGCCGTCACCGCTCCCGGCTGCGGCTCGTGCACGTCGTCGAGGCAGGCCAGCAGGTCGACGCTGATGAAGTCGGCGAGTTCCGGCACCGCCACGTCCGCGAGCTCCTGCGCCGTCCGCATCACATCGAGGGTGCTGCCGATGCGCTTGCCCGCCTCGGCTATCACCTGGAGCCGTTTGCGGGCCCAGTACTGCTCGGTCATGTCGTGCGCGGAGAGACACACACCGTGGAGCCGGCCCTCCCCATCCCACAGCGGCGCCAGGAAGACCGACCAGGCGTGCTCCCGGGTCTCACCGGCGGCGCGCAGATAGTTCTCGCGGTAGCGCGGCTCCCCGGTCGCCAGCACCTGCAGCATGTCCTGTTCCGCCAGCTCACCCGCCTCGTTGTCCACGATCTCCGGCACGCGCAGCCCTCGCATCTCATCCTCGGTGAGGGCCACGCTCCGTTCCATGGCCTCGTTGGCCCGCCGCAGCCGGAGCCTCGAGTCGTACAGCGCCATCGCGCAGCAGGGGGACTGCGCGAAGCTCCAGCCCACCAGGGTGTCGTCGTCCGGCTGGGACAGCCGCCCGGTCACCGCGGAGAGCAGCAGCCATTCACCGCTCGCGTGCTCCGGCGACCTGTGGTGTGCCAGCACCCCGGCCTCCACCCGATGGCCGTCCCGGTGCCTCAGTGCGAGCCTGCCGTGCCACCTCGGCAGCTGGGCGAGCGGCGGCAGGTCCCGCGCCGTGGTCTCATCGGCGAGGAGGGAAACCGCCGGACGTCCCACGATCTGCGCGGCCGAGTACCCGAGCAGCGCCTCGGCGCCGACGCTCCAGCCGGTCACGGTTGCCTGTTCGTCGACGGTGGCGCGGGCGGTGAGGGCCTCGTCGACCACGTCTCCGAGAGGACCTGTTCCCTGGTCGGAGGCGATGCGCCGGTCCATGGCCGCTCATCTCGCTCTCGTCGGGATCTTCGCCCCTGAGCCGGTGAGTTCGTCACCCCTCAGGCCGGTGAGATCGTCACCCCTCAGGGCACCGCACGTGACACCCGGACGCCGCCGCGCGCCCTGGAACGCACTGCATATACCTCTATTACGTATTATCGCCGTGCACCGACTGTGGCGGCTAACAAGTGGTGTCCGCCGCTGAGACGCTCATGCGCGGTCGCTGCCCGGGGTGGGGTGACGTTCCGGGAATCCGTAGACGCGGAAGGCGTTGTCGCGCCCCGTCCACGCCGCGATCCGCAACGCGTCGGCGAGGCACAGATCGTCGCTGCCCACCCGGTCCTGGAGCAGTGCGGCCAGACCCTGCCGGAACGCCACCGCGCCGAGCTGGTAGAACTCCGCAACGCCGTATGCGTCGGAGCTGTAGAGCAGCTTGCGGAACGGGGTGATCTCGAGCGCCTCCTCCAGGATCGCCCGGGCGCGGGCCGGGCCGACGTAGTGCAGAGTGAGACCGACGTCGAGGTACACCTGCTCGAAGACCGTCGCCAGGTAGGCGGCCTGGCGCTGGTAGGGCCAGCAGTGCAGCAGCAGCACCGGGACGGTGCCGGAGATCAGGTGCAGCCAGTCGGTGAGGTGGGTGGGGTCCACCCGGTGCATCCGGATGTCGTTGTCCCCGAATCCGGTGTGGAGTTGGAGCGGCAGCCCGAGGTCCACGGCCGTCCAGAGCAGGTGCCGCACCAGGACGGGATCGTCCAGCCGGTGCGCGACCGGCGCCTCGGGCCGGTGCGTGCGCACGGCGGCCTCGTGGGTGCGCAGCCAGCGCCGGGCCGCTTCGGTGACGTCCGCGTCCGAAGGCCGGCTCGGGTCCAGGTCGAATCCGGTGCGGTAGGCGGCCACGGACTTCACCCCCACCGTGCCCGGCCGCTCGACGGCCGCCTGTGCGGCCGCGCGGAATACCGCGGCGTACTCGCCCGGCTCCACTCCCTCGTCCGCCACGGACTCGGCGACGCTTTCCAGGCGTACGACCTCGTACGCGGCGGCCGCACCGACGACGCAGTCGGCCAGCTCCGCCGGTGTCGTGAGGCGGTCCGGGGCGTACCCGGTGTCGACGCAGAACACATCGGTTCCCGCGGCGGAGACGAACCTCCGGTTCACCTCGCGCCAGCCGAGCTCGGCCCGCCGTGCCAGGTACTCCGCGGCGGGAGCGTGCCGTGGCAGGTCCAGCACGGGCGCGCAGTACCGGCGGACGGCTACGCCCACGGGACTGTCGAACGACGTGATCCCGCTGCCGGGCCACGCCTCACCCTCGGTGATCAGCGACTCGAACCTCTCCGGGCTCGGATCGGCGGTGACGACGCCGTGGCAGTGGTGATCCACGAGCCGAAGACCGGCGAGGAACTCCTGGACCGGCCCCGTTCCGGGTGGTGGGGTGCTCACGGGTCAGTACTTCCACCGGTACGCCGCTGCCACGAGCTCGTCGTCCAGCCCGGCCACGGCCGCGATCTCCCCGAGACGCACGGCGATCACCGCGTCGGCCAGGACCGGTCCGAGCGCGGCGCGGAGCAGCTCATCCTTGCGGAACTCCTCCACGGCCTCCTCCAGCGACGTCGGCAGGCGCCGCACACCTCGGGCCGCCGCCTCTTCGGCGCCGAACCGAGCGGGATCCCCCGTGATCTCCTCGGGCAGCACGGCGGACGACTCCAGACCGTCGAGCCCGCCGGCGATGAGGCAGCCGAGCGCCAGATACGGGTTCGCGGCCAGGTCGACCGGTTTCACCTCGAGGTTCGCCGCCTGGTCGCGCCATCCCGCCGTACCGGTGATGACGCGGACCGCGGACTCGCGTGTCTCGCGGCCCCAGGCCGTGAAGACGCCCGCCCACTGCGAGGGCTTGAGCCGCAGATAGCTCGCCGGGCTCGGGGCGGTCACGGCCGTGAGAGCCGGCAGGTGTGCGAGCACGCCGGCGGCGAACGACTCGGCCCAGGCCGTCATGCCGTACCGCCGATCACCACCCGAGTGCAGGTTCACCCCGTCGCGCCAGGCCGAGAGGTGCACATGGCCGCCGTTGCCGACACCTTCGGCGAAGACAGCGGGGGAGAAGGAGACCTTGAGCCCGTGGCGCTGCGACACCGCCCGGATCGTCTGCCGCACCAGCACGCTCCGGTCGGCCGCCGCCACCGGGTCGAGCGAGCCCACCGAGATCTCGAACTGGCCTGCCGCGTACTCGGGATGGATCTGGTCGACATCCACGCCCTGGGCCGCGAACGCAGCCATCAACTCGGCCGTGTAGTCGCTCAGTTCGACCTGCCGGGTGGCACTGTAGGCCGGACCTGAGGTCGCGGGGACGAACGCGTCACCGGCCGCCGAACCCTGCCCGATCGCCCACTCGACCTCGATTCCCGCCTTGAACGTGATGCCGTGCTGCCGGGCCGCGTCCGCGACGATCCGGCGCAGGAACGTGCGGCTGCACCCCGGGTGCCGTTCGCCTTCCTGCGTGATCCGGTCCACCGGGGCCCACGCCCAGCCGGGTTGCCCGGCCAGCACCACCACCTGGTCGAGATCGGGGTAGAGCCGAAGATCACCGTCCGGCGAGCCCAGCACGTCGGTGGAGACGATGGAGTCGTTCGCCAGGAAGGTGTCGAACACCGGCGACATACCGACGCCCCACGCGGCCGCGGAGGCGAGCCGGCCCGTCGGCACGGTCTTCACCCGGCCGATGCCCGCGGTGTCGACATAGGCCAGCACGATGCCGTGCACACCCCGCCCGGACAGCTCCGCGCTCAGCGCGGTGGCCCGCTCGACGTCACCGGGTCGCCCGCCGGGGACCGGGTCGGCAAGGGTGGTCATGCGTCCTCCTGGGCGGGGTTGGCAGTACGGCGGCAGACCGGGCGGGCCGTTCTGTCGTTACGTAATGGCTGTACCCCGGCAGGCACGCCTAAGCGTGGCGTGACGCGCGCGGCCCCCGCGTGCCGGGGGTGTGACTACCTGCGGCGCCGCGCGCGTGCGAGCGATCAGGTGGCGACCGGTAGCCCCGGGGTGCGGACGACGCGGTGCTCGGCGTCGACGGCGAACACCTCGCAGCCCTCCCGCGCGGCGGCCCACTCGATGCCCTCCGCGCCCATGGCGAAAGCCGCCGTCGCGGTCGCGTCTGCCTCGGTCAGCGACCGCGCCACCACGGTCACGCTCAGGAGCCCGGTCGCCGGACGGCCGGTACGCCCGTCGACGATGTGGTCACCCCGTTCGTACCGGGCGGAGGTCGCCACCGCGCCGTCGGTGATCTCCAGGACCGTGCACAGCCGGTCCGCCCGCTCCGGGTGCCGCACACCCACCCGCCATGGACCGCCGGCCGTGACGACGTCACCGCCCGCGTTGAGGCAGAACCGTGTCGCCCCGGAGGCCGCCAGCAGCTCCGCCGCCCGCTGAACCGACCAGCCCTTGACCACCGCGCAGGGGTCGAGGCCCCGGCCGGGCAGCCGCGCGTCGAAAGCACCGCCGGTCGCGACCCGGTACTCCTCGCAGAGGCCGAGGACCTCCACCAGATCCGCGCTGAGGCCGTCGGCCGCCAGCTCGCCCCGGTCCAGCCGGGACACCTCGCTGTCGGGCTTGAAGGGACTGAACCGCGCGTCGACCTCGCGCAGCCACGCGAACAGCCCGTCCGCCGCCGCCTCGGGGACGTCCTCGTCGTCGATCCGCAGCGACACCGGGAATCCCATGACGTGCTCGACGCGCCGCACGTCAGGCGCCCTTCGCGTCGATGGCGGCCTGCAGCGACTGGATGTATCCCTCACTGGTGATCGTGGCGCCGGACACCGTGTCGATGTCGGCGCTCTGTGCCTGCAGCGTCTCCTCGATCAGCTTCGGCACGGCGGCCGTGGTCTGCGGATGGTTCGGCTGCTGGAGCATCCGCACGTAACTGATCTTGTCGCCTTCGAAGGTCACCTCCACCTGTACGGCGCCCTTCGACGTGTTGACGGTGCTGCCCTTGACGACCTGCGAGGCGGCGGCCGACGCGGACGACGACGAAGAGGCGGACGGCGAGGCCGAGGACGACGACGGAGACGACGACGTGGTCGACGAGGGCGTCGGGGCGATCTCGGCGGCCTCGGTGGTCGTCGTGCCGGTGGACGGTGCGTAGCGCCACACCGGGATCAGGCCCGCGATGGTCAGGACGAAGACCGGCAGTGCTCGTTTCACGGTGTCCCCCTCATCCCGCCAGGCTGAAGCGCTCGAAGTGGATCTGCTGCTTGGGCACGCCCAGCTCGCGCAGGTTGCGCAGCACCGCGCTGGTCATCCCGGGCGGCCCGCACACGAAGACGTCGCGGTCGCACACGTCCGGCACGAGGTGTGCGACGGCCTCCGGCGCCAGCTTGTCGGGCGTGGCCGGTCCGGTGACGAGGTGCAGTTCGGCGCCCTTGGCGGAGGCGAGTTCGAGCAGTTCGCCGTAGAGCACCGCGTCGCGGTCGGAGGCCACCCGGTAGATGAGCACCGTGTGGCCGTGCAGCTCCTCCAGCAGGGCCCGTATCGGGGTGATGCCGACGCCGCCGGCGATGAGCAGGGTGTCGGGGCGGGTGCGGTGCAGGGTGGTGAACGCGCCGTACGGGCCCTCGGCGAAGACGCGCGTACCCACCGGGATGTGCCGCAGGGCCGCGGTGCCGTCTCCGGCTGTCTTCGCGGTCAGCCGCAGCGACCTGCCGTCCGGCGCGGCCGACAGCGAGAACGGGTTGGCCTGCCACCACCGGTCCCTGGTCAGGAACCGCCACAGGAAGAACTGGCCCGCTCGCGCGGGCAGTCGGTCGAGGTCGCGGCCCGTCATGTAGATCGACACGACGTTGTCGGACTCGGGTACGACGGCCGAGACCCGCAGCTGGTGCCGCAGGTTCCGCCACAGCGGCAGCGCCAGGCGTCCCACGAACACCGAGCCCAGCGCCACCCCCCACAGGGTCCACCAGTACGCGGTGGCGGCGGGCGACGTGGTGAAGGTCGTGCCCACCGTGACCTGGTGCGTGAACGCCAGCAGCACCGCGAGATAGGTGTAGAGATGGATGAAGTGCCACGTCTCGTACGCCAGTCGGCGCCGGGCGAAGCGCGCCGAGACCGCGCCGACCAGCATGATCAGCACCAGCGCGACGATCGCCCGCAGCACGCCCTCGATGGTCGTGGCCAGCTCCACGAACTCGTCCACCGGGCCCAGCGAGGAGAACTGCGCGTAGCCGAGGGTGATGAACACCGCGTGTGCCACCAGCGTCCACAGCAGACCGAATCCGACCCGGCGGTGCCAGGACGTCAGCCGGTCCATGCCGATGCGGCGGTCGAGCCACGGCAGCCTGGCGACGAGCAGCAACTGGAAGGCCATCAGGAGCGCGCCGTACAGCCCCGCCAGCCGTCCCAGCACGATGAGGGCGTTCGAGCCGGCGAACCCGGCCTGGACGAAGAACACGGCCACGGCGACCGCGTTGGCGGCCAGCACGACGTACAGGCCGGTGCGGGCCACCACCCTGGGGCGTAGCCCCGTGGGCGGCGCCGAAGGAGGCGATTGGACGGTCGTCACGGTCGGCAACTCCTTGATCTGGTCCTGGACCCGAACTGGATCGGGTCCCGGGCACCGGGCTTGATCGGGTCCTGGACACCGAGCTTCGCCGCCGTGAGCTGTCTTTTCCCTGTCGTCCGACTTTCAAGTACGTATCGATGTGGAAGCGGCAGGGCAGCCGGGTCTGGCGTCGGGAGCCGCATGAAGCACTATGAGCGGGTGGAAAAAGTACGACTCCTCGTCGTGGACGACGACCCGCCCATCGCCGACCTCGTCGCCACGGTCGCCCGCTACGAGGGCTGGGACGCGGTCACCGCCTACCGCGGTGAGGAGGCGCTGCGCCTGGCCGCCGAGTTCCGGCCGGACATCGTGGTGCTCGACCTGATGCTCCCCGACATCGACGGGTTCGGCGTCCTCGACCGGCTGCGCCGGTCCGGGACGATGGTGCCCGTCGTGTTCCTCACCGCGCGCGACGGCGTCGCCGACCGGGTCGCAGGGCTGACGCGGGGCGGCGACGACTACCTGATCAAGCCGTTCGCGGTGGAGGAGCTGATGGCCCGGCTGCGGACCGTGCTGCGGCGCAGCACCGGCCCCGGGTTCCAGCGGTCCGTGCTGAAGGTGGCCGACCTGACCATGGACGAGGACACCCGCGAGGTGCGCCGCGGCGACCGGCTGCTCACGCTCACCCCGACCGAGTACGAGGTGCTCCGCTACCTGATGCGCAAGTCGCCGACCGTGCTGACCAAGGCGCAGATCCTCGACCACGTCTGGGAGTACGGCTTCGGTGGCCGCTCCAACGTCGTGGAGCTGGTCGTCAGCCGGCTGCGCCGCAAGCTCGACGACAGCGGCCCGCCGCTGATCCACACCGTCCGGGGATTCGGGTACGTGATACGGCAGGCGGCGGAGTGATCAGGCGCCTGCGGGGGATCTACGGCACGCTGCGCCTGGGCACCAGGCTGGCCCTGGGCCTGGGCGTGCTGGCGCTGGTGGTGTTCGCCGTCGTCGGCACGGCCCTGACGACGTACATGCGGGACTATCTGTCGAACCAGCTCGACCAGCAGCTGGCACAGGCCCAGATCGCCCAGTCCAAGAGCATCGCGGACTACGGCACGCTCTCCGGCAAGAAGTACTACAGCTGGTTCTACGCCGTGTACGACGTGTCGGACGGCACGCCCGAGCTCCGCAGACCGGAGGACCCTGCCGACCTGCCGCAGGACGTCGACGACTTCACCGCCGTGGCCCGGGCGCAGACCATCGAGGACACCGAGGTCCTGCGCACCGGGCACCTCAAGGACGTGGGCCTGTACCGGCTCCGCGCCTGCGAGGTCGAGCCCGGGGTGGTCCTGGTCAGCGCCGCGCCCATGGAGGACATCGAGGACACCGTCGGTCAGCTGATCACGATCCAGGTCGTCACCTTCGTGCTCGCGCTGCTGGCCCTCGTGGTGTTCGGGCGGGCGATGCTGCGGCGCGGCCTGAAGCCGCTGAGCGACATGGCACACACCGCCCGCGGGATCACCTCGCACGATCTGACGGACTCGGCGCGGCTGCCGGTGCGGCACGACGGTCGCAGCGGCGGGCCCGAGGTCGAGGAGCTGCGCACCGCGTTCAACACCATGCTGGAGCACATCGACGACTCCCTCGCCGTGCGGGCGGAGGCGGAGCAGCGGCTGCGCCGTTTCGTGGCGGACGCCTCGCACGAACTCCGTACGCCCCTGATGTCGGTGCGCGGCTATGCGGACCTGTTCCAGTACGCGGCCGCCAACGCCCCCGCGGAGCGGGACAAGCACCTGGCGCGGCTGCGCGCCGAGGCGGCCCGGATGGGCTTCCTCCTGGACGACCTGCTGCTGCTCGCCCGCCTGGACGCCGCGGAGGTGGAGACACCGCTGCGGCTCGAGGACACCGACCTGGTGGAGCTGGTGCGCCAGGCGGCGGACGCGTTCCGCGCGGGCCGGCCGGACCAACCGCTGTCCGTGGCGGCCGGTCCGGAACCGGTGCGGCTGCGTCTCGACCCCCTGCGTGTCCGGCAGGTGCTGGACAATCTGCTCACCAACGCCGCCGTGCACACCCCGGCCGACACCAAGGTGTCCCTGGAGATGTCGGTCGCGGCCGGCGAGGCGGTCGTACGGGTCGCCGACTCCGGACCGGGCATCCCGGCAGCCGACCAGGAGCGGGTCTTCGACCGCTTCTACCGCGTCGACAAGGCCCGCAGCCGGGACCGCGGCGGCAGCGGTCTCGGCCTGTCGGTCGCGCGGTCACTGGTGCAGGCGCACGGCGGCACCATCGAATTGACCAGCCGGCCCGGTTCCACGGCCTTCACCATCAGGCTTCCTCTCGCCCGGAGGGAGAGGGACTGAGAGCCGATCCGCGGTAGGGACCGAGAGCCGGTCCGTGCGCCCTGGCGGCGAAGCCCCTGGCGGCAGATGCCCTAGCGATAGGGCTCCGTGAGCAGTTCGATCGCGGCCTGCGTGGCCGGGCGCGGGTCGTCCCGCCACCAGGCGAGCCGTACGGCGATCGGCTCGGCGTCGCGGACCGGCCGGTAGACCACACCGGGCCGCGGGTACTGGTTCGCGGTGGACTCGGCCGTCATGCCGATGCGGCGGCCCGTGGAGATCACCCTGAGCCTGGGCACGCTGCCCGCAACCGTGTAGGTGCGGGTGACACAGAAGCGGCCTGATGCGGAGGCCCTGAACGTCGCCGGCCGTTCGGGGAGAGGCGGCCGGCGGCATCCCGCATCCGCTCAGGTGGCCTCGGGTGCCTCTGCGTGGACGGCCTTCCGTACATGCCGGGCAATCAACGCATAGACCTGCCGGGCCTTCTCGTCGTCCTCGCCGTCGTACCCGTGGTCGGCGCCGGGCACGTCGTGGTGCTCGACCAGGGCGCCTGCCTCCCGCAGACGCTCCGCGTAGCGCTCGCCCTCCGCCTTGAGGAGGTCGAACTCCGCGGTGATGACCACGGCTGGGGCGATGCCCTTGAGATCGGCGGTGTCCGTCGGGTGGGCGGGCGACACGAGCCGGTCGGCGCGTTTCCGCGGGTCCGGCACGTAGGAGTTGTCGAAGATCTCCGCCATCCAGGGGCGCAGCATCGGCTTGGCTATGGCGGCTCGCTTGTCCTTGGCGCTCGTCACGAGGTCCAGCGGCGGGTAGTGGAGGACCTGCAGTGCGATCGAAGGGCCGCCCTCCTCGAGGGCCTGGCGGGCCACGGCCGCGGCGAGCCCGCCTCCGGCGCTCTGGCCGCCCACCGTGAGGCGGCTGCCGTCCCACCCGTGCTCGGCGCCGTGTTCGGCGACCCAGCGGACGACCTCGTACCCCTGGCGGGGCGGAGCGGGGAACGGGTGCTGCGGGGCGACGGCGTACTCCACGTTGACCACGGCCACACCCGCCTGCGCGGCGAGGCAGCGGCACAGTGCGTCGTCCATCTCCGCGCCCTGCAGGACGTAGCCGCCGCCGTGGAAGTTGACGTGGACGGGCGGAGGCGAGTCCGGGGCGGCCTCGGGCAGGTACACCGTGACCTGGGCCGGGGCGACCGAGGTCGGGATCGTCAACTCGCGTGCGGTGCGCGGGAATTCCGGAAGGCGGGCGAGCCGCGAAGCCGTCGAACCCGGCCCGGAGGCGCGTCGGCTCGCCAGCAGGACAAGACGTTGCATGGCTTGGGCGGCGAAGGCGGCCACCGCCGGCCGGGCCAGGATGGACATGCGGCTCCGTTCGTTCTGCTCGTTCTGCTCGGTCGAACCGTTCTCCGTTTTCGGGTACTTGAGCCGGCGCTGGCTGTTCCCCGTTCGCCGCGATCGCGCCGGTGACGCACTCGATTATCAAGTTTCCTGTCGATGGGTGGCTGATCGTAACATCACTGGACCCGGCTGGTTTAGTGAGGCTACGTAAGGGAGAGGGGAGAGCCGCGGGGGCTGGCCGGTGGGTGAGGCGCTGGTCGAGGCGGGGCGCGCGCTGGAGTTCCCTCCGGGTCGCGTGCACGCGTTCGTCCGCCACCGCATAGGCCAACCACCGCATAGACCACATGGGCCCTCGGTTCCGTTCCGCCCTGCTTGCGTCGTGCCTATCGGCCCTCGCCCCCGGGGACACGGCCGTGCCAAGCGCCGTCGAGCAGACCCGCGACACCCTCTACGGTGATCGGCCGCGGATTCGGGTACGGAGCCGCCGCCACCCTCTCCGCGATCCCGCGCAGTGCGTCGGCGGGGACGCCCAGATCCGCGAGGGCCGTCGGCCCGTCGTGGGCTCGGGCCAGGTCGGACACGGCCACGACCGGGTCCCCTCCGGTGCCGCGCTCCATACGGGCGAACGCCTCCGGCGCGGCGGGCCGGTTGAACGCCATCACGTGCGCCAGCAAGAGCGTGTGCAGCTCCGCGTGCGGCAGGTCGAAGGTGCCGCCGAGGACGTGTGCGAGCTGGTGGTGCAGGCCCATGCGCGCCTGGGCCAGGCAGAGGCCGGCGAGCCAGGCCGCGGACTGCAGGCGTCCGCGGGCCTCCGGGTCGGCCACGTCGTCGAGCACCGCCGGAAGCGAGGTCAGGATGCCACCCACGGCCTCGGTGGCCAGCGCGTCCGTGACCGGACTTGCGGTGGGCGACCAGAGGGCCTCGACGGCGTGGGCAAGGGCGTTGACCGCGCTGGTCCTGGTGAGGCCGGGCGGCAGCGTAAGGGTGAGATCGGGGTCGTAGACCACCGTGCCGGGCACCAGTGCGGGATCGCGGCGCGTGGTCTTCACACCGTCCTTGGTCTCGCCGAGCACGGGTGTGACCTCCGAGCCCGCGTAGGTGGTGGGGACCGCGATCTGCGGCATTCCGGTACGTGCGGACACCGCCTTCGACAGTCCGATCGCCGAGCCGCCGCCGATCGCGACGACGCAGTCGGCCGACGCCGCCTCGACGACCGCCATCGCCTCCGCCGTGACGGCCACCGGGGTGTGCGCGGCGGGGCGGTCGAAGCGGGCCGCGAGCCGCGCGCCGAGTCCTTGGGCGACGCGGTCGGCCGCCGCCTTGGCCGAGGGGGTCGCGACCAGCAGGACGCGCCCTGTCCCGAGCCTTCCGACCTCCTGCGGAACGTGGTCGACCGCGCCGCGCCCCGTCAGCACGCGGCTGGCAACGGTCTCATGGATGGTGATGGATGTGCTCATGCGGTGGTCTCCGATAGGGGAACGGGCGCGGAAGGGCTTCGTGCTTCGTACCCCGGGCCGGGACACGGATCAATGCGCCGCCGTGGACGGCATGCGTGCGGGCGACCGCGCCGCCTGGGCGTGGTCCCCGGCACGCGCGGTGCCGCGGCCAGGCGGAGTGGCCACGTGCGCGCCAGCGCCCGCGCCGCTTCCATGGTGCCCGGTCGATGGACGAAGCCGATGGCCTCGTGCCACCGCTCCTTGGTGAGGTGGTCGAGGGCCTTCTTCAGCGGTGCGGCATCGGCGACGACCTCGGCGAGGTCGATGCGCTCGACGTCGAAGCCGCCGCGCTCGCGGGCGTACTCGGCGAACCACGAGCCGGTCTTCCACCCCACCGCCACCCCCACTGTCGGCATGCGGCCTGACCTCGGCGTGCCCCCGGGGGGCAACGCGCCAAGCTGCCGGGGCCGACGCCGGGCCCGGCCGCCCGTGATCAGACCCGATGGCGTCGCAGGGCCGGCATCGTGGCGGCCAGGGCCAGCATCGTGGCGATGACCAGCAGGCCGCCGCCTACGACAGCCGTACGTACTCCCAGGGCCGAAGCAGCAGTGCCATGCAACACGTCAGCCAGGCGTGGGCCGCCGGCGACCACCACCGTGAACACGCCCTGCATGCGGCCGCGCATCTCGTCGGTGGCAGCCGACAGCAGGATGGCTCCACGGAAGACCATGGAGATCATGTCGGCGATGCCGGCGGCGGCGAGGAACACCACCGCAATCCACAGGCTGGTGCTCAGTCCGAATCCTGTGATGGCCGCTCCCCAGGCCACCACTGCCGCGATGACCATCAGTCCGTGCCGGCGTGCGCGGGAGAACGTGCCCGACATCAGGCCGCCGACCACCGCACCGATCGGGATGGCCGCGAACAGCAGCCCGAGCGCGAGTCCTTCTCCGTACGGCGCATACGTCTCTGCGGCGAGCTGGGGGAACAGTGCCCGAGGCATGCCGAAGACCATGGCGATGATGTCGGCGAGGAAGGACAGCAGCAGTACCTTGCGCTGCGCGATGTAGCGGAAGCCTGCGACGATCTCGCGCCATCCCGCCCGCCCGGTCGCCGCTGTGGTCACCGGCGGCAGTGGGGGGAGTTGCCAGACCGCCCACACGGTGACGCACAGGGCCAGGGCATCGATCAGATAGAGCTCGGCCAGGCCGATGACGGGGATCAGGGCACCGGCGAGCAGCGGTCCGGCCACCAACCCCGTCTGCATGACCGTCGATCCGAGCGCGTTCGCAGCGGCCAGTTCCTCCTTGGGAACCAAGCGGGCGATGGATGCGTTGCGGGCGGGGGAGTTGAGGCCGAAGAACGCCTGCTGAAGGGCGAGCAGCACCATCAGCACCAGCACAGAGTCCAGGCTTGTGACGGCCTGGACCCAGAAGAGCAGCGAGGTGACGGCTATACCGCCGTTGGTGAGCAGCAGCAGTTTGCGCCGGTCCATGCTGTCCGCGATCGCGCCGCCCCACAGCGCGAAGACCACCAACGGCACAAGCCCGGCGAGGCTGGCGTAGCCCACCCACGCCGATGAGCCCGTGATGTCGTAGATCTGCTTGGGTACTGCGACGGCAGTGAGCTGGCTGCCGACGGCGGTGACGATGGTCGAGGACCAGAGCCGGCGAAAGGCCGGGCGCCGCAGCGGCCGAGTGTCCATCATCCAACGGCGCCACCCGCGCCCGTGGGAGGTTGTCTTGGGGTGCGATGCCGTGCGGGCGCCGGCGCTGCTCTTGTCCGTGCTGCCGTCACCTGTACTGCCTCCGTCGGTGCTGCTGTCACCAGTACTGCCGTGATCGGTACCGCTGTTACTCGTATCCACATTCGTCCTGGCTGCTCGTTGCATCTTTCTGTTCAGGACTCACTATCTCCGACGTGTGGTGGCTGCTCTTCGCCGGCTCATCCCTGTTCGGCCGGTATGCCTGCGGTGGACCGGGCGCCGAGACACAACAGTTAGCGCTTCCCCACGTGATCTCTATTGACGTCTTGATCATCCTGCTGCGACCTTAGCAAGCGCTTACTTAAGGCGCTCCGTGGTGACCGGTCGACAGCCGGTCCCATGGGGCACTCGCGTCAAGGGGAATGCATGCGCGACCTACTTGGGTCGGGACGGCCCGTAGCCGCCTCCGTCGCCACCGCCGAACCGCGTCCGGTCTTCAGCGGCCGCTACCAGCAGTTGTGGATGTTCCTGCTGCTCGGCTGGCTGATCAGCTACGCCGACCGGACGGTCACAGGCCCCGTCATCGCCTGGATGATCGAGAACAAGGCGGGGTTCATCGGCGACGCCGCCAACCCCGCCACCCTCGGCGGGCTCATCGGCTCGATGTTCTTCACGGGCTACATGCTCACCCAGTACGCCGGCGGACGGCTCGGAGACCGCTACGGCCACCGCGAGATGCTCGTCCTGTCCCTGGTGTGGGCGGGCGTTATGACCTTCGTCTCCGGTGTGGTCACCGGACTGGTCGCCTTCGTCGTCGCGCGCGTGCTCACCGGCCTCGGTGAGGGGGTCTTCTACTCGAACGACCGCACACTCGTCATCGGCCACACTCCGCCCGAGCGGCGGACGATGGGCCTCGGCGTCGTCATCTCGGGGCTGTCGATCGGCCTGACCGTCGGCGTCGTCGCCACCCCGTACCTGATCGACTGGGGCGGCTCGCTCGGCATGGGCGGGCGCGCCTGGAGCATGCCGCTCTACGTGCTGGGCATCGTCTCGCTGCTCGTGGCCGCGGCCACTTGGGCCTTCTTCCGGGCCCGCGGCGACCGGCCCCTTCGGCTCGGGCCCCCGCTGGTGCGGCTGCTCGCGTACTCGCTCCCGTCCGCTGTTGCCATCACCGGCTTGTTCCTGCTCACCGAGCGGCTCGGCTGGCCGGACTGGCTCACCGCCGTGGGCTCCGGCGTGTTGGCCGCCGCCATGATCGCTGTGGTGGTGCGCGAGATCGTCCGCACCGGTCGCTCCGGGGTGCTGCTCACCAAGAACATGTGGCTGCTCTACATCGCCTTCATCGCCGTGATGTGGAACCTGTGGTTCTTCTCCTTCTGGTCCGTACAGATCGTCAAGGAGAGCACGCACAGCAGTCTCATCGCGGCCGCCCTGACCGCCGCGTTCAACGCCGGCGCCGGAATCATCGGCTTCCCGCTCGGCGGCTGGCTCGCCGACCGGCAGGTGCGGCGCGGCAAGGGCCGCAAGTCGCTCGCCATAGCCTGTGCGGTCGCACACACGGTGCTGGCGGTGGCGTTCGGCCTCTCCCTGCTGGCCGGGCGCCCGTCGCTGTGGCTGCTCGGACTGATCCTGTTCGTCTCCGGACTGTTCTTCAACGCCCTGCAGCCGATCGTCCACAGCATGCTCGGTGACCAGGTGCCCGACGAGCAACGCGGCTCTGCATTCGGTGTGTTCAACCTTGTCGCCGAGATCGGCGCGGTGGCCAGCCCGGTCGTCAGCGGCGTGATGCGCGACGCGACCGGCAGCTGGGCGCCGGGCGTGTTCACCGCGGCCGGGATCATGGCCGTCTCGGTGGTGCTGTACGCCCTGGTACGGGAGCGGGTGCCAGGCGGCGCCGCGGCCTGACCCCGCACGAACGCCAGTGAACGAACTCCGGCTCGCCCCGCTCGGCATACCGCCGGGGGTAGTGGTGCAGCGGTCCGGCGGGCTTCTGCCCGTCGGACTGTCACTGTTCCTGCCGGTCAGCCGCGCGTGCGCTTATGGGGCCGTCAGCGCGGCGCCGAGCGAGTCGTAGATGGGGAAGACGCCGTACAGGCTGGTGAGGTCGAAGATCTTGCGGACGGTCTGACTCGCGATCACCAGTCTCAGGGCGCCCTCGCGTTCGCGGATGCGCTTGAGGATGCCGACGAACACGCCGAGGCCCGTCGAGTCGATGAAGGTCACCCGGCGCAGGTCGAGAATGAGGCGGAGGCGGCCGTCCTCGATCCGGGTGATCACGTGATCGCGAATGCGCGGCACGGTGTAGACGTCCACCTCGCCGTGGATCTCTACGACCGTCCAGTCGTTCTCATCGCGGTCGGCGATTTGAAAATGGGGCTCCATGGATCACATAAGGGCATTCCGGGGGAAAAGGTTTCGGCCCGTACCGCCCAGCCGGGGGAATCAGCGCGCATCGGCACGAAAAGCAGCGGTCGTGAGGGCCAGCCCGCCGGCAGAGCGCCACGAGAGTGACGCGGCCCCCACGCCCGCCCCTGCCTCGACGTGCGCGACGGCGCATCAGGCGAGTCCGCGGACCGTCAGCCGTTCGGTCGCTGGTCGGTTGCGGCGTCATGCACCACGCAGAAGAGGTCGCGCGCGCTGGTGCCGTCGGGCTGAAGCCAGCCGGCGGTGACGTGTCCCAGGGGCCGAGTCGCATCGGAGGACGCGGCGTCTCGGCCGGGGCCGAGGATCCGGTGGACGCGGATGACCAGCTGCCGGTCCGGTCGGGTCCCCGGGCCTGGGGCGGTGTCGGTCTGCACGAGGAGATCGGTGTGTTCCGGCCCGTCGGTCACGGACTTGAGACTGATCGCCGCTGAATGGCCGGTCTCCGAGAAGTGGCTCGTGACGGTTGGGTCGGGGGTGTCGCTGGCGCTCTGGGCCTGCGGTTCGCTTTCGCCGACGATCAGGGCGAACAGCTGGGCGACGAGAACCGGGTCGTGTGTTCCGTCATAGATCCACCGTCGTCCCAGCACCCCGTGTTCGGAGGTTCCCATGAGTGCGTGATCGGCTCCGTCCAGCGGCTGCCCGCGGTAGGTGAACGGCACCTGGTACGTGGCGGGCTGGTCTCCGGACTCGTCGGTGACCACCATGAACTCGATGCCGACATCGCCTTGCGGATCGTCGAGACGGAAGCCGCCGGCCTTGGTCAGCTTCGGTTCGCGCCCCGTGCCCGAATACCACGGCTGGGCAGGCAGCCAGGAGCCGAGAAGCTCCAGCTTGCTGGGCGTCATCGTGGTGCGGTGGATGAAGGCCATGTCTCCGTTACCCTTCCGGCTTCGCTCAGGACAGGCAGCCTACGTGTGCGAGTGCCTGTTTGAGGAGGACCCCGTGTCCGCCTGGCATCTCGTTCTGGACCAGCGGCGACGACGCCTCCTGCGGGCTGAACCAGACCAGGTCCAGAGCGTCCTGCCGCGGGCGGCAGTCGCCGGCCACCGGGACGATGTAGGCGAGGGACACCGCGTGCTGACGCGGGTCGTGGAACGCCGTGATCCCTTGCGTCGGGAAGTACTCGGCGACGGTGAAGGGCTGCAGTGATGCCGGAATCCGGGGAAGCGCCACCGGGCCGAGATCCTTCTCCAGATGGCGCAGCAGGGCGTCGCGGACGCGTTCATGGTGCATGACCCGCCCGGAGACGAGGGTGCGGCTGACCGTCCCGTCCGGGCCGATGCGGAGCAGCAGCCCGATGCTGGTGACTTCGCCGCTGTCGTCGACTCTCACCGGCACGGCCTCGACGTAGAGGATCGGCATGCTTGCGCGCGCCATTTCGAGTTCGTCGGGACTGAGCCAGCCGGGCATGGTTTCGGTCGTGTCAGACATTGGTTGATCGTACTTTCAGTGCGTTCGGTTTTGCGTCAGCCCCTCCTGTTTCGTGCGTGCCGCTCACGGTGGCGGCGAGGCGGGCGTCGGCGCAAGGGGACCACCGTGACGAGGACTTCGCCCGCACGCCGGCCGGCGGCCCGGGCCAGTCGCATGGCGTCCGGGTGTCCCTGGGCGAGGAGTTCACGTACGTCCGAGCTGGAGGCCGTGGGGATGCCGAGAGCCGAGTGCCTCGCCATCCCCGCACACACGTTCCCTGCGTGACGCCGTCCAGCAGGGTTCCGCGCCACCCCTGCGACACGGAACCCTGAGGCGTCTCACGGGTCAGGCGGTGCCGAGGGCCATGCGCAGTGTGCTGATCGCCTGGCTGATGGCGGCCTGGGCGGCGTGGGTCTCGCGCAGGGCGTTGAGCATGACGAAGTCGTGGATGATGCCCTGGTAGCGGACGGCGGTGACGGGGACGCCGGCCTGGCGCAGCTTGGCCGCGTACGCCTCGCCCTCGTCGCGCAGGACGTCCGCTTCGGCGGTGATGACCAGGGCCGGGGGCAGGCCCGTGAGCTGGTCGGCGGTTGCGCGAAGTGGGGAGGCCGTGATCTCCGCGCGCTCCTTCTCGTCGGTCGTGTACTGGTCCCAGAACCACTGCATGGCGTCGCGGCGCAGGAAGTACCCCTCCGCGAACTGGTGGTAGGAACCGGTGTCGAAGGCCGCGTCGGTGACGGGGTAGAAGAGGACCTGCTGGACGAGGGGAACGTCTCCGCGTTCCTTGGCCATGAGGGTCAGGGCGGCGCTCATGTTGCCGCCGACGGAGTCGCCGGCGACGGCGATGCGTGAGGCGTCCAGACCGTGCCCGCCGCCGTCGGTGACAACCCAGCGGGCGACGGCGTAGCTCTGCTCGACGGCGACCGGATAGCGGGCCTCGGGGGAGAGGTCGTACTCGGGGAAGACCACGGCGGCGCCTGTGCCGACGGCCAGTTCGCGCACCAGGCGGTCATGGGTGTGGGCGTTGCCGAAGACCCAGCCGGCGCCGTGGATGTAGATGATCACCGGGAGCTGTCCGGTGGCTCCCGCCGGACGGACGATGCGCGTGCGGACCTGGCCGGTGGGACCACCGGCCACGGTGACCCATTCCTCGTCGACATCGGGTTTGGCGATCTCACCTGACTGCACGTCGTCGACGACTCTGCGGCCCTCGACAGGGCCGAGGTCGAACAGGTACGGCGGGTTCGCGGTCGCTTCGGCGAAGGCCGCGGCGGCGGGTTCCAGGACGGGGCGGGGAGCGGTGTTCTCGGTCATGGGGATCTCCGTGAGTTTGTCAGGCGGCCCGGGAGGACCGGGTGTGGCTGAGGGAGCCGGGCGTCGGGCATCTCCTGCTCGAGAACTACTCGTACCGGGTGCGGCCACGGCCTAATCGATTCACTCACGGGGGGCGTACGGCTGGCCGGAACGCGGCGTCCCGGCAAGTCTGAGGCGACAGCCCTGACGACGGGAGCACGGACGTGGCGAGTGCCGGTGAGCCCTCCACCGACGTGGGGCGCGGCCTCGTACGCCGCGCCCGGCTGCTGCCTGTCGTCCTGCTGATCGGCGGCGGCCTGCTGGACGTACTGACCCCGCGGCAGTTCAGCGCGACCGCCTTCTACTCGATCGCGCCCATCATCGCGGCCCCGCTGATGTCGCTGACCGGGACCGTGCTGACCGGCATCGCCGCCTGTGCCGTCGATGCCGCCGTGCTGACCCGTTTCGGCTATCTGCCGCATGAGCTGGAGGGCGGGCTGACCGAACTGGCGTCGATCGCGGCCGTCGCGATCATGGCCGTGGTCATCAACCGGGTGCTCTACCGCCGCGATGTGCGGCTGCGCTCGGCGCGGGGGATCGCCACGGTCGTGCAGAGCGCGGTACTGCCGCGCCCCCGCAGCCGCATCGGGCCGTTCCGGATCGCCGTACGCTACGAGGCCGCGCTGAAGGAGGCGCAGATCGGCGGAGATCTGTACGCCGTCCAGAGGACAGGGCAGGGTCTCCGCTGCATCATCGGCGACGTGCGGGGGAAGGGCCTGGGCGCGGTCGAGGCGGTCTCCGTCGTCCTCGGGGCGTTCCGCGAGGCCGCTCACGACGAACCCACGCTGGACGGAGTCTGGCGACGACTGGAGCGCACCCTGGCCCGTGAACTCGAGTCCCGGCCGAGTCTCGACCGGATCGAGGGGTTCATCACCGCCCTGCTGGCCGAGATCGCCCCATCGGGCGACCAGGTCAGACTGGTCAATCGCGGCCACCCCGCGCCGCTGGTGCTCCTGCCGGACGGCGTGATCCGGGCCGCCGAGCCGTCCCGGTCGGCACTGCCGCTCGGCCTGGCGGTGCTGGACGCCGACCCGGACCGGGTCGCGGTGGACGCCGTGCCCTTCCCGGAAGGCGCCACGCTGCTGCTGTACACGGACGGCGTCACCGAGGCGCGCGACCGCGCCGGCGTCTTCTACGACCCGGTCACCGCCCTCGCCGGCCGCCGCTTCGCAGGCCCCGACGCCGTGCTGAACGCCGTCGTCGACGACGTCCACCGGCACACCGGGAGCGGCGGCGCGGACGACGACATGGCCTTGCTCGCGGTCACCGTCACACGGGGAGACGGCGGCGTGTACGGCGACGTCCGTGAGCCGAGAACCGCTTCATGACAGGACCCTGCGCAGCACGGGACACATCACCCGGGCGGTGCAAGGGCGGCGCTGTGCCTCTGCAGGATGTCGTGCGGGTATCCGGGATGGACGCGTGTGGCGGCGTCGAGGCGATCGAGCTGCGACGCGTCGAGCCGGACCCTCACCGCGTCGAGGGCAACCATCTACTCGGCCGGACTGCACGTCACGGGCATCTTCCGCTGGTCAGCCCGCCGACCAGCGGAAGACCGGCCTGCCGCTGGGGGGTCATCCCGCAGCGTCGAGCTGTGCCGCGAGTTCGTCCAAGCACCTCTGCCAGCCAACGGAGGCGCCGTCCGCAATCAGGGGATCGGCCATGACGTGCGTGAACACCAGGAGGCAGCCGTCTCCCTCGTCACGCAGCTCGATCCTCAGGTGATCGTCGAACTCGCGCTCCCTGCCGTCCGGGTCGTACTCGTCGAACGCGAACAACCGTGGCGGGTCGAAGTGAGTGATGGTGGCCGTGTAGAGAGTGCCCTCACCGTCGTCGAAGGCAAGCCGACCACCGGCCCTCGGCTCCATTCCTGTCACCCGGAACGGATACCACTGGCTCAGGTGGTCCGGATCGGTGACGGCCAGCCAGACCTTCTCCCGGCTGTGCTTCAGGCGGCGCTCGAACTGCAGGGCAGGACGCCCGTCAAAGGTGGTGGTACTCATCGTTCTCACGACTCCTCGGCCGCGTGACGCGACCTTTCCATGGGGGTGTCGGGCATCGTTTCCAGGTGCCGTTCCAGCGCGTCCAGGCGTTCGGTCCACAGGCGGCGATACGGTGCAAGCCATGCGTCGAGATCGGCCAACGGCTCCGGGCGGAGCACGTACCAACGGCGCTGCGCTTCCGCCCGCACCGTGACGAGTCCGGCGTCACGCAACACCCGCAGATGCTTGGACACCCGCGGCTGACTCATCTCCAGCTCGTGGGCCATCTCCCCCACGAGGTAGGGACGCCGGAGCAGTAGCCCGAGTATCCGCCGTCGCGTGGGGTCGGCCAGTAGGTCGAATGGCAGGGGCACACCATCAATATACCCCTCTGGTTATATAACGGCAGCCGTATTCAGCCCCAGCCGACGTGACGCCGAGAGGCCGTAGGCTTGCCAGGTGGCAGCGGAAGATTCATCAGTCGAGCCCGAAGCGGCTCAGGCACCCACCACCAGCTGGCGTGACCTGGCCGTGGCCCGGTCGGTCGATCCCGCGCGGTTTCGGGCCGAGAAGCGGGTGCAGCGATTCCTCGACGCCGCGCTCGAGTTGATGAGCGGCGACTACGGCAAGGACTTCACCGTCCAGGAGGTGGTCAAGAAGTCCGGCCAGTCCCTGCGGAGCTTCTACCAGTACTTCACCGGCAAGCACGAGTTGCTGCTCGCGCTGTTCGAGGAGTCGGTGCACAGCGCGGCGCGGCGTCTGCAGGAGACGATCGCCGACGAGGACGACGCTCTGGAGCGCCTGCGGCGGTTCACGGTCGAGCACTACCTGCTGTGCCGGCCCCTGCCCGAGGACAGCTCCGAGGGCAAGACGGTCATCCCCGGCATGGCGCAGTTCGCGCAGCAGCTCCTCACCGAGCATCCGAAGGAGGCGGCGCGGGCCTTCGCCCCCGTGTTCGCCCTTCTGCAGGGCCTCCTCGACGAAGCGGCAGCCCAGGGCGCCATCCGCAGCGGCCTCGACCACCGGGCGATCGCGGGCACGATGCTCCAGGCCATCATGTTCTACTCGTTCGCCGTGACCATCAGCGGTTCACCGGTGCGCTCGGACGGCAGCGACGCCGATGCGGTGTGGGATCTGTTCCTGCACGGCCTTGCGGCCGGCCCGCCGAAGCGGAAGCGTTCCACGCGCTGACGCCCGCGGGGCGACGCGGGTTCGCGGCGGTCGACTCGGACCACGCAGAGCCGACGAAGCACCACGCCCACCTGACGAAGGAGAGCGGAGACGCTCGTGGCGCATGCCTGCCGGGAGCCCACCACGGTCACGGCATGTGGACGGCCGACTCGGCAACGGGGACGGGGCCTTCTGGAAGCTCGACCAGCGCGTCGAGCCGCAACACCTCGAGCCGCAACACCTGGAGCAGCCAAAGCTCCGAGCGGCACGACCGCGCCCCGCGCCGACCGCGCCAACGCATCGGCCTCCAGGACCACGAAAGGTCCTGGAGGCCGATGTCACGCACAGCCCGCACGTTGGCAGAGCCGCGCCGTGGGGTGCGGGCTTCGTCCGGACTTCTGAGTGCCCCGCCGCGGATCAGCGGCGGCGGCCCCACGACACGATGTCGACGAGACGCCCTCCGTCGTCGTACAGGGCCGCGGTGTCGGACCGGTTGTCCCAGACGTAGCGACGGCGGTCCTGGTAGACGTCGTAGCGGGTGTCACGGCCGACGCCGGTGTGGACGCGGACGGTGGAGCCGGCCGCCAGCCGCAGGTAGCCGAAGCGGTAGCGGACACCGTCCTCGTTGCGCAGGGTCCAGCCGACCAGGTTGACGGCCCTGCGAGAGGTGTTGACGATCTCGACCCACTCGCCGTTCAGGGACCAGTTGGAGCCGTCGTCGAAGCCCGGGCTGTCGGCCTGGACGTCTCTGATCACGACCGCGGAGTACGGCGTGCGGTCGTGACGGCCGGGGCGGCCGTCGCCGGGGAACGGGTCCCGGTGGTCGCGGCCGAAGCCGTCGCCCGGGAACGGGTCCCGGTGGTCACGGCCGAAACCGTCGCCGGGGAACGGGTCGCGGTGGTGCCGCCCGGGGAAGTCGTCGGACGAGTGCTGTGCGCGGTGGTGACGGCCGGGGCCGTCGGCGGCGGCGGCGGAGACCGTGGCGGCGCCGACCAGGCAGCCGGCGGCGAGCGCGGCGGCCGTGAACCGGCGGGCGATGACAGAAGCAGACAACTGATGCTCCCTCAAGTCGTGCAGGCTGACCCGTTCTCGAGTCGGCCGTGCGGTTCGGCGTCTCGACCCCGGTGGGGCCGAGGACCATCACTGTGGAGCCGCGCGTCTGCTGAACACCGGAATGACGTTTCATGTTTCTAAAAGCGGACATTTCCGTAACCGTCTGTTTCATGGGGCACCTAGGTTCCCGCCACATGGCCCTGACAATCACTGACGGCTACACCGACCCGTGCGGCAGCGACGACAAGCCCTTGCCGGCTCCGCCATGCACACGTCCGGCCTTCCAGCGCACATCTCCCCTGCGCAAACCCGGACTTGTAACAGCAGCACCAGATCGGCATTCGCACGCACGCACAACAAGACGGCATGTGCTCGATTGGAGGGCCTGTCAGAGCGCCAGGCGGCGAAGGCCGGTGCCTGCGCGAGCTTACGGTCGTTCCGGCTTGCGAGCGAGGAGAGAAGCGACCGTCCGCTTCGCCCCTTCGCCGGGCTGTTGCACCAGTCGGGCAGTCACCATGAGTCCCGCCTGGCCCAACAATTCAGCGATGTGTCGGTGGCTCAGGTGGCCGAGGGGGCCGAGGTGTCCAAACGCACGCTCTTCGCGTACTTCCCGACAAAGGAAGACCTCCTGGTCCATCGCCTCGCCGACCACGAGACGGAGATCGCGCGCGTCGTACGGGCCCGCCCGCCCGGCACCGCGCCGCTGGCCGCGGTGCGGCGAGCACTTCCGCACAGGGCTGCGCGAACGGGACCCGATCACGGGGCTCAACGACCATCCCCAGGTGCGCAGGCTGCACCGCATGATCCTCGAGGCGCCCTCGCTGGTGGCCCGGATGGAACGGTTCAAGACCGGCGCCGAACGCGCACTCGCCCAGGCGCTGCAGGAAACGGCGGACACTCCGGAACTCACCGCGCGGCTTGCAGCCGTCCAGATCGTCGGGGCCCAGTGGGCGCTGGCACAGGACAACGCCGACCGCCTGGCGTACGGGGAGTCGGCCGACGAGCGCTATGCCGGTGCGGTGGCTGACGCGGAACACGCGTTCGCGCTGCTGGAGAACGGATTGCGGCAACTGGCCCCGCGCAGTGACTCTTGGCATCCGGCAGCAGCGAGGGGCCTGGTTCGCAACTGCGTCCGATCTTCGCCGCGTGCGCGCGGCGAAGATCGGACGCGCGCGTGGCCCGTCTCAGCCGAGGCCCCACCCGTGCCCCAGCCAGTAGGCCGCGCACATGTCGACGTCCAGGATGTACGCGCCTGCGGTGCCGCACTGCTGAGCACCGCTGCCCGGATCGACGGGCTGTCCGTGGCCCATGCCGGTGATGCTGTACGTCTCCACGACAGCCTTCCCGGCGGGGTCCCGGAAGACCTGGTGCGGGTAGCCCGCCACGGTGTCGCTGAGGTCAGCGGTCTGGTCCGCACCCTGCACGTTCGTCCACTGCTTCATCAGATCCGTCATGTTGACCGGCTTCACGGTGTAGTCGGCCGTCCCCTGAAAGACCGTCAGCGTGGGCCAAGGCCCGGTGTATCCGGGCCGGGCGGCCCGTACCCGGTCGCCCCACTGCTGGGCGGTCTGTGTGGCGCCGACGTACATGCACACGTACGGGGAGCCGGCGGCCTGCGCGCATCCGTACGGCAGTCCGGCGACGACGCCGCCGGCGGTGAACTTCTCCGGGTACGTCGCCATCATCACGGCCGTCATGCCTCCGCCCGCGGAGAGGCCGGTGACATAGACGCGGGAGGCGTCGCCTGAGACGTCGGAGAGCTGCCGGTCGACCATCTGCGCGATCGAGGCGGCCTCTCCCTGACCGCGCTGGATGTCGCCGGTCTGGAACCAGTTGAAGCAGGAGGACGCGTTGTTGGCGGTCTGCTGGTGCGGCAGGACGACGGAGAAGCCCCAGCGGTCGGCGAGCTCGGTCCAGCCGCTGCCGGTGCCGTATCCGGCGGCGTTCTGGGTACAGCCGTGCAGGGCCACGACGACGGGCCGGCCGGCGGGCAGGCCGTCGGGGACGTAGCGGAACATCTTCAGGGCACCCGGGTTGGTGCCGAAGCCGGTGACCTCCTCGACGGACGCGGCGGAGGCCTGCGGCGCGGGGAGGAAGAGGACGCAGAGGACGGCGGCCAGCACGGCCATCAGTCGCCCGCGGGGACGGGGTGTTGCGGCTCTTGTGGGGGTCATGCCGCGGGACTGTAGAAGCAGGACCGGGCCGCCGATATGGAGCCGGACCCCACAACCGGCTTGGCCGAGCTGTGGGTCACGCGACCCCTGCCGACGGGGGCGACACGCGGGACGCGGAGGCGAGACCCCGTCGCGGTGTCCGGCAAATGCTGACACGCTCTCTCAGAAGCAGGCGGCAGGCAAGGAGATCGGAGCGCGCATGACGACGGACCGGCGTACGGCGAGGGAGGCGTCACCGGCCGCCACGGGGGAGACGACGCGGGTGCCCGGAGTCGAGGTGAAGCCGGTCGCGGGTCATATCGGTGCGGAGATCACGGGAGTCGACCTGGCGGAGCACCTGGATGAGGCGGTGGTCTCGGTGATCCGGGAGGCGGTCCTGCGCTGGAAGGTCGTCTTCTTTCGCGGGCAGCGTCTGGACCACACCGGGCATGTGGCCTTCGCGCGCCGGTTCGGTGAACCCGTCGTCCTCAGGAAGCGCGGCAGCGCGTCGCCGCCGGACGTCCCGGAGATCGAGACGACGGCCGACCGGCTGGAGCTGGGCGGGCGTTACGGCATGGAGCACTCCGAGTGGCTGCAGCGGCGCCGCCACACCCCGCTACGGGGCTGGCACTGCGACCACGGAGCCCGTATCGACCCGCCGGCCGCCACGATCCTGCGTGCCGAGACCGTCCCGCCGTACGGCGGTGACACGACCTGGTCCAACCTGGCGTCCGCGTACGCAGGGCTGTCCAAGCCGGTACGCGACTTCGTGGACGGGTTGCGAGCCGAACACCGGCTGGGCGTCGGCTATCAGGCGCGGCCGGGTGACGACGCCTACGTGCGTCATCTGCTCGACCATCAGGTCGCGTCGGTGCATCCGCTGGTGCGGGTGCACCCCGAGACGGGTGAGCGGGTGCTGTTCGTCAACGGCTACTACCTCGAGCAGATCCAGGACGTCTCGCGTGCGGAGAGCCGGCTCCTGCTGGAGATGCTGCTTGAACAGGCGACCCGGCCCGAGTACACGGTCCGCTTCCGCTGGGAGCCGGGCAGCGTGGCCTTCTGGGACAACCGCTCCACCATCCATCTGGCCCCCGGCGACACCGCCCACCTCGACCATCCGCGGGTCATGCACCGGGTGATGCTGGCCGGTGACGTACCGGTCGGGGTGGACGGAAAGCCTTCGGAGGCGGTCGTCGGCAGTGAACCGGGGCGCTGGTGAGGCCGGTCTGCCGCCGCAGAACGGGTCCCGCACGAACCTGATCGCGGATGCAGCCGTGACGGCGGAGCCTTCGATGACCCTCCTCCGCCGACGGTGGCTGGGATGATCGTCGGCCATGGATGACAACTGTTTTCTGCAGGCAGGACATGGGGCGCGTTTCGACTGGGGTCCCGTGGGAGCGGAGCGTCTCGCACCAGATGTCGCGTGTCTGGTGGTCGTCGATGTGCTGTCGTTCACCACCGCGGTGACGGTCGCGGTCGAGTCCGGGATACGGGTCTTCCCGTACCGCTGGCGTGATGACAGCGCTGCGTCCTTCGCCGACCGGATGGACGCCGTCTTGGCCGTGGGCCGCCGGAAGACCACCACAACGGAGCCCTGGTCGCTCTCTCCGGCCGCTTTGCGACGCGCCCCCTTCACCCCTCGTCTGGTCCTCCCGTCGCCCAACGGATCAGCCATAGCAGCAGCGGCCGACGGGGCCGTCGTGGTGGCGGGTTCGCTGCGGAACGCAACTGCCGTCGGCCGGTGGCTCGCCACGCACGGTTATGGGACAGCCGAGCGCCCTGTCGGGGTGATCGCCGCGGGTGAGCGGTGGCCCGACGGCAGCCTCCGGCCGGCGCTCGAGGACCTGCTCGGTGCGGGAGCGGTGCTCGCCGCACTGCGGGAGCATGGAGGCGGCACCCCGTCGCCGGAGGCCGCCGTGGCGGCTGCGGCCTTCGCGGGGACTACGGATGTGAGTGCCGCGGTCGCAGCCAGCGCCTCCGGACGGGAACTCGCCGACGCGGGTTTCGCCGACGATGTCGCTGTCTCGACGGAGCTGGACGCCTGCACGGTGGTTCCGGTACTCACTGGCGGGGCCTTCGCAGCCGCTGAATGACGTCAGCCGGGGCGGCCAGACACCAGATGGGCTGGACCTGAGCCCCCATCAGCCGGACAGCCATGACGCGTGGGTGCCGCTCGTCGCAGCCCAACGGGGACTGCGCCGACCGTGCGGGGTTCGCCCCCTCCGGTGGCCGAGCGGCCGGCCATGCGCCGCGGCCGGACCTGGAGCGGCCCGCCGGGCTGCGGGCCGGGGCGCCGAGCTGCGGGCCAAGGGCGCAGAGCCGAGCCGATAAGCTGACGCCATGCCGTCCGCCCGCCGTACCGCCCGACAGACTGACCTACTGGAGCGCCTGGTGGCGCTGCTGGCGGCGGAGGGGTTCGCCTCATTCACTCTCGACGACCTGGCCGAGCGGTTGCACTGCTCGAAGACCACGCTGTACCAGCTCGCCGGGAGCAAGCAGGATCTGGTGAGGGAAGCGGTCAAGCACTACTTCCGTACCGCGGCCGAGGCCGTCGAGAAGAAGGTCGCGGACACCACCGCCCCGTCGGACCGCGTACTGGCCTATCTCAACGCGGTGGCCGAACAGCTCAGGCCGCTGTCCCGGCAGTTCCTCGACGACATGGCGGGCTTCCGGCCCGCCCGCGACGTGTACGAGGCGAACACGAGGCTCGCCGCCGACCGGGTACGGCAGCTGATCACCGAGGGCGTGACCGAAGGCGTCTTCCGGGATGTGCACGCGGCGTTCGTGGGCGAGGTCGCGGCCGCCACCATGCAGCAGATCCAGCGGGGCGAGGTGGCCGCACGGACGGGTCTCAGTGACTCCGAGGCATACGCGGAACTGGCGTCGCTGATCGTGCACGCCGTCTCGTCCTGACCTGCGCCAAGCCAGGGAATTCACCCACCGGCGGAGACCGACCTTCCTCGAACCGGCGCCCACGGCCGTACCTGTCGCGGTCGCGGGTTCTTCGGTCCCGGACGGTTTCGGGCTCCTTCGGGCTGCTTCAGACCCCCGCAGCGAGTACGCATAATGATACTCTCGTACTCACCACAGTATCATTTCGCGGAGGCCCCGATGCCCGCCACCCGCACACTGCCGACCCCTGAGGCCGCCGACCTCATCGACCTCACCCGCTCGCTGGCCGCGAAGGAACTCGCGCCCAGGGCGGCCGATGCGGAGGCCGACGAGAGGTTCCCGCGTGAGGTCTTCCGGACACTCGGCCGCGCGGGACTGCTCGGCCTGCCCTACCCCGAGGAGTACGGCGGCGGCGGTCAGCCGTACGAGGTCTACCTCCAGGTAGTCGAAGAGCTCGCGGCCGTCTGGTCGAGTGTCGCGGTCGGGGTCTCCGTGCACGCGCTCTCCTGCTTCGGCCTCGCGACGTACGGCACGACGGCGCAGAAGAAGGAGTGGCTGCCCGACATGCTCGGCGGCGAGCTGCTCGGCGCGTACTGCCTGTCGGAGCCGCACGCCGGCTCCGACCCCGCGGCCATGCGCACCCGCGCCGTCCGCGAAGGCGACCACTATGTGCTGCACGGCGCCAAAGCCTGGACCACACATGGCGGTCACGCGGACTTCTACACCGTCATGGCCCGTACCTCGAACGACCGCTCACACGGGATCTCGTGCTTCCTGATACCGGCGGACACTCCCGGCCTGACCGCCGACCCACCCGAGCACAAGATGGGCCTGACCGGATCGGCCACCGCCACCATGCACCTGGACGGCGTCCGCGTCCCCGTCCACCGCCGCATCGGCGAGGAGGGGGAGGGGCTGCGGATCGCCCTCGCCTCACTGGACTCCGGCAGGCTCGGCATCGCCGCCGTCGCCACGGGACTGGCCCAGGGCGCCTTCGACCACGCCGTCCGCTACGCCCAAGAGCGCGAGACCTTCGGCAAACCGATCATCGACCATCAAGGCCTGGGATTCGTCCTGGCCGACATGGCCGCCGCGATCGAGTCCGCCCGGGCCACCACGTTGTCCGCCGCGCGGCTGAAGGACCACGGCCTGCCCTTCACCCGTGAGGCCTCCATAGCCAAACTCCTCGCCACGGACAACGCGATGAAGGTCACCACCGATGCGGTGCAGGTGCTCGGCGGCTACGGCTACACCCGTGACTTCCCCGTGGAGCGCCATATGCGCGAGGCCAAGGTCATGCAGATCTTCGAAGGCACCAACCAGATCCAGCGCATGGTCATCAGCCGCGCCCTCAAGCAGCCCGCGAAAGGAACCATCACCGTGCTCGGCAAGGAGAACTGAGGCAGCTCGACAACACGGCGGCTCTCGCCAACTGCCGTGTGTCCTCATCGGCGGCAGCTCCTCGGCGTCGCGACCGTGGTTCTCCCCCTGGGGTGTCGTGTGCCCCCAGGGTCGGGCGGACCCGCGGCCGATTGGATACGCGAGCGGTGCCTCGCCTCTGGGCGCTCGCCGTCACCGACGCGGGCGAACAATAGTTAGCGCGGCGGTTACGGCCGGTGCCGGAGCGCTGCGGCAAGTGGGCGGACAGCACCTGGCCCAGCGCCAGCACGCTCAGGCCGAACATCAGGATGCCCAGGGGGACATGGAGCGACGGCATGTGCGCGATGCCTAGCACCACCTGCACCGAAGCGAGTCCGTGGGCCGAGAACGGACAGAGCTGACCCGGCGCCATACATCTGCCTTGCCCCGGTTGGCCCCGGCCCTCCCGCGCGCCGCCGAACAACCTACGGACAATTGATGACCCGGCTGATCATCCCGTCCCCGCGCAGGGAGAGCATGGCATGACCACAGTGAGAGACATCGATGCCCGCGGTATGCAGCACTGCGAGACGACAGCTCTGGGGGTGCTGCTGCGGCACCAAGGACTCGATCTGTCCGAGCCCATGCTCTTCGGGCTAGGCTCCGGTCTGTCCTTCATCTACTGGGACACCAAGAACATGGGCTTCCCCTTCCTCGGGGGACGGGTCAAGCCCTTCGACCTCACGAGAAACCTGGACACCAGACTCAAGCTGGAGCTCCTGGTCCAGGAGACCACCTCGCCCCGCAAGGCGTGGGAGAACGTGGTGGCCTCCATCAACGCCGGCCGCCCCGTCGGACTACAGCTCGACAGTTACTACCTGGACTACTTCGGGTCGAAGGTGCACTTCGGCGGTCATGTCGTCGCCATGTACGGCTATGACGACCACGACGCCTACCTGGTGGACACCGACCAGCAAGGCGGAGCGGTATCCACCAGCCTCACCAGCCTCGCCCAGGCCAGGGCCGCGCGCGGCCCGATGACCGCCAAACACCGGTCCTTCACGCTCACCGCTCCGAAGAACCTGCCCTCCCCACAGGGCCACATCATTCCCGCCATCACCGCCTGCGCCGACGCCTTCCTCAACCCGCCCATCGCCAACCTCGGCCACCGAGGCATCGAGAAGGCCGGCAAGCTGGTACGCACATGGCTCCAGCGGACCGACAACCCGCAGCGGGACCTGCCGCAGGCTGCCCTCTTGATGGAGAAGGCCGGCACGGGCGGCGCCCTGTTCCGTAACCTCTACCGCGACTTCCTCGCCGAATGCACCCAACTGCTCGACAACAGCCACCTGCGCACCGGACACAGGTTGTACGCCGAGGCAGCCACCCTGTGGACGGAAACCGCGGCACTGATCGCAGAAGCCGGTGAATCAGGCGATGCGCAGCGCCTCGTACAGGCAGGCACCGTCCTCAGCGATCTTTCACGCATAGAGCGCGAGGCCATGCAGGCGCTGAGCTGCCTGCGGAGCGAGGCCGTCTGACGCTGCTCACTGGGCACTCGATCGACCTCACCCAGGCCTAACGAGTACTGGAGGAGACACACGTAGTCGGGTTGGCCATCCTGTCGGGAAACCCAAGTGCCCGGAGGCTGTCGCTCGTGATCTACTCCCTCGGTGTGCCGTTGCTGATGCTGGATCTCGACAACACTCTGGTCGATCGCGATGCGGCCTTCCGCGCCGCCGTCCAGGCGTTCCTGGCGGACCACGGTCTGCCTGACAGCGACCTTGCGTGGGTGATGACGGTCGACGCGAGCGGCTATACCGCCCGCCATGATGTGGGCGCGGCCATGGCCGACCGGTACGGAGCTGCGGTGTCCACCACCGCGATCGATGCCCTTCTGGACACCGGTGCCGCCGACCGCGTCGTGCTTGCGGGGGCGACGCGTGAGGCCCTGGAGCGCGCACGGGCCGGCGGCTGGACCTGTGTGATCGTCACCAACGGCCGTATCGCGCAGCAGGAAGCGAAGATCCGCAACACCGGACTCGACCGGCTCGTCGACGGCTGGGTGGTCTCCGAGGCAGTCGGCCGTAAGAAGCCGGAACCGGAGATCTTCCATGCCGCCGCGCACGCCGTCGGAGTCGCCCTTCCCGGCGCCTGGGTCATCGGCGATTCACCGCACGCCGACATCGCGGGCGCGAACGCACTCGGTCTCCGAAGCGTCTGGGTCTCGGACGGCCGCTCCTGGACTCAGCCCCGCTATCGGCCCACCCTTGTCGCCGACGATGTCGGTTCCGCGATCGACTGCGTCGTCGATGCCCCGAGCCGTGGCTGAGGTTGTGAAACGGTGCCCGGGGTGGAGGACTGGCAGGCACTCCTCTGCAGGCCAGACCCGGTCGTAACGGCACTCAGGGCGCTGGCGGCCGTGGGCCGGTCCACGACACAATCCTGGGTCGTGGAGATCACCGCGCGCGAACTCCCACGCCGGCGGACTACCAGGTCTTCCGAGAGGCGATGCAGCCGACGCTGTATGCCTCACGGCTCGGCTACCGCTTCGCGGAGGCCGGGCTTACCCCTGCGGACGCCGGCGAACTGGTGCCGGAGCTGCTGAAGTTCGCCGACCAGCCGAGGACGGCCACGGAGATGGAGGCCTGGCTCGAACAGCGGCTCGGCGCCGGAAGGAAGGCCGGGCGTGGTGGGGACTGCGGTCGTACGCCACGCTGCTGCACGCCCCGGTCGGCGGACCGTGGTCCTTCGCCACCCTGCCGTCGTACGTCGCTGCGCAGACCGGGCCCGTGCCCACGGGCCGCGTGGCCAGGCCGGAGGCGCTGCAGGCCCTCGTCATGCGCTATCTGGAAGGGTTCCGGCCGCGTCGGTGGCAGACGTGGCGCAGTTCGCCATGGTCCAGCGGGCACCGGTCCGCGACGCGCTGCGTGCGCCGAGCGGCGTCGTCGAGGAGATGCGGGGACCCGACGGCACGACGCTGTTCGACGTTCCCGGCGCCCCGCGCCCGCCTGCGGACACACCGGCCCCATCTCGGCTCATGGCCATGTGGGACAGCGTCCTGCTGGCATACGCCGACCGAGGCCGCGTGATCCCCCGGACTACCGTGCGTTGGTGACCCGCAACAACGGCGACGTGCTGCCGACGCTGCTCGTCGATGGCTACGTCGCCGGCGTGTGGCGCCCGGTCGACGGCGGCATCGAGGCGACGGCCTTCCACGACCTTTCACCCGAGACCTGGGACGGACTCGCCGCGGAGGCAGAGTCCCTGACGATGCTGCTGACTGATCACGATCCCCGGGTCTACAGCCGCTACGACCACTGGTGGGCCAAGCTCTCCGGCGCTCAGGGCTGCTCAGGTGCGGATACTCCCGCGCACGCGCCAGAACTCCAGCACCGACACCGAACCACAACCGGAGTAAAAGGCGGCGCGGCCATCACACCTCAGGGAACTGATGGGGATTGGTCCAACCGGCCGCCGCCACCTGGCCGATCAGCGGGGGTGAACCCCATGGCACAGGAGACCTGCCCAACACCACCTCAGCCCATATGCCCGCGGCCACCAGCCTCTATCGGTCGTCGCCACACCGGGCGACTTGGCCGGTGCGTTCACCGATGGGACCCCGACTCAGATGGCAAAGTTCAGAAGCCGCAGCCGCAATGGGGCTGCGGGGTGCGGCGGCGAGGTCGCGCCGCGGTGTGAGACGAGGGTGGACTGATGGCAACAGGCACTGTGAAGTGGTTCAACGCCGACAAGGGCTTCGGCTTCATCCAACCGGACAACGGCGGCCCAGACGTGTTCGTGCACTTCTCCGCCATCCAGGCCACAGGCTTCAAGGAGCTGCAGGAGGGCGACAAGGTCGAATACGACGTCACCCAGGGGCCCAAGGGACCGCAGGCGGAGAACGTCTACCGCAGGTAGGTCCCCTCGGGAGTGTGGGCAGGTCAGCCGGTGGTGAGCACCATGCGGAAACGTGCGGCGCCGGAGAGCATCTTCCGGTACGCCTCATCGGTCTGCTCCAGCGGCATGATCTCCGTCATCGGGCGGATGCCGTGCAGGGTGCTGAATGCCATGGTGTCCTCCACGTCCAACGCCGTTCCGGACGGGTGGCCGCGCACGATCTTGCCGTGCAGGAGCAGCTGGACGGGGCTGACACCCAACGGCTCGGCATCCGCACCGATGACCACCAGTTCGCCGCGGTGGGACAGCCCGTCGACGGTCGCCGTGATGGCGTCGGAATTGGCGGCGGTGGCCAGGACCACTGTGGCGCCGCCCAGGGACCGCAGCGCGTCTGCGACGCTGGTGTCCGCCGTACTGTCGATGTAGTGATGCGCGCCGAGCTGCTTGGCGAAGTCGGCCTTGTCGGACCCGCGGGCGATGGCCACGGTCTCGAAGCCCATGGCGGCGGCATACCTCACTCCCAGGTGGCCGAGGCCACCGATGCCGAGGACGGCGACCAGATCGCCCGGCCGTGCGGAGCTGCGCCGAAGCCCGTTGTACGTGGTCACCCCCGCGCAGGCCAGGGGCGCCGCATCGGTCGCCGCAAGCGCGTCGGGGATCCGGGCCAGCGCGTCGACCGGTGCGATCACCACGTCGGCATAACCTCCGTCGTACGCCCATCCGGGAACCTTCAGGTTCTCGCACACGACGAAGTCGCCCTGTCTGCAGGCCGTGCAGTAGCCGCAGCTGCCGCCGAACCAGCCCACCGCCACCCGGTCACCCACCTGCCAGCCACGGCTCTCCGTCCCCTCGCCGAGCTCTTCGATGCGACCGGCGACCTCATGACCGGGGACCAGAGGAAAACGGACGCCCGGAAACACGGCGTCGACGAATCCAGCGTCGCTGTGGCAGATCCCGCACGCGTCCACGGCGATCCGAACATGGCCGGGGCCCGGCTTCGGTGTCTCACGCTCGACGATCTCGAAAGGCCCGCCGGCGGCGGCCACCTGAGCAGCTCGATACGTGCTCATCTGGACCTCTCCCGGGTCTGGCTGGGAACTGCCCTTGAAACCATCAGACCATGTCCGGTTCTGTCGCGCGCGTGGGCACGGTTCAGGTCGTGTTCTGCGGATCGTGTTCTGCGGATCAGCCGCGGTGGCCACCTGCTGCGACGGGATCAGCAGCAGCACCTCCGCGGCTTGCGGACCTGCTGCCGCGAGACGCGCCTCGGGAACGGCGCGCCATACCGCGCGTGCCTTCGTCAATCACCACGCCAAATGTTGTCGAAGGCCGCCTCGTCGAGGGTTCGCCGTTGCCGTACGCCCCCCAGTTCCCTCAACGCGTCATGGACGGCGGCCAGCACTGTCGCCACCGGGTCGTCGACCACAGTCGGGGAGTCCTCCGTCGGCTGGCCGCCGATGCCGATGGCGGCCGCAAGCGCGGCGAGGACGGGCTCACCCGATGTCCAGCGGTGCACCGCCAGGCGGCGAGCGGGCGAATCGACCAGCACCATCTGGGCGGTCCGGAAGGGCGTCCAACGGCGGCGCTGCCGCGTGAGCAGCCCCTCCCCTTCGAGGGCGCCCAGATAGGCCGAGGACAGTCCGCGGCCTCTGCGCCACAGCCAGTCGCCCACCGATTCGTACGGTTCCTGGCGGGCGAGCGACGACGCGGCCTCGTCCAGCAGACGATCAGCGATTGCCGACGGTTCGCCCGGCACGATGCGATCCCCGTCCAGTCTGATGGCCTGTGCTCTCAGCAGGTCGATCACCTCGGCTCCCGCGAGCGCCAGCGACAGGTCACCTTGCTCCAGAGGCCGCTCGGATGCCGCATCCATGGCAATGATCAACAGGTCTCGCGGTGTGGTCATGATTCGCTCCACGTCAGCAGGCATCAGTGGCGACGCGTCGCTGAGCAGATGGTCTTCCGGCAACCGGCGCGACACCGAGCCGCAAGATCACAGGTGGGAGAGCTGGGTCTGGTTTCGGTGGAGAAGTACGCAGTCTGGGCGAGGCTCCGCGTGGTCTCCGGCGCCCAGCCGTCAAGACCACTCCACACGAGCTTACGAAGGGAGCGCGGCAGCTGCATCCCGCGCCGGGCCTGCCTGCCGGGAGCGCGCATCCGGCCGCCATCGAGACCGGCGCCTGTCGCATCGTCCTGAGACGGCGACTGGGTAGTCAGCTTGCCCGTTGAGGCCGGGCGGACGTCAATTCGTGGATCAGCTTTGTGGCGTCACGGAGAAAGATGCGGTTCGCTTTCGTTCATGGCCGGGTCGGCTGCTCGCATGTCTCCGGCCTCTGCGGCGAAACGTCCGCGCTGCGGCCCGAGCCGAGTAACTCACCGGTCTGCATGTCCGGACGCTATCCACCCATCAGCGGGTTCAGCCGCTTCCCCCCTGCCGAGCCACTGCATCCCTGCCGCGCCGCAGGCCCAGGGGCCAGTAGCATGCGGATGCATCGCACTGGATCAAGTGAGGAGCGTCGTGCGGGAGATCGCCGTATTCAGTGGCAGTGCCCATCCCGAGCTGGCGGCCGAGATGTGCGCGCACCTGGGAGTTCCGCTGAGCCCGGTGAAGGTCGACCGGTTCGCGAACGACTGCCTCGAGGTGCAGCTGCAGGCCAACTGCCGTGAACGGGATGTCTTCCTGGTCCAGCCCTTGGTGGCTCCCGTTCAGGAGAACCTCGTCGAGCTGCTGCTGATGTGCGACGCCGCCCGCGGCGCCTCGGCCAGCCGGATCACCGTGGTGATGCCGCACTACGCCTATGCCCGCTCCGACAAGAAGGACGCGCCGAGGATCTCCATCGGAGGGCGCCTGGTGGCGGACCTGCTGGTCACGTCGGGAGCCAGTCGTGTTCTGGCGCTGACACTGCACTCGCCGCAGGTGCACGGATTCTTCTCCGTCCCGGTGGACCACCTGCATGCGCTGCAGGAGCTGGCGCAGTACTTCCGACGCTATGACCTGTCCAACACCACGGTCGTTTCTCCCGACTTGGGCAACGCCAAGGAGGCGGCGGCCTTCGCCCGGCTGCTGGGCACGAAGGTGGCCGCCGGAGCCAAGCAGCGCTTCGCCGACGACCGGGTGAGCATCAGTTCTGTCATCGGGGACATCGCCGACCGCGACGTCATCGTGCTGGACGACGAGATCGCCAAGGGCAGCACCGTCCTGGAGCTCTTGGAGCGTCTGCGCGAGCTGGGACCCCGCTCGATCCGCGTCGCCTGCACGCACGGACTGTTCTCCGCGGGAGCACTGGGGCGCCTGTCCGACCAGCCTGACGTGCTGGAGATCGTGTGCACCAACACCGTGCCCATCCCGATCGAGCACCGCACCGACAAGCTGCGGGTGCTGTCGATCGCCCCGGCCCTGGCCGAGGCTGTGCGGCGCATCCACAACGGCGAGTCCGTCAGCGCCCTGTTCGACGCCCACTGATCTGACGGCTTTGCCCATATGCCATGGCTGTTTCCACGTCGGTTGCGACCCGCGACTGCGCCACCGTCCTTGTCGAGGGCCCCGCATCGTCCCCGTGGTCATCAGCAGCGGAGGCCGGCCGTGAACGCGTCCCACCTGGTCGCTCTCCTCCGGGCCGGAGCCCGCTTCGGACGCGGGCACCTCCTCGAGCGCGCCAAGGCGGCGAACGCGTGAGCCGACCGGTGCATGGCGCGCTTCACCACGTCGAGTTGTGGGTGCCGGACCTCCACCGCGCGCTTGCCTCGTTCGGGTGGCTGCTGGAGGCCCTGGGCTACACCCTGTTCCAGAGCTGGGAGGGCGGCCGCAGTTGGCGGCTCGGGCCCACTTATCTGGTCATCGAGCAGTCCCCGGCCCTCACTGCCGGACAGCACGACCGCTGCCGCCCGGGACTGAACCACCTGGCCTTCCACGTCGAAGACGCTGCCACCGTCGAGAAGCTGGCCGCCAACGCCGCTCAGCACGGCTGGCACCTGATGTTCCCCGAGCGGCATCCCTATGCCGGCGGCGCACAGCATTACGCCGCTTACCTGGAGAACGGCGACGGCTTCGAGGTCGAACTCGTCGCGATCAAGCCACCCGAACGACCCGAACGACACTGAGATCAACCGATGCACAGCTCGTCCTGAGGAACCGCGCGGCGGCGGATCGTCGTGGTCAGGGCACGAAGTCGGTGTTGCCCCCGACATTGCCGATCATCCGGCGCAGCACCTTGATGGTGAGTACGAACTCCTCGTCGCTGACGCCTTCCCGTACCCGGGCCAGAGCCCCGGGAATGACGTCGTCCCGAATCTGCACCAAGGCAGTGGACCCTGCACCGGTGAGCGTCAGCCGACCGTCGAAGTCCGCTTCGAGCCAGCCTCGTTCGAGAAGGTCGTCGATGGCGGACCCCACGACCGAGGCGTCGACGTACGGCCGCACCTCGACGATCTTCTTCGCCACATCCTCGCGGGTGAGCCCGTGCTCGCTCTCGCTCACCCGGTACAGGGACCACCAGTGGCGTTGTGCGATGCCCAGTTGGTGCAGGGAGGCGTTGATGTGCCCGACGATGGCCTGGTTCGCCGCTCCGGTCCAGTAGCCCATCGGTTGCGTGAGCAGTTCCGCGTCGGTGAATTCCATCCTCAGAACCTCACTATGCGCAGATTCGGTTGACGAGGAGACGCTAAGACCTCGATCAAGGTTGAGGTCAACACCTCGCCCCCGCAGCGACCACCAAGTCTTCGCCGACATAACCTCGACGGAACGTCAGTGGTGTACGTACCGGCGGTAATTGTGCGTTTTGCCGCACACCCGAGTAGGGTGACTCTGCCATGCGACGCTCAGACGGCTCGAGTCACGGCCCGAGCAACCCCCCCTGCCGGCCGCCGAAGCCCGGCAACCTGGCCCTCGAACGCAACGCCTTCGTGGGCCGCTCGGCCGAACTCGCGGTTTTGACGGGTGTGCTGGAGGCGGGACGACTGGTCACGGTCACCGGGGTGGGCGGGGTCGGAAAGTCGCGGCTTGCAGCGCGGGCCGCGTCGCTGGCCGAACCACACGACGGCGTCTGGCTGGTGGAGCTCGCGTCGGTGAGCCGGCCGCACCTCGTCGAGTACGCGGTTGCCGAGGCGCTGGAGCTGACAGACCACACGTCCCGGCCGCCACGCCAGGTGCTGCTCGAGCATCTTGCGGAGCGCCGGCTCCTGCTCGTCCTGGACGGGTTCGAGCACCTCCTGGACGCCAGCCGGTCACTGGTGCGGGACCTGCTGAGACGGGCGCCGGGCCTGCGGGTGCTGGCTGTGGGACGCAGGCCGCTGGGCGTCGAAGGCGAACGGCTGTTCCCGCTCTGCCCGATGCCCGCGCAGGAGGCCGCCGAGCTGTTCGCAGACCGTGCCACCGCGGCACGGCCGGACTTCGCGCTGCACGACGGCAATCTCCCCGACGTACTGGAGGTCTGCCGGCGCCTGGACGGCATTCCGCTCGCGGTCGAGCTGGCCGCGGGCAGGTTGCGGGGGCTGTCTCCGGCGCAGCTGCTGTTGCGGCTGGACGACCGGTTCACGTTGCTGACGGGCGGCGTGAGTGGTGCTCTGCCGCGACACCAGACGCTGCGTACGGCCATCGGCTGGAGCCATGAGCTATGCACGCCCGATGAGCGGCTGCTGTGGGCGCGGCTCTCGGTGTTCTCGGGGCGCTTCGATCTCGAGGCCGCCGAATACATCTGCGGCGGGTTCGGGCTGGCCGACGATGCCGTGCTGGACGTGCTGGGCGAGCTGCTCGCGCAGTCGGTGGTGATCCGCGAGGAGACCCCGGCCGGCGTGCGCTACCGGATGCTGGACACCGTCAGGGCGTACGGCGCCGACTGGCTGGAGGCGATGGGCGACGGCCCCCGGCTGCGGCGCCGTCACCGCGACTGGTACGTGGGGCTCGCCACCTCCTGCGAGGTGGAGTGGTTCTCCGCCCGGCAGCCGGACGTCGCGGCGCGCGTCGATGCGGATCTGCCGAATCTGCGGATCGCCCTGGACCACTGTCTGTCAGAGCCGGGCGAGGTGCACCTCGGCCAGTATCTGACGGGCACTCTGTGGTTCTACTGGGTCGGCTGCGGGCGGCTTGCGGAGGGCCGGCACTGGCTGGAGCGGAGCCTGGAGCAGGCCTGCGACAACGAGGACGCGCGGCTGAAGGCGCTGCGGGCGCTCGGCTATGTGGCGATCCTGCAGGGCGACATGGTGCCCGCCCTGGCCGCACTGCAGGAGTGCCAGGCAGAGGCGAAACGTATCGGCAACATCACGGCGGCCACCGGCGCGGTGCACCTCATCGGGTTCCTCGAGCTGGTCACGGGCGACGTGCCACGTGGTGAGCAGCTGTTGCGGTCAGCCCTCGACCAGTACCACGAGATCGGCGAGCTCAACAGCAGTGTGCTGATCTGCCAGGTCGGCCTGGCGATGGCGATGGCCTTGCAGGGCGATCTGCCGGGCGCCGTCATGCTCTGCGAGGACGTGCGGACGGTATGCGACGACCACGGCGAGCGCTGGGCCCTGGCGTACGCGCTGTACGTCCTTGCCTTCGCCTCCTGGGCGGACCGCGATCTGGCGGCGGCACGGGAGCTGCTGGAGGAGTTCCTCGTCATCTGCCACGGATTTCACGATCTCCTCGGCACGGTGCTCGCGATCGAGACCTTGGCGCTGGTCACGGCGGAGGACGGAGACTTCGCGGAGGCCGCCCTGTTGCAGGGCGTGGCAGGCCGGATCTGGCCTTCGGTCGGGCTGCCCCGCTTCGGCTCCAGCCAGTTCAACGCGTCGCACGAGTTGTGCGAGGCGCTGGTGCGCGACCACCTGGGCGACGAGAAGTACGACGAGTGGCTGACCACCGGGGCGCAGCTCGGCACGGATGCGGCGGTGGCCCGGGTGCTGGACAGAAAGCACCGCGAGCAGGCGGGCCCGGTGCCGCCACAGTGTGGGCCCGGGCCGGATGCCTCCCAGGCCCCGAACCGGAGAGAGCCCGCCTCCTGTCCCACGGAGGGTGGGAAGGCGGCGGGCTGAAGCCCGGTGCTACCGAGGCACCCCGACAAGGTCGCCGATCGGTACGGCGTGGTCCGGGCGGCGATCCACCCGGACATTCACGACCGCCTCAGGGTGCTTGGCGCTCACCGGTCAGGCAGGCTGTGAGGCTGTCTTTCCGGCCCCCCACCGCCGGGTGCGGTACGTGCCCGCCAGGCGGCAGGCGGCGTACACGGTGAAGGAGATCGTTGTCACGTAGGGGCTGATGGGGATGCTGCTGCCCAGGGCGAGCAGGATGCCGCCCTCGATCGAGAGTACGGCGAAGACCACGCTGAGCACTGGCAGCAGCACTGGTGAGGCGGTGATGCGGGCGGCGGCCGCAGCGGGGGTGACGACGAGGCTGAGGACCAGCAGCGCGCCGACGATCTGCACCGACAGGGCGACCGCGAGTCCGAGCACGATCATGAAGGCGAAGGACAGTGCGCGCACCGGCACGCCGCGGGCCTCGGCGACGTCGGGGTCGGCGCTGGCGAAGGCCAGGGGGCGCCACATGGCCGCCAGGGCGATCAGTACCAGGGCGGAGGTGCCGAGCAGCCAGGTCGTCTGCGGGGTGTCGACGGCGACGATCTGCCCGGTGAGGAGGCCGAACTTGTTCGCGGCCCGGCCCTTGTAGAGGGCGAGGAACAGCACGCCGAGTCCGAGGCCGAACGGCATGATGATGCCGATGACCGAGTTGCGGTCGCGGGCGCGCGCGCCCAGGATCCCGATCGCACCGGCCGCGAGGAGTGAGCCGGCGATAGAGCCCGCGACGATGTTCGTCTCCAGCAGCAGTGCCGCCGACGCGCCCGCGAACGACAGTTCACTGATGCCGTGCACCGCGAAGGGCAGGTCGCGCATGACGACGAAGACTCCGGCCAGGCCGCCGACGAGGCCTAGCGCGGCGCCGACGATGAGGGAGTTGCGGACCAGTGCCAGGAGTTCGCCGTAGTTGTCGAAGCTGAAGATCTGTTGCCAGACCCCGTCGGCGAGCGTCATGGGCGCACTCCGTCCGTCTCGTGGAGTGCGTGGGCTCTGTCGGCGTCGTGGGGGTGGTGCGGCGGCGCGGCCGTGCCGTCGGGGGCTCCGACGACCACGACGCGGCCGTGGACGCGGACGACGTCGACCTGCGTGCCGTACAGCTGCGACAGCGCATGGGAGGTCAGGACCTCTTCCGGGGTCCCGACCCGGTGACCGCCCCGCGCCAGATACAGCACCCGGTCCACCAGGCCGAGCACCGGGTTGATCTCGTGCGTCACAAAGACCACGGCCGTGCCGTGGGAGCGGCGCCGGGCGTCCACCAGTTCGGTGACGGCCTGCTGGTGGTGCAGGTCGAGGGACAGCAGCGGCTCGTCGCACAGCAGGATGCGCGGGTCGGTCGCCAGGGCTTGTCCGATGCGTACGCGCTGCCGTTCGCCTCCCGACAGCAGCCCGAGGGGGACATCGGCGTACGCCGAGGCCCCGACCGATGCGAGGATCTCGTCCACCCGGCGGCGGACGGCGCCTGTGCGCACCCGTGGTCCAAAGCGGTGCCCGTCGATCCCGAAGCGCACGAGATCGCGGGCGCGCACCATCGCCTGTGCGGACAGTTCCGCCTGCTGGGGGACATAGCCGAGGTGCCGGGCGGCGTCGCGCGGAGGCCTGCCGAGGACGGTCAGCTCTCCGGCGGACAGCGGCTGCCGGCCCAGCAGCGCCCGTACGAAGCTGGTCTTGCCCGCTCCGTTCGGTCCGAGCACGGCCAGGAACTCCCCGGGCCGTACGTCGAGGTCGAGATCGCGCCACACCACGCGCTCGCCGTAGGACAGGGCGGCCCCGCGCAGACTGATCACCGCCGCGGTGTCGCTGCCGCCCGTACCTGCTCCGGACATGGTCCCGCCGTGGCGGGCCCGTGGCACAAAGGCCATGCCGGGCCGCCTCACTTGCCCAGCGCGCTCGCGAGCGCGTCGACGTTGGCGGTCATCCAGCCGAGGTAGTCCTCGCCCTTCGGCAGAGTCTCGGTCACGGGTACGACGGGAATGCCGGCCGCCTTGGCCGCGGCCTCGGCCTTCTCCGTCTGCGGGCCGGAGGTCTGCTCGTTGTAGACCAGTGCCTTGACCTGCTTGCCGGTGAACAGGCCCAGCGTGGCCTGCAGGGTCTTGGGGGAGACGTCGTCGCCTTCCTCGATGGCCTCGCTGAACGCCTCGGGCGTCTTGTTGACCAGACCGCACGCGTCGAGCATGTACAGCGGCACGGGTTCGGTGATGGCCACCGCCTCGCCTTCGTGGTCCTTCTTGATCTGGGCCTCCTTCGTCTCCAGCGGCTCCAGCTTCGCCTTGAAGGATTCCGCGTTCCCGGTGAAGGCGGCGGCGTCGTCGGGGTCGGCTTTGCCCAGGGCAGCGGCTATGCGGTCGGCGAGCTTGGCGACGGTGGGGACGTCGTACCAGACGTGCTCGTTGAGTTCGCCGCCCTTCGGGGCGGTCCTGCCGGACACCTTGACGGCGTTGATCACCTCGGCGGAAGAGCGGCTGCTCTTCAGCATCCGGTCGACGAAGTCGTCGTACCCGCCGCCGTTCTCGATGACGACCTTGGCCTTGGACAGCGCCAGCTGGTTCTGGGTGCTGGCCTCGTAGGAGTGGGGGTCCTGGGCGGGATCGCTGATGATCGAGGTGACGTCGACCTTCCCGGCGCCTATCTGCTTCGCGATGTCGCCGTAGACGTTCGTCGAGGCGACCACCGTGACTGCGGACGAGGAGGCCGGGCTCTGTGAGGTGCTCCCGTCGCTCCCGCCACTGCCGGAGTTCGATGAGCTGCCACAGCCGGTCAGGAGGACCAGGGCGGCTCCGGTGATGAGCGCCAGGCGCCGGGACGGGAACGTGGGCATGGGTCCTCCACGACAGGTGGGAACAGGGGCGTTGACGAGAGCTCGGTGAGCCGGTGCGAGCCGAGCCCGCATCACGCTAGATGGAAACGGATGTCAAAAACATGACCGAATCCGATCGATGTGACAATCATTGCCAAGGCTTGACGCTATGTGCCGCGGTCGATGACGGCGGTGCGGCTTTTCAGTACCGGCAGGTCCAGGGCGTGCGCGGTGCGGTCGGGCCTGCGCGCGTCACGCCCTCTCGGCGAGCCGGCGGGGGCGCGGCCAAACCGCGGCTCCGCCGCTCCACCCGGCGAAGTGAGGACGTGACGCGCTCCCGCGGGGTCAGCAGTCGCGGAGCTCGGGGGACTGGTTGAGGATCTGGGCGCGCAGGGAGGTGAAGCGGCTGTGGGTCTCGCCGCCGCGGCCCTCGGGGTGGAATACGGCCACGCGGTGGCAGTTCTGGAAGGCGAGAGCGACGCCGAAGTGCCGTTCCAGGCTGCCGCGGATCGCGTCGCTGGACAGTGCCCGCAACAGCTGACCGCGTTCCTTCTCGGAGGGCGGCGGGGTCTGGTTGTCGGCGAACTCGGCGTCGCCGTCCCCTAGTTGGGCGACCAGGCGGG
The DNA here is from genome assembly GCF_001642995.1 of Streptomyces jeddahensis. Classification (GTDB taxonomy): domain Bacteria; phylum Actinomycetota; class Actinomycetes; order Streptomycetales; family Streptomycetaceae; genus Streptomyces; species Streptomyces jeddahensis. The sequence continues at coordinate 135,301 of NZ_LOHS01000084.1, forward strand.
CGATGAGGTCGTAGGCGTACGGCAGGGACGTGCGGACCGCTTCCATGAAGTCCTCCTCCCGCACCTCGCCGTTCTCGGCTTCGGCGAGCAACTGCGGGGAGACGTCGAGCGACATGAACTTGCCCTTTCCGGTGGTTCTGTGTGGTTTGGTATTGGGGGCGACCCACGCGGGTGGAACGGCGGCGTGCCGCCTTCAGTTCGCGCAGCTACGAGGCTCGCCCCGGTTGTCCTGGTGTGCCGGCTCCCAACGGCACGGCGGCTCTCCTTCTCCCGTGGTGGTGTGGCAGCCGGCGCACAGGCCGGTGAGTTCGACGGTGTGCTGCACCGCGGCGAACCCGGTCTCGGCGGCGATCCGGTCCGCCCACTGCTCGACGACCTCGGAGTCCACCGGGCGGCTGCTGCCGCAGCAGCGGCAGATCAGGTAGTGGCGGTGCCCCTCGGCGGGACGCTGACGATAAAGCCGTCCGCCGGCATCATCGCGTACGACGTCCACGCCGCCGGCCGCCTCCAGCTCGCGCAGCGCGCGGTAGACGGTGGTCAGGCCGATCGACTGGGCGTCTGCGACGAGCCGGGCGTACAACTCCTGGGCCGACACGAAGTCCTGACAGCTCGCGAGCACACGCATGACCGCCTTCCGCTGCCGGGTCGTGCGGCCGCCCACGGCAGATCACCCCCGTCAGCGCTCGCCGGTTCGATACATGGAACACCGTAGATGGAAATGAAATCCATGTCCATGTATGCGCGCGGGGCGGCGGGGATCATGTGTTGTGGGATTCGGATCCCAGTATTCGGCGTGCGGGCGTGCGGGCCTGCGGGCGAGCGGCGTGCGCAAGCCTGGGCCTGGCGTGGTGCCAGGCCCAGGGGAGATGTCTGTGTGCGGCGGCGTGATCCCGCTGGTCAGTCGACGGCTGTCGCCGTGACGGCGGTGGCCGGCATGTCGCGCAGGCCCAGGCGCAGGTGTTCCACGTGGTAGAGGGCCTGCTCCAGAAGTTCCGCGACGTGGTTGTCGTACAGCGCGTAGATGACCGAGCGGCCCCGGCGCTCACCGGTGACCAGGCCGAGGTTGCGCAGCAGGCGCAGCTGGTGGGAGCAGGCGGACTGCTCCATGCCGACGGCATCGGCGAGTTCGGTCGCCGCGCACGGGCCCTCCTGGAGGCGGGCCAGGATGCGCAGTCGGGATGGGGTCGCCAGGGCCTGGAGTGTGGCGGCCACGTCGGCGGCGCCCACGGTCTCGAGGCGCTCGCGTGCCGTCGCGGCGGTTCTGGTGTCAGCTCCGTGGCCCATGCCCCTCATTCTACGGAGCTGGAGCGGCCCGGCATGAAGAGATGAATCAGTCTTCATGTGTTCCTGTATGGTGGGGGTCGCAGCCGCCGGTGCGGCCGCTTGCCCGTATGCCCTGACGTGTCCCTCGTGAAGGACCCGACGCTGATGACCTCCACCCTTACTCCGCCCTCGGCCGGTGTGTCCGCGCATGCGCGTGACGCGGGCGTGCCCCGGCGGCGCACCCGGATCTTCGCGCTGCCCGAGGTGCGCTGGGCCACCGCGGCCACCGTCTTCTTCCTGCTCGCGCTGCCGTTGCAGCTCACCGACACCCCGGTCTCGCTGTGGGGGCCGCTGTACGCACTGGCGTACGTCACCGGCGGGTGGGAGCCGGGCTGGGAGGGGCTCAAGGCGCTGAAGGACAAGACGCTGGATGTCGACCTGCTGATGGTCGTCGCGGCGCTGGGTGCGGCCGCGATCGGGCAGGTGATGGACGGTGCCCTCCTGATCGTCATCTTCGCGACCTCTGGTGCGCTGGAGGCGCTGGCCACGGCCCGGACCGCCGACTCCGTGCGCGGACTGCTCGATCTGGCGCCGGCCACGGCCACCCGGCTGGGCAGGGATGGCACCGAACAGACCGTCCCTGTCGAGGAGCTGGCTGTCGGCGACCTGATCCTCGTACGGCCGGGGGAGCGCGTCGGCGCCGACGGCCGGGTGCTGGACGGGGCCAGCGAGGTGGACCAGGCGACCATCACCGGCGAACCGCTCCCGGTGGCGAAGGAACCCGGCGACGAGGTGTTCGCGGGCACCCTCAACGGCACGGGCGCGCTGCGCGTCCAGGTCGAACGTGACGCCTCCGACTCGGTGATCGCCCGGATCGTACGGATGGTCGAGGAGGCATCGGAGACCAAGGCGCCCACCCAGCTGTTCATCGAGAAGGTCGAACAGCGCTACTCACTGGGCATGGTGGCGGCGACGCTCGCCGTGTTCGCTGTGCCGCTCGCGTTCGGCGAGGAGCTGACCGAGGCACTGCTGCGGGCCATGACCTTCATGATCGTGGCATCCCCGTGCGCCGTGGTACTGGCCACGATGCCGCCGCTGCTGTCGGCCATCGCCAACGCAGGACGGCACGGTGTTCTGGTGAAGTCGGCGGTGGTGATGGAGCGTCTGGGGCAGGTTGACGCGGTCGCGCTGGACAAGACCGGCACGCTGACCGAGGGCGTGCCGCGGGTGGCAGACGTGCGGCCGCTGCCCTCGTCATGCCTGGGGGAGCGGGAGTTGCTTCGGCTTGCGGCCTCGGCTGAGCACCCCAGCGAGCATCCGCTGGCGCGGGCCATCGTGGACGCGGCGCGGGAGCGCGGTCTGTCGCTGTCCCCCGCGGAGGACTTCGAATCCACGCCCGGTGTGGGAGTGACCGCCATCGTCGACGGGCGACCCGTCGCTGTGGGGGCGCCGGGCCGGCTGCTCGACGGAGCGACCGACGCGACGGCCGCACACGCGACAGCCGCACATGCGGCCGCCATCGCCGCCGAGCTGGAGGAGGGCGGGCGTACCGCCGTCCTGGTCGAAGTCGACGGTATCCCGGTCGGCGTCCTCGGGCTGGCCGACCGGCTGCGTCCGGACGCCGCCGCCACCGTCGCGTCTCTCACCGCCCTCACCGGCGCCGCGCCCGCGCTGCTGACCGGCGACAACCCGCGCGCTGCCGCACGGCTGGCCTCTGAGGTCGGCATCGGGGACGTACGGGCCGGACTGCTGCCGCAGGACAAGGTGAGCGCGGTCAAGGAGTTCGAGGGCGCGGGCCGCAAGGTCCTGGTCGTAGGCGACGGCGTCAACGACGCCCCGGCGCTGGCCGCCGCCCACACCGGCGTCGCCATGGGCCGGGCCGGCTCCGACCTCGCCCTGGAGACCGCCGACGCGGTGATCGTCCGCGACGAACTCGCCACGGTGCCCGCCGTGATCGCCCTCTCCCGCCGCGCCCGGCGGCTGGTCGTGCAGAACCTCGTGATCGCAGGGACGTTCATCGCCGCGCTCGTCGTCTGGGACCTTGCAGGCACATTGCCCCTGCCGCTCGGCGTCGCAGGCCACGAAGGCTCCACCGTCATCGTCGGCCTCAACGGACTGCGGCTGTTGAGGGAAGCGGCCTGGCAGCGGGCCGCCTCGGAGAGCGGGCGGTGAGGCTTCAGCGGCCCTTCCCGCGGCAGGCGGCCGCGTTCCTCGGGCAACGCTGAACCGCCGCCCCAAGAGTCAGGCTCGCTTGCCGCACTGATTCTGACGGCGGGCCCGATTCTGACGGTAAGCCCGATTCTGACGGCGGGGCGGGCTGATTGCGGGTGGGCTGATTGCGGCGCTTGGGACGGTGCGCTCGATCTGCCGACGTCGGGCAGCGCTCCAGCCCTAGTCTGGCCGCCATGAGCGACAGTGACGTCACCGACCTCCGGGGCAGGGAGTTCGAGCGCGCAGACATGACGGGGGCGCGGTTCACCACGGTCAGCCTGAAAGGGGCGACGTTCCGGGCATGTGAGCTCCACCAGGTCGTGATGCGTGGCGTCGAGATGGTCGACGCCACCATCGACGGCGATATCCATGGCCTCGTCATCAACGGGGTTGACGTCGCGCCCTTGGTGGAGGCCGAGCTGGACCGTCGGCACCCCGACCGACCCAAGTTCCGGACGACCAGCCCCGAGGGGTTCCGGGAGGCCTGGGGCCTCAACGAGCGGCTGTGGGAGTCGACCGTCGCGCGGGCGCGCCGGCTGCCTCCGGAGATGCTGCACGCGTCGGTCGACGGCGAGTGGTCCTTCATCCAGACCCTGCGCCACCTCGCGTTCGCGACGGAGTCGTGGGTCGGCCGCTGCATCCTGGGAGATCCCAGCCCGTGGCATCCGCTGTCCCTGCCGTGGGACCAAATGGGCCCGCGGCCGGGAGTGCCGCACGACCGTGACGCGCGCCCGTCGCTCGACGAGGCGCTCGCCGTACGGCTCGAGGCGATGGCCATGATGCGGCGGGTGGTCGACGGCCTGACCGACGAGCAGCTCGACCGCCGGACCGAGCCGCTCGTGGGTCCCGGCTGGCCGGACGAGGGCGAGACCTTCCCCGTCCGCGAGTGCCTGCTGGTCGTCCTCAACGCGGAGTGGTGGCACCGCATGTACGCCGAACGCGATCTGGCGGTCCTCGAGGAAGGGGACTGAGCTCGTGGAGCCGGAGCTCGTCTTCGCCGGCCAGGTGATCGAATGGCGCGGGCTGTCGCCGTACTACTTCGTCCCCGTGCCGGACGAGGAGTCCGCCGACCTCCGGGAGGTGGCCGCGATGGCCACGTACGGCTGGGGCATGATCCCGGTCCTCGCCCGGATCGGCGAGGTCGCCTTCGAGACGTCGCTCTTTCCCAAGGACGGTGGCTACCTGCTGCCGGTCAAGGACGCGGTGCGCAGGCCGCAGGGCCTCTCGGCAGGAGACGACGTGACCGTCGCGATGACCGTGCGCCTCTCGTGATCTGAGTCGGCGATTCGTCGCCGGTGGTCGCTGGTGCCACTGGCGCGCGGATGCGGCGTCACTGGCACGCGGATGCGGCGGGCACTGGCACGCGGCGCGGCGGCCGGGTCGGCCTGCCATCGCGCCTGCCGCCTGCGGCCCGGGCTGCGACTGTGTCTGCCGCCTGCGGCCCGGCACCGGTCGGCATCGGCGGGCGGAGAGGTCGGCTCGGGGGGATCGAAGGCTCCAGCCGTTCGGCGCGCCCTCGGTCGACTGCGATCCGGTCGATCCGGGCCCGCCGCCGTCCTGCACGACTTCGACGGCCCACACCCAGCGGCGTAGGTACCACTGCCGGCTGCGTACGGACCACTGCCGCCCGGCCGCGGCCGCGAGGGCCGTCAGGAGCTGGCGGGTCGCGGGGCTGGACCGGACAGTACTCCGGACAGCCCCGAGAGCTGTAGGCCAGGAGGGCCCTGGTCGGCGGACATATCGACGCTGGACGCTGTTGGTCTTTGCTTCTGCGGCGGCGCCGCGCGAGGCTGGACGTATGCCCGAAGAGGCGCCTGTGATTGTTTCCCCGCCGCAGCAAGACGGCGGACGCCGAGTGGTGATCCGTGGCGAGCAAGCAGGGACGGCCTACACGCTGTTCGATCTGCTGGAGTTCCTGCGCGGCGCCGATCTGCCTGAGACCGATACGGCGGTCGACGACCCCGAACTGATCGATTGGCGTGGAGGCGGGCCTGACGTGTGGAACGCCGAGCCGCCCGCTCACGGATGACGGCAGACGGCCCACAGAACGCCCGCGGCCGCGAAGACGATCAGCAGCCCACGCGGCAGCCCGCCCGCTCGCGATGTGGTGCGGATGCCAGCGGCTGGGCGAGGGCGCCGAGACGCCCGCCACACCGAGCGGGTGTCGGCGCCGCCGAGGTGCGCTGGCCGGCGGCACCGACGCTGATGCGCGAGGACCTCATCGGGTGTTGAGGAGATGGACGACGAGTTCGCGGGGCAGACCGTGGGTGTCGTGCAGGTAGCCGTAGTCCCCTTCGCTCAGCGGCCCTTCGAACTCCGGCCGGGAGAGCACGCGGCGCCCGCGTTCGAGGAGTGTGTTGAACCGCCGCTCCTCATCCAGGAGCACGTCGCGGACGGGGTCGGCGCCGCCGGTCTGGCGGAAGTGGTCCAGAGTGTGCTGGAGGAGCTCCACGGGCAGGTCGGACAGGGTGCGCGAGGGGTCGTCGCGCCACAGCGTGGTCAGCAGGCGGCGGGTCAGCCGGCGCAGTACGTAGCCGCGGCCGGTGGGCGACGGCCGCACTCCGTCGCCGATGACGACGATGCTTGAGCGCAGGTGATCGCAGACGAGGCGGATCGACGGCTCGTCCAGGTCCCACAGCGGCGGTAGAAGCCTCATCCACGGCTCGAACAGGTCGGTGTCGTACACCGAGCGGTGGCCCTGCAGGACGGCCACGAGCCGTTCCAGTCCCATGCCGGTGTCGATGCCGGGTTGCTGGAGGGGGGTGAGGCTGCCGTCGTCGTAACGGCGGTAGCGCAGGTGCACGTGGTTCCATACCTCGACCCAGCGCGGGTCGGTGGTGGGGCTGCCCTGGGGCGGGGTGCCGGCATCGCCGGTCCACACGAAGATCTCCGAATCGGGGCCGCACGGTCCGACGGGTCCGTTGGACCACCAGTTCTCCTCACCGGTGAGCTCCACGGGCAGGCCGAGCTCCTGCCAGGTGCGGAGCGATTCGGTGTCGGGGCCGACCTGCTCGTATCCACCGAAAACGGTGGCGTGCATCCGCTGTTGGGGGATGCCGAATCCGTCGCGCAGCAGCTCGTATCCCCAACGAAGGCTCTGTGAGTGGCCGTAGTCGCCGAGCGACCACGAGCCGAGCATCTCGAACACCGTCAGGTGGGTGGGGTCGCCGATCTCGTCGAGGTCGGTGGTGCGCAGACAGCGCTGGAGGTTGACCAGGCGCCGTCCTTGTGGGTGGGGACGGCCCTGCAGGAAGGGCGTGAGCGGGTGCATGCCGGAGGTGGTGAACAGCACCGGGTCTGAGGGCGGCGGCAGGAGCGAGCTTCCGGTGATGAGCCGGTGTCCGCGCTCGCGGAAGAAGTCGGTGAACGTGCGCACGGCCTGATCTGTGTTCATGGCGGTATTCCTTCGGGTCAGGGGGACCGGAAAGAACCGCGGAGCAGACTGCGACAGGCGTGGGAACGATGCACCGGCGATCCGTTTCCGGCCGCCGGGGAAAGAGGGTGAGGTCAGGCGTCGGCAGCCGGCGAGCTGGTCGCTCGCGCGTCTGCGGTGGTGGGGCGAATGATGACCTCCATGGAAGCGAACGCTAACAGCGGGCGGCCCCGGCGTCACTGGGATTTCTCGCTGCTGGTCTTTTGCCCGCGGGACGTCCGGACTTCGTGACGGGGCGCTTTGGTTCAGATCAGGGCAGGGTCAGGATGCGTGGGCCCTCTTCGGTGACCGCGACGGTGTGCTCGATGTGGGCCGCTCGGCTGCCGTCGGTGGTGCGGAGGGTCCAGCCGTCGAGTGCGGTGTAGTAGTCGTCGTGGCCGCCGGCCATGAGCATGGGTTCGATGGCGAGGGCCAGGCCGTGGCGGAGGGGGAAGCCGCGGCCGGGGCGTCCTCGGTTGGGGACGTGGGGATCCTCGTGCATGCGGCGGCCGATGCCGTGGCCGCCGAAGTCGGCGGGCATGCCGCAGCGGGCCGCTCCGGCGATGGTACCGATGGCGTGGGAGATGTCGCCGATGCGGTTGCCGGGAACGGCGGCGGCGATGCCGGCGTCGAGGGCCTGCTGCGTGGCGTTGATCAGGTCCAGGTCGCCGGAGCGAGGGGTGCCGACGGTGAAGGTGATGGCGGCGTCGCCGGTCCAGCCGTCGAGTTCGGCGCCGCAGTCGATGCTGACCAGGTCGCCGTCGCGCAGGCGGTAGCCGGTGGGGATGCCGTGGACGATGGCGTCGTTGACGGAGGTGCAGATCACTGCCGGGAAGGGGGTGGGGGCGAAGGAGGGCCGGTAGCCGAGGAAGGGCGAGCGGGCCCCGGCCTCGGTCAGGACCGTGCGGGCCGCTTCGTCCAGTTCTTGCAGGGATACCCCGACGCCTCCCGCTTCCCGGGCGGCGGCGAGGGCCTGGGCCACGATGCGCCCGGCCTCCCGCATCGCGTCCAGTGCCGCGTTGGTTTTGATCTCCACCATGTCCTGCGACTCCTCGCCTCATGTCTCACGCTTCGTGCTCCAATTTTTATACCGGTATTAGTATCACGGTCGCGCCGAGGACTCCTGCGACTTCGTGGGAACGGCAGGCTGCGGATGGCTTCCAACCGCCTTTTGGGGGCGTCACCTCGCCGAACAGTTCGGCGGCCCTGCGATGGACGCACGTACGGTCTCCAGCTCGGCGATGCGCCTGCGGACGTCGAGGCGCTCAGCGGTCGACGAACAGCCCTGACTTTGCGAGGTAATCGGCCGTCTCGGCGAGCGAGGTGAAGACCAGGTCAGCAGGCTGCAGATCGGCCGCGGCATGGGTCGTGGTCAACCCGGCTACCTGGCAACCGGCTGCCTTCCCCGCTGCCACTCCGGCCGGCGAATCCTCGACGACCAGGCACATTGACGGTTCGACACCCAGCGCGGCCGCTGCGAGCACGTAGCACTCCGGTGCCGGCTTGGCTTCGGTCACATCACTGCCGAAGATCTGCACCGTCGGCAGCGGCAAGCCCACCACCGCGAACCGGGCATGTACGGAGGTCCTGTCCCCCGAGGTGACGATGGCCCAGGCATTCCGAGGCAGCCCGGCAAGAAGCCACGCCGCATTCTCCACCGCAGGGAAGGCATCGAGTTCCTGATGCAGGAGCTGGTCCAGCACCAGCCGCTCCGCGGCCGGGTCCAGATGCGGCGCCGCAAGGCCAACGGTGTCCTCCGGCCGACGGCCGTGGGTCAGCGACCAGACCTTCTCTGCATCCAGCCCCCGCGACTGCGACCAGGCGTTCCAGATCCGCCGGTGCGCGGCGGTGGAGTCCAGCAGAACGCCGTCGACGTCGAACAGTACTGCGCTCACGGTCATGATCCGCATGGTCGCAGCAAGCCGGGGACGACAGCACCCGATTCGCCGATGCCCGAGGCCTGAAGGCTTACGTCGGCTCCTCCCCGGTCACCCGAACCTCCAGCAAGTAGTCGGCCATCTCACGGCGGTGGGTGAAGGACGACCGGCTCAACCACGCTGGATATCTCTGGGCCTTCGCCTCACTCCGCGCGTTCGCCAAGCCAACTCCCCCTACCGGCGCCGACGCGAGCGCGGCGACTGGCACGCAGCCGCTCAGAGAAACCTCTTCAACCGCATGATCGGAGCCTCCGTGAGGCGTCCGCCCTGCAGAAGGGCGGCGTATAAACGCTCGACTGGACGGGTTGGGGCGGCCATGATCCGCACTTGTGACGACGCCGAAGCAGTTCCTGGTCCAGGCCGCCGCCCGTAACAACGCCGTATGGTGCGCGACGATGAGCCGATCGCACGGCGTGGTGGGCGAGTTCGGGGTGCAGGCGTGGGCTGCGCCGACCCGTACGCCGCCGTTGTACCCCGATGCGGTGACGCTGGTGCCGGGCGCCGACCTGTCCGCGCTGGTGGCCAGGATCGACACCGCGGCGTCCGGCGCCTCCGTCAAGGACAGCTTCGCCGACCTCGACCTGACCGAGGCCGGCTTCCAGGTGCTGTTCGAGGCGCAGTGGATCCACCGCCCGGCGAGTGCGCCCGCCGTCGCGCCGGATCTCGCCTGGGATGTCGCAGCCGACCCGGAGATGCTGCGCTCATGGGCCCTGGCCTGGGACGACGGGGACGGCAACATCGATCTCTTCCGGCCTGAACTGCTCGACGACCCGGCCGTCTGCGTGCTCGCCGGACGGTCCGCCGACGGTCGGATAGGCGCCGGAGCGGTGGCGTGCCGCAGCGACCAGGTGGTCGGAGTCTCCAACGTTTTCGCACGGGACGGCGGCGCTGACGTGGCCTGGCCGGGCGTACTCGATGCGGTGCACCGGCTGTTCCCCACCCTGCCGGTGGTCGGCTACGAGTACGGCGATGCACTGGCCGCTGCCGTGCGCCATGGGTTCGAGCCAGTCGGTCCGCTGCGGATCTGGGTGCACGGCTGAGAGGTTCATCGATCACCGTCGCGGGAGCGGCGGTGAAGACGTGCGGAAGACGGGTGCCCGGCGCCGTCCCGGTGCCTGGCGGCATCGTCGTGCTCCTGCCATGAGCCGTGCACCAGTGAATCGCGCCTTCCGTGTGCCTGACGACCACCCTGCCGTCGCCGCGTTGCGAGAAGGGAGACGTACGTCACATTCGTAGGTGTCACATCTTTCCCGAGCTGATCCGTCAAGGATGTGTATCCACCAACAACGGCGCATGGGAGTTCACGATGGACGCTCGTTTGAACCTCTTCGGCAACCCGGTCGGAGGCAAGGTCCTGAGGTACATCAACTCGGCAGGGAAGGAGGTCTCGGGCTCGACGCTGCCGGCCGCGACGCAGGAACTGGTGAAGATCCGCGCCAGCCAGATCAACGGCTGCGGATTCTGCACCGACATGCACACCAAGGACGCCGCGCACGCGGGAGAGACCTCGACGCGCCTCAACCTGATCGCGGCCTGGCGCGAGGCCACGGTGTTCACCGATGCCGAGCGCGCTGCCCTGGAGCTGACGGAGCAGGGGACCCGCATCGCCGACGCAGCCGGTGGTGTCACCGACGAGGCCTGGGCGAATGCCGCCAAGCACTACGACGAGGACCAGCTCACCGCCCTGGTGTCCCTCATCGCCCTGATCAACGCCTACAACCGGCTGAACGTCATCGTCCAGCAGCCCGCAGGCGACTATCAGCCCGGTCAGTTCGGATAACGAGGAGCACCTGGCCGGGACCGCCGGTGCCGCCTCGCACCAGCAGCACACGCCCCGGGCCTCTCTCGCGGGGGCCCGGGGCGTTGTTCTGGTACGCCCGGCGGGCCGGCTGAGTGGCAGAGGTGCCGACCTCCAGTCGTGCTCTGTGACGCGCCTGTGACAGTCGGCGGACACCGTCGTGAAGTCGGGCGGGCAGGATTTTTGAAACGGGACAAACAGCCACATTCAGGCATATGTCTCCCGCTTCCGAGGGTGTGAGCAGGGATGACCGAGCCGATCCGATCTGTCGCAGGAGATCCCATGAGCCTCGCCCTCGCCACGCCGCACGCCGAAGCCGCCGCGCCTGCGCTGGCTCCGCGTGAGCAGGAGACGCTGCGGCACATCGCCGCAGGTCGCACCTACCTGCAAGCGGCCCGTCATATGGGGCTCTCCAAGCACACGGTCGACGCCTATCTCCGCCGTATCCGGGCCAAGCTCAACATCAACAGCACGGCGGAGCTCACCCGGCTGGCCATCTCTCTGGGGCTGTGACGCCCGGCCGCCCGCGGACTCCGTCTCTAAGATCCCGTGCGAGGTGGGCACGGAAGCGGAAACAAACGGTCATTAAATCGGGCGTATCAGGTGCATTCGGGAGTGAACCGGGCTAATGTGGGCATGCAGCGGTGCGTGGTCTGCGCTGTCGCCACGACTTTGACCCGAGGAGAGCTTCATGGGACATGGGGTAGCTGCCGCCCCCGACTCGACCCCCCGTGCCAATGCTGTTCTGGCCGCTGGTTGTGACGTATGCAGCGGCTGGGGCAGCGTGATCACCCCCCGTGGGCTTCATGAGCTGTGCCCCGACTGCCAACCCCATAGCGATCAGAGCCACTCCGGCAGCGGCATCGCCTCGCGGGAGGTGTGAGGCCGGACAGGGCGGCCCCACACTCGAGGCGGGCGGGCACATCGGGCGGGCGCGTCATGAGGTTCTGCCGCGCATCGACGCGGAAGATCCGCCCGGAGGCAGCAGATCAGACGGAGGGGTCCGCGACGGGTGTGGGGCGGGCGGCGTCGAGCTCGCTGACCAGGTCGCGCAGGATGGGGCCGTACTCGGGGTGGGCGAGGGCGTGAGCCATCTGGGCGACGAGGTAGTCGGCCGGGTTGCCCGTGTCGTACCAGCGGCCCTGGATGACCTGTCCGTACACCGCCCGGTCCCGGGCGTAGGCGTTGATGGCGTCCGTCAGGTAGATCTCGCCCTCGCGGTGCTCGTACCAGCGGCGAGTCTGCTCCCGCAGTTCGTCGACGATGCCGGGGGTGATGACGTAGCCGCCGATCGCCGCGTACGGGGACGGCGCGTCAGCCGGCTTCGGCTTCTCGACGAGGCCGGTGATGCGCAGCTGGCCGTCGCCGAGGTCTTCCTTGACGATGGGGACGCCATAGCGCTGGGAGTCGGTGGGATTCATCGGCATCAGGGCCAGCACCGGGCAGCCGGTCTGCTCGTAGGCGCGGATCAGTTGCTGGGCGCGCGGTATCTCGGCCACGAACACGTCGTCCGGCCACAGCACGAGAACCGGTTCGTCGCCGAATGAGCGGGCGGCGTTCAGTACCGGCGTGCCGTTGCCGTACGGGCCGTGCTGGTCGAGATAGGTGATGTGGCCCCGGCGGGCCAGCTCGGCCACCTCCTCCACCGCGTCCGCGTACGCCGTCTTGCCGTCTTCGCGCAGCTGGGCGACGAGGCCCGGGTTGGGGCGGAAATGGTCCTGAATCAGGCTCTTGCCGCCGGAGACGACGATGGTGATGTCGGTGATGCCCGAGTCCACCAGCTCGCGCACGGTGTGCTCGATCACCGGCTTGTCGCCGACCGGGAGCATCTCCTTCGGGGTCGCCTTGGTCAGGGGCAGCAGACGGGAGCCCAGTCCGGCGGCGGGGATCACTGCCCTGCGGATCGTCGGGGACATCAGGTCTCTCTCGGTCGAGCGGCACACCGTACCGGCCGGCACGGCACACGCCGACGCTACCAAGGCACACCCCCCGCCCTCGGCGATGCACGGCCTTGCCGGTCCTGCGGGCGCTCATCGGCATGGCGCAGGAAACGGCACGTGTATTCCAGTCACCGTGAAGAGGAACGGCAACGGGAGATTCGACCGTGGGCCGGCCACTGCGCGCGCCTCCGCCCCCGTCGAGGCGCTGCCCGTCGCAGTGCACCTGACTGCGGAGGCGCTACCGCGCCGCGTCCAGTGATCCGCGCCGGGTGGCTTCACCGGTGCCACACAGAGAACCGGCGCCGCACGGCGCGCACGCCATGCCATGCTGGGCAGGTGACGCTCTCCGACCTGGTTCGGCTTCGCCGCGCCCGTGACCTGATGGACCGCGCCTACGCCGAGCCGCTCGACGTCCCGGCGCTGGCGCGGGCCGCCCACATGTCGCCCGGCCACTTCTCGCGCAGCTTCCGTGCCGCCTTCGGCGAGACGCCGTACAGCTACCTGATGACCCGCCGGATCGAGCGGGCCAAGGCGCTGCTGCGGCGCGGCGACCTGTCGGTGACGGAGGTCTGCTTCGCGGTCGGGTGTACGTCGCTGGGGTCGTTCAGCTCGCGGTTCACCGAGCTGGTGGGCGAGAGCCCGAGCGCCTACCGAGCACGCGATCACGACCAGGGCGCGGCCGTTCCGCCGTGCGTCTCCAAGATCATCACCCGACCGGTCAGGAACGGAGAAGCGAAGCACGATGCCCGGCCGTAGCGTGACGGCATGGACATCAAGCTGCAACAGTGCTTCATCTCCGTCGACGACCACGACAAGGCGCTCGCCTTCTACCGCGACGCGCTCGGGCTCCAGGTCCGCAACGACGTCGGGTACGAGGGCATGCGCTGGGTGACCGTCGGCTCGCCGTCGCAGCCCGACACGGAGATCGTCCTCGAGCCGCCGCTCGCGGACCCGAACGCCTCGCCGGCGGACAAGCAGGCCATGGTGGAACTGCTGGCCAAGGGCATGCTGCGCGGGGTGAACTTCTCGACCGACGACGTCGACGCCACCTTCGAGCGGATCCGCGCCGCGGGCGGCGAGGTCCTGCAGGAGCCGATCGACCAGCCGTACGGGGTCCGCGACTGCGCCTTCCGTGACCCCGCGGGCAACATGGTGCGCTTCCTGCAACGCATGAGCGGGTGAGCCCGCCGGTCGAGCCCGCCGGCCGCCGCATCAGCCGGCGGGCTCGACCGGCGTCAGAGGCCGGTGCCGTAGCCCGCCGCCCCCTCCGCGCCTACGGCCTCGGGGCAGCCCGGAGGGGCGTCGACGAGGTTGTGGGTGGCCCGGTCGGCGGCGCGCGATGGGGTGGCGGCCGGGGCGGCCCGGCGCACACCGACGACGTCCGCGTACTCGATCCGCCCGGGACGGGCAGGCCGAGGGCGGCGAGCGCGGCACGCAGCCGGACCTCGCACGGTGCTGGATCGTCGTACCCGGGGCGCCGTTGACGAGCAGCCGACCAAGCGACGAGTAACGGCCACGGGAAGTGCCGGGCGCCCGCGCCAGGAGCGCCCGCCGGACCGGCGTCCCGCCACCGCGGCCGCCACCCACCGCGGCCGCCACCACCGCCGATCACGCAGACAGCGACCGTTGCCGCGATCGCGCCAACGACGGAAAACCAGCCGCTACGCTCGGAGCCGGTCAGATCGACCCTGGCGACGCCGACGGAGACCGCGCAGGCGGTCCCGCCCGACAGATGGAGACACGATGAGCATGGCCACGACGACGGACACGCAGTCGCCTGCGCTGCACGTTGCCGACAGCCACGATCTGATCCGCGTGCACGGCGCGCGTGAGAACAACCTCAAGGACGTCAGCGTCGAGATCCCGAAGCGCCGCCTGACGGTGTTCACCGGCGTCTCCGGCTCGGGCAAGAGCTCGCTGGTGTTCGACACGATCGCCGCGGAGTCGCAGCGGCTGATCAACGAGACCTACAGCGCCTTCGTGCAGGGCTTCATGCCGACGCTGGCCCGACCCGAGGTCGACGTACTCGACGGGCTGACCACCGCGATCACCGTCGACCAGCAGCGGATGGGCTCCGACCCCCGCTCCACCGTCGGCACCGCCACCGACGCCAACGCCATGCTGCGCATCCTCTTCAGCCGCCTCGGCAAGCCGCACATCGGCCCGCCCGGCGCGTACTCCTTCAACGTCGCCTCGGTCTCGGCGAGCGGTGGGATCACGGTCGACCGCGGTACCGACAAGACCAAGACCGAGAAGGTGACCTTCAGCCGCACCGGCGGCATGTGCACGCACTGCGAAGGCCGGGGCACGGTCTCCGACATCGACCTCACCCAGCTCTACGACGACTCCAAGTCACTCTCCGAGGACCCGTTCACCATCCCCACCTACACCGGGGGCGGCTGGGTGGTGCGGGTCATCACCGAGTCGGGCTTCTTCGACCCCGACAAGCCGATCCGCGAGTACACCAAGAAGGAGCGGCACGACTTCCTCTACCGCGAGCCGACCAAAGTCAAGATCAACGGCGTCAACCTCACCTACGAGGGCCTGATCCCGAAGATCCAGAAGACGTTCCTTTCCAAGGACCGCGAGTCGATGCAGCCGCACATCCGGGCGTTCGTGGACCGGGCGGTCACCTTCACCGAGTGTCCCGAGTGCGACGGCACCCGGCTCAGCGAGCTGGCACGGTCGTCGCGGATCGGCAAGGTCAACATCGCCGACGCCTGCGTGATGGAGATCCGCGACCTGGCCGAGTGGATCCGCGGACTCGAGGAGCCGTCGGTAGCGCCACTGCTCACCGCGCTGCAGCACACCCTCGACTCGTTCGTGGAGATCGGCCTCGGCTACCTCTCGCTCGACCGGCCCTCGGGCACGCTCTCCGGCGGCGAGGCGCAGCGCGTCAAGATGATCCGCCACCTCGGCTCCTCGCTCACCGACGTCACCTACGTCTTCGACGAGCCCACCATCGGCCTGCACCCGCACGACATCCAGCGGATGAACGACCTGCTGCTGCGGCTGCGGGACAAGGGCAACACAGTGCTCGTCGTCGAGCACAAGCCGGAGACCATCGCGATCGCCGACCATGTCGTCGACCTCGGCCCCGGGGCCGGCACGGCGGGCGGCACCGTCTGCTTCGAGGGCACCCTCGAGGGGCTGCGGGCCAGCGACACCGTCACCGGCCGCCACCTCGACGACCGGGCCTCGGTGAAGGAGACGGTGCGCAAGCCCACCGGCACGCTGGAGATCCGCGGCGCGACGGCGAACAACCTGCAGAACGTCGACGTCGACATCCCCCTCGGAGTGCTCACCGTCGTCACCGGCGTCGCCGGCTCCGGCAAGAGCTCGCTCATCCACGGGTCCATCCCGGCCCGCGAGGGCGTGGTGTCGGTCGACCAGACCGCGATCCGCGGCTCGCGCCGGAGCAACCCGGCGACGTACACGGGACTTCTCGAGCCGATCCGCAAGGCGTTCGCCAAGGCCAACGGCGTCAAACCCGCGCTGTTCAGCGCCAACTCCGAGGGCGCCTGCCCCACCTGCAACGGCGCAGGCGTCGTCTACACCGACCTGGGGATGATGGCCGGCGTCTCCACCACCTGCGAGGAGTGCGAGGGCAAGCGGTTCGAGGCATCGGTCCTCGAGCACCACCTCGGCGGCCGTGACATCAGCGAGGTGCTCGCGATGTCGGTGACCGAGGCCGAGGAGTTCTTCGGTGCCGGTGAGGCGCGCACACCGGCCGCGCACAAGATCCTCGGGCACCTCGCCGACGTCGGGCTCGGCTACCTCACCCTCGGCCAGCCGCTCACCACACTCTCCGGCGGCGAGCGGCAGCGGCTCAAGCTGGCCACGCACATGGGCGACAAGGGCGGCATCTACGTCCTCGACGAGCCGACCACCGGCCTCCACCTCGCCGACGTCGAGCAGCTTCTCGGCCTGCTCGACCGGCTCGTCGACACCGGCAAGTCGGTCATCGTCATCGAGCACCACCAGGCGGTCATGGCCCACGCCGACTGGATCATCGACCTCGGCCCAGGCGCCGGTCACGACGGCGGCCGGATCGTCTTCGAGGGCACGCCGGCCGACCTCGTGGCGGCCCGCTCCACGCTCACCGGCGAGCACCTGGCGACCTACGTCGGCGCCTGACCGAGGCATTCCTGATCGAGGCACTCCTGATCGAGGCACTCAAGGCGCTGCCGGAACGGCACGGGTTCGACGACGGGATGGTGCCCGTCGTCGAACCCGTCAGAAGTGGGTGGCGATTCCGAATACTCGTCGGAGCTGGGCCATGTCGTGACGGTCGTGATCGGCCGGATCGTAGCCCCGGTGGAAGTACACCTGCTGCTCGGGCGACAGGCACGGGACGGTGGTGCCCAGAATCGTGCCGGTGACGAAACACGAGGGGGGATAGACGAACGGCTGCTGCGGGTCGGGCGAGGACTGCACGGCGGATCCGTCCGCGGCGAAGGCCAGAGGGTGCAGATCGATCTCTCGACCGGCCGGGTCGGTGACGACGAACCGCACAGGGCGCCAGTCGAGGGTCTCGACGAACCCAGCGTCCGCCAGAGCCGCCACGACGGATGGTTCCTGGTCTTGCCGATGCAACAAGTCCAAGTCACGGTGCCGGCGCGTTTGCTCACCGACCAGAGCGTCGATGCCCCAGCCGCCGCCGATCCAGATGTCGACGTCCGCGTCCCGCAGCACGGTGAGGATGGACAACACGTCGTCAGCCGTCATCACCCCTGGCACGTTAGCGGTGATGGTCTGGGCGGGCGAGTGGATTTGTTGCCCCGTGGGAGACCGACTGGGCCGGCGTACGACGGCGCATCACCGGGGCCCCCGAGGCGGCATCCGTCAGGGCGACAGGTCGGCTGGAGAAGCCGTACGAGAAGCGACGACGGCAGGCTCAGGCGCGGGTGCGGCGCCCGTGTGCAGGGGAACGCCGCGGCGTCCGGCCAGCCGGCATCCGAGGCAGCCCGCGTGCCCCTCGCGCGCGGAGCGGTCCCGGACCCGCATGGCCCACTGGTCGGCGGGCCGCGGACCAGGCGGTTTGCCCCAGCCCGCGAGGTGCAGGCCCCAGGTGACCAGCACTGCCGACGCCATGACCCCGAGCCCCAACCAGATCCCCGGCTGCCAGCCGCATAACCCGATGCCGGTGACCGCGGCCCCTGCCGTGGCAAAGGCGCAACCGGCCCATCCGGCGACGGTGTGGCCCTCGTCGTGCTGGCTCATGTGGCTGTCTCCTCGCCCGCCGGGGCGTACCGCGGCGTTGCCGCGGCCAGGCCACCGACGTCGGACCTATGATGCCTTAGTAAGTGAGGAATTTAACTTAGGCACTAAGGGAATTTCAATGGAGGGTACGCCCCGCGCCGGTACCGCCTCGGACGCGCTCAACGCGATGGACGACCTCATCGCGACGAATGTCGTGGCCCAGCAGGAGTTCGCCCGGAATCTGGGTCTGAGCGTCACGGACCTCATCTGCTTCGCGTACGTCCTTCAGAGTCCCGACTCCCCGGTTACCGCGGGCGACTTGGCCGCGCGCGCACACGTCACGACGGGGGCCGTGACCGGCGTCCTCAACCGCCTGGAACGCGGCGGGTTCGTGACCCGGCGGCAGGACCCCGCCGACCGGCGCCGGGTACGCGTCAGCGCCGTCCCGGAGGCCGCGGAGCGAGTGCGGGCCGTCTACGAGCCGTACTACGCGCGGCTCGCGGAGCTCCTCGCCACCTACACGCCGGACGAAGTCGCCGTGCTCGCCGACTGGTTCACGCGCGCCGGTGCGCTGGCGCGCTCGTACCTGGAGGACTCGTGCGAGAGCGGATCTTCCAGCCGCTGAGGATGAAGGCAGCGGCGCTGGGCCTCGCCCGTATCAGGGAACGAAAGAGGGCCGACCGCCCGTACGTCAGGAAGGGTGGTACGGGCGGTCCGTGGGGTGCCGGCCGCGATCGGGCTCACGCATCGCGCCGCTTGAGCAGGGCTGCCGCGCCGGCCAGGAGCACGACGAGGTACCCGGCGAACACCGCGAGCCCGGACCCGGGTGACAGCGAGTCGGCGGCTGTCTGTCTGCACCGGTCATGAACGCGTTCGCCGCGTTCGACGGTGGTGGTGGGGGCGCAGGCGGTGCGGTGGCGCCCTGCCCTCCCGAGAGCGTCGTCCAGAGCGAATGCGGCTGACGGCCGCTCAACTTTGTCGTACCCGGACGCACCTTTGCCGCGGCATTGCCTCCGTATGACCGGACACCGACAGGCATGTGGTCATCATGGTCGAGGCAAGTAAGGCATGGCTTCACTTACCCGGGCCATGCTGGGCCGGGCCGGAGGCGGGAAGGGGCGCGGCACATGTGGGACGACGCGTTTCCGAGCTTTCTCATCGGACTGAGGGAGGGGCTCGAGGCCGGGCTCATCGTCTCGCTTCTCGTCGCCACACTGGTGCGGGCCGGCGCCAGGAACCGGCTGCCGATGGTCTGGACGGGCGTCCTGGCCGCGATCGCGCTGGCCATGAGTTTCGGCGCTGTGCTCACCTTCACCGTGGCCTCCCTCTCCACGGCCGCGCAGGAGGCGTTCGGCGGCACACTCAGCATCGTCGCCGTCGCGTTCGTCACCGTGATGGTGTTCTGGATGCGCCGTTCGGCGCGCAGTCTCTCCGGCCAGATCAGGGAGAAGGTCACCGGAGCCCTCTCCATGGGCGCGGGCATGCTGGTGGTCACGTCTTTCCTGGCCGTGGGCCGCGAGGGCCTGGAGACCGCGCTGTTCCTGTGGACCACGGCCCGCGCGGCCGGCGAGTCCACGGGTCCGCTGACCGGCGCAGGCATCGGCCTCGTCCTGGCGGCGGGGTTGTGCTGGGGCCTGTACCGCCGCGTCCTGAAGATCAACCTGACGCGCTTCTTCACCGCCACCGGCGCCGTCCTCGTCGTCATCGCCGCCGGTGTCCTCGGCTACGGCCTGCGCGACCTCCAGGAGGGCGGGGTGCTGCCCGGCGGGACGGCGTACGCCGTCGACCTCTCCCGCAGCGTGGACGCCGGCTCCTGGTACAGCGCCCTGGCGCAGGGCGTGTTCAACCTGACCCCGACCATGACGTGGCTGCAGGTGGTGGGGTACACGGGCTACTTCGCCGTCGTCATGACCCTGTTCATACGTGGCGTCCACGATGTGCGGCGGCCTGCCGTCACCGGGGCCGGGACCGCCGCTGCACCGCGCGAGCCGCAGGGGAAGCGCGACCCGCTGGGGAAGGCGGTGCCGCCCGTACGGCGTCGCCCCGCCTGGGTCATCCCGGTTGCGGTGGTCGCCGTACCCGCACTCCTGGCGGGCCTCGCCGTCGCGTTCGGCCGCCCCGAACCCGCCGGGGCCCAGACCGTGGCCGTCTCCGAGACCGACTGCGGCAAGGGGTTCACCGCGCCGGAACCGGGTCGCCAGACCTTTCGGATGCGCAACACCGGTGACCAGACCTCCGAGGTGTACCTCATCGACCCGGCCACCGACGCCGTCTACGGCGAGATCGAGGGACTGGCGCCCGGCACCACCCGCGACCTGGCCGCTACGGTCACGGCCGGCACGTACGCCTGGCGCTGCGTCCCCTCCAGCGGCAGGACCGTCACCTCCCGGGCGGTCCGCGTCAGCGGCGGCGGAGGGGCGGGAGCGAAGGCCGTCGTACCGGTCACGGAACACGACCTCGCCGCGCCTCTCACCGCGTACAAGGCCTACGTCCGCCGGGGCCTGGCCAGCTTCGTCACCCAGACGCGCAGGCTCAGCGACGACATCGCCCACGGCCGCCTCGCCCGGGCCCGCACCGACTGGCTGACCGCGCACCTCACCTACGCCTCGCTCGGCGCCGCCTACGGCACCTTCCAGGACTACGACCAGAAGATCAACGGCAGGCCGGACGGGCTGCCGGGCGGAGTACACGACAAGAACTTCACCGGGTTCCACCGCATCGAATACGGGCTGTGGCACGGCCAGTCGGCCCGTGATCTGAAGGGCCCGGCCCGACACCTCGCCGACGATGCCGTCAGCCTCCAAAAGGCCTTCCCCACCCAGGACTTCGACCCCGGCGACCTGCCGCTGCGTACCCACGAGATCCTGGAGAACACCCTCCAGTTCGAGCTCACCGGCGACGCCGACCAGGGCAGCGGCACCGAGCTGGCCACCGCCGACGCCAACCTCGCCGGCACCCGCGAACTGCTCACCGTACTCAAGCCGTTGCTGACCACCCGCGCACCGCACCTGCTCACGACAGCCGACGCCGAGATCGCGCGACTGCGGCACCTGCTCGACGCCGCGCACCACGGCAGGACCTGGACTCCGGTCGACCGGCTCGACGCGACCGCGCGGGCCCGGCTGAACGGGGTCACCGGGCAGCTGCTGGAGGACCTCGCGCCGGTGCCGGACCTGCTGGAGATCAGGAAGTCCGCGTGATGACCGCACAGCACGACTCGACCGCCCGAAACGAACAGCTCACGACGTCCGTACGCAGTGATCCGTTTGCCACGGCTGCACGCAGCGATCAGCTCGCCACGACCATACGCAGTGAAGGGATTCACGCCATGGCATCCGCCGAAACGACGGGCTGCCCCGCCGGTGCCGACCGGCGCTCCTTCGTGAAGACGGCCCTGGGCGCGGGTGCCGCGGGCGCCGTGCTGGCCGGAGGCGGATTCGCGCTGAGCCAGAGCGGCGGCACGGCCGAGGCACAGGCCGCGGAGACGACGAGCACCGCCAAGGTGCCCTTCCACGGCACCCACCAGGCCGGCATCGTCACCCCGGCACCGGCCGCGGCGGCCTTCGTCTCCTTCGACGTCATCGCCGACGACCGCGACGGACTGGCCGACCTGCTGCGCACGATCACCGAGCGGGCCCGCTTCCTCACCTCCGGCGGCACCCCCGCCGACCTGGGTGTCGGCGCGCCACCTGCGGACAACGGCATCCTTGGCCCGGTCGTCCCCACCGACGCGCTCACCGTCACGGTAGGCGTCGGCGCCTCGCTCTTCGACGACCGCTACGGACTGGCCAAGGCCAAGCCTCGACGGCTGACGGCGATGCGCACCTTCCCCAACGACAACCTGCGCCCGGCCGAGTGCCACGGAGACCTCTCCCTGCAGATATGCGCGGCCCGTCAGGATGTGGTGCTGCACGCGCTGCGCGACATCGCCAAGCACACCCGGGGCGGTATGCAGATCAAGTGGCGCATCGACGGGTTCCAGAACGTGCCGCGCCCGAGCGGCACCCAGCGCAACCTGCTCGGATTCAAGGACGGCATCGCCAACCCGGACGTGACATCGGCCCGCGAGATGAACCACCTTGTGTGGGTGGGCGAAGGCCTAGGCGAGCCGACCTGGGCCGTGGGCGGCAGCTACCAGGTCATCCGCGTCATCCGGATGCTGGTGGAGTTCTGGGACCGGGTCTCGCTGACCGAGCAGGAGAAGATGTTCGGCCGCCGCAAGGACACCGGCGCCCCGCTGGACGGAGCCAAGGAGACCGACAACCCCGACTACGCCAAGGACCCGCGCGGCACCGCCATCCCGCTCGACGCCCACATCCGGCTCGCCAACCCGCGCACCACCGCCACCGACGACTCCCGTGTCCTGCGCCGGGGCTACAACTACGACCGGGGTATCGACGACGTCGGCAACCTCGACATGGGGCTGGTCTTCTGCTGCTACCAGCAGGACGTCCGCCGCCAGTTCGAGGCCACGCAGACCCGCCTGATCGACGAGCCCCTCGTCGACTACATCTCCCCGACCGGCGGCGGCTACTTCTTCGCTCTGCCCGGCGTCAGGAACGCCTCGGACTGGCTCGGCCGCGGCCTGCTCGCCACCTGAATCTCCCGGCCGTCCTCGACGGCAGGCCAGTCGTGCGAGTTTGCTGGTCCCTCCCGTGGTAACCAGAAGCCAGGTAAACGTTCTGCGGCGAATTGGGTACGGTGAATGACTGGCTTCTGCGATCGAATGGACAGTGCGTGATGTCGGCGCCCTCGGCCCCGACCGGCCCCGCTGCGGAACCTCTCGTTTCGCCGGTGAATTCACACAACGAGTGGGACCCGCTGGAGGAGATCATCGTCGGGCGTCTCGATGGCGCGACGATCCCCTCCAAGCATCCGGTTGTGGCCTGCAACATGCCCCCGTGGGCGGCGCGGCTGCAGGGGCTGGCCGCCGGCTTCCGGTATCCGCGGGTGCTGATCGAGCGGGCGCAGCAGGAGCTCGAGGAGTTCGTTGCTCTCCTCCAGTCGCTCGGCATCACGGTCAGGCGCCCGGACGCGGTCGACCACGCGCGACGCTTCGGCACCCCCGACTGGTCGTCGCGCGGCTTCTGCAACACCTGTCCGCGTGACAGCATGCTCGTGATCGGTGACGAGATCATCGAGACCCCGATGGCCTGGCCGTGCCGCTACTTCGAGACCCACTCCTACCGTGCGGTCCTCAAGGACTACTTCCGGCGCGGCGCGCGCTGGACGGCGGCTCCGAAGCCGCAGCTCACTGACGACCTGTTCGAGGCGGACTTCCGTACCCCCGGACCCGGCGAGCCCATGCGGTACATCCTCACCGAGTTCGAGCCGGTGTTCGATGCGGCGGACTTCGTGCGCGCCGGACGCGACCTGTTCGTCACGCGGAGCAACGTCACCAACCGCATGGGCATCGAGTGGTTGCGCCGCCATCTCGGACCCGGCTACCGCATCCACGAGATCGAGAGCCGCTGCCGCACGCCCATGCACATCGACACGACGTTCGTCCTGCTCGCGCCCGGCAAGGTGATGGTCAATCCCGAGTACATCGACGTCGACCGCCTGCCCGACGTCCTGAGCTCGTGGGACATTCTGATCGCCCCCGAGCCCACCCCGATCCACGAGCGCATGCTCAAGATCACCTCGATGTGCGGCAAATGGCTCAGCATGAACGTACTCATGATCGACGAGAAACGCGTGATCGCGGAGCGACACCACACCGGCATGCTGCGCGCGCTGGAGCAGTGGGGTTTTGAGCCGATCCCGTGCGACCTCATGCACTACGCGCCGTTCGGCGGTTCCTTCCACTGCGCGACGCTCGATGTGCGGCGCCGCAGCACGCTCGAGTCGTACTGTCCCTGAGCGGCCCACCGAGCGGCCCACCGATCGTCAGGACCAGGGTCGCTGTCCTACCGGCTTACCGGCCTACGGGCAGGGACCGGTTCAGGGAGTCCGGCAGGTCGGCGAGTGGTGACGGGCTCGGCGGGGTGCCGGGCCGCGTAGGTGTGGGCTGGTCGTCGTCCCACGGCGGGAGGTGGGACGAACCGTCCTTCGGCGGTGAGCTCGGCTGCCCGGACGGACTGGACGGTCCTGGCTCCCGGGGCCCGCTCGATCGCTCCGGCTCCGGCTCCGGGCGAGGCGAGGGCGCGGTGCTCTGGGAACTGGTGTTCGGGACGGCGGCGCCGGGGACGATGTTCGCCGTGTATACGCGCATCCAGCTCAGCACGAGCCGCAGGTACGCCTCGGAGTGGTTGTAGGCGAGCACCGCCCGCCGTACTCCCTCGGCCTGCCGCAGATCGCCGCCTGCCGCGCAGAGGTAGCGCCCCGCGGCCAGCCACGCGTCGTCGACCTGGTGCGGATCGGTCGCCCCGTCACTGTTGCCGTCGGATCCCCAGCGGCGCCACGTGGAGGGGATGAACTGCGCGGGGCCGACAGCCCGGTCCCAGACGGTGTCGCCGTCATAGGCGCCGCCGTCGGTGTCCCGGATGGCCATGACGCCGGGGCTGCCGTCGAGCCGCGGACCGAGAATCGGACTGCGGGTCCGGCCGCCGGCGTCCAGGTCCCCGCCGCGGGCGTGGCCGGACTCCACGCGGCCGATCGCCGCCAGCAGGGGGAGTTCCAGACCGCACTCCGGCTGCGACCCGGCCAGCATCGACACCGCGTTGCGGTAGGCGGCCAGGACCCGGCCGGGAATCCCGTGCATGGCGGGCAGGGGCGTGCCGGCCGCCTTCGGGCTGTCACCGTCCCCGTCGTCCGTCTTCCACGGCACCGGGCGCGTCTCGGGCACCTCCACCGGAGGCTCGGGGTACAGCGGCGGGCTGCCGCCTCCCCGGTCCCATGCCGCCGACGGCTCCGAAGCGGCCAGCGCGGGGGTCTGCCCGGCCAGTTGCCAGACGCAGGCCGTTGCCATCCCGCCCGTCGCGCCGACCGCCACCACTCCGGCGATCACCTGGTTCCACAGCAGCGACCTGCGCTGCGTACCCGGGCGGCTCACCAGCACACCGGCTTTCCGCTCGACGGCGCCGTCCACTTTCCTCCTGACCCGCGCATGAAGAAGGTGCACTTGGAGTCGGTGGTTCCCTTACCGGCGACGTAGCCCAACGGGACGGTCAGGCCGCCGAAGCGTTCTCCGCGGAACGTGTAGAGCTCCTTGACCAGTCCGGCCCGGCTGATGTCGTCCGCGCCGCGGGCCGCCTTCTCGAACACCTTCGCCGACGCCCATCCCTGTGCGGCCGCCGGCCCGGCTGCCCTGCCGCCTCCGTATTTCTTCCACGCGGCGTCGAACTCGCTGATGGCCGACGACGAGGCACCCGCGAAGGGGAACACGGGCATCGACGCCAGCGCATCGGACAGACCGGGCTTGGCCGCGGTGTCGGCCGCCACCGTGGCACCCGGCTGCAGGAACTGGGGGGTGAAGTTCTGCCGGCGGCACGACGAGGCGACCCTGGCCACCGTATTCGGGTCGCCCGTGACCATCAGCAACTCCACGCCCGCGTTGCGCGCCTGGATGCACTCGGCGGTGTAGTCGGGCTGCGTGAGCGAGATCTTCGCCTGATAGACCGGATCGAGGCCGAAACGCTCCGCCGCCCTCCCGTCGCCGAACACGTGGTTCCCGGCATGCGAGCACGCATCGCTCTCGGTACAGATCAGGCCGCCGATCTTCTTGCCCTTTCCGTACTTCGCGCCGATGTTCACCAGGCCGTCCATCGCGGTCGCCGAGGCGGGGCACTGACTGAACATCATCGGGCTGTTGCTCCACAAGGTCGTCGAGCAGTCGCCGCCCACGACGGGCACCTTCTTCTTCTCGACGTAGCTCTTCCATGCGGCGAGCGTGTGGGTGGTGGTGAAGGAGGCGACGATGGCGACCGCCTTGCGCTCCTCGACCAACTCCTGCACCTGGCTGCGGCCCTTGGCGGCGTCGGCGCCGTCGTCCATGACGATCACCTGCACCCTGCGGCCGTCGATGCCGCCCTTGGCGTTGACGGCCGCCGCCCAGGCCTGCAACGCACGTGGCCCCTGCGCGAAGGCAACCCCTCCGGGGCCGGAGTAGGTTCCGACGCTGCCGATGACGATGGTGGAACCGCCCTTGGTCTTACCGCCGTTGGATTCGCCGCCTGACGTGCCGGAACCCCCTGACCGCCCGCCGTTCTCGTCCGACTCGCCGCCTCGCCCTCCGGTCGACCCGGATCCGCC
The DNA here is from genome assembly GCF_001642995.1 of Streptomyces jeddahensis. Taxonomy (GTDB): domain Bacteria; phylum Actinomycetota; class Actinomycetes; order Streptomycetales; family Streptomycetaceae; genus Streptomyces; species Streptomyces jeddahensis. Next base: position 161,257 of record NZ_LOHS01000084.1, read on the forward strand.
GGAGTCGCCTGCCGCGGCCTCACCGGACGATCCGTCGGCCGCACCGTCCGCACCCGGCAGGGTCTCGCCGGTGCCCTCTCCGGTCCCGGCCTGCCCGTTGCCGGCGGCGGCGCGGACGATGGTGTCGTGGTCCAGGCGCGTACCGCAGGCGGTGAGCACCAGGCTCAACACCGCCACGGCCGCGAGCGTGCTGTGGGTTCGGAGTGGGGTCATGGTCTCCTCCACGTGCGGTTGTCGGTGGTACGGGTGCAGGTGCGGCTGCAGGTGCGGATCAGACGCCACTGTGGGCGTCACGCCCGTGCGCCCAGGTACTGCTCCATGAGCCGGGCGCCGTCGAGCTCGCCGGGCTCTCCCGCGAAGTCGATGCGTCCCCTGTTCATGAGATAGACGTAGTCCGCCAGCTCCAGTGCCCGGGTGACGTACTGCTCGACGAGCAGCAGGGCGCACCCCGAGGTGGCCAGCCTGCCGAGGAACTCGAAGATCTCGTCCACGACCACCGGGGCCAGGCCCATGGAGACCTCGTCGAGCAGGACGTAGGCGGGGTCGGTGACGTAAGCGCGCGCCACCGCGAGCATCTGCTGCTGACCGCCGCTCAGCGAACCGGCGGGCTGGCGGAGTTTCCGGCCCAGGATCGGGAAGGCGGAGACGGCCTTCTCGATCGCCTCGTCGACAGGGGTGCCGGCCGCCTGGATCAGGATGTTGTCCCGTACCGTCAGGTTGGGAAACACCCCGCGCCCCTCGGGCACATGGCAGACACCGGCCCGGGCCAGGACGTGCGGGGGCTTGCCCGTAAGGTCGTGGCCGTCCAGGCGGAGCTCCCCGGTGGTGGGCGTGAGCAGCCCGGAGGCGACGCGCAGCAGTGTGGTCTTGCCTGCGCCGTTGGTGCCCAGCAGTGCCACCACCGACCGCGGCGGCACCCACAGCGCCACCTCGCGCAGGACGGGCGTGTCGCCGTAGCCGGCGCTGATGTCCAGCAGTTCGAGCATCACGCGGCCTCCGATCCCAGGTATGCGGCGCGTACGGTCTCGCTGGCGCGTACGTCCGCCGGGGTGCCCTCGAAGATCATCTGGCCGAAGTCCAGGACGTAGAGGAAGTCGCAGACGGACATGACCAGCGCCATGTCGTGCTCCACCAGCAGCACTCCGCAACCCCGTTCGGCCACCACCTGGGTCACGATCGCGCCGAACCGTTCAGTCTCCGCGGTGTCCAGACCGGACGACGGCTCGTCGAGCAGCAGCATCGAGAACCCGCCGGCCAGCACCCGGCCGAGGTCGACCAGGCGCCGCTGGCCGGTCGACAACGAGCCCGCCACGGCGCGGCGCAGGTCCCCGAGGCCGCACACCTCGAGCACCTCCTCGGTGGCCTGCCGCACCGCCTTCCGTTCGGCCGGGGGGCAGAGAAGCTGCCTGAGGGGGTTGCTGCGCGCCAGGCGCGCTTCGAGTCCGAGAGCGAGGTTCTGTTCCACGGTCAGTGAGTCGAACAGGTCCATCTGCTGGAAGGTCCGGCCGAGACCCGCCTGCGCGCGTGCCGAGGGCGGGCGGCCCGTTATGTCCTCCCCGAAGAGGTGGATCTCGCCCTCAGAGGGCCGCAGCAAGCCGGAGCAGGCATTGAACGTGGTCGTCTTTCCCGCCCCGTTGGGGCCGATCAGGCCGGTGATCCGCCCGAGCGGCGCCTCGAAGGCCACCGAGTCCACAGCGGTGTTGCCGCCGAACCGGATCGTCAGGCCCTGGACCCGCAGACCGGGGGCTCCGCCGTGGCTCTTCGTGGTGCTTGCCTCACCGTGGTTGGCCGTGGTGCTTGTCTCGCCATGGCTCTTCACGGCACCTTCCTCGCCACGGCCTTCTGCGAAGCTCCCCTCGCCGCGGCCCTCTACGACGCTCCCCTCACCATCGCTCACCGCGAAGCTCCCCTCACCACCGCTCATCGCGAAGTCACCTCACCCTGCATATCGCTCATCGCGAAGCCCCCCTCGTCAGGCCCGCGCCCAGCCGGACCCGCGCCGGCCCTGGCTCGGCGCGGCGCGCGCCTGTGGCGGCGGCGACCCTGAGCCGCTGGGCGGCCGGACCTTCCGAGCCGAGGCGCTCGCCGGCCCGGGACGCCGCCGGGGTCGCGGTGCCCGCTTCTCCGCCGCGCCGCCCCGCCGCCTGCGCTTCGCGGATGGCCACGGCGAGCGCACCGAGCCCGAACAGCACCGGCTGCCACGCCACGACCGTCGCGTTGGTGATGTACGCCGGTACGACCACCAGCCCCACCGCTGCGGCCACCGGGGCCGCCGAGCGCAGGCCGGAGCAGAGCACCAGGATCGCCAGCCAGGTCAGCGAGGCGTACGACGTGAACGGCACGCTGGTCGCGGACTGCCCCTGGGAGGCGTGGAGGGCTCCGGCGATCCCGGCGATGAACGCCGAGATGGCGAAGACGGTGACCCTGGTGACGTTCACGCCGAGCCCGAGCGTGGACAGCGTGGTCGGCGAGTCGGCCATGGCGCGCAGCAGCCGCCCCAGCCGACTGCGGCCGATGGTCGCGGCCAGCAGTGATCCGGCGACGGCGGCGGCGAGCAGCACGTAGTAGAAGGCGGTGTCGCCGGCGAGCAGGGCGGGCCGAGTCGCGGGTAGCGTGCCGGTCGCCCCGAACATCCACGTCGAGCCGTAGACGACCTTCTCGAGCAGCAACCCGAGACCGAAGGTGGCCAGGGCCAGATACAGCCCGGAGAGCCGGATCGCGGGTACGGCCACCAGCACACCGACCGGCACCGCGACCGCGCCCGCCAGCACCACCGCGACCGCCCACGGCAGCCCAGCCCCGACCGCAAGGTGCGAGAAGGCCGAGGCGCCCACCGCGACCAGGGCGGCATGGGCCAGCGACACCTGGCCCGAGGTGCGTACCAGCAGGTGCAGCGAGGAGAAGACCAGCACGAACACCAACGCCGTCGAATACACCGGCAGTTTGGTGCCGGCCAGGAACGGGACCGCCACCGCCACCGCAACGGCGGCGACCGCCACCACACGCGCGGCGGTACGGGACATCAGCGGCGGCGACGGCGGCGCGGAGCGGTGTTCACCGACCTCCAGGAGCCTGCCGCGGCCCGCAAGCAGCAGCACGGCGAACAGGACCAGGAACGGCAGCGCCGGCGGCAGCCCGGACAGCACCTCCGACTGCGACACCACCTTGGTGGCGAGGGCGGCCAGCACCCCGATGAGCAGTCCGCCCGCGTACGTGAGCGGGAGGCTGGAGAAGAAACCCACCGCCGCGGCGCCGTAGGCCTGCACGACCAGCAGCGTCAACAGCAGGGCGTCAAGACCGATTTGAGGGGCCAGCAACACGCCGGAGACCGCGGCGAACCAGCATCCGATCAGCCAGGCCCAGGCCCGTACCGTGAACGCACTGGTGCCGCACAGCGCCAGCAGCGCCGGATCGTCCACGACGGCCCGCATCTTCACGCCCATGGGCGAGATCCGGAAGAACAGGAAGAACCCGAGCGCTCCCGCGGCGGCGACGGACGCGGAGATCAGCTGGTCGACACCCACGTTGATGCCGGCCAGCTCGACGGTGTCGGTGGGCAGGAAGGCGGGGAAGTCCAGGCCGGAGCCGCCGTAGTGGGCGACCAGGGCCATGGTGAGGGCGAGTTGCAGACCGACCGTCGCCACGATCTTCGTGGTCGGCGTGGAGCCCGCCAGGCCCCGGGTGACGCGTTCCATGACCAGCGCGATCACCGGCGGCACCACGACCACGGCGACGGCCAGCGCGACGGGCCGGGGCAGCCCGCGCACGACGTGCAGCTCGTAGTACGCGAACGCGGCCACCGCGGCGATCGCACCGTGCGCGAAATTGAAGATGCCGGAGGTCTTGTACGTCAGCACCAGGCCCATCGCAGCCAGCCCGTACACCGAGCCGGTGGTGATACCGATGACGACGAAGGACAGCACATCGTTCACGCCGCACACACCCCGCACGGCTCACCGTCGTCGAGACCGGCCGGCGTCACGTCCTTGCCGGCCACCAGCGGGCAGTCCGGATGGTGCACCCGCGTCATCCCGGCTGCCCGCACCAGCGGCAACGGGACGGTCGTGTCCGTCGGTCTGGTACACCGCGGTGGTCTCGCCGTACGCATCGGCTCCTGCGCATCCTCCTGCGGCGCGAGGGAGATCAGCGCGACACGGCGCTCGCCCACCGCACGACGCAGCCTCAGCAGCCACAGGCACAGGCCGCCCGCCTCGATGGCGAACCCGGCGGCCCCGGCGTTCAGCCAGGCCGCCTGCCGGGTCGCCGACACCGTTCCACTGACGCCGAACCAGGCACCCGCGATCACGGCGAGCCCGATCAGGGTGGTGGCGCAGACCGTCAGGGCGTCGCCGTCGCGCCACGGTTCGGTGCGGCGGTCCGTGGCGTTCACCGCGTGTCCTCGGCTGAGGGAGCGGGCTTGGGTGCGGTCGCGGGCACGGCACCGGCAGGGGCAGCGGTCGCGATGGCGGTGCGGCCGTGCTCGGCGGGTGCGGGTGCGGGTGCTGCGTAGGCTGCGGGAACAGGGGTACCAGCGGGAGCCCCGGTGGGCCCGAAAGCCCCGGGAGCTCCAGAGGCCCCGACGACCCGCCCGGCCTCGAACGTACCGAGCCCGTCCGCAGCGCGGAGCGCCTGCTCGATGCGGTCGAGTTTGCGCCACTCGTCACGCAGGTCGGCCGACAGCCACAGGGCGGTCGAGACGCCGAGCAGGAACAGCCCGCCGAAGCCGGCGCTGGCCAGATAGGGCAGTTGCTCGGCCGGGTACGGCGTGCCGCTCACCCCGTGCCAGCCGACGATCAGCGCTACGGCACCGCCCACACCGGTCGCCGCCGCGGTCAGCCGATCCCACTGGCTGCGTACTCGGGTCATGAGGTCCATCGAGTCTTCACTCCCAACAGGCGCAGCAGGTTTCCGAAGGCGAACGTGGCCGCGGCGCCGAACGCGAGCACGAGGAAGACGCCGGTCACCCCCATGTCGGCCGGGTTTCCGGCCAGACGCCATGCCGTCCGCGCATCGGGTGCGGGGGAGGCCTCGTCGGCGGCTTGGTCCGGCGGTGCGTCGGATCCCGTCGCCGGCTCTTCCTCCGGCGCGGGCGCCGAGTCGGCGGGCGCGTCATCGCCGCTCGTGGGCGGAGGTACCGCTGCGGGCGGCAGCGGCATCTCCACGTCGCCCGGCGGTGATTCGACCCGGTCGGCGGCGGCGAACGCCCGGCCGAAGACGTAGTGCAGCGTGTAGACAGCCCCCGACTGAGGGTCCTTCTGCCGGGCGAGGACCTCGAGGCCGGCCGAGATCACGCCGTGTTCCGTGCGTTCCTCGCTGAGGTAGCGCACCCGTACTCCGGCAGCCGCGAGAGCCTCGGCCGGATCGGCCGGATCGGCCGGATCGCCGGGATCGGCCGGATTGCCCGCGTCAGGCAGGGGCACCGCCTGACCCGCCGCCCGTATCCCCTTCCGGGTGATCTCCACGACCTGCCCTGCGACTTCCGTGCGGCCGATGGTCAGCCGCGCATCGCGCACCAGCTTGCCGTCCGCGTCGACCGTGGCCGTAGCGGCGCTGAGGACCCGGCCGAGCCGCAGCACGCCGTTGACGGTGATCGGCTGGGTGTCCGCGGTGGCCGAGGCCTTGCCCACCCGCTTGGCCGGATCGACGTCGGCCTGAGCGAGCGCGGTGGTGGACGCCGAAGCGGCGTCCTGCCCCAGGCGTGTCTGCGCCTTCGCCCGCGTGGAGTTCTTCGTGCTGTGCGAGGTGAGAGTGAGGCCCTGCTGCCCGGCGTCGGACTTCTCCTCGGACGGGTACCGGGAGGACGCGTACGCCGGGTATCCGGGGAACTTCTGACCGGTCTGGCTGCCGAGCAGTGCGGGCGCGGAGACGATCGTCTCGCCGGGATACGGGTTGCCGGCGAACCCGGACGACTCCCCGACACCGGAGTTGACGCAGGCCTGTGCGGCTGGGATCGCCGCGCCCGACGGGGCCTGCAGCGCCGTGTTGTCGCTGGCGCTCACCATCACCTGCAGGCCCTGCGCGCTCGCCACCACCGGGCAGTCCGACTCGCCTGACTCGGCCGGCTCCGCCGCCGTGGCCGCTCCGGGCAGGCACGTCAGCAGGGCGGCCGTGCCCATCCCGGCGAACGCGGAGGCACGCGAGGAGAAGGAACGGGCCGGCTTCTTGACCGGCTTCTTGGACAGGGACATGGACATGCTCCACCCCGGGATCGACGACGTCATCGAGGACGTCGTTCAGACGGTGACGCGACCTTGGGGGGAGGCATGTCCCACCCTCGTCTGACGCATCGTCAGACGGAAGCCCGGATCCCGGTGAATCCCGGTGAGCGGTCTCCCCGTTCCCACTCACCGGGACACGCTCTGGACGCCGAACCGACCAGGGCCGGCGCAGAGCGGCTTCGGGTCGCGACGCAAGGTCGCCGGACGCAAGGTCGCCGGGGCGCGGTTATGCGCGGTTACCTCTGGTATTGCTACGAATCGTGAGGCCTCTGACGCGTGACAGCGTCTGCCACTTCAGCCCGGGAGGGCCGCCGGGCTGTCCTGGCTCTTCCCCTCTCGGCCGAAGCCTGACATACCGGCAGACAGGCGCAGGGTTCTCGGCGTCAGTGACCAGGCGGAGGTGGAACATGACGTCCCCGTTGATCGTCGATGACCACGTGGGGACCTCTCTCCCCGGGCAGGACGGCCGCGCGTCGGCGGCGGCCGACACCGCGCAGGCCCGGCACCGTTCCTCGCCGCCGAACTCCATGATCGAGCGGATGACGCTCATACTCGACGCGTTCGATCCGGGCACGCCCACGCTGTCCCTGCTGGAGCTGGCGGAGCGCACCGGCCTGCCGCGCTCCACCGTCCACCGCATACTCGACCAGATGATCCGGCTGCGCTGGCTCGCGCACTCCGCCGGTGGCTACCGTCTCGGCATGCGCCCGCTGGAACTCGGCGGGCTCGCGGCGGATCACAGCGAGGTCCGGGACGTCGTCAACCCACTGCTGTACGAGCTGTGCCAGAGAACGGGCTTCGTCAGCCACCTCGCCGTGCTGGACGGACGCGATGTCGTCTACCTGGACAAGGTGGGCGGGCGGTTCGCCGCCAACCTGCCCACCCGGCTCGGAGGCCGCCTGCCCGCGCACACCACTGCGGTGGGCAAGGCCATCCTCGCGTCGCTGGACCCGGCCCACGTCGATGCCACCTACCGCTCGTACCGGGGGCGGCTTCCGGTCAGAACCACGCACACGATCCGCACCATCGCGGACCTGCTGCGCGAGCTGGAACAGGTCCGGCTGCGGCACGGAGTCGCCCTGGACAACGAGGAGTCCATGACCGGCATCTCCTGCGTCGCGGCCCCGCTGCGCGGCCGCGGCCCGGCCACCGCGGCGCTCTCCCTCTGCGGCGACACACGGGCGATGGACCCACGACGGCTGGCGCCGATGGTGCTGGAGGTCGCCCGGGAGGCGGGCCACCTTCTGTTCCCTTGCCGGCGCCGATGGCAGTAACTGCCTGACGATGCCGCGACGGCTCGGGAGCCTACGGCGAGGCGGTTCCCCCGGGCCATGGTCCACACGGGCGGAGTCCCGGATCAGCGGCGTGGCAGGAAGACCGACCAGGTGGTGCCGGCAAGGCGATGGGGCGTCCAGCTGTGGGCGTAGTGCGGGCGAGGGCTGCTGCGGCGGGTGAGGAGGCCGGCGGGGATCCGGGTGCGTGTCTGCGGTGAGCTGCAGCCGGCGTCGTATGCAGGGGCCAGTGCGAAGGTGCCCGCGACCACGCAGGGCGGGCGTATACCGAGACCACTCAGGTCGTGACCCACCGTCTGGTAGAGGGTGGCGGTCTTCGCGGTCTGCGTGGTGGCGCGCTGTAGGACGAGGCCCTGGCCGGTGAGGTGCAGGGCGACGGCGGTGGCGAGGAGGCCGCCGGCCAGGGCAGGGGTGCGGGACGTGCGCACTGCCTGGCATGCGAGCTCGGCCAGGGGCAGCGACAGCAGGGCGTAGGCGGGGAGGAGGAAGCGGGGTGCGGAGTAGGTGATGAGGAAGAGGTAGGGGAAGGCGGTGGCTGCCGCGCAGGCGATGGGCACGGCGGCGGGTTCGATGCGCCCGCGACGTGCGGCGGCGGCCAGCGCGGTGGCGGCGAGCAACGGCAATGCGAGCCACCAGAGGGTGAGTTCAGGGTGGACCAGGTGGGCGTGGCAGGGGCGGCACAGCTGCGGGCCGTCCAGGCTGCGCCACGCGTTGGCAAGGTTGAGGTGCAGGCCGAGGCCGCCCTCGTTGACGGACGACTGCTGCAGCCGTGCGCTGACGCCGCCGAAGCGTACGTAGGCCTCGACGATCCACTCCGCGGCGCCCGCCGCCAGGCCGCCGACGATCCACGGCAGCATCGGCCGCCGACGGCGTACCAGCGCGGCGGTGGCCAGCAGTGGCAGGGCCAGCCAGAGGCCATCGGAGAAGCGGAAGAGCGTAGCGGCAGCAAGGCAGCCGGCCAGCCATCCGCGGGCCCGGCGCTCGACGGGGGCGCGCAGGAACCATCCAGCGGCGGCGACCGCACTCAGTGCCACCCAGAGGTTGGGCATGGCCTGCGTGCCGTTCGCCAGGGTCACCCACAGCCCGGCGAACAGCAGCGCGGCGAGCGCCGTGGCGCGCCGTCCTGGCAGCGGCTCCCAGATGCGGAAAGCCGCCCAGAGCCCGGTCGAGGAGAACAGGGCCAGCGCCACCCGCAGCGCGGTGACGGAGCCGGTGAACGCGACGACCGGGGCGACCAGGAGGCTGGTGCCGCGGGAGCGGGGGGCACTGAAGTAGGCGGCGGGGTGGCGGGGATCAACCTGCGAGACGTAGACGGTCTCGTCCCAGCCGAGGGCGTGTCCCAGGCGCGGGATGACGAACAGCAGCTGCACGGCGAAATAGCCGGCCGCGACCAGGATCAGCCAGGGAACACGGTGAGCGGTCCGGCCCCGCGTCGGTTGGAACGCGGGGACAGCGAGGGCGGTCATGGTGTCGTAGTCCTGCACGTGAGGCGCTTGCGGATATCACGGACGCGAAAGGATGCTCGGCGGCGGCCGGTCAGGGCTGGGGCACCATCCGCCTGTCGGCATCCTCGCCGTGCGGGCTCGTTTCCCCACGGTGCAGCCCGGCGGCTGCGGGCCGCGGGGAGGTGTGCTCGCGATGCGGGCCGGCTGCGCCGGTCACGGCCGGACGTGCGGCCGTGACCGGCTGGGGTGCGGGCATCGGAAGGCGGGCACCGCCTGCGGGCGGTGTGATCTCCTGCCCGAGCAGCACGCGGCGTACCACCCGCTCGGAGGCGTGCCCGTCGTCGTAGGCGCAAAAGCGCCGGCGGAACGCGGCGCGCAGCGCGGTGGTCTGCTCGGTGTCCCAGTCGCCGTCACGCAACAGCGCGACCAGTTCCTCCTCGGTGGTGACGACGGCGCCCGGCGTATCACCCTCCTTGCCGGAGAGCAGGTCGAACGTGACGCCGCGGGACCTGACGTAGGTCTCCCAGTCGGCGGCGTAGATGATGATGGGCCGGTCCAGGCAGGCGAAGTCGAACTGGATCGAGGAGTAGTCGGTGATCAGGGCGTCTGCGGCGAGGCAGAGTTCCTCCACGCTTGGGTGGCGGGAGACGTCCAGCAGCAGTCCCTGCTGCTGGAGCTCGGCCAGCCGGGGGTCCTGCGCGTAGGAGTAGTGCGTGCGGACCATCAGCAGGAAGTCTGGGCCCAGGGCGCGGGCGACGTTCGCCAGGTCCATGGCGGGCGCATAGCCGGCCTGGTAGTCGCGCAGGGTGGGGGCATAGAGCAGCGCCGTCCGGCCGGGGGCGATACCGAGCCGCTCTCGAGCCCTGGCGACATCGTGCGCGGTGGAGGTGTAGTACACGTCGTTGCGCGGATAGCCGTAGTCGAGGGATGTGAAGCCGCACGGATAGACGCGTTCCCAGTGCTCGGTGGAGAGTTGGTTGGACGACAGGCTGTAGTCCCAGCGGTCGGCGCGCTGCAGAAGCCGGCGAAAGCTCATCCCCTTGGCGGCCGCCGGGAAACGCTGCTGGTCCACACCCATGCGCTTCAGCGGCGTGCCGTGATGCGTCATCAGGTGTATCTGTCCTGGCCGCTTCGCGACGGAATCGGGGAAGTTGACGTTGTTGACGCAGAACTTGGCCCGGGCCATCACCCGCCAGTAGCGGCGGCTGCCCAGAACGACATGATCCATGCCCTCAGGCACATCCCCCACCGCATCCGGCCTGACCACCCACACACCGTGCACCTCGGGCGCAAGTTCCTGCGCCGCACGGTAGACAGCCAGCGGATTACAGGCCGGTCCGCGGCTCCAGTAGGCCGAATAGACGGCCAGCTGCTCGTCGATCGGGAGCTGCCGCTGTATCCAGTAGTGAGCCGCCTGCAGGCGCCTGGCCACGGCACGTCTGTTCTTCCTGATCGCCTTCCTGGCCGATACCCGGGTGAAGTTGACCGTCTTGGCACACCGGAAAGCGGTGTATGACCCCAGATGCAGCGCCCTGAACTTCGCGCCGAGCAGGCCCGACGGCACCCGGAAGCCGGCCGGTACATGCGCCTTGTACATCGCTGAAGCCCGGCTGAAGAACTCCCTGCGGTCCGCGGGCACGACCCGGGAGGTACGGGCCAGAGTGAACAGGAAGTGACTGGCCATCCGCTGGAAAAGGACCGGCCGCAATGCGTCCAGTTCACGATGGGCGTCCAGGAAGTCGAACAGCCGCTGATACTGCTGGAAGATGGTGAAATGCTCACGGCCTGGCGTCTTCATCGAGTTGCCCTGCCTGCGCTGCCGGTACTCCACACACACTCGGTCCAGACAGGCCCCGGTATCGGCCGTGAGCATCGCCAGATACACCACCAGCGCATCCTCATACAGCCCGTCGGTGAACGTCAGATCGCTGCTGATGAAGAACTCTCGCCGAAACAGCCGGTTCCACACCACCGCGAACAAGTGGAACAGGTCGGGGCGCTCGGCGGGACGGAAAATCTCATCCCCGGTTTGCTCCAGCAGATGCGAGGTCGCACTCGGCTGGGCCATGTCCCACCAATACGTACGCACATGGTCGAAGAACAGCAGGTCGGGGTCGCGTGACTCCACCAGGCGCTGCTGCATGGAATGCAACGCATGCGCGGTCAGGGTGTCATCGCTGTCCAGGAACAGGAGATAGTCGCCCCTGGCCAGCTTGACGCCCACATTACGGGCGTTGCCGATACCGCCGTTACGTTCCAGATGTACGGGCATCACCCGAGAATCACGGGCCGCATACTCGTCCAGGATCGCACCGCAGGCATCCGGTGAGCAGTCGTTGACAGCGATGACCTCGAAGTCCGTGAAGCCTTGCCCCAGTACCGAATCGAGGCACTCGCGCAAATAACCCTGCACCTTGTAGACAGGTATCACAATGCTGAACCGCGGCTTGCTCGAGGCGCTGTTCCAGACCATGCGTCGTCTTCTCCAAATGTGATGAGGTAACTCTCGCCGTCAGCGGTCCAATAGCCGACAGGGCAGGTGGTGCAGGTGGTGCCCTAGCGTGGGCAGGTCATCCGGGCGCTGGGACGGGGCGTCCTGGTGCCGGGAGCGGTTCACTCGAAATAGCCGCGCAGCATCTCGCGAAGCGAGGTCACGTCGCTGTCTTCGGCGAAGTCCAGGACACAGCAACCCGCGTCCTCGCCTCCACCCACGTCCATGTCGTCGCCCTCGTTCTCGGGCAGCGTGTCGGTGAGATCACTCAAAGCGTCGTCGGAGCCTTCCCGGACTCCGTACGTCCCGCTGCCGGATGCCCTGGACAGCCAACGGAGCGCGCTCATATCAGCTCTCTCTCGCCCCCGCCCTTGCCGCAGCCCCGCCAGCCGGGGTGCGCCACACACGATGGCCCAACCGGGTAAAGCACCGCGATGACAGAGGTAAGAGCCGAGTGTGACTCCACGCGGTGCGGTCGGCCACAGCCACCGAGCCCTGTGGTCAGGATCTGTTCAGGCAACGGCTGGCACCGTCGGGTCTCATGACATCTGAGACTTCTGAGACGTCCGCGGCCTACAGCCGCGTCGGTGCCGCACCAGGCCACCGCCTTCGGTGGAACAAGGTTCCCGAAGTCACCGTGTACTTCTGGGTGATCAAGGTGCTGTGCACGACGGTCGGCGAGACCGCGGCCGATCTCCTGAACGAGAAGCTGGGACTGGGCCTGACGGGCGTGTCGCTGCTGATGAGCGTGCTGCTGGTCGCGGTGCTCATTGCCCAGTTCCGGACGACCGCCTACCGCGCCGGCGTCTACTGGCTCGCCGTCGCCCTGATCAGCGTCGTCGGCACCCTGATCAGCGACAATCTCACCGACAACCTGGGCGTACCACTGGAGACGAGTACGACGGTGTTCGCGGTCGTCCTCGCGGTGGTGTTCGTCGTCTGGTATAGCCGTGAGCGGACCCTGTCCATCCACAGCATCGACACCCTGCCCCGCGAGACCTTCTACTGGCTCGCGGTCCTGTTCACCTTCGCGCTGGGCACCGCAGCCGGTGACCTGGTCGCCGAGCGCATGGCACTCGGATACTGGGTGTCCGCAGTCCTCTTCGCTCTCGCGATCGCCGCGGTCGCGGTGGGGCACTTCGCGCTCGGCCTGGACGCGGTGTGGAGCTTCTGGATCGCGTACGTCCTCACCCGGCCGCTCGGCGCGTCGGTGGGCGACTACCTGTCCCAGCCGACCGCGGACGGCGGCCTCGGCCTGGGCACCGTGGTCACCAGCGTGCTGTTCCTGGTGGTCATTCTTGGGCTGGTCGTGTTCCTGACGGTGACGCGAAAGGACGTCGGCGAGCCCGGGCGGGTCACGCGGGAGGCAGCGTGACCACGAACCGTGCACCAGCGGTGCGCCGTTGGCCGTAGCGCACGTCATGGCCGAAGGAGTGGGAGCGAGCCGCGGCCTCGCCTGGACGAGGCCGCGGCCCGCTCCGCGGTACGCGGCCCGGCCTTCTGCGACAGCTCCGGACTCGGTACACGCCTGCGGCGTTCACCCCGCAGGCAGGCTCACCGCGAACCCCGCCCCGGGCGTGTGCTGGGGGTCGTAGTTGACCTCCCCGCCGGCGGATCGGGCCAGGCGTCGCGCGAGCGGTAGCCCCAGGCCCGCTCCGCCGTGCCCGTCCCCGGGAGCGGTACGCCGGCCCGGGTGGAAGAGCTGGCCGGCGAACGAGGGCGGTACGCCGGGGCCGTCGTCGGTGACGTCGATGCGTACGCCGTCCGGCTGTCGGCCTGCCAGGACGGTGACGCGTGAGCGCGCGTACCGCACGGCGTTCTCGAGGAGAGGGCTGATGATGCGTTCGAGGAGCGCGGGTGGTACTCCGGCCTCCAGATGCGGTTCCGTCCCGCTGATGAGTACCTTCACGTGGCCCGGGAGATCGAGGTGTTCGGTGAGCCGGCGCAGCGTGGGCAGAACCTCGGCCGTGCCGGGCACGGCGGACGCACTGTCGCGGGCGTCGTCCAGCAGGGTGTCGCAGATCGTGCGCATGCACTGGGCGGCGTCCGCTATCGCCGCGTGGGTTGTCTGGGTGTCGGCTTCGGAGCGCGGGCGAGCTCGCCACCAGTCGAGCTCGGCGATGATCCGGCTGAGCGGGGTGCGCAGTTCGTGCGACAGCTCCCTGGTGAGCTGCTGCTCGTGGCGCAGCACCGCGCGTATGCGGTCCAGGAGCGCGTCCAACGACGCACCCAGCCGAGCGAGTTCCGTGGGCCGTTCCCCGCGGCCGAAACGCTCGGTGGAGGCGACGGCGCTCCACTGGGTGGCCTGGTCGGTCATGGTGCGTACGGGACGCAACGCACGGCCCACCGCGAGACGCGTGAGCGCGTAGGTGCAGGCGAGCATGACGGCGTCGAGTGTGAGGGACGCCAGGAGCATGGTGTCGGCGGAGCTGCGATAGGGGGACAGGTCCAGGGCGGCGACGACCGTCGCGTCGCTCGTTCCGCCGCTCACGGGCTGTGAGCACAGCCGGACGGGGGCGCGGCTGTCGAGGGTGGCGCAGTGCGGCCCGCCGCGTGCGGCGAGCCTGCCGGCGGCGCGCGTGACGGGGCTGCTGGCGGGGGCGGACGGCGGCCGTTCGAGCAGGCGCGTACCTGCGTAGATCCACACGTTGGTGTCGAGGAGAGCGTCGTTCGACGTCTCCAGGACCCGCACTCCGTGGGGGCCGGTGTCGACGGTGGTGGCGACGGCGGCGGCCCGGGTGCGCAGTTCGTCGTCCGCCTGGTGCTGAAGATGCTGACGGACCACGGCGTTGAACACGACGGTGAGGATGACCATCAGGAACGCGGCGGTGGTGAGTGCCACCAGGGAGAGCCGGCCGCGCAGCGTGCGGGGCGTGAGACGGGATACGAACACGATCATGACAGGCGGTGGCCGATTCCACGCGCAGTGGTGACGGTCAGCTCACTGCCGCTGTCGCGGAGCTTACGGCGCAGCCGGGTCAGATACTGGTCGAGGGTGTTGTCGCTGACCTGGGCGCCCTCGGGCCAGGCCGCTCTGATCAGCTCGCGGCGGCGCACGATGTTCCCGGACGCGGCCATGAGCGCGGCCAGGAGGCGGAACTCCGTCGGGGTGAGGGCGACCTCGGCGCCACGGACGGTGAAGCTGTGGCGGACGGCGTCCAGCACCAGGTCTCCGGTCGCGGTGGCCGGATGAGGGCCGGAGCGTTTGAGTGCGGCCCGCAGCCGGGCGGCGAGTTCGGCCAGGTGGAAGGGCTTTGGCAGGTAGTCGTCTCCGCCGGCGGAGAACCCGCTGAGTCGGTCCGTGAGCCGGTGGTGAGCCGTCAGGAAGATGACGGGGGAGGGGAAGCCGTTTGCTCGCATCGCCTGGCAGACGTCCCGTCCGTCCGCATCGGGCAGCCCGACATCGAGTACGACGGCGACGACGTCGTCACAGGCCAGGCGCAGGGCGGTCGCACCGTCCCGCGCGGGCACGGTCTCGAAGCCTTCGTCGCGCAGGCCGCGCAGCAGTACGTCACGCAGGGCGTGATCGTCCTCGACGACCAGGATCTTGTGGCGCATGCGTCCTCCGCGTGTTCTTATGTCCGGTCTTTGGCAGCGGCTTGCTCGCGTGTCCCCTTCGCCGCAACGGCTGGCTCCCGGGTCATTCCGGCGGTGCCGACGACGAAGTGCTCCGGCAGCCACCTGGCCGCGGCGCCGAGGCACAGCCCCAGCCAGCCGACGGCGAACAGCCAGCCGCCCATGACGTCGGTGAACCAGTGCACCCCGAGATAGACGCGGGTGAGTCCGACCAGCGCGCCCCAGCAGCCGATGACGAAGGTGAGCACCGTTCTGCCGCGAGGAGCGCGCACGACCACCGCGATGACGAGCATTCCGGCGGTGACGACCGCGGTGGTGGCGTGGCCGGAGGGGAACGACCAGCCCGATGCGTGCGACGCCCAGTCCGCCTGAGGCGGGCGGGGCCGGGTGATCAGATGCATCACGGTGTACCGGGCGGCCTGCCCGGCCCCGAGGCACGCGACGCAGAGGGCCACCGCGAGCAGACGGTGCCGCACGGTGCGCCCGAGAAGAATTCCCGCCAGCACGGCCAGCGTATAGGGGACGACACCAGTGCCGGTGGCGGTGAGACCACGGGCCAGGGCCACCACGACGTCCGGGCGGTGCGCGAGGGACCATGAGTGGAGGTCATCGTCCGTGAACAGTGTGTCTCCGTTGGCGCCGACCACGACGATGGCCAGTACGCCGAACGCGGCCAGCGCGCCGAGGCCCGTGCAGACGGCCGTGTCGGCGACGTCCCTGCGGATCATGGCGCCACCAGCAGCGGCCTCAGCCGCGTCGCGGTGAGCCGTCGCGCCAGGGCGTCGGGACGGCTGCGCACTCCCGCCGTCAGGAGCAGCGCGACCAGGGCACCGACCGCGGCACCGGCCACGACGTCGTGGGGGTAGTGCGCGCCGACCCACACCCGGGCGGCGGCCATCGCGCAGGCGGCCACCACCGCGACCGCACCGAGGCGGCGGGAGACGAAGAGGAGTGCGACGGCGGCCGCGGCGGCGATGGCCGCATGGTTGCTGGGAAACGACCAGTCGCCCGGTGCCGGACACGCCTCCAGCGTCGTCACACGCAGGCTCTGACAGGGACGGTCCTCTCGCACCACCAGCTTGAGCGCGTCGTTCACCGCGTACGCCACGACGACCGTCACCGGCGCGGCCATCGCGACCACCGCCGCCGAGGCGCTCACGCGCCGCGCCCGCCACCAGCCCACGACCATGAGCACGGCGAACAGAGCCAGCCCGTACGTGGACCAGGCAGACACGAGGCTGTCCAGCCAGGCGGGGGAGCGGCGGGCGAGGTCCACCACCCCTGTGTAGGCGGAGCCGTCGATCGCGGACCCGTCGAAGGCGAGCATCATCCCGCGCTTCCCTTCTCCTCGGCTGTCTCATGGCGGGAGCGGTACAACTCGGCGGCGAGGGGAACCAACGACAGGGTGACGATCACCGCGACCATCGGGAGCAGATAGCGGTCCACGTTCGGGACGGACGAACCGAGGAAGTATCCGGCGAGGGTGAGGCCCAGGCTCCAGGCCAGTCCGCCGATCACCTGCCACACGGTGAACGTGCCTACGGGCACCCGCAGTGCGCCTGCCATGGGGTTCAGCACCGTGCGCACCACCGGCACGAACCGGGCCAGCACGACCGCCTTTGCGTATCCGTACCGCTCCAGCAACTCCTCGGCGCGCCGAGCTCCCGCATGCAGGCGGGCCGAGCGACTGCGGGCGATCAGCGTTCCTCCCGCCTTCCGCCCGATCAGATAGCCGCACTGCGAGCCGGCCAGCGCCCCCGCGGCAGCGACGAGCAAGAGGGGCATCAGCGACGGCCGCAGGCCGCCGTGAGCCGACCCGCTGCTCAGCAGGCCCGCCGTGAAAAGCAGAGAATCACCGGGCAGGAAGAAGCCGATCAACAGCCCCGTCTCGGCGAACAGCACCGCGCCGACACCCAGCACGCCGAAAGCGGACAGCAGGGACGGTGCGCTGAGGACATTCACCGCCAGTTGTGACAGTGCCGGTTGTGATGCTGTGAACAAGGGTGCGGCCATCGTCGCGAGCCCTCTCATACTTGACGGGCGGGAGCACGTGGACACGGCACCCGATCGACTACAATCCTGTAGACGGTCTACTGCACTGTAGACGATGACGTGGTGAGGATCGTTCCCATGACCGACGCGAAGGACGAACGCCGACCGGCGGGCGAGCTCGAAGCCACCGTCATGGCCGCCCTGTGGGCCGCCGGCAGACCGCGCACACCCGCGCAGGTACAGGCCGACCTCGCCTCGGACCTCGCCCGCACCACCGTTACGACCATCCTGTCCCGCCTGTACGAGAAGGGCATCGTCGACCGTCACCGGCAGGGGCGCGGCTATGCGTACTTCCCCGTCCAGGACGCCCCCGGCCTCACCGCCCGCCGCATGCACAGCGAGCTCGACCGGGACGCCGACCGCGAGACGGTCCTGGCCCGCTTCGTCGCGCAGCTCAGCTCCGACGACGAGCGGCTCCTGCGGGAGCTCCTGGAATCGGGTGAGCAATGACCGCTCTGCTGCTGGTGCCCTTGCTCCTGCCCTTCGCGGTGCAGCCGCTGGCCGGGCGCGCGCTCGACCGCCTCGGTCCCGTCGCCGCGCTGTGGGCACTGACCCTCACCGCGATCGTGCTGGCCGGAGCCTCCGTGTCCGCGCTCGGGGCGCTGGTCCTGACGGGCTTGCTGAAGCTGCCCCTCTTTGCCGCGCTCGGCGAGCTCGTCCGGCCCCTGCCTACGCCGTCGGACCTCCTCGTCCTGCCCGCGGCCGCGGCGGCCACCGGCGTACTCACCGTCAGCGTCCTGACGATTCTGCGATCGGCCCTGCGTCAGCTCCGTGCCTTCCGCTCGGCCCGCGTGCAGGCCGAGCGCAGTCCCACCGCAGGAGACCTGTGCGTCATCGACTCGCCCCATCCGGATGCGTACGCCCTGCCGGGCCGGCCGAACCGCATCGTCGTCACCACAGCGATGCTCCGGACGCTCGGCCCGGCTGAGAGAGAGGCGCTGTTCGCCCATGAACGCGCCCACAACGCCGGCAGCCACCACCGCTTCCTCGTCGCCGCAGAACTGGCGGCACACTGCCACCCCGGCCTGCGTCGTGTCCGCGGCGCCATCCAGCTCGCCGCGGAAAGAGCCGCTGACGAGGCCGCTGCCGCCGCCGTCGGCGATCGGCGCCTGACCGCGCGTGCCATCGCCCGCGCCGCTCTCGCGGCCCAGGCCTCGCGCTCCACCCGGCCCGACTTCGCCTCCGCGGCGACCACCGGCCCGGTCCCTCAGCGGGTCGCGGCCCTCCTCGCGTCGCCGGAGGCCCGTCCGCGCACCGCCTCCTGGATCGCCCTGCTCCTCGCCGCCTGCACGGCCGTCTCGGCCTGCGCCGCGGTGACCGGCGTGATCACCTTCCACCACGAAGTCGAGGTCGCCCAGGGCGAGGCACCACGCTGACCGCCCCGAGCGCCAAGCGAAAGGGCGGCCCAAAGCGGCCCCAGCCGCGTCGGTGAGGCGGCTCTTCAAGCAGCGCCTGAAACGGAGGTGCGACGGGACGTCTGGCTGTCCCGTCGCCCCTCCGATCACCGCCTCCGCCTCCGACTGCCGTGCTCAACAGCGGTTGAGGACCGGCCGATCAGCGGAACCGGGCCCGCACCGTGTCCCGTGCCGTCTCGGTGCCGCCTTCCACGAGCCGTACCACGATCGTCCGGTGGCCGTTGCCGTACGAGGACGTGGTCAGCGGGAACGACCATGCGCCCAGGCCGGCGGCGCGACGCCAGGCCTCCCCATCCACGGGAGCGTTGCGGCTGACGACCTGCCATTCGACGTGGGCGTCCGGCGTGACGCGGAACGTCGTCTTGGCGACGTCCGAGGGCGTCCCGTCCCGGACCGCGCGTGCGTACAGCACGTGCTCGCCCACGTCGAGCCGGCCCGCCTCGGCCCGCCAGGTGCCGGTGGCCTCGTCGAGCCTCGCGGAGACGGGTGAGGCGAAGGTCTCGTCGTCCACCGACAGTTGCACCCGCCGGGTCTCCGGCCGGCCGCCGACGCCTTCCGGGTCGGTGCCGAGGTCGGGGAAGGCGTACCGGCCGCCCGCGATGACGGTCTCGCCCTCGGCGACCTGGGCGCCGTCCGACGGAGCAGCGATCGTGACGCCGAACTCAAGGCCGCTCGGGGGCAGTGGCGCCGGGTCGATCGACAGCTGCGTGGCGTGGCCGTCCTCGTAGCCCACGATGGCCAACGCGGTGGTGTCGGAGAGCAGTTGTACGGTCAGCTGCTCTCCGGTGAAGGCGTGCCGGTCGGTGTCGAACTCGATGGTGAACCTGGTCCAGGCGCCCGTGACCGGCTGTGCCGCGGCCTTGGCGCGACCGATCTCCCGGTCGGTGGCGAGGAGGACGACGGTGGGGCCCACCAGTGCCGCCGGGGCGCGGGTACGCACGTACAGTTCGGCCCGTACCTGCGATCCCGCGGCGAGTGGCGCGTCCAGGGTGTCGGTCGCGGGGTGGGCGGCGGTGGGCAGATACGGCGCCGCGGACGACAGGGTGTCGCCGACGGCGCAGCCGTCCGCGTCGTCGTCGCGGTCGGTGCGGTCCATCGTCCGTTCACCCGCACAGTCCGGGCCCTGGTGCAGGTAGTAGCGATACGCCTGTGCGGAGTGCGGGCCTTGGGCCTGCCCGCCCTCGTCCTTCTGTGCGCCGTTCTGCGCCTCCAGCGTTCTGCGCAGCACGGCGAGCGAGCCGTCGAGTGTCGCCACGTCGTCCAGACCGGCCGACAGCCCGGTGGGCAGCGATGCCTGGTCCTCCGTGCCGTCGCCGTCCCGGTCGTAGCCGCCCCAGATCGTGTCCCTGATGGCACGGTCGGCGGCGAAGAAGTCGTCCTCGACGGGCCGTTCGGGCAGCAGCGCCCGGCCGAGCAGCACGTCCACGGCCCGTCGTGCCGTCTCCGGTGTCGCGGCTCCGTAGCCCTCGAAGAGGACGTTGCCGGCCGAGTACGGCGAGGCGAGCGGCCAACTGGCGGAGGGCAGGTCGTCCTCGCCGAGCGGGAAGGCGTTCTTCAGGACCGCCTCACGCAGTTCGCCCCGCGTGAGCCTGCCGTCGTCCAGGTACACGCTCTCGGGCAGCGCCGTGCCTTCGGCGACCACCTGGCCGCTCTTCTGACCTGCCCTAGCGTCACCGATCGTGTCGCGGACCCGTTGCAGCGTCGTGCCGAAGACACCTGCCGTGTACGGGGTGGCGGCGGAGGTGCCGCTGAACTGGTCCTGGCACAGTACGCCGGTGTGGCAGGGGGACGGCAGGCTGCCGATGCCCCACGACGACAGATGCACGGGGATTCCGTCGCCGACGACGGCGCGCTGGTCGTCGCGGCGCAGCGCTCCGACGGTGATGTTCCAGTCGGGTCCCGTCTGGTCGGAGTGCCAGGTGCTGACCGGTACGTCGAAGGCGTTGCCGACGCCGTTGCCGGCGGCGAACAGCACGGTCTGGCCGCGTTCGGCGGCGTCCTTGGTCACCTCCTCGCCGCTGAGCACAGGGCCCACCGGGGCGCCTCCGATGTAGCCGAAGGAGTGCGACGTGATGTCGACCCAGGGGTACTTGGTGGCGACCGTCTCGTCGAGTCCTTCGACCATGACGAGCAGGCAACTCGGGCAGTAGCCGTAGCGGTTCCCGGCCGCGACGGAGGCGGAGCCGGTGCCGTGCCCGTTGTCGTCGAGGACCGGATGATCACCGTCCATGCTCGACGAGTACGCGCCGATGATCTTGGTGCCGGGGATCCAGTGCAGCGTGCCGCCGGGCACCCGCCCGCTCCTCCACAAGTCCTTGTCCTCCTCCGGCAGATAGCCCTTGCCGAGGGTCACCGGGAGGGCGGGCGCGGAGGCGGGATAGCCGGGGATGTACTCCGACGGGTGGCGGGTGAAGTTCCTCGTCAGCGCCAGGACGTCCGGATCCGGATAGGTGCGGGCCGAGAACTCCAGGTGGTACGGGTTGATGCCGGTGTCGGCGATGCCGATGACCGTGACCGGCGGCCCGGCAGCGAGCCGGTCCGCGCTGCCCACCAGCACGGAGGTGGTCTCGCGGCGTTCCAGACCGTTCGCGTCGGTCGCCTTGAGGGTGACCAGGTGCCTGCCCTCGGGCAGCTCGGGTGTGGCCGTCGTGCCCGTACCGTCGTCGAACCGCCCATCGGCGTCGAGGTCCCAGGCCGCTTCGACGGGCCCGGTGCCTCCGGAGACCGTGCCGCTGAGCCGCTGCTCGGCGCCGGTCTCGAACTCGTACGGTCCTCCTGCGTCCACCACCGGCCGCGGGTCGGCGGGGCGCTGGCTGGCGACGACCCGGGCCGTCACCTCGTCGGTCACTGTGGCCCACTTGACGGCGACGACCTTCCAGGTGCCCGCGCGCGGGGAGGAGACCGAGGTCCGCTCCGGGTGGTCGGCCGACTCGGACCGCGCCACGATCTCGCCCGATGGATCGGTGACCCGCAGATCGTAGTCCTGGGCGGTCGTCGTCCACGACAACGTGACGTCGAGGGAAGCGACGCCGGACGGGACGTCGAAGGGGAACTCCACGGCCTGGCCGGTGGGGAAGACGCCCGGCGTCGGGTCCGCCTTGGTCTCGTTGAGCAGTTCGTCGGTGGTCTCCTGGACCACGACGACCTTGACGGTGTCGCTCGCCGTGCCGCCCGCGGCGTCGGTGACGGTGAGCCGCACCTCGTACGTGCCTGCGTCGAGCCCGGTGGTGTCGAAGGAGGTGCTCGCCGAGTCCGCGCCGGTGATGGTGCCGCGCTCTGCGGTCCAGGCCCAGGTGTACGGCGCGGTGCCGCCGTAGGCGCTGCCGAGCAGCACGGCCTTCTGACCCACGGCCACGAAGGAGCTGTCGCCCGCGTCGGCGTGCAACGGGGCGGGGGCGGGCGCTGCGCCCGGGGATCCTGTGCGTGCTGTGCCTGTCACGTCGACCGGGCCGCTGACCGGCTGCGGCACCGCGCCGTCGACGACCTCCTGGCCGTCGACCGTGGTGACGGCGACATCGGATCCGTCCGCCGCGGCGGCCGCGGCAGGAAGCAGTGACGCGGCCAGCACCAGCGAGGCGGTGGCGGCGAGGCGTCTCAACCATGCGCGCGCCATCAGCTCGTGCCCCACTTCTTCGCGCAGGTCTTCAGATCCGCCTTGACCCGCTGTCCGCGGTCGACGACGACCGGCACCTGCTCGAGGACCTTTCCGTCCTTCTCGCAGGACAGCGTCCAGTTCTCGATGACGCCGCCCACCTCGTCCGCGGTCGCGTCGTAGAGCGATGCCGTGAGGGTCCAGGAGGGCGCGACGGAGGCCCAGTTCTCCACCCGCAGCACGTACGTGCCCTGCTCCGGGTCGTCGCGGAGGACCCGTTCCTTCTCCCCGACGGAGCCGGTGGAACTGCCGACCTGGCTGAGGCTGCCGTCGGCGTTCTTGCGGAACACGTAGAGGTCGAGGTCGTCCGGGGTAGCCCAGTCGAGTTTCACTTCGAGGACGTCGGCTGCCCGGTCGACGGTGAACTCCTGATCCGAGGGCTGCGTCGGAGTGGTCGTGCCCGTGTACGTCTGCCGCTTCAGGGGCTCGGAGGAGATGACCTCGATCTGGCGGGCCTTGACGACCGGCCGGGTCGAGGGGTTCACGTGCCACGTGTAGCTGCCGCCCTCGCCGACAGTCATGGTGGTGTCGAGGGTGTCCTTGATCGTGCCCGACCAGGTGGGCGTGGCGAAGGTCTTCTTCAGCCGCAGCGTGGCCCCTTCGGGAGCCTTGCCGCTGATCACGGAGTGGGACTCGGGATCGACTGCGCTTTCCAGCGCGAGCAGGAACGCCTCGCGGTTGCCCTTCCCGGCGTACTGGCCGGAGCCGAGGTACTCGTCGACGACCTCCGGGAACGGCGGATGGAACTCGTCGGGCCCGATCTCGAAGGTGTAGCCGAAGCCGCCCGTCGCGTTGTACGACCAGTCCTCGGTGGTGCCGGTGGTGTCGTACAGCTCCCAACTGTGCTGGCTCGTATAGCCGTTCTGCTGAGCCATGCGATCGCCGAGCTCCTTCAGCGCGGCCTCGTCCGGCGGGTTGCCGACGGGCAGTCCGTCGGGGCCGACCGTGTCGGGCGCGACGCCGTTCGGGCGCAGCACCAGGTTGGAGAAGGTGTGGTTGGTGATCAGGCCGGTGACCTGGCGGGTGCTGATCAGCTCGCGGATGTTCTGCGTCTCGGGCTCGGAGAACGGTGCGGGGCCGCGGTAGGTGGCGTCGGCGGGCTCAGCGGCGGCGCCCGGACCGCCCCAGAAGCCGCCGTAGTTGCGGTTGAGGTCGATGCCGGCGCCGAAGCCGCCGGGGCTGCTCGCGAGGGCGCATTCGTTCGCCAGCGGAGTGAGGCCGTCGACGATCCGGCAGTTCTTGCGCTTGTACGCGTTGCCGGGCGTGGCCAGGATCGAGCCGGTGCCACCGCCGTCGATCGCGCGCAGGTCGATCAACTGGCCGTCGTTGACGGACTTCTCGAAGCCGTCGACGTTGACCACGGGCACAACCAGAACGCGGGCCTTCTTCAGCAGGGCGGTGATGCGCTCATCGGTGCCGTAGTTCTCGACCAGGTCGTAGGCGAACTCGATGGCGTGCTCGCCGGAGGGCCACTCGCGCGCGTGGTGCAGGCCCATCATGAGGAAGACGGGACGGCCGTCCTCGGCGGCCGTCACGTCGTGCGCTATCTCCACCCCGTACACCGGCTTGCCCTCGAGGCTCCTGTGGTTGAGGGCGAACTTCTTCACCAGACCAGGACGCAGCGACGCCAGTCGGTCCAGGTCGTCGTTGTAGTCGGAGAGCCGGCGGTAGCTGTCGCGTCCTGACGGGAGCGGTGAGGTCGCGGTGGCGGCGGCATAGGCGCGGTTCGCGGCGTTGACCTCGGACTCCCGCTCGACGAGGTCGGGTATGCGGACCTCCCAGCTGAGACCCGCCATCTGCAGCGCGATGGCGTCGGCCGGGCGGTGCAGGACGACTTCGGTGAAGTCGTGTCCGGCGTGCTCGGTGAGGTCCAGGCCGAGGGCTGCGAGCTTTTCCTTGGCGGCGCGGCTGGGGGTGTCGACCGTCACGAGCTGGGGCCGGAAATCGTCCGCCGCCTTGGCGGACGGCGCCGTGGCGATCGGCAGCAGCAGTCCGCTCGCCGCGGCGGTGACCACGGCGCAGGCGATGGCCATGCGTCTGCCAGGTCGTCGAAGTGAAATCACCACATGAACTCCTGTCGAAAGGAGCTCCGCCCGGTGAAGGGGGCATGCCCGTGGCAACCACTTCAACCGGGCGTTGCCCGAGTGCCCATGGGGGGAGGCGGTCGGGAAGGTACCCAGGAGAAGTGGCATGTACACGAGGCGCGGCTCGGGGCATGGCTGACGTACGGTCCGGCGGCATGGACTGGACCGCCGAGACCCCGGCCTGCCTGCTTACCGGACTATCCGGTACGGGACCGCACCTGGCGCAGGCCGTGGAGTTGTGTCCGCTGGCCCTTGCCCGGCCGAGGGGCGGGCAAGGGCCAGCGCAATTCATGCACGTGATGCCCAGCGCGAGGTCAGAGGAAGCTGACGTTCTGAGCGAGCGCGAGCCGGCTTGAGTAGTTGATGGTGTTGGTGGCCGGGCGCATGTAGGCCTTCCACGAGTCCGAGCCGGACTCGCGGCCGCCGCCGGTCTCCTTCTCGCCACCGAAGGCACCGCCGATCTCCGCACCGGAGGTGCCGATGTTGACGTTGGCGATGCCGCAGTCGGAACCCTCGGAGGAGAGGAAGATCTCGGCCTCCTGCTGGTCGCGGGTGAAGATGCTGGAGGACAGGCCCTGGGGTACGTCGTTGTGCAGGGCGATCGCCTCGTCGAGGGTGTCGTACGTCAGGACGTACAGGATCGGGGCGAACGTCTCTTCCCGTACGACGTCGAGCTGTTCGTCGACGCGGACGATGACCGGCTCGACGTATGCGGCCCGGGGAGCGTTGGCGGACAGGCGCCGGTTGCCGCCCGCCAGGATCTTGCTGCCTTGGGCCTGGGCGCGGGTGAGGGCGTTCTGCATGCCGTCGAGGGCCTGGGTGGAGATGAGCGGGCCGACGAGGGTGTTCTCGTGGAAGGGGTCGCCGATGGGCAGCTTCTGGTAGGCGCTGGTCAGGCGCGCGATGAGGTGGAGCAGCAGCGGGCGGGCGTGTGGGGGCGGGACCGGGGCCGCGGTCGCTCAGGTCCCGTTCCGCTCCCCGCCGGTCCATGAGTGCGCGGACAGCAGCACCATCTGGGCGCGCCGCCAGGTCACCACTGACCCCGTGCCTCTGCGGATGATCCGCAGCAGGCGCTTCACTTCGTCGTCATCGATCTCGCGGACGCGTACTCGCTCAGCCACCAGCACAGCTGCCCTGCCGCGGGCTGCCGACGGGTGTCATTCCGTCGGCGTGCCGATCCGCAGCCGGTTGCCGTCAGGGTCGCGCAGCTCAATCTCACGCGCCCACGGAGCGTCCTTCGCCTGCACACCGAACTCGGAGGCGATGGCCTCCACATCGCGAATGCGGAGGTAGACCAACGTGTCGGGCCGGGCATCGCCCTTGTGCTCCGACAAGAACAACCGCATCCCACCCCGGGCGACCTCGACGAACGCGGGAAGTCCCGGTTCGAAGCGGTGTTCCCACTGCTTGGCGAAGCCAAGTCGCTGGTACCAAGCGACCGCGGCCGCAGCGTCCTCGACGCGAAGAATGGGAATTACTTCCTCGTCCATGGAGTCATGGTCGCAGACCGCCCAGGGCGAACGCGCTGGATGTGTCGATCACGGCGTCCAGGGGCCGCGCTGAGCCAAGTTCAGTAGGTCGGCCCTGCGCACCCGGTCCGCCGCCTGGCGGGTGCCGCCGGCTCCCAGCACGGTCGGACGGCCCGAGGACGATTCGTCGCTCCTCGTCTACGTCTCCCCCTCCACGAGGAGCGCCCACTGGTGTTCGGCGAGTGGGCCGTGCACTTCTACGGCACATACGTGCGGGCATGCCGGAAGGGCGCCGAGGCATGCTCGTACGTACCGGACCGCCCAGTCCATGTGGACCGTCCTGTGGATGTCCAGCGTTCAGGATGGCTGCGCATTCTCGCCGAGAGCGGGTTCACCTTCGACTTACGGCGCCCACGGCGTTCTTCCGGTACGAGCACGCATTGGTCCGTGCCGTGCGCGAGGTGTGTGCGCGTTGCGGTACGGATGCCCGGCCGCGTCCTCAGGTCCTGTCACCACGGGAGGATGGCGTGCACGGACTTGCCGCCGGGTTCCGGTAGGACGTAGGTGTGCTCCGCCAGAGTGCTGATGACCTGCCAGCCCAGCCCGCCCTGTCCCGACATGTCCGGGTGGCGGGGCCGGGGGGAGGCGGTGTTGGTGTCCGTGATGGAGACGTGGATCGCCTCGCCGGTGTCACGCAGCATGAGGGTGAAGGGCCCTGGAGCGAAGCGGATGGTGTTGGTTGTCAGTTCGTTGGCGACGAGCAGGACGTCCTCAGCTGCTTCCGTGGACTCGGGTGGGCGGGTCCTGGCGAGGTCGGCAAGGAAGGCCGCGGTCGCATCGCGTGCTCCGGTGACGCAGTCGAGGCCACCGGTGAAGTACTGGACGAGCAACTCGCCCTTCAGCTCGGCAAGCCGGACAGGGCCGTCGTCCCCTCGTCTTGGTGCAGGGACCATGCTGACCACTCTTCCCATGGTCGGGAGTTCCGTTCCTAGCGCGCTTGCCCCCTCTGGGCACCATGCATACCTGACCCGACGCCGAGTGCTTCTCGGATTGGGGTAGCGAAGACGGTTTGTCGGCCACCCACCCTGATTGCGGGTGACAGGCTTCACAAGCGTGCCCTTAACGCAATCGAGGTCAACAGCTCGGGTGGTAAACGGATCACGGCTACGCCAGTGACCGCCATGTTCTCTGCGTCAAGCATGGCCGACCACGTATCCGGTTGAGTGAACCCTGATTGGTGCAACGTGGCTGGTGATTTGATATTTGGCCGCATTCGTCTTGGAGGACGGCCGTAGTTCGACCGTTACCCGGCCGACGAAGCTGTAGTGCTGTTCGGCGGCGTGCCGACGCACCCGATTGGCCAGGTACTTCTCCAATTGACCGGAGTGGCCGCAGAGATCGCTGTAGCTAGGCTCGGGCAGCAGCAGGATGAATGAGTTGGGCACAAGGATGCGACCGCGTCCCAGAATTGCAACGTGGTCGTCGCACTCCTTGAGGAGCATGGAAACTGCTTCTACCTGTTCGCGGTCTGAGTCTCCGCGGATCACTGTTGCCCAAATGCCAGTTCCCCATCGCTCCAAAGTTTGTTCGATGGCGTCTACGATTCCCATGGCGCGCGCATACCCCCGCGTCCTCGGTGCATGTTGGTTCATAGGAGTGGCGTGCGGAGGCAACTGCTCAGCGTTTCCAGGTGCCACTTCGACTCGTGGCCGGCTGATGATGATCTTCACTCGACTCGGGATTCGCGCCCCGAGCCCTCATTGCGGGCGTGCGGGCGAGATCCTGTTGCCGCCAATACCTGTGGGAGGCGGTCTTATTCGATGCGTCACCCGCCGTAGTGAAGCGGCATGCATCCCACCAGCTGGTTCATGGCAGATGGAAGCCGCATTGATTGCATTTCAGAACCGGGGGTAACTGCATGATCACGATGAGCGTCTCCTCGCAAAGGGGAGACGCCGAGCCGAAAGGACGACACGATGACCGGTTCCGTGACACTCAACCGGAACGCGACCCATCCGTCCGTTCACCGACATACTTCGGGGCTGGACACCGCCCCCGATCCGGACCCATGGCCGGGGATCCCGGCCCAGCCTGACCAGCTTCCCGTCGACGATGCGCGTGAACTGTCCGATGTGCTCTTTGCGCGCCTGAAGGAATTGAAAGAGGGCACCTCCGAGTACTCGTACGTCCGCAACACGCTGGTCGAACTCAACCTCGCGCTTGTCCGCTTCGCAGCCCGCCGGTTTCGTGCCCGCAGCGAGTCGCAGGATGACGTCGTCCAGGTCGGTGCGATCGGCCTCATCAAGGCGATCAACCGCTTTGATCCCGCCCGCGGCGTCGTCTTCAGCACCTTCGCGCTGCCGACCATCCTTGGCGAGATCAAGCGCCACTTCCGGGACAATTCCTGGGACGTTCATGTCCCGCGCAGGCTGCAGGAGCTGCGCACCGAGCTGTCGAGGGCTGCCGACGAGCTCGAACAGGACCTGGGCAGGCCGCCGACCCTCGACGAGCTCGCGGCTCGCCTGGGCCGGCCGGCCGAGGAAGTGCGGGATGGGCTCGTGGCCGCCAATGGATACACGGCTGCGTCTTTGGACTTCCACACCGCGGACGACGAGGCCGACAGTTCCTTCGCGGAGCGCATCGGTTTCGAGGATGACGGTCTGCGCAAGGTCGAGGAGTGCCAGGCGCTGCGCCCTCTGCTCGCAGAGCTCCCCGAACGCGACCGGAAGATCATCTCGATGCGGTTCGGCGCAGAGATGACCCAGTCCGAAATCGGTGCGGAACTCGGGCTCTCGCAGATGCATGTATCGCGGTTGCTGGCGCGGATTCTCGTCCGGCTGCGAACCGGGCTTGCCCGCAACCCGCTCACCGGTCAGGCCACCGCCACGGGCGGCGCGCTGCCGGGCAAGCAGCAGGCCGAACGCTCCCGCGGCGCCGCCCGTGCCGCGAGCCCCAGCCTTCGCGTCGAAGCATCACCGCACCGCCCTTGAACTCCCGCGATACACCATGGCGCGCCAGGCACACACAGCGCCCGTTTGGTCGCGCCGCAAACTGGAGGTGACTGCCATGCAGTTGGAGGAGTTCCTCGATGACATTCGGGTTCGTGGGGGATACGACAGCCCGCTCAGCGCGGCACAGGCAGCCGAGGCTGCCCTTGAGATCCTCGGCGCCCATCTGGTGGGGGACGATCTGATCGACCTGGCCCGCTTGCTGCCGCACCAGTGCACCCCGGTCCTCGCCTGCACTGCGCCAGCGAGCGAACCTCTGACCCCGTCCGCGTTCATTGCCGCGGTGGCCGACCGTACCGACGGTGACCTGCTCGCCGGCAGACGTCACGCCACCGCGGTCCTGAGCGCCATCACCGCCGCCGCCGATGAAGCGGTCCTGACACGGCTGATCACACAACTTCCCCCTGGCTACGACGAGTTGTTCGGCCACGCCGAACCAGTTGTGGCGACATCGGCGTAAGGCAGCGGACGTGATACCCGAACGGCCCCGTATGACGGGGCCGTTGGGGAGGTCGCGCCGACCATGAAGGGCCGGTACGTCTGGTCAGAGCCGACGCACCCCGCGGGCTGCCGCATGACCGATCACGAGAAACACACCGCGGCAATGCCGTAGTTGAGCAGCACCCGCCACGACACGGACATCGGCTTCACGCCACTGGCGACCTTGCCAGGTGCCCCGAGGAGGCCCAATTCGCCCTGGGCGAGGGCCATACCGTGGCCGCAGCCGTTGAAGGTGGCCGATCCCGGTCCACGACATCAGCGACCAGGTGCGGGTCATCTGCGGTGGTTCTTGTAGTCGTCCCGAAAACTGATCAGCCGCTCCGGGACGCTCGTCGTCGCGTGCGGGAACTGAGTGTCCGAGATGGGACATGTCCGCGTCCGTCGGGGGCAGGCGCACTGTACGAGAGTTGCCGGTTCGGGTCGATGAACGGCGCTGGAGGGGTCTGCCGCTATGGGCGCAAAGGTGTTGAAGCGGTTCGGTGCGGGAGCTCCGCGCGGATCATGGCCGGCGGAGGAGTACGCGGCGGCGCGCCGCGCCGAGGGGAAGCCCGCGAAGGTCATCATGGACCTGAAGTCGGACGCGTTCTTGGTGGTGGTCGTGGCAGGCGACGACGACTAGGCCGTGTTTTAGAAGTGGTTCCGGTGTCTCGCCTCGTGCCGTGATGATCTCGGTGTGGGGCGAGGGGATCTTTCTGATGACCAGTGGGCAGTGTTGTGCCCGTTGCTGCCGGTCGCGGTGTTGGGCAGGCCGTCGGTGTGCCGGCGGAAGCTGATCGATGGGATCCGTTAGCGGGTTCGGACCGGGGCCCCGTGGCGGGATCTGCCGGCGGAGTACGGTCCGTGGCAGACGGTCTACGGGCTCTTCCGCCGCTGGCAACGCGATGGGGTCTGGTCGTCGGTACTGACCAGACTGCAAGCGCGGGCGGACGCAGTCGGGCTGATCACCTGGGAGGTGAACGTCGACTCCACGATCTGCCGGGCTGGACCACGAAGATTCACCTGGCCTGTGAGCAAGGGCAGCGGCCGTTGTCGCTGCTGGTCACAGCCGGGCAGCGGGGTGACAGCCCGCAGTTCACGGCCGTGCTGGAAGCCATCCGGGTTCCTCGTCTCGGACTGGGGCGGCCCCGGGTTCGTCCGCTGCGGGTGCGGGGCGACAAAGCGTATTCATCGCGCGCGAACCGTGCCTATCTGCGGCGGCGCGGGATCCGCTGCACGATCCCGGAACCTGCCGATCAGGCAGGCCACCGCGAACGCCGGGGAGCGGCCGGTGGGCGTCCTCCGGCCTTCGACCGCGAGGACTACAAGGCCCGGCACGCGGTCGAGTGCGGCGCCAACCGGCTGAAGCGGAACCGGGCCGTGGCCACGCGGTTTGACAAGCTCGCGGTCCGCTTCGAAACGACCGTCCTCATCGCCGCGATCAACGAGTGGCTGTGACCTGTCGGACGTGTCGGTCCCGCATGTCATTCTGGCCGCGATCAGGTCAGCGGATCGAGGGGAGACAGAGGCGATGGGCGCTGCGTACTACCGGGCCGAGAGCGAGAGCGGCGACCATATCGACGACCCGTCCGAGGACGCGTTGTTCATGCTGATCGATGACCTCAACGACTCGGACGACACCTTCGTCGTCATCCAGCCCGACGAAGACGACCCGGCCTGGTTCACCTCCGTCGCGGTCCTGGACGAAGGCGGCTACGAAGTCGTCCGACGCGACACCGCCCACCGCGAACACGACGTCATCAGCGAGACAAGCATCGACCGGATCGCCCGCGATCTGACGATCTGGATGGCCGCCCGCGACTTCCCCGGACAGCCCACCCAGCACACCATCAACTTCTCAAACACGGCCTAGCCGCCCCTGCCTCGGCCGCGGTCTGGAACACCTGCGACCAGTGGGGCACCACCAACCTGAACGGCTACACGCTCTACAACAACATCTGGGGCGTCGGCGCGGGCAGCCAGTACACCTGGGCCAACTCCGGTACGGGCGGGGGCGTCTGGGCCGACCATCCGGAGACCAGCGGCATCAAGTCCTACCCCAACTCGACGCAGTCGATCAACAAGTCGATCGACTCCCTCGCCTGGCTGACCAGCGACTACGACGTCAGCGTCCCGTCGTCCGGCGCGTACAACACCTCGTACGACATCTGGGACACCGACCACGACTACGAGATCATGCTCTGGGTCAACCACAACGGAGCCGTCGGACTGCTCGGCTCCTACCAAGGCAATGCCACGGTCGGCGGCCACAACTGGAACGTCTACAAGGGCACCAACGGGTCAAACGAGGTGTTCTCGCAGCGGACCCCGGTAGCCGTCGCCCGTGCTGCTGCCCTCGCCCCAGGCGATCGAGTCGCCCAGCGGCAGGACACGCAGGGGAGTGCCGGAGGCGACGGCGGGGGGCAGCAGTCCCTGGCCCGGTTCACGGGTGGTCATGTCCCTCACCATCCCGTCGGCAGGCTGCTGAGGAACGGGGCAAGCCGGTCGGCGATCACCCGGTCGTCGTGAGCCGAGGTGTGCCGGTCACATCCCAGGAAGTCCAGGCCTGACTGATCGAGGAACCAGTAGTGGACCCCGCTGTCGCCGGCGTCGTTGCGCGCCTCGACCACCTGCCGCACATGCTCGGCGTTTCCGTCGAAGCCGACGGCCACGAGGGTGGTGCCGGCACCGTAGCGCGTCCGCAGTTTCCGGAGGAACTCGCCGTAGGCGGTGCGGTAGGCGGCCGCGAGGCTGTCGGGCGTCCACGGTTCACCGGGGGTGAGGTCGGAGAAGTCGTTGGAGCCGAGGTTGACCACCACGATCTGGGGGCGCCACGTCCCCGGGTTCTGCCAGACGTCGCCGTCCACGTTCAGCAGGGCGCGGTCGTAGTAGGTCCGGTACGTGACGTCCGGGGAGATGCCGGCGACATTGCGTACCATGCCGAGACCGGAGAAGCCGTTGATCTGGTAATCGGCGTCCAGCTGCCGGGCGGTGAGGGCGCCGTAGCTCACGTCGGTGTTGGTGTTCCGCTTGAGCTGCTCAGGATTGCAGTCGCGGGTGCCCGAGACATTGCCGTAGCCCACCGTGAGGGAGTCCCCGATGAACTCGATCTGGCGGTCCCGGGCCGCCGGCTTGCTCAGTACGGCGCCCCCGGGCGCGGCGACGAAGCCTCCGAACGTGCTGGTGTCCCCCGGGGTGTCGTTGCGTTTGACGACCCGGACCGTGTGCTCGCCGTCCCGTAGGCCGTTGATCCAGTGCGTGGTGTCGCCGGGTGTGACCAGGGTGGCGACGGTGGCCCCGTCGACCTGGACGTCGTAGTCGGCGGCCGCGCAGTCGAGTACCACCCCGAGGCCGGTCCCGCGGAAGCGGCCCTCGAAGTACACCCCGGGCCAGCTGAACTGCACCGTCTTCCCCAGGTTCTTGACCCGCCCTGCGGTGTGCACCTGCTCCAAGACGCCCTTCACGGGGACCAGTTGCCACTGCTGGTTGGCGCCGTCCCAGTCGGTGAACTGCACAACCTTGGCACCGTCCGTGGTGGCAGCGTTCCGGACCTCGACGGCCTTGCCGCTGTTGCGATTGATCAGACGGACGTAACCGTCCGCCGAGTCCTCCAGCCGGAACTGCTGGTTCAAGCCGTTGGTGTCGCCCCACTGCACGATGTCCGCGTGGTCGGCGCCGGACCAGCCGTGGACGTCGAGCACCTTGCCCGAGTGCTGGGCCTTCAGTCGGTAGTAGCCGTCGCCCGAGTCGACGAACTGGAACCGCTGATGGGCACCGCCGTTGCGGGTCCACTGCTGAACGGCGGTTCCCTCAGCAGTACTTGCGCCGGATATGTCCAGCGCCTTGCCGCTCCCCCGGTTGATCAGCTCGTACCACGAGCCCGCGTCCACCGTGGCCGCTTGCGCGGTCCCGGTCGCGCCCAGCCCTGCCGGCGGAGCCGCCGGCAGGGTCGTCACCGAGGCAAGCGCTGCCGGGCGCCTCCCGCGCCCCGGCTTCGGGTTCCTGTCTCTGAAAGTCATCTGCGTGCCATCTCTCCGGCTCTGTGGCGCATCGGTGGGTCACGGCTGAACGTCCGACATTCCACCTCTGGATGTCAACCAATTTGAAGGATGAAATAGATCAACAGGAACCCGATTTGCGTGACTTGATGAACTATCCACTTATCTACACACGTCAAACAACGTATGTCTCACGCAGTTTGAAGCCTGGAAACGCGTTCTCCAGGCAGGCCGTATGGGCCTACCACCAGGTCTTTGCCAGCAATACCGAACGCGCCGACGCACTCGCACCCTGGCTGCACTTCTACAACACTGGCCGCCGACACACTGCGGTCGGAAATCGGGTGCCGACTGTCGGTCCCGTGATGTGTGATCGGGGGTATGGCGATTACGTTGGGCAAGCCGGGAGTCGACGGGCTGAGCGAGGTTGTGGGCGTGCTGCGGGAGTGGCAGTACGACGGGGCGCCGATGCAGCTGCATCCGGGGGATCTGGGCTGGTTCTGGCGGTCAGGTGCGGAGGCGACGGCCGCGGCGGTCAGGACGTGGAGCGGGGACGGACAGATTCTCGCCGTCGGGCTGCTGGACGGTCCCGGGCTGTTGCGGCTGACGATCGCGCCAGACGCTCAGCGGGACGAGGAGCTGGCGCAGCAGCTGGTTGACGACGTGACCGACCCGGAGCGCGGCGTGCTGCCCGAAGGGAAGGTGAACATCGAGGCGCCGATGGATGCACTGGTCCAAGATCTGCTGTTCGAGGACGGCTGGAACACCGACGAGCCGTGGACACCGCTACACCGCGACCTCTCGGAACCGGTGAAGGACCCAGGCGTGCGGATCGAGCTGGTCGGGCCGGAGCGGGCGCACGTGTTTGCCGCCGTACATCGGGCAGCGTTCGACGGGTCGAGGTTCACGGACGAGCGCTGGCACGCGATGGCGGCCGGATTGCCGTACGCCGACGCCCGGTGTCTGGTCGCATACGACGACCAGGGCAGCGCGGTGGCGGCGGTGACGGTCTGGTCGGCTGGCCCGGGTAGGCCCGGGTTGCTCGAACCGATGGGCGTACACCGGGAACATCGCGGTCACGGCCATGGCAAGGCGATCACCGTCGCCGCGGCGGCCGCACTCCAGGAGCTGGGCTCGTCGAGCGCGATCGTCTGCACCCCGAGCTCCAACGTCGGTGCCGTCGCCACCTACAAGTCAGCCGGCTTCCAGCAGCGCCCCGAGGTCCGGGATCGATACCGGGACGCCTAGAGCACGTCCGGACGATCATGTCGGGCAGTATCGGCGAGCGGGAAGCCGCTGCCCCGTAAGCCGCTTGACCTCAAGTCCGCTTGAGGTTCTAGCGTGGCGCCCATGGTGACCGACATGACAACGTCTCGGCAGGTCAGAGCCGGAAAGCGGGAGTGGTTAGGGTTGGCGGTCCTGGCGCTGCCGACCATCCTGATCGCCCTTGACATGTCCGTACTGCACCTGGCGGTACCGCATTTGAGTGCGGATCTCGACCCGTCGAGCACGCAATTGCTGTGGATCGTCGACATCTACGGCTTCCTCATCGCGGGCCTCCTCATCACCATGGGCACCCTGGGCGACCGTATCGGCCGACGGCGGCTGTTGCTGATCGGCGCCGTGGGATTCGGTGCCGCCTCGGTGCTCGCGGCGTATTCGACGAGTCCGATGATGCTCATCGTCGCGCGCGGGCTCCTGGGCGTCGCGGGCGCGACGCTGATGCCGTCCACGATGTCGCTGCTCCGCAACATGTTCCACGACGCGAAGCAGCGCAACATCGCGATCAGTGTGTGGATGGCGGGCTTCGTGCTGGGCGGGGCGCTGGGCCCGGCGGTCGGCGGCGTGATGCTGGAGTACTTCTGGTGGGGTTCCGTCTTCCTGCTGGGTGCGCCGGTGATGGCGCTGCTGGTGATCACCGGGCCCCTGCTGCTCCCGGAGTTCCGGTCCGAGCGGCCGGGCCGGCTGGACCCCCTCAGCGTGGTGCTGCTGCTGATCGGTGTGCTGCCGGTGGTGTACGGCATCAAGGAGTACGCCTCGCACGGCATCGAGGCCACCTCCTCGCTGATCCTCGCCCTGGGCCTGGCTGTCTGCGCGGCCTTCGTGCTGCGCCAGCGGAACCTCGCCTCGCCCCTGCTGGACCTCCGCCTGTTCGGCGGCCGTACGTTCGCGGCCGCGCTGGCGGTGCTGGCCCTGTCGATGTTCGTCATGGCCGGCGCGCAGTTCTTCCTGGCGCAGTTCCTGCAGATGGTGTCCGGGTACACCCCGATGGAGGCCGGACTGCTGCTCCTGCCCATCTCCGTGATGATGGTCATCGGCATCATGGCGTCCCCCGCGCTCGCCCAGAAGATCCGGCCCGCGTACCTGATGGCCGGAGGGCTGGCGGTCGCCGCCGTGGGCATGTTCGTCCTCAGCCGCCTGACCGAGGACTCCGGTATCGGCATGGTCATCGTCGGCGGCGCCGTCATGAGCCTGGGCCTGGGCCCGACCCCCGCGCTGGGCACGGGCATGGTGCTCGCGTCCGCGCCCCCGGAGAAGGCGGGCGAGGCCTCGGCCATTCAGGAGACCGCTGCCGAGCTGGGGACCGCCCTGGGCATCGCCCTGTTGGGAGCGGTCGGCACCGCGGTCTACCGCGCCCAGGTGCAGGACGGCATCGCCGCAGGCACCCCCGAAGCGGCCTCGACAGCGGCCGAGGACAGCATCGGCTCCGCCGTCGCGGCGGCGGAGTCCCTCGCCGGTGACACCAAGGAGTCCCTCCTGGGCACCGTCACCAGGGCGTTCACGGACGGCATCCAGATCTCCTACACCGTCGGCGTGGTCATCACGCTCGCCATCGCCCTGCTGGCGGCCACTCTGCTGCGTGGGGTCACCCCCACGCTCGAGGAGCAGGGCGAGGCCCAACAGCACTAGGACTTGTCCGGCCGGTCATGTGACTGCCGCTTGTCCTTGTCGTCGATGTGGACATGGCGCGGGGCGATCTGACAGACGCCGAGTGGGGAAGGGCTGCGTCCGTTCCTGCCGGTGAGTCACGGGCGTTGTGGCGGTGGCGGGATCACCGGCAGGTGATCAACGGGATTCTGGAGGTGAGGACCCTGGGCCGTTCGCGGGGCGGGTTCACCAGCAAGCTCCACCTGAGCGCGGACGGCATTCAATCGGCATGGGCCAGGACGTACAACTGCCGGTCGAAGTCCCGACCGACGCCGATGCACTGACGGTGGACTCTCCGCCGGCGGGGTCCACGGCGACAACGATGCGCGCCATGCCAAGACCCCACCGCGGCGTGCTGAACCGCGGCGGCTGACCCGCCGACCCGGGAAAAGCGGTGGGGCGGGATGACGCCCGGCTGATAGCGTGCGGCCCACCGTGACACCGCGCGAGGAGGTGAGACCCATGAACGCTGTATCTGTGTGGGTGCTCCCCCTCGCCGTCACGGTCGGGCGATTGACATAGGTGTCGCCGGGAGCGCCTCGATCACAAGGCACTCCCGAAAGGCAACAACCAATGCATTCTGTGCAATTCACCGCCGAGACATCGTCAGACGGTGTCGTCGCACGCGAGTTCACCGTGGGCGAGGTCACCGGCGTGCTCTGGTCGTCGGCATCCGGCTCCGACCGTGCCCCTCTGGTGCTGCTCGGGCACGGTGGCGGCCGCGACAGCAAGTCACCGGCAATGGCCGGCCGCGCACACCGCCTCGTGAACGGCTGCGGATTCACCGTCGCGGCCATCGATGCGCCCGGTCACGGTGGCCGGCCGCGTACGGAGGTGGACGAGCGGGAGATCGCCGCGCTACGACAGGCGATGGCAGCGGGCGAGCCGGTCGCCCCGATCGTGGTCCGTTACAACCTCCTCCTTGCGGAGCGTGCCGTGCCGGAGTGGCAGGCGACCCTGGACGCCCTCCAGGAGCTACCGGAGATTGGTGCCGAAGGGCCGGTCGGTTACTACGGCCTGAACATGGGCACCGCGATCGGCGTGCCGTTGACGGCGGCCGAACCCAGGATCAGCGCCGCGGTGTTCGGTCTTTTCTGGCACGACGAGTCCCTGGCCGAGGCGGCGAGGCGGATCACCGTTCCGGTCGAGTTCGTCCTCCAGTGGGACGACGAGCACATCCCGCGCCCATCCGGTCTCGCGTTGTTCGACGCCTTCGCCTCGAAGGAGAAGACGTTGCACGCCAACGCCGGCGCGCACATGGAGGTGCCCAGGTTCGAGGTGGACAGCGCGGTCCAGTTCTTCGCCCGGCATCTCGGCCGGACCGTCATGTCACCGGCCTGACCTGACAGGTATCGGCGCCCGGTCACCGGCCGGGCGCCTATACCGCGGCCCCGCGGGTGGGGGCTACGCATCATCCAGACTTGCGCATCACCAGATGGCCCCGGCGAAACCGTTCCTCCTCGCGCGGCTCACGCAACATCCGGCCGACTTCGATGAATCCAGCTTCCCCGGCCAGCCCCGCCAAGTCGTCGATCGGCCACCGGTAGGCAGTCGCCACCTTGTGGTCGAACGCCGTAACCGGCTCACCCTCCGACTCGAAGAAGGCGAGCAAGAGGTGGCCGTCAGGCGCGAGTACCCGACGGAACTCGGCAAAGTACGAGGGCACGTCCTGCGGTGGCGTGTGAATGACGGAATACCAGGACACGATGCCTTGCAGACTGCCGTCGGCCAGGTCCAGGGCGTCCATGGAACCGACCTCGAACCGCAGGTCCGGGTATGCCTCGCGGGCGAGATCGATCATCACCGGCGACAAGTCGACACCGAAGACGTCCAGCCCCAGGTCCCGCAGATGCGCGGTCACAGGTCCAGGGCCGCATCCCAGCTCGGCGACGAGTCCGGGATCAGTGGTCCGCGCGAGCTCGGCGAACGCGGCGAGCACCGCACGATCCAGCGGAAGAGCATCAAGCGCATCGCGGGAGAGTTCGGCATAGAGGACGGCGACGGCATCGTAGGCATCCGCTGTCGCACGGTGGTGTGAAGAAAGTTCAGTCACAGGCGAGGACACTAGAGGCTCCCGTGTCGCGCTGACGACTGACCTGCTGGACGGTGCAGAAGGCCGGCTCGACGC